>NZ_JBIAMW010000013.1:0-204720 GCF_042874315.1 Nocardia sp. NPDC004068
GGGCCGGTTGACTCCGATCGAATTCGAAACCATCATGTCCCCAGCAGCCCGACAGGCTGCCTAACCACTGTCACCCAAACGTGCAGCAGCCCCCTCCGCGGCCGTGCGCTGGATTGTTCTTGCTACCGATGGTGCATACAAACCTCTTGCATCCCTTGGCATTTCGTGGCGTGAGGTTGCTGGCTTCGACTCCGCCGATCTCTCCCAGCTCCTGGCTCGGTGCCACCGCTGGGAGGCTGATGCCGACCCACACGGCGTGATGATGCCTCGCTCCAAGCGACACGACGACAAGACCATCGTCGTTGCCCGTCCCTAGTCGGCCTCAGGACAACTCACGGCCGCGAAAATATTATGGGCTCAGAGACGGAAAGGGGGGATTGTCGTGACCGAGGAGCAGCCCGATCGAACCGGCCTCATCGAGGCATTGGGTGTCCCCGTCGAGGACGAGTTGTTGACGCTCGCGCTGACACACCGATCCTTCGCCTACGAGAACGGCGGTGTGCCGACCAATGAGCGGCTGGAGTTCCTCGGGGATTCTGTTCTGGGACTGAGCATTACGGAATTCCTGTATCTCCGGCATCCCGAGCGGACCGAGGGGGAGCTGGCGAAGATTCGGTCGCGGGTGGTCAATATGCATGCGCTGGCGGAGGTGGCTCGGGGGTTGGGGGACGGGGGGCTCGGGCCGCATCTGCGGTTGGGGCGGGGGGAGGAGTTGACCGGGGGGCGGGACAAGTCGAGCATTCTCGCCGATGGGATGGAGTCGCTGTTGGGGGCGGTGTTCCTCGAGCACGGGATCGAGGTGGCGCGGCGGGTTGTGCTGCGGTTGTTCGCGGATCTGCTGGAGCGGGCCGCGAAGATGGGGGCGGGGCTGGACTGGAAGACCAGTCTTCAGGAGTTGACCGCCGAACGGGGGCTCGGGGTGCCGAGTTACGAGGTCACCTCCACCGGGCCCGATCACGACAAGGAGTTCACCGCGAGGGCCGTCGTCGGCGGGGTCGCCTACGGTAGCGGGGTCGGGCGGTCCAAGAAGGAGGCCGAGCAGAACGCCGCCGGGGCCGCGTATGCCGCGCTTTCCCCGGACGGCGGCGAGCCGTAGCGACGCTCCCAGGAATCTCCCAGCGTGTGCTCAGCCGGGGTTGCGGTGGGGCGGGGAGGATGAAGGCCATGAACGCTGTGCCTGATCGGGCGCCCGAGGCTCGGGTGCTGGTGGTGGATGACGAGCCGATGATCGTGGAGTTGTTGTCGGTGAGTCTGCGGTATCAGGGGTTCGAGGTGGCCAGTGCGGGGAACGGGGCCGAGGGGTTGGATCGGGCCAAGACGTTTCGGCCGGATGCGCTCATCGTCGATGTGATGATGCCGGGGATGGACGGGTTCGGGTTGTTGCGGCGGCTGCGGGCCGATGGGATCGAGGCGCCCGTGTTGTTCCTGACCGCGCGTGACGAGGTCGAGGACAAGGTCACGGGGCTGACGTTGGGGGCCGACGACTATGTGACCAAACCGTTCAGTCTCGAGGAGGTCGTCGCGCGACTGCGGGTGATTCTGCGGCGGTCGGGACACGCGGTCGACGAGCGGAAGTCCTCGCGATTGACATTCGAGGACATCGAGCTGGACGACGACACGCACGAGGTGTGGAAGGCGGGGGAGCCGGTGTCGTTGTCGCCCACCGAGTTCACGCTGTTGCGGTACTTCATGGTCAACGCGGGCACGGTGCTGAGCAAGCCGCGCATCCTCGATCACGTCTGGCGCTACGACTTCGGCGGGGAGGTCGGGGTCGTCGAGACCTACGTGTCCTACCTGCGCAAGAAGGTCGACACGGGCCCGGATCGGCTCATCCACACGCTGCGCGGCGTGGGCTACGTGATGCGCGCGCCCAGCCGCAGCAAGTCCTCGGCCAAATGAGCGATGTGCGGCGGGCGGTCGCGCGTCGTCTGGCGTCGGTGCCGCTGCGCGTGACCCTGGTGGTCGCGTTGGTGTGCCTGGCGGGGCTCGGGCTGCTCGTGTCCGGCATCGCGGTGACCTCGGCGATGCAACGGGTGCTGCTCGACAGCGTCGACCGGCAGATCGTCCAATTGGCCAGGGGCTCGGCCGATTCCAACCGGCCGCCGCCACCGCGACCGTCGTTCGATCGCAACTTCATCCCGTTCTACGTCGACGTCAAGGACGCGTCGGGCAACCAGATCCGGCTCGAGGCGCCCGACCGCAACTCCACTCCGGAGATTCCGGCCGACCTCGATCGGCACCCGAGAACCGTTGGCTCCGTGGGTGATTCGAGTATGCACTGGCGCGTGGTGCGGGTCGTCTCCCCGCAGGGCACGACATCGACTGTGGCGCAACGCCTCAACGAGACCGAGAACATCGTGGACCGGCTGATCGGCCTCCAGGTCGTCGTCGGCGCGATCGTGCTGGTGGCCCTCGCCGCGGTGGCGCAACTGGTGATCCGGCGCAGCCTGCGCCCGCTGCGCGAGGTGGAGAAGACCGCCGCCGACATCGCGGGCGGCGACCTGGATCGGCGAGTTCCCGTGCGCAACACCAACACCGAGGTCGGTCGACTCTCGCAATCGCTGAACGGCATGCTCACCCAGATCCAGCACGCCTTCGCCGCGACCGAGGCGTCGGAGGAGGCGGCCCGCCGGTCCGAGGCCAAGATGCGCCGCTTCGTCGCCGACGCCAGTCACGAACTGCGCACGCCGCTGACCACGATCAAGGGTTTCGCCGAACTGTATCGGCAAGGGGCGCTTGACGATCCGGCCATGTTCTCCGACCGCATCGAACGCGAGTCGAACCGAATGAGCCTGCTGGTCGAGGATCTGCTCATGCTCGCGCGCCTGGACGCGCAACGTCCGCTGGAGCGGCGTCCGGTGGATCTGCTCGCGCTGGCCAGCGACGCCGTGCACAACGCGCGGGCGGTCGACACCGCGCAGCGACCCGAGGGACCCGGACGTCCGATCGATCTCGAAATCCGTTCCGGCCCAGGCACTCTGGAGATTCCGGGCGACGAGCCGAGGCTGCGGCAGGTGCTGGCCAATCTGGTCAACAACGCCCTCATCCACACCCCGCCGAGCGCGTCGGTGACCGTCCGGCTGACCCCCGACGAGGACCACGTCCTGGTCGAGGTCGCCGACACCGGCCCCGGCCTGCCGCCCGATCAGGCCGAGCGCGTCTTCGAACGCTTCTACCGCACCGACACCTCCCGCAGCCGCGACAGTGGCGGCACCGGCCTGGGCCTGTCCATCGTCCAGGCCCTGGTCGCCGCGCACGGCGGCACGGTGTCGGTGACCAGCGCCGAGGGCGCGGGGACCACCTTCACCGTGCGGTTGCCGCGCCGCGTCGAGTCGGGTACATCGGTGGCGTAGCGGTTGCCGCGGCGGGCGCCCTCGGCTCAGTCCGGCACGTTGGCCCCGTAACCGAGATCCCGCAGCGCCTGCTTGATCTTGGCCTGCGCCTCGTCGAGGGATTCCTTGCTCGGCTCGGGATCGGCGCCGGAGATGTCGAAGTCGCTCAGTTCGAACGCCGGGAAGACGTGCAGGTGCAGATGCGGCACCTCGAGTCCGGCGATGAGCAGGCCCGCGCGGGGCGCGTCCCACGCGGCGCGCACGGCCCGGCCGATCTTCTGCGCGACCGCGGTCAGCCGCGCGAACGTCTCCGGGTCGAGGTCCTGCCACTGGTCGATCTCCGCACGCGGCACGACCAGGGTGTGACCCTGGGTGACCGGGGCGATGGTGAGGAACGCGACGAACTCGTCGTCCTCCCAGACGAACCGTCCGGGCAACTCGCCCGCGATGATCGCACTGAAAACAGAAGCCATGGGGCGAGTCTATGGGCCTACCCCTAAGCTGTCGTGCGTGCGCGTACTCGTCATCGGTTCCGGAGCCCGTGAACACGCCCTGGTGGAGGCCCTGCGCCGCGATCCGGGGGTGAGCGCGATCTGCGCGGCGCCCGGTAACCCGGGGATCGCCCAGCACGCCGAGGTGCGCGCGGTCGATCCGTGCAGCGGCCCCGAGGTGGTCGCGCTGGCCCGCGATTTCGCCGCCGATCTGGTGGTGATCGGACCCGAGGTGCCGCTGGTGCTGGGTATCGCCGACGCGGTGCGCGCGGCGGGCATCGCCTGTTTCGGGCCGTCGGCCGACGCCGCGCGGATCGAGGGGTCCAAGGCGTTCGCCAAGGACGTGATGGCCGCGGCCGGGGTGCGCACCGCACACAGCGAGATCGTCGACCACCCCGGCGAACTCGACGCCGCGCTGGACCGTTTCGGCCCGACCTGGGTGGTCAAGGACGACGGGCTGGCCGCGGGCAAGGGCGTGGTCGTGACCGCCGACCGTTCGGCCGCCCGCGACCACGGGGCCGAACTGCTCGAGCAGGGTCATCCGGTGCTGCTGGAATCGTTCCTGGACGGGCCCGAGGTGTCGCTGTTCTGCCTGGTCGACGGCGAGACCGTGGTGCCGCTGCTGCCCGCGCAGGATCACAAGCGGGTCGGCGAGGGCGACACCGGGCCCAATACCGGTGGGATGGGCGCGTATACGCCGCTGCCGTGGCTGCCCGAATCGACGGTCGCCGAGATCGTCACCGACATCGTGGAACCCGTTGCGGCCGAACTGGTTCGGCGCGGGGTACCGTTCTCCGGGCTGCTGTACGCCGGGCTCGCGATCGGGCAGGCCGGGCCCGCGGTGGTCGAATTCAATTGTCGCTTCGGCGATCCCGAGACCCAGGCCGTGCTGGCGCTGCTGGACAGCCCGCTCGGCGCGCTGCTGCACGCCACCGCCACCGGCACCCTCGACCAGGCCGAGCCCCCGCGCTGGCGCGACGGCGCGGCCATCACTGTCGTGCTGGCCGCGGAGAACTACCCGGCCCACCCGCGCAAGGGCGATCTGATCACCGGCACCGAGGCCGCCGAGCCGAATACCGAAGTGCTGCATGCCGGTACGGCCCTGCGCGAGGACGGCGCCCTGATCTCCGCGGGCGGCCGCGTCCTCAATGTGGTGGCCACCGGCGCCGATCTCGCCGAGGCCCGCGCCCACGCCTACGACCGCATCGAGCGAATCAAGTTGCCCGGCAGCCATTTCCGCGGGGACATCGCGCTGGCGGCGGTCGAGGACCGCATCTCGGTGCCGACCCGGGCGTAACGCGGTCAGCCGACGCGGATACCGTGCACGGCCAGCCAGGGCTGCGGGTCGACGTGCTGGCCGTTGATGAGGACCTCGAAGTGGAGGTGCGGGCCGGTCGAGTCGCCGCGATTGCCGACGCGGGCGATTTGCTGGCCCGCGCGGACGCGTTCGCCGACCGAGACCGAGAAGTCGTACATGTGGCCGTAGACGGTGATGCTGCCGTCGTCGTGGCGGATGCGCACCCAGAGGCCGAAGCCCTGGGCGGGGCCCGCGTCGATGACGGTGCCGTCGGTGACGGCGTAGATGGGGGAGCCGATGGGGGCGGCGATATCGATGCCGTAATGGAAAGTGCCCCAACGCTGTCCGTAGCCGGAGGTGAACATGCCGATGGCCGGGAGCGCGAATCCGCCGCCGCCGGGCAGGATCGCGCCGGGCGGGACGCCGCCGGGTAGCGAGGTCGCCGGCCCGCTGAGCCACGGCTGCGGGGTTCCGGCGATCGCGGCGGCGGCCTCGGCCTTGGCGCGGTCGAGGGTCGCGCGCGCCGCGGCCGCCACCACCTGGGCCTCGCGCAGCCGCTCGCCGTTGTTGATGGCGTTGAGGTAGCGCTTGGACGATTCTGCGGACGCCCGCACCTGGAGCGGGTACGCGACGGGAACCAGTTGCGCGCTACCGGGAGCGGGTGAGTCCGAGACCGGTCGGGGCGCGACCCCGTCGGCCGCCGCGAACAAAGCGACCACGGCCACCCCGGCCACCAGCACCCGATGTTCCGCGACCCATGCCCGTGACCGAACGGCGGACTCCCGCAAGGCCGGTCGTGGATCGCTGAGAATCCGCTCGCGCCAATCGATTTCGGCGACGCGACGACCGCCCGCGCGAACCCACGCCGACGCGCGCGTCACGGCCGCCGCAGCGGCGTGGGAAGCCCGTCGAACCGGCATGTCCTGTCGATCTTCTCGGCGCACATGCCGCTCGGGTTCCCCGCCCCCGCCCGATTCATGTCCCGCCTCACCGTCCGGATCAGGCCCGCGGTTCGTGTCCGTGTGCGAGTCGTCGGAGGTGTCGGCCTGGACGCTCGTGTTCTCATGCGAGTCATCGGAGGCGTCGGCCTCGAGGCTCGTGTCCACGCCCTGCTCGTCGGAGGCGTCGGCCTCGAACCTCCTGCCCGCGCTCGGGTTCTCGGATTCGGGCCGCCGGGGGCGCCCATCGGTCCGGCGCAGGGTGGTTCGCCAGTCGGGCCGGATCACGATCCAGCCCCCCTCGTACGGCCTCGCGCGGCGTGCCCGGTCAGGCATTCTGCCGACGATAACAGGACAATTGCCCAATACGCAGGAGGGGCGGGCAGAACTCAGGGTGGTCTCAGGAATAGTTCGGGCGCGTCGCCGCCGGGTGTTTTACTGTCGTCGGAGTGCGTAGTGAATCCCGACGGTCGACCGTGCCCACCTTCTACGTCATGGACGTGTGGAAGGCCGCCGCCGAACGCGCCCGCACCCACGGCGACGTCCTCGTCCTCGCCGCCGGTCAACCGTCCACGCCCGCACCCGTTCCCGTATTGCGCGCCACCCGGTCCGCGCTCGAGACCGAATTGCTCGGCTACACCGAGACTTTCGGCATCCTGCCGCTGCGCGAGGTGATCGCCGAGCATCACCGCCGCACCTACGGCTACGCCGTGCACGCCGACGACGTGGTGGTCACCACCGGCTCCTCGGGCGCGTTCACGCTGATCTTCCTGGCCGCCTTCGACCCCGGCGACACCGTGGTGGTCGCGCGCCCGGGCTACCCGGCCTACCGAAACACCCTGGCCGCGCTCGGCTGCCGCGTGATCGAACTCGACTGCGGCCCCGAGCATCGCTTCCAGCCGACGGTCGCCATGCTCGAGGCCCTCCCCGAACCGCCCGCGGGCCTGATCGTGGCCAGCCCGGCCAACCCCACCGGAACCATGATCGCCCCCGCCGAACTCGCCGCCCTGGCCCGCTGGTGCGACGCGCACGGCACGCTGCTGATCTCCGACGAGATCTACCACGGCATCGTCTATTCGGGCGTCGACACCGAACCCACCTCCTCGGCCTGGCAGACCTCGCGCGAGTCGGTGGTGATCGGCTCGGTGTCGAAGTACTTCTCCATGACGGGCTGGCGCCTGGGCTGGATGCTCGCCCCGCCCGCGCTGCGCCCGGCCCTGCAACGGCTGGCCTCGAACATGACCGTGTGCCCGCCCGCGATCTCGCAGTACGCCGCGCTGCACGCCTTCGGCCCGGAGGCGCGCGCCGAACTCGACGGGCACGTGCGCCGCTACGCCGAGAACCGCGCCCTGCTGCTCGAGGGCCTGCCCAAACTGGGCATCACCGATCTCGCGCCGGCCGACGGGGCGTTCTACGCCTACGCCGATATCGCCCACCTGACCGACGATTCGACGCGCTGGTGCGCGGATCTGCTGGCGCACACGGGCGTGGCCCTGGCACCCGGCATCGATTTCGACACCCGCAATGGAAACCATACGGTTCGTATCTCTTTCGCGGGTGCGACCGCCGAAATCGAGGAGGCACTCGCCCGCCTTGGCCGATATCTCGAGTCGTGAGCCCGGCTGTCGCGCAAAGACTTTCCGGTCTCGCCCACCCGCGTCGCCGGAATGCGGTAGAAAAACTAAGGTTGCGTTTTCAACCCCGACGGCGTTGTCGGCTCCGGCGCACTTGAATTCCCATGGATCGCACCGATTTGGCACGGATGAACCGATGATGACTGGCACGATGACACGGTGATCACCGCGACGACCCCGAAAGGCGAAAGGCGTCGCCAGGCTCTGGTCGCGGCCGCGGCCGAGTTGTTGCTCGAGGGTGGTTTCGAGGCGGTCCGGCACCGCTCGGTGGCCACCCGCGCGGACCTCCCGCTGGCGTCCACGACGTACTACTTCGAATCGCTCGAGGATCTGATCGCGCGCGCGGTCGAGTTCAGCGGCAACGCGGAGCTCGAGGCCATGCGGCGACGGGTGGGCGAGGTGACCCATCGCCGCCGCGGCGCGGAGGCGACCGTCGATCTGGTGCTCGACCTGCTGGTCGGCGCCGACGGGCACGACGAGCGCGGCCGCCTCATCGCCCGCTACGAACGCTCGGTGGCCTCGGCCCGGCACCCCGAACTCCGCGAGGTGCAGCTCCGACTACGCAGCCAGCTCGACGAGCTGCTGGCCGAGGTGCTGCGCCGATCCGATCGGGCGGTTCGGATCGAACAACTCCGGCGGCTGGTGGCCGTGGTGGACGGCGCGGTGGTCGCCGCCCTGACCGAACAGGATCCCCAGCCGCGCCGGGTCGCCCGCGGCGCGCTGCTCGAGTTGATCGACGTGATCGCGCCCCCCGCGCGCGGGCCCGAGCCCATCGGCGCGAGCGCCGACGGCGGCCGCGGCCGACCGCTGACCTCCGACTCCGGGGGCCCCTCGTACTCCCACTAAACTGGCTGCCCGTGAGCCCAGTCCCGAACGTCCTCGCCACCCGTTACGCCAGCCCCGAATTGGTGCGGCTGTGGTCGCCCGAGCACAAGATCGTGCTGGAACGGCGGCTGTGGCTCGAGGTGCTGCGGGCGCAGGCCGACCTCGGGGTGGACGTGCCCGCGGGCGTCGTCGAGGACTACGAACGGGTGCTCGAACAGGTCGATCTCGCCTCGATCGCCGAGCGCGAGCGGGTGACCCGCCACGACGTGAAGGCGCGCATCGAGGAGTTCAACGCCCTCGCCGGGCACGAGCACATCCACAAGGGCATGACCAGCCGCGATCTCACCGAGAACGTGGAACAGCTACAGATCCGGCTCTCGCTCGAGCACGTGTACGCGCACGGCGTCGCGGTCGCCGCGCGGCTGGCCGAGCGGGCCGCCGAGTACCAGACGCTGGTGATGGCGGGCCGCTCGCACAATGTCGCCGCACAGGCCACCACGCTGGGCAAGCGATTCGCCTCGGCCGCCGACGAATTGGTGATCGCGCTGACCCGGCTGCGCGAGCTGATCGACCGATACCCGTTGCGCGGCATCAAGGGTCCGATGGGCACCGCGCAGGACATGCTCGATCTGCTCGGCGGCGACGCCGCCAAACTGACCCAGCTCGAACAGCGGGTGGCCCGGCATCTGGGCTTCGCGTCGGTGCTGACCAGCGTCGGGCAGGTGTACCCGCGCTCGCTCGATCACGACGTGCTCTCCGCGCTGGTCCAGATCGGCGCTGGCCCTTCGTCTTTCGCGCACACCGTGCGGCTGATGGCCGGGCACGAACTGGTCACCGAGGGTTTCCAGCCGGGGCAGGTGGGCAGTTCGGCCATGCCGCACAAGATGAACACCCGCTCCTGTGAGCGCGTCAACGGCCTGCAGGTCGTGCTGCGCGGTTACGCCTCGATGGCCGCGGAACTGGCCGGGGCGCAATGGAACGAGGGCGACGTGTTCTGCTCGGTGGTGCGCCGCGTCGCGCTGCCGGACGCGTTCTTCGCCGTGGACGGCATGATCGAGACGTTCCTGACCGTCCTGGCCGAATTCGGCGCCTACCCGGCCGTCATCGACCGCGAATTGGCAAGGTACCTGCCGTTTTTGGCGACCACGCGCATTCTCATGGCCGCCGTGCGCGCCGGCGTCGGCCGCGAGACCGCGCACGAGGTCATCAAGGAGCACGCGGTGGCCGTGGCGCTGGCCATGCGCGAACAGGGCCGCGAACCCGATCTGCTGGACCGGCTCGCCGCCGACGACCGGTTGCCGCTCACGCGCGCGGATCTCGATGCGGCCCTTGCCGATCGGTCGGCGTTCATCGGCGCGGCGCGGACGCAGGTGACCGATGTCGTCGCGCAGGTGCAGAAGCTGGTCGACGCCGATCCCGAGGCGGCCCGGTACACCCCGGCCCCGATCCTGTAGCGCGACATATGAACCCGTACACGATCTTCGCCGATATCGTCGCCGGGCGCGCGCCCGCCTCCAAGGTGTACGAGGACGAGGACACGCTGGCGTTCCTGGACATCCGGCCCATGACGCCCGGACATCTGCTCGTGATTCCCAAGACACCCGCCCGCAGCCTCGCCGAACTCGATCCGGACATGGGCGGCAAGCTGTTCCGGGTCGGGCAGCGGCTGGCGGCGGCGCTGCGGGAGTCCGAGGTGGGCTGCGACGGGGTGAACTTCTTCCTGGCCGACGGGGTGACCGCGGGGCAGGAGGTCTTCCATGTGCATCTGCACGTCATCCCGCGCACGCCGGGGGACGGATTCGGGTTGCGCGGGCGTCCGACCTCGCCGCCGCGGGCCGATCTGGACTATCTGGCGGCCTCGATTCGCGGGGCGCTGGAGCGCGCCGACCAGTGAAGTTTGCTGGCTGAATGCCAGTTCGCCAATCCGTTCCCTTCGCGGTGATCCTGGGTTACTTTTGTTGATGTTGATCATCGGCATCGCGTAACGCGGAACCCGGCCGTGGCGTCGCGCTCTCGTTTCCGCTGCCGAGCCGAGCGGTGGGGGCGATGGAGGTGGGGAGATGCGGCGACATGCCGTTGCTGTGGTGGTGCTCGCGGTGACCCTGGGCGTGCTGGTTCCGTGGGCCGGGCGGCTGCCCCGCGCGGCCGCGGCCCGGCTCGTCGGCATCGATGAACTCGGGCCGACGCGGTCGGCCGTCTTCGTCGACTCCCCGGCCATGGGCCGGACCGTGCAGGTCCAGGTGCTGCATCCGCCCGGCGGCGGCGAGCGGCCCACCTACTATCTGCTCGACGGCCTCGATCCGGGCGACCGGCAGAGCACCTGGACCAACGCCACCGACGCCGAGCGGTTCTTCGCCGACAAGAACGTCAATGTGGTGTTGCCGATCGGCGGCCAGGCCAGTTACTACACCGACTGGCAGAGCGACGATCCGCGTTTCGGCCGCTACCGCTGGGAGACCTTCCTGACCCGCGAACTGCCCCCGCTCATCGACAGCGCCTTCGACGGCAACGGCGTCAACGGGATCGGCGGGCTGTCGATGGGCGGCATCGCGGCCTTCGTGCTCGCCGCACGCAATCCCGAGCTGTACACCGCGGTCGCCGGATACAGCGCCTGCCCGGACCTCGGGCTGGCCCAGGGCGCGATGCTGTTCTCCATCGCCAATCGCGGCGGCAACCCCGGCAATATGTGGGGCCCGCCCGGCGGCCCGGCCTGGGCCCAGCACGATCCCGCGCTGCTCGCGGACCGCTTGCGCGGCAAGACGATCTATCTGTCCACCGGCACCGGCATCCCCGGACCCCACGAGACCGAGATCAAACCCCAGCTCCCGGAGAACATCTTCTTCGGCGGCCCGATCGAGGCGGCCGTCGACGGGTGCGTCTCGGCCTTCGAACAGCGCCTGCGCGCGTTGAGCATTCCGGCCCGGGTCGACCACAGCGCGGTGGGAACGCACTCGTGGTCGTACTGGCAGGACACCCTGCACGTGTCCTGGGGTGCCCTGGCCCCCGCTTTGGGTGCGTGAGGGCCGCTGTCCCAGGCCCATCTTCGACGCGATGGCCGAGGCGCGGAGGCGGCGAATTATGTTCCCGGGCGGTTGAATTCGCCGTCCTTGGCGCCCGCGACGAAGGCGCGCCATTCGCCCGGGGTGAAGATCAGCACCGGGCCGTCGGGTTTCTTGGCGTCGCGCAGGCCGATATTGCCGCTGGCGAGGAAGGCGACCTCGACGCCGCCGGTGCCGTCGCCGCTGCGGTGCCACACGGCGTCGGGTTCGATCTCGCGATTCTTCTGTTCCACGCGTGCTCCTGTCGATGCGGTTTCATCCCGAGCGGGGGAGCGATCACACCCGGCCCCCGGGGCTAGACAGTAGTCAGTGGAATCCGCGCGCGGGGCCCGTTTGATTGGACATTCAACAATCGCTTTGTGTTATCCGCGATCACATTTCCGAGACACTTGCGAAATGTCGCATAATTGGGCCCGCGCTTGTGGCAAGCGCCGAGCCGCCGGGCCGCGACCCTGTGGTGATGAACACATGGTGACGCGCCCGGTATCGCCGGGGAGAGTCCGACACGCCAGCGAGGCGATGCGCCGACGCGCCGACGAGCCCCGGGACCTGCGGCGGCTGACGTGCCGGTTGGGGAGAAACGTCCGTTCCCGGAGCGGCGGCGATGCCACCGGGACCGCCCACGGCGGTATTTACCGCGCGATCCCGACAATTCTCCTGGTTTACCCGGCAACCGAATCGGAAACACAGACCACTGTGGCTGATTTACGGCGTCGAGCGGACCGCGTGGGTCGAGCCGACCCGGCGTCCCCGAATTGTGTGACCGGCCACATTCCACGCACGACCCAGGATGGAGCACCGCATGGCACCCGTCTTCGACAGTTGCGCGGTGGTGCCCCGGCACCTCACCGTCGAGCAGGCTCACAACATCTTGCACATCCACCGCAGCTGCCCCACCGACCAATGCCCACGCCGTAAGGCCGCCGTCTACTTCCTGATGGACGCGCGCCGGGTGCCGCGGGCGAACGACCGCGCCCCCCGCCCGTCGGCGCGGCGAGCCACCGGACTGTCATAGCGCGCGGCGGATCCGCCACGACACAGCGACCTGCCCACGAAGCTCGCGTGTCGCCCGTTACGGTGGAGCGCATGGCTCTCGACAGCGGTCCCGCAACGATCCCCGTCGCCAAGAAGGTGCCCACCGAGCGCGTGCATCACGGCGACACCTTCGTCGACGAGTACGAATGGCTGCGCGACAAGGACGATCCCGAGGTGATCGCCTACCTCGAGGCCGAGAACGCCTACACCGAGGCGCGGACCGCGCATCTGCAACCCTTGCGCGACCGTATCTTCGACGAGATCAAGTCCCGCACGCTCGAGACCGATCTGTCCGTCCCGGCCCGGATGGGCGACTACTGGTACTACTCCCGCAGTTTCGAGGGCAAGCAGTACGGCGTGCACTGCCGGTGCCCGATCGACGATCCGAACGACTGGACGCCCCCGCGGCTCGAGGCCGATACCGCTCCGGCGGGCGAGGAGATCCTGCTCGACAGCAACGCCCTCGCCGAGGGGCACGACTTCTTCGCCCTCGGCGCCTTCTCGGTCAGCCACGACGGGACGTTGCTCGCGTATTCGGTCGACACGGTCGGCGACGAGCGATATGTGTTGCGGTTCAAGGATTTGCGCAGCGGTGAGCTGCTCGGTGACGAGATCCCGGGCACCGCGCCGGGGGCGACCTGGTCGCTGGACGGCAGCCACGTCTTCTATCAGACCGTCGACGAGTCGTGGCGGCCCGACACGGTGTGGCGGCATCGGCTGGGGACCGCCTCGGACGCCGACGTGCGGGTCTTCCACGAGCCCGACGAGCGTTACTGGGTGAGCATCGGGGCCAGCCGGTCGGAGAAGTACCTGATGATCTGGGTGGGGTCGAAGATCACCAGCGAGGGCTGGGTGCTCGAATCCGACGATCCCGAGGGCGAATTCCGGGTGCTGCTGCCGCGCCGCGAGGGCGTGGAGTACTCGGTCGAACACGCGGTGATCGGCGGGCGCGACCGGTTTTTGATCCTGCACAACGATGTCGTGGACGGGGTGAAGGCGGAGAACTTCGTGCTGGCCGAGGCGCCGGTGGACGATCCGGCGGCCATGACGCTGCTCGTCGGGCATCGCGACGACGTGCGGCTCGAGGACATCGACTGTTTCGCCGATCATCTGGTGTTGTCCTATCGGCGCGAGGCGCTGCCGCGAATCGCGGTGTGGCCCTTGACTTCCGAGGGCTACGGCGAGCCCAAGGAGCTGGAGTTCGGGCTGGAGCTGTTCTCGGCCGGGGTGGGCGCGAATCCGGAGTGGTCGCAGCCGACGCTGCGGATCGGGGTGACCTCGTTCATCACGCCCATGCAGGTGTTCGACTACGTGCCCGCTACGGGAGAGCTACTGCTGCGCAAGGAACAGCCGGTGCTCGGCGGGTACGATCCGGCCGATTACGAGCAGCACCGGGACTGGGCGGTGGCCGAGGACGGCACCCGGGTGCCGATCTCGATCGTGCGGCGGCGGGATCTGCCCGCGGGACCGAAACCGTTGCTGCTCTACGGATATGGCTCCTACGAGGCGAGTATCGATCCCGGGTTCTCGGTGTCGCGGCTGTCGCTGCTGGATCGGGGGATGGTGTTCGCGGTCGCGCACGTGCGCGGCGGCGGCGAGATGGGCCGGTTGTGGTACGAGCACGGCAAGACGCTCACCAAGAAGAACACCTTCACCGACTTCGTCTCCTGCGCAAGACATCTCATCGACAGCGGGCTCACCGCGCCGGACCGGATGGTCGCCGACGGCGGCAGCGCGGGCGGGCTGCTGATGGGCGCGGTGGCCAATCTCGCCCCGGAGTTGTTCGCCGGGATCCTCGCCAACGTGCCGTTCGTGGATCCGCTCACCTCGATCCTGGATCCGTCGCTGCCGCTGACCGTCATCGAATGGGACGAGTGGGGAAATCCCTTGGCGGACAAGGAAGTCTACGAGTACATGAAGTCCTATTCGCCGTACGAGAACGTGGCGGCCAAGGACTATCCCGCGATCCTGGCGATCACCAGCCTCAACGACACCCGCGTGCTGTACGTGGAACCCGCCAAGTGGGTGGCGAAACTGCGCGCCACCAAGACCGGTGACGCGCCGCTGCTGCTGAAGACGGAGATGACGGCCGGGCACGGCGGGGTCAGCGGGCGGTACGAGAAGTGGAAGGAAGTGGCGTTCGAGTACGCGTGGGTGCTGGATACGCTCGGGCTCGCCGAGGCTTAGGGCGCGCCCGGCTCGAGTGTTCGTCGCCGCGTCACCCGATCAGAACGGGGTGGTCATCTGCCCCCCGCACAGTGGATGGACGACCGGCATCGGCCGGTGAACAGCACGAACAGGGGGTTCACCCATGCGCGCGCACCTGATCGTCTCGGTGTCGGGAATCCGCGACACCACCCGGGAAGCGGCGATGAGTTTCGCCGCGGAGATGGACCAGCGTGAGGTTCCGCTGTCGCTGCTGGTCGCCCCTCGCCTCAAGGGCAAGTACCGGCTGACCGAGGACCCCGCCACCCGCGACTGGCTGCGCCAGCGCCGGGCGGGCGGGGACTCGATCGTCCTGCACGGCTACGACCAGGCCGCGACCAAGACCCGCCGCTCCGAATTCGCCGCCCTCCCCAAACACGAGGCCCGCCTGCGCCTCATGGCCGCCGACCGCGTCATGGAACGCGTCGGCCTGCGCACCCGCCTGTTCGCGGCCCCCCGCTGGAACGCCTCCGAAGGCGCCCTCGCCGCCCTCCCCGACGTAGGCTTCCGCCTCGCCCTCACCCTCTCCGCCGTCCACGACCTCGACCGCGGCACCACCCAACGCTCCTGGGTCCACGGCATCGGCGAAGGCTTCCGCGCCGAACCCTGGTGGTGCCACGCCCTGGTCATGAGCGCCGCCCGCACCGCCCGCCGCGGCGGCCTCCTCCGCCTGGCCGTCTCCGCCGCCCAACTCTCCCGCTCGGCCCCCCGCCAAGCCCTCCTCGACGCAATCGACCTGGCCCTGTTCCACGAGGCAGTCCCCGACGTCTACACCTGGCACCCCCACCCCACCGCCCACGCCGCTTGACCCCTTCTCTCCGCCCCAGGCAAACCTCTTGAGGCTTGTTCGGCACCTCCGGGCACGGGGCCGAACCCAGCCGCACCCCTCCAGGCTTGTTCGGCACCTCCGGGCTGGGGGACGAACCCAGCCGCACCCTTTATTCGAATCCGCACACGTTCCACAGCCCTGAAACGGGTGCGAATCCAAACAAGGTGTGCGTCCGCGGGTGCTGCTCTCGAAAGAGGTTGTGCACCTCCGAGGTTGGACGAACCCAGCCGCACCCTTTATTCGGATTCGCACCCCTTTCAGAGCTCTGCAAGGGGTGCGAATCCGAACAAGGGGTGCGGCTGAGTTGGTGTGCTTGGGGGTGTGGGCTTCAGGGGAGGAGGGTTAGGGCGAGGGTGGTCATGGTCAGGGCTATGGCGGTGTCGAGGATTCGCCAGGAGGTGGGGTGGGCGAAGAGGGGGCGGAGGAGGCGGGCGGCGTAGCCGAGGGTGGTGAACCAGAGGATGCTGGCGGTCATGGCGCCTGCGGCCAGGTACCAGTGGTGGGGGGTGTGGGTGGCGGCGTAGGAGCCCAGTAGGACGACTGTGTCCAGGTAGACGTGGGGGTTTAGCCAGGTGAGGGCTAGGGCTGTGAGCAGGGTTGCGGTGCGGGTGGGGGTTGGGCGTGGAGGGTGAAGTGTTGTAGCCGAGGAGATTTGGCCTGCGACCATCGAGGGTGGATGGCAATCATGCGATGACGCGGTGACGTTGCCCGAGCCGAGATCCGTTGTGGTCGAGGAGCCTTGGCTGTGGATGGCTGGGGATAAGTGGCGACCGGGCGATGAATCGGCGAGCGGTGAGTTGAGTTTCGCTGGGGGCGGGAAGCTTTGGCTGTGAACGCTCGGGTACCGATGCGACGGGTCGATGACGTTGCCCGAGAGGCTGCGGGTGACGTGCTCATCAGTGGTGGACCGGCGCGATGTGAACTCATCGGCCGGGATGGTTTCCGCGCCCCCACCGCCGTTCGGTTCGAGGTCCCCATCAGGAATGAGGCTCGTGGCCTTGAAGGCGCGGCGGAGGGCCAGAGCGGCGTAGGCGAGGAGGAAGGTGGCGCCCGCGTAGTGGGCGATGGTGAGGATGGTGGGGTTCGAGGTGATGAGAGTGCCGAAGCCTGCGACGCCGGCGGTGATGAGGGTGAGATCGGAGAGGGCGCAAACCGCTACCACCAGGAGGACGTGTTCGCGGCGGATGCCCTGGCGGAGGACGAAGACGTTCTGGGCGCCGATGGCGACTATGAGGGAGAGGCCGAAACCCAGGCCGGACAGGGCTGCCAGGGCGGCCGCGGAGACGTTCACGTTTTTCGACGTTATGGGCCTGATGTGGTCGGGTCCAGCTAAAGATTTTCACGCATCATTAGAATTTCTCAGCATGGATCTGCAACTGGATCAGCTCCGCGCGTTGGATGCCGCGACGGCGGAGGGGACCTTCGAGGCCGCGGCGCGGCGGCTGCGGGTGACGCCCTCGGCGGTGAGTCAGCGGATCAAGGCGCTCGAGATGGCGGTCGGCCGAATCCTGTTGCAGCGCACCAAGCCTGTGCGTGCCACCGAGTCGGGGCTCGCGGTGCTGCGGCTGGCTCGGCAGATCGAGTTGCTCACCGGCGACACCGCACGCGAATTGGGTTCTGGGACAGCGCGATCCGGGGAGCGGATCCGAATTCCTCTGGCCGTCAACGCCGATTCCCTCGAATCCTGGGTGATGCCCGCCCTCGCCGACGCCCCGGCGGGCGTCTGCTTCGAGATCCACCGCGAGGACGAGGAACACACGATCGGGCTGCTGCGCGACGGCACCGTCATGGCCGCCATCACCGCCGCCGCCGAACCGGTGCAGGGCTGTACCGTCCGCAAACTCGGCGCCATGCGCTACCGCGCCATGGCCACACCGGAATTCGCCCGCGCGTGGTTCGCCGAGGGCGCCACGGCGCGCGCGTTCGCCGCCGCCCCGGTCGTCGTCTTCGACCGCAAGGACGATCTCCAGGACCGTCTCATGCGCCGCCGCGCCCGCCGCCCCCTCGACCCACCCCGCCACTACATCCCCTCCTCCTCCGGTTTCGCCGAGGCCGTCCGCCTCGGCCTCGGCTGGGGCATGCTTCCCGACCTCCAGGCCGAATCCGACCTGCGCTCCGGCCACCTGGTCGTCCTCGACCCGTCCCCGCACATCGACGTCCCCCTCTACTGGCAGCAGTGGCGCCTCGACTCCCCCGTACTGAGCGCGATCGCCGACACCATCGCCGCGGCGGCAGCCGCGTCGCTGCGGTGAGGGGCAGAGTCGTGAGCGACATCGCGGGGACGATCACGGCTGCGTGCGGGTGAATCCGCCGCCGAGGACGGTCCCCGTCATCCGAGCGCCGAATGGGCGGTGACCACATCGCCCCCATGAATCGAATGGCAGAGTGGACCCCATGACCGACATCTCCGAGGCATCCGCCCTGCGGGAACGGGTGCGGGCGCTCATGCCCAGGGCGAAAAGTGATCTGGCCGAGTTGGTTTCGTATCGATCCGTGTACGACCCGCGGGTGTTTCCGATCGAGGAGTGTCGGCGGGCCGCGAGGTGGACGCGGGATGCCTTCGCCGACGTGGGGCTGGCGGAGGCGGAGTTGTACGAGACGTCGGACGGGAGTGAGGTCGTGGTCGCGCGGCATCCGGCTCCGGCGGGGGCGCCGACGGTGCTGTTGTACTGCCATTACGACGTGCAGCCGCCCATGGACGAGGATGCGTGGATCAGTCCAGCCTGGGAGCTCACCGAGCGCGACGGGCGGTGGTACGGGCGTGGGGCGGCGGACTGCAAGGGCAACCTCGTCGCGCACCTCACGGCTTTGCGCGCGCTGCGGGAGACTTTGGGAGACAACGGATTTCCGGTCGGCGTCACGCTGGTGGCCGAGGGGTCGGAGGAGCAGGGCACCGGGGGGATGGAGACGTTCGTCCCGGCCCATGCCGAGCTGCTGCGTTCCGACGCGCTGGTGATCGGGGACTGCGGGAACTTCGCGCTCGGCGTTCCCACCCTCACCCAGACGTTGCGGGGCATGGTCAGCGTGGTGCTGACCGTGGAAACCCTTGCGGGGCCGCTGCATTCGGGAATGTTCGGCGGCGCGGCGCCCGACGCGCTGGCCGCGCTGATCCACCTGCTCGCCTCCATGCGCGACGAGCACGGCAACACCACCATCGCCGGTCTGCCCGCCGATCAGCGGTGGGCGGGCGAGCAGTACCCGGCCGATCGGTTCCGGGTGGACGCGGGGGTGCTCGACGGGGTCGAATTGCTCGGGGACGGCACCGTCGCCGACATGATCTGGGCACGCCCGGCGCTCACCGTGATCGGCATCGATGTGCCGCCGGTCGTCGGCTCCGCGGCGGCCATCCAGCCCACCGCGCGGGCCCGGCTGAACCTGCGCATCCCGCCGGGCATCGAACCCGAACAGGCGTTGAAAGCCCTTACCGCGCATGTGGATTCGCATATCGGGCGGAGCGCGCGGGTCACCCTCGAGACCGAGGGACTCGCCGCGCCCTTCCGCGCCACCACCGGCGGTTCCGCCCGCCGGGCCATGGAGGCCGCCTTCCACACCGCCTTCGGGCGCGCCTCGACCACGCAGGGACAGGGCGGGTCCATCCCGCTGTGCAACACCTTCGCCGAGACCTACCCGGACGCGGAGATCATGTTGCTCGGCGTCGAGGAACCGAAGTGCCTCATCCACGCCCCGAACGAGAGCGTGGACCCGGCCGAACTCGAGCGCATCGCGCTCACCGAGGCGTTGTTCCTGCTGAACTACGCTCGCTAGAACTCGGCGTGGTCCTCCGGCTCGATCACCTTGAATTCGGTGTCGGGCGGCCCCATTTCGGCCAGGCGGCCGAAGTAGATGCCCTGGGCCCCGTCCGCGATGATCCCGTAGTGGATCGGTACCGCGGTGCGGGGCGCCACCGCGCGCAGGTAGTCCACGGCCTCGCTGATCCGCATCCACGGCGCGACCGAGGGCAGGCCCAGCACGCCGACGGGCACCGGCGGCACCCACAGCGAGTCGCCCGGATGCACGAACTCCGCCGGATCGTCGGGCGTGCCCAGTTGGAAGACCGTGTTATCGATCACGGGAATGTCGGGGTGGATGACCGCGTGCCGACCGCCGCCGCCGGTGATCTGCACCTTGCCGACGGTGAGCACGTTCCCGGCGTGCACGGCCTGCCACTCGCCGCCCCGCTGCTGCGCGGTCTGCGGGTCGGCGAGCAGCGTGGCCTGCGGGTTCTTCTCGATCAGCGCATCGATCCGGTTGACGTCGATGTGATCGGGATGCTGATGGGTGATCGCGATCGCGTCGAGCCCCTCGATGCCCTCGAAGCCGTGCGAGAAGGTGCCCGGGTCGAACAGGATCTTGGTGTCGTGGAGTTCGACGAGAACGCAGGAATGTCCGAAGTGGGCTATGCGCATGGGTTCACGGTATACCCGGCTCGGCGCGGGCGGCCCGCCCCGACTACGCTGGCCAGGTAATCCCCCACCAGCGTGAGGAGCAAGCGCGTGGCACGAGTCGTGGTCGAGGTGATGCCGAAGGCCGAGATCCTGGACCCGCAGGGGCAGGCCATCGTCGGCGCCCTCGGGCGCCTGGGCTTCCCGGGCGTCTCGGATGTCCGGCAGGGCAAGCGATTCGAACTCGACGTGGACGACAGCGTCAGCGACGCCGACCTCGAGAAGATCGCCGAGAGCCTGCTCGCGAACACGGTGATCGAGGACTGGAAGGTGGTGCGGCTGTGACCGCCCGCATCGGGGTCATCACCTTCCCCGGCTCGCTCGACGACGTCGACGCCGCCCGCGCGGTGCGCTTGGCTCAGGCCGAGCCGGTGAGCCTGTGGCACGCCGACGCCGACCTGAAGGGCGTGGACGCCGTGGTCGTGCCCGGCGGCTTCTCCTACGGCGACTATCTGCGGGCGGGTGCCATCGCCCGGTTCGCGCCGGTGATGGGCGAGGTCGTCGCCGCGGCCGCCAAGGGTCTGCCGGTGTTGGGGATCTGCAACGGTTTCCAGGTGCTCTGCGAGGCCGGGCTGTTGCCGGGCGCGCTCACCCGCAACGAGGGTCTGCACTTCATCTGCCGCGACGAGTGGCTCACGGTCGAGCGCACCGATACCGCGTGGACCTCCCGCTACGAGCAGGGCGCGCAGATCCTGATCCCGGTCAAGAACGCCGAGGGCCGCTATCAGGCGTCGCGACAGGTGCTCGACGAACTCGAGGGCGAGGGCCGGGTGGTGTTCCGTTATGCCGGTGACAACCCCAATGGGTCGCAGCGTGGTATCGCCGGGATCTGCTCGGCCGACCGCCGCGTCGTGGGCCTGATGCCGCATCCGGAGCACGCGACCGAGCCGCTGACCGGCCCGAGTGACGACGGGCTGGGGATCTTCCTGTCGGTGCTGGACTCGCTCGTCGCGGCGTAGGGTCCGTTCGGTCGGGCGATTCGGTTGTCGCCGTGCGGGATTCGCTCGGCGGGACTAGTGGACGCTGTCGACGATGTGCAGGTCCACGCCCACGGCGCGGGCGATGCGGGCGTTGAACTGCATAGAGTGATTGCCGCGGAAAGTCCTTCCGCCCGAAGGGGTTTCGAGGGTCACGCCGGTCTCCAGGGCGGCCTGCATCCGGGAGACCTCGAGCGAACCGCAGCTGTGCGCGAGTGACTGCATGGTGTACATCGCCTCGTAGCCGGTGTTGCCGAAATAGGTGAGCTGCGGGGCGAAGGTGCCGTGCAGGCGGTGGTAGCGGGCCAGCCGATCCGGATCGCCGCTGCGGTCGTTCGGGAAGAAGCTGGACACGATGTAGAGGTTGTCGTTGGCGGTGGGTCCGGCGGCCAGCAGCACGCCCTCGTCGATGCCGGGGCTGACCCGCACCTGATGGTCGGCGCGGCCGGTTTGGGCGAACTGTTGGTTGAACCGCACCGCGTCCGTACCCACGAGCAGCAGCACGATGCCGTCGGCGTCGTCGAGGCGGCGGTCGCGCAGGAACGCGCCGAAGTCCTCGGTCCCCAACGGGAAGTACTTCTCCATCGTGACCGCGCCCTGATGGGCCCGGCGCACGGCCCGGCCGGTGGCCATCGGCCAGATGTAGTCGTTGCCGACGATGGCCCAGCGGCGCACGCCGAACTGCCGTTCCAGCCAGGCCATCGCGGGCAGGATGTGCCCGGCCGGGTTCTCGCCGATCATCAGCACGCCCGGCGGCTCGTTCGGCAGATCCTCGTGGGTGGTCGCGAACAGGTAGGGCACCCGGCCGTCGGCGGCGCGGGCGACCGCGCGGCGCACCGCCGAGATGTGCCAGCCGGTGATCGCGTCGACCATGCCGGTCGCCAGCAGGGCCGAAACCTCCCGGGCCACCTCGCGCGGCGCGCGGCCCCCGTCGACCGTGGTCACGCGCACCTCGCGGCCGAGAATTCCTGTGCCACTGTTGATTTCTCCGACGGCGAGCGCAATTGCGGCCTCGCAGGACGGTGCCACAATTCCCGCCGGGCCCTGGAGCGGAACGATGTTCAAGACTTCGATCACGTCGTCCGGACTCTCGCTGAACGGGAACATTCGGTACCCTCTTCTTGTCCGAGCGAAAATGATGGGCGGGTTAAAATATGTCGACCATTCTAAGCGGCTTTTCCACTTTGCATGGAGCGCTGCGCGCCGCCGAGCGCAGTTGGCTGCGTCACCTCGATGCCGCGTTGTGCGCGAGGCAGCTTTCAGCAGACCAGTGGTCGATGCTGTCCAATTTGTCCGACCAGGCCGGGATCACGATGAGCGAGCTTGCTGCCCGTTCGCAGCTGCCGCCCTCGTCCGCGACCCGCCACGCCGACGCGCTGGCCGAGCGCGGGCTGATCTTCCGGATCGCCGCCGAGGACGACCGTCGTCGCATCCTGATCGGGCTGACCAAGCGCGGCGCCGAGTTGGTCGACTCGGTCCGGGCCGAGGAGCGGCGCGCCGAGGAGGACCTGCGCAAGCGGATCGGGGCGCGCAACCACACCGACCTGATGCGGCTGCTGGAGCTCGTCGCGGAGATGCCGGTGGCCGACTGAGGTTCGGCGGTTGCCCGGTGCTTGCCTTCCGTAACTATTGATCCGGCGCTCTTTCTTGTCGGGGAGTGTAAGAGCTCTGGAACTTATTGCCGAAGTGTGAGTGCGGGTCAGGAATTGTCGGCGCGATTCCCGGGCCGTTAAGCGTTGCCGTCGGAATTCATCCCATGTCCCTTTCCCGAGCCGCCGGAGCGCCGGCCGGGAAAGGGGCGAACGGGACGAGATCGCATTCCCTGAGGCGCATTTCTCGGCATGTTAACGTGCACATTCCTTCCGGGTGGTACCTGTTCCGGTCCGCGGGGTGTCTAGGATCGCCGGTATGCCGGTTTCCACCTCAGCGACGGCGACCGGGCTGTGCGCCTTCGTCGACGCGTCGCCGTCCCCGTTCCATGTCGTGCGTACCGTCGCGGCCGAGTTGGCCGCCGCCGGGTTCACCGAACTGCCCGAGTCGCGGCCGTGGGCCGACGCGGGGGTGGGGCGGTACTTCGTCGTGCGCGGGGGGTCGCTGGTGGCCTGGGCGGGCGCGGCGGCCGACGCGGCGGGGGCGTTCCGGGTGGTGGGGGCGCATACCGACAGTCCGAATCTGCGGGTGAAGCAGCATGTCGATCTCGCGATCGCGGGGTGGCAGATGGTCGCGCTCGAGCCGTACGGCGGGGTGCTGCTCAACTCGTGGCTGGATCGGGAGTTGGGGGTGTCCGGGCGATTGACCGTTCGGTCCGGAAAAGGCATGGGGCACACGCTCGTTCGGATCGATGAGCCGTTGTTGCGGGTGCCGCAGTTGGCGATCCATCTGGCCGAGGATCGGCGCGGGGTCACGCTCGATCCGCAGCGGCATGTGAACGCGGTGTGGGGAGTGGGGGACGAGCCGCGGTCGCTCCTGGACTACGTGGCCGAGCGGGCCGGGGTGGCCGCGGACGACGTGCTGGGCTGGGAGCTCATGACGCACGATCTGTCGCCGAGCCGGTTGGTGGGGCGGGATCTGGATCTGGTGAGCGCGCCGCGGCTGGACAATCAGGGGACGTGTTACGCGGGGCTGCAAGCGTTTCTGGCGGCCGCGGAGAGCGCGGGTGCGGTGACGCCGGTGCTGGCCATGTTCGATCACGAGGAGGTGGGCAGTCAGTCGGAGCGTGGCGCGCAGTCGGATCTGCTGCCCGCGGTGTTGGAGCGGATCGTGTTGGCGCGCGGCGGTGGGCGGTCGGAATACCTTGCGGCGCTTGCCGGTTCGGTGTGCGCGTCCGGTGACATGGCGCACGCGACGCATCCGAACTATCCCGAACGGCACGAGCCCCTGCACCGCATCCGCGTCAACGGCGGCCCGGTCCTCAAGGTCAACCAGAACCTCCGCTACGCCACCGACGCCGTCGGCACCGCCGCCTTCGCCCTGGCCTGCGCCGAGGCCGAGGTTCCGCTGCAACGCTACGTCCACCGCGCCGACCTCCCCTGCGGCAGCACCATCGGCCCCATGACCGCCGCCCGCACCGGCATGCCCACCGTCGACGTCGGCGCCCCCCAACTCGCCATGCACTCCGCCCGAGAACTCATGGGCGCCCACGACATCCCCGCCTACGCCGCCGCCCTGGCCGCCTTCCTCACCCCCTGACCCCCACCCCAGCCGCACCCCTTGTTCGAATCCGCACCCCTTTCAGGGCCCTGCAACGGGTGCGGATCCGAATAAAGGGTGCGGCTGGGTTCGCTCAACCCCGGAGGTGTACAGCCTCTCTTGGTATGCCAGCTCAGCCGCACTCTTTGTTGGGATCCGCACCCTCTTCAGGGCCCTGCAACGGGTGCGGATCCGAATAAAGGGTGCGGCTGGGTTCGCTCAACCCCGGAGGTGTACAGCCTCTGGGGGGTTAAGGGGTTGTGGGGGTGGGGGATTGGGGGCGGAGGGCGCCTAGGGTGAGGATGGTGACGGTGGTGAGGACGTAGGAGCTGCCTAGGAGTTGTTGCCACCAGGACCAAGTGAGTTCGGCGTCGTGGTGGTGGGGGAGGAGCCATTGGGGGCCGATGAGGAAGAGGAGGGTCATCGCGATGGTGGCGAGGCGGAGGGTGGGGGTGCGGTGGCCTCGGGTGAGGGCGTCGGCGGTGATCAGGAGGGCGGGGGCGATCCAGACCCAGTGGTGGGACCAGGAGACGGGGGAGATCAGGAGGATGGCGGCGGCGTTGACGATCAGGGCGGCGGGGTGGCGGTCGGCGGCGATGAGGCGGCGCATCCAGACGGCGGCGAGGACCAGGACCGCGAGGGAGGACAGGAGCCAGACGGCGATGGCCGTGGAGTCCGAGACGCCCAGGCGGAAGGCGAAACCCTTCAGCGACTGGTTGCCCGCGAACTGCGGGGGGCCGATGCGGCCCGTGTCGAGCATGGTGTGGAACCAGTAGTTCGCCGAGTCGTGCGAGAACAGCAGGAAGCCCAGGGCGATCGCGCCCGCGGCGGAGAGCAGCAGGGTGAGGATGGCCTTGGCGGGTTCGCCGCGCAGGACGGTGCGGTCGCCGCGCAGCAGCGCGCGCCAGTCCAGGCAGAGCAGGAAGTACAGCAGGTACCCCGCCGGAATCAGCTTGACCGACACCGCGATTCCGATGAGCATGCCGCGCGGCCAGAAGGGCTTGCGCACCAACGCGTCCAGGGTGACCGCGGCCATGAGAACCAGATTGATCTGCCCGAAGTTGTAGGTCTGACGGATCGGCTCGGTCAGGTCGAACAGCGCGATCGCGCCGATCACCAACGCCCACTTGGTGGTTCGATCCAGATTCGGCCGCAGCCGGCTCAGCACCACCCAGAGCGTGAGACCCAGGCTGGTGATCGAGGTGGCCAGCACCAGCACCTCGGCCCAGTGCAGCGGCATGAGGGCCAGCGGTGCGAAGAACAGCGCGGCCAGCGGCGGGTAGGTGAACGGCAGCCCGATCCCGGCCACCTTGGGCATCGGGCCGTAGAGGTCGCCGCCGTCCAGCCAGACCCGGGCGCCGTTGCGGTACACCTGGAGATCGATGTAACCGTGCCATTGCTTGGTCAGCACCGACACGATCGCCGAGGCCACGAACAGCGCCGAGGCAACTATCAGCAAACGTCGTTGGCGCGCCGCCAGATTCGCGGTGGACTGCCGAGCCGAATCCGTCACGGGCAGTTCGTCCGGATCCGCGACCCTGGATCGATCATTCACGCGCTAAGGGTATCGGGTCCGGGGAACGCGCTGGCCGCGACGGGTGCGGTCAAGGCCCGGAGGCGGCAGCTCGCGTAACCACGTAGGGCCGAGCATCCGTCGCCATGTGCGTGAGCCCGGTCGGCCACCGATTAGACTGCGCCTGTGACAGCCCACGTCGACACCGTCAGCGCCGCCGCAGCAACCCCCGATACCGCCCAGCCCTACAAGGAACTCGGTCTCAAGGACGACGAATACGCCCGCATCCGGGAGATTCTCGGCCGCCGGCCCACCGACGCCGAGCTGGCGATGTACTCGGTGATGTGGAGCGAGCACTGCTCCTACAAGTCCTCCAAGGTGCACCTGCGCTACTTCGGCCAGACCACCACCGACGAGATGCGGCGGTCCATGCTGGCCGGGATCGGCGAGAACGCGGGCGTGGTCGACATCGGCGGCGGCTGGGCCGTGACGTTCAAGGTGGAGAGCCACAACCACCCGTCCTACGTGGAGCCCTATCAGGGCGCGGCGACCGGTGTGGGCGGCATCGTGCGCGACATCATGGCCATGGGCGCGCGGCCGATCGCGGTGATGGATCAGCTGCGGTTCGGCGCGGTCGACCACCCCGACACCCGTCGCGTCGTGGACGGCGTGGTGCGCGGCGTGGGCGGCTACGGGAATTCGCTCGGTCTGCCGAATGTGGGCGGCGAGACCGTATTCGACCCGTCCTATCAGGGCAACCCGCTGGTGAACGCGCTGTGCGCCGGGGTGATGCGGGTCGAGGATCTGCATCTGGCGTTCGCGTCGGGCGCGGGCAACAAGATCGTGCTGTTCGGCGCGCGGACCGGCCTCGACGGCATCGGCGGGGTGTCGGTGCTGGCGTCGGACACCTTCTCCGGGGACGAGTCCGGCACCGGCCGCAAGAAGCTGCCGAGCGTGCAGGTGGGCGATCCGTTCGCGGAGAAGGTGCTCATCGAATGCTGTCTGGAGCTGTACCACGCCGGGCTCGTGGTCGGCATCCAGGATCTCGGCGGGGCCGGATTGGCCTGCGCCACTTCGGAACTCGCGGCGGCCGGCGACGGCGGTATGCGCGTCGAACTCGACCGGGTGCCGTTGCGCGCGGCCGATATGACGCCCGCGGAGATCCTGTCGAGCGAATCGCAGGAGCGCATGTGCGCGGTCGTCACCCCGGACAATGTGGACGCGTTCATGGCGGTCTGCGCGAAGTGGGACGTGCTGGCCACCGTCATCGGCGAGGTCACCGAGGGCGATCGGCTCGTGATCACCTGGCACGGCGAGACCGTGCTCGACGTGCCGCCGCGCACGGTGGCCCACGAGGGCCCGGTCTACGAGCGCCCGGTCGAGCGGCCCGCCGAACAGGACGCGCTGATCGCCGACACCCCGGACGCCCTGGCCCGCCCGTCGACCGCCGACGAACTGCGGGAAACCCTGCTGACCATGGTGTCCAGCCCGCAGCTGTGCAGCCGCCGCTGGATCACCGAGCAGTACGACCGGTACGTGCGCGGCAACACCGTGCTGGCCGAGAACGCCGACGCCGGGGTGGTCCGCATCGACGAGGAGTCCGGCCGCGGCATCGCGCTGGCCACCGACGCCTCGGGCCGCTACACCAAACTCGATCCGTACGCGGGCGCGCAGCTGGCGCTGGCCGAGGCGTACCGCAATGTCGCGACCACGGGCGCGACGCCCAAGGCTGTCACCAACTGCCTCAACTTCGGCTCCCCCGAGGATCCCGGCGTGATGTGGCAGTTCCAGCAGGCCGTGCGCGGGCTCGCGGACGGCTGTGTGGCCCTGGGCATTCCGGTGACCGGCGGCAATGTCAGCTTCTACAACCAGACCGGGCAGACGGCCATCCTGCCGACGCCGGTGGTCGGCGTGCTCGGCGTCATCGACGACGTGCACCGGCGCATCCCGACCGGATTCGGCACCGAACCGGGCGAGACGCTCATTCTGCTCGGCGAGACCCGCGACGAGTTCGGCGGTTCGATCTGGGCGCAGGTCGTCCACGATCACCTCGGCGGCGTGCCGCCGCGCGTCGACCTGGCCCGCGAACGGCTGCTGGCCGAGGTGCTGACCGCGGGCTCGCGCGACGGAATGATCAGTGCCGCACACGATCTCAGCGAGGGCGGGCTGGCGCAGGCGGTCGTGGAGGCGGCGCTGGCGGGCGAGACCGGATGCCGGGTACTGCTTCCCGAGGGCGCCGACCCGTTCGTGACGCTGTTCTCCGAATCGGCCGGGCGCGTGCTGGTCGCGGTGCCGCGGTCGGAGGAGACCCGCTTCACCAAGATGTGCACCGCGCGGGAGCTGCCGTGGACGCGCATCGGCGTGGTGGATCAGGGTTCGGATTCGGTCGAGGTGCAGGGGCAGTTCTCGATCACCCTGGCCGAACTGCGCGAGGCGCACGAGGGCACGCTGCCGCGGCTGTTCGGGCACGCGCAGTAGCGCTCCTCACGCCGTGACATCCCCGGGTTGGCGGCTCCCGCCCCGCATACTTGACGGATGCTCGACACCGCCGACACCCTGACGACGCTGCGTGCCCGCGGCGCCGTCGTGGCCCGGCGCGGCGCGCTACTGGCGCGGCGGGTCGAGAAGGACGTCATCGGCCTGAACTATGTCGGCTTGGTGGTGGCGACGCTGTTCTTCGCGTGGTCGGTGACACCGTCGCTGCTGCCGCGCGACTGGTTGTTCCAGGGGCTGATCAGCGGTCTCAACGCCGCGATCGGGTACGGCGTGGGTTGTGTCCTGGAATGGCTGTTCCGCAAGTGGGTGCGGCCGCACATCCCGCTGGCCGCGCCCGCGCTGCGCTGGCGGTACCTGATCAAGGTGGCCGTGCTGGCCCTGTGCGTGCTGGCGGCGATCTGGATGCTGGTGCTGTCGGCGGACTGGCAGCGGCAGATCTACGCGCTGATGGATATGGAGGGCACGACCCGGGCGGCGTATCTGCGCACGGGCGCGCTGAGCCTGGCGGTCGGGGCGATCGCGGTGGCGGTGTATCGGACCGTGCGGGAGACCGTGCGGTTCCTGGCGCGCCAGCTCAGCCGGTGGGTGCGGATTCCGCCGCGGTTCGCGCCGACCGTGGGGGCGATCGTGTTGATCGTGCTGGTGGTGACGCTGTTCAACGGTGTGGCGACGCGGGCGTTCTTCGCGGTGGCCAACTCCGCGTTCAGCGTGCGCAACGACAAGATGACGCCGTACGCGGTGCAACCGGTGAAGGCCGAAAAGTCCGGCAGCCCGGCGTCTTTCGCGAAATGGGACACGCTCGGTTCGGAGGGGCGCTGGTTCGTCTCGCACGGACCCGACGCCTTCCGGATCGGCGCGGTCTCGGGAACGCCCGCGCGCGAACCGATTCGAGTGTACGTGGGGCTGGATTCGGCGAAAGACGATGTGACGCAGGAGGATCTGGCGGTCGCCGAACTCGAGCGGACGCACGCCTTCGACCGCAAGGTGCTGGCCGTGGTGACCACCACCGGAACCGGGTGGGTCAACTCCGAGACGGCCGACTCGCTCGAGTACCTGTACCACGGCGACACCGCGATCGCGGCCTCGCAGTACTCGTATCTGCCCAGCGTGCTGTCGTTCCTGGCGGACCGGCAGAAGGTGGCCGCGGCCGGGAAGAAGATGTTCGACGCCATCTACGCCGCCTGGTCGCGCAGGCCGCCGGAGTCCCGGCCGAAGCTGCTGGTGTACGGGGAGAGCCTGGGCTCGCAGGGGTCGGAGGCGGCCTTCGACGGGCTGGCGGATCTGCGCGGCAAGGTGGACGGGGCGTTGTGGGTCGGGCCGCCGAACTCGAACCGGCTGTGGGAGCAGTTCGTCTCGCGCCGCGATCCCGGCACGCGCGAGGTCGAACCCGTGTACGCCGACGGGCTGGTGGTCCGATTCGCCTCCACCGCAACGGATCTGGACAAGCCGTCGGCGGATTGGCGGCGGCCGCGCATCGCCTACCTCCAGCACGCCTCCGATCCGATCGTGTGGTGGTCGCCCAATCTGATCTTCTCGCAACCGGATTGGCTGTCCGAGCCGCGCGGGTCGGATGTGTCCACCCAGATGCGGTGGTGGCCGTTCGTGACGTTCTGGCAGGTCGCCGCGGATCTCACCAATGCCCAGGCCGTCAGCGCCGGACACGGCCACAGTTACGGCACGCTGGTGCTGGACGGCTGGGCCGCGATCGCCCCGCCGCCGGACCTCACGCCCGAGAAGGTCGAGGCCATCCGCACCCAGGTCGAACTGTCGGCCGCCTACGAACGGGCCACCAAATGAATTCGCGTCGCGAGACGAAAGTCGTTGCGGCCCCGCGGTTCAGCCTTGCCGAACAGGGCGGGCCGCCGCGCCCTGCGGCAGGCGCCCATGCCGCGCCGCGGAGGATGGGCGGGTGACCGGGGTAGCGAGGACGGGCGGGAGGGCGACCGGCGGCCCGATCGCGCGACGGTTGCCGCGGGTCGTCGTCGCGGTGGGTGTCGCGCTGCTGTGGCACAACGTGCTGCTGCCGCGCCTGAACGCGGGCATTCGCGTGCGAACCGTGGCCAGCGCGGCCTTCGCCACCGGCTACGCTCGCGCGTTCGGCACGGGCGTCCGGTGGGGCCGACCGGCCCGGCATCCGCTCGCGACCTTCGGACCCCCGGCCGTCGTGGTCGCCGGATACGGTGTGGCGCTCGCGGTTCCGGCCTTGCGAGCACGGCTGGCCGGATTCGCCTCCCGCGCGCCCGAGGTCTCCCGCGCCGAATGGGTGGCCGTGCACATTCCGCTGGGCACCGTCTACAGCGAGGAGCTGATCTTCCGCGGCACCCTGGATCCGCTGCTCGACGAGCTGGCCGGTCCTCGCCTCGGATTATGGCTCGGCGCAACGACTTTCGGGCTCTGGCACATCGCCCCCGCCCGCGCGGCCGGAGACAGCGTGCCCGCCTCGGTGCTCGGCACCGGGTCGTCCGGCCTGCTCCTCGGTTGGCTCGCCCGACGCACCGGCGGCATCCTCGCCCCGGCACTGCTGCACCTGGCCGTCAACGGGGGCGGTGCGCTCGCCCCCGCCTTGGCCGCGCCGCACGGCCACTCGCCGAGAACGTAGCGCCGGGTGAATGTCTTCGGGCTGGTCGAGAGGTCGGGATCGGGGCGGCGATAGTCTCGGGGCGTGGCTCGACGACCGGATGTGGATCCCGCCGCGGTGCGCGAGTCGCTCGCGGTGGTGGGGGATTGGTTGCGTGACGGGGATGCGCCCGTGCCCGCGCGCGCGGAACTCGCGGCGGCCGTGCGGAATTCGGCGCGGGCGCTGGCGGGGAACGCGCCGGGGCATTCGGTGGAGGTGCGGGTGCCGCCGTTCGTGGCGGTGCAGTGCATCGAGGGGCCGCGGCATACGCGGGGGACGCCGCCGAATGTGGTGGAGACCGATCCGCGGACCTGGTTGTTGCTGGTGACGGGGCTGGCGGAGTTCACCGAGGCGGTGGAATCGGGGGCGGTGAGCGCGTCGGGGACCCGGGCCGCGGAGCTGGCCCGGTGGTTGCCCCTCGTGCGGTTGTGATCGGGTTCAGGCGGCGGGGCGGCGTTGCAGGCCCTTGCGGTCGTAGAAACGCGTGATCACCAGGCCCAGGACGACGCCGATGGCCAAGCCCAGCACGGTCATCCAGATGCCGCGGGTGGCGCCCGCCGCGCCGCTGCCGCCGAAGTAGAGGATCGATCGGACGCCGAGGAACACCTGGTGCATCGGCTCGAAGTTGGCCAGCCAGCCGAAGTACTTCGGCGTCGCCTCGATCGGCACGGTGCCGCCCGAGGACGGCAGGCCCAGGATGATGAACACGATCAGGTTCACGATCAACCCGGCCGTGCCGATGGCCGCGAGCACCGAGGTACAGGTGAAGCCGACCGCGAGGATCACGAACGCCCCGTACAGGTACAACGCCAGCGGCTTCTCGATCGGCATGCCCAGCGCCTTGCCGATGCCCAGGAACGCCCCCGACACGAGCGCGGACATCACCGCCACCGCCGCCCACTTGATGAGCAGCGTGCGCACCCGCGAGATCGGCGTGCGCGGATAGTGCACGTACCACGGCCCCCACTCGGTCGGCAGATAGCCGAGCGCGGAGTCGATGAGCTGATGGATGATCATCGCGCCGACCATGCCGACCAGCAGCAGCAACAGGCTGTAGAAGAACGCGGTCAGCCCCTCACCCGAACCGCCCGGCAGCGGCCGGTACTGCTCGATAGTCACATCGATCGGATGGGCCAGCGTGATCCGGGCGGCCCCGGACAGCTCCGGCGCGGGCGCGCCGCCCGGCGTCGCCTTCAATTGTGCCGCAACCTGTTCGGTGAGCTGCTTGCCGACCTGCGCGTCGACCTGGGTGAGCGCCTCGTCGCCGAAGCGTTGCAGGATGGCCGTCGCGAACGCGCCCATCCGCGGATTGGTCTGCAGGGTGATGATGGGCCGTTCGATATCGCCCGCGACCACGCTGCCCACGCCGAGATTGCCCAGCCGCTTGGAGAAGTCGCCCGGAATGACGATCGCCCCGTAGATCTGGCCCGACTGCATCTGCAACTGCGCCTCGTTCAGGCCGAGCACCCGCAGATCGATCTTGTCGGCGGGCACCGCCTGCCGCAGCCCGTCGACGACCTGCTTGCCGAAGTCGACCTCGCGCTGCTGCCCGTTCATGTCGAGCTTGTCGCCCACATCGAGATCGACCAGCGCGACGGGGAAGTCGTGCAGATTCTTCTCCGGGTCCACGACGTAGTCGAGATACATCACGCCCAGCAGCGAGGCGAGCAGCGTCACCACGATGATCGGGAAGGTCCAGCGGATCGGGGTCAGACGCCGGGGAGTCGAACCGGCATCCGCGCTCTCGGTGGTCGGCACGGTCGCACCGTAGCAGCAAACGGTCTGCCATCCGGATGATCCCGCCGGAGGTTTCCGCCGGGTGACCCGTAGAATGATCGTTGCCCCCAGCCCGCCGAACAGGGAGCAAACGGTGACCAACGCCGATCTGTCGGTCCGAAGCCCCAACCTGCTGCTTTCCGAGCCCGCGTGCCCGCCGCACCCGGCCCCGGATCAGGACGAGAACGAACCCCGCGAGGAGTGCGGGGTGTTCGGTGTCTGGGCTCCGGGCGAGGATGTGGCCAAGCTCACCTACTACGGTTTGTACGCGTTGCAGCACCGCGGCCAGGAGGCGGCGGGTATCGCCGTCGCCGACGGTCAGCAGGTGCTGGTGTTCAAGGATCTGGGCCTGGTGAGCCAGGTCTTCGACGAGCAGACGCTGGCGGCCATGCCCGGCCACGTCGCCATCGGGCACTGCCGGTACTCCACCACCGGATCCACCACCTGGGAGAACGCCCAGCCGATCTTCCGCACCACCGCGGTCGGCACCGGAATCGCGTTGGGCCACAACGGAAATTTGGTCAACACGGCCGAATTGGCCGCGCGCGCACGGCAATCCCGGCTGCTGTCCAACCGGCTGCCGGACGGCTCGATCGCCGCCACCTCCGACTCGGACGTGATGACCGCGCTGCTGGCGCACGCCGCCACCGACAAGAGCATCGAGCAGGCCGCGATGGAACTGCTGCCGACCCTGCGCGGCGCGTTCTGCCTGACCTTCATGGACGAGCACACCCTCTACGCCGCGCGCGATCCGCACGGTGTGCGGCCGCTGTGCCTGGGCCGGCTGGACCGTGGCTGGGTGGTTGCCAGCGAGACCGCGGCGCTCGATATCGTCGGCGCCTCGTTCGTCCGCGAGATCGAGCCCGGCGAACTGCTGGCGATCGACGCCGACGGGGTGCGCTCGCTGCGCTTCGCCGCGCCCGAACCCAAGGGCTGCGTCTTCGAGTACGTCTACCTCGCCCGCCCGGACAGCACCATCTCCGGCCGTTCGGTGCACGCCACCCGCGTGGACATCGGCCGCCGCCTGGCGCAGGAGCATCCGGTCGAGGCCGATCTGGTCATCCCGGTGCCGGAGTCGGGCACCCCGGCCGCGGTCGGCTACGCCCAGGGCTCGGGCGTCCCCTACGGGCAGGGCCTGATGAAGAACGCCTACGTCGGGCGCACCTTCATCCAGCCCAGCCAGACCATCCGGCAGCTGGGCATCCGCCTCAAGCTGAACCCGCTGCGCGAGGTGATCCGCGGCAAACGCCTGATCGTCGTGGACGATTCGATCGTGCGCGGCAACACCCAGCGCGCGCTCATCCGGATGTTGCGCGAGGCGGGCGCGCTGGAGATCCACGTGCGGATCGCCTCCCCGCCGGTGAAGTGGCCGTGCTTCTACGGCATCGACTTCGCCTCGCGCGCGGAGCTGATCGCCAACGGCGCGGGCACCGAGGACTCGCTCGAGGAGATGGTCGAGAACGTGCGCCGCTCGATCGGCGCGGACTCGCTCGGCTACATCTCGCGTGAGGGCATGATCGCCGCGACCGAACAGCCCGCCTCCCGGCTGTGTTCGGCCTGCTTCGACGGCGACTACCCGATTCCGCTGCCCACCGAGGCGGCCATCGGCAAGAATGTCCTCGAGGGAATGCTCAGCGGCAAGTCGGAGTCGGAACTGTTGGGCGACAACGCCAACGCGAGCGCGCTCAGCCGCCCCTGAACCCTCTTCCTGGGCGTTTGACCAGGCTCTGAAACTAATTGTTGCGAAACGCAACATATCCGCAACGCCGTGGCGGTACTGTCCCCGCCATATCGAAGTTCACCGCTGACGCGTGCGGCCCGCGATCCGGGCCGCGCGCGTCGCGATGCGAGAAGTTGGGACAGTCATGCGAAGCAAATGCCTTGCGTTGGTAGGGGTTGCGAGTCTCACCCTGGTGGCGTTGACGGGATGCGGTTCCGGGCGCACCGGGGACGGCGGCGACAAGGGACTGGTCATCGGGACGACCGACAAGATCTTCTCCCTGGACCCCGCCGCCGCGTACGACCAGGGTTCGTATGTGCCGGAGACGCAGGTCTACCAGCATCTGATGAACTTCGCCCCCGGTGACACCACGCCCAAGCCCGATGCCGCCGACAAGTGCGAATTTACCACGCCGACCGTCTACACCTGCACGCTGAAGCCGGGGCTGAAGTTCGCCAACGGCGATCCGCTCACCGCGCGCAGCGTCAAGTTCTCCTTCGACCGGATGTTGAAGATCAACGATCCCAACGGCCCGGCCGCGCTGCTCGGCAATCTGGACAAGACCGACATCGTGAACGACAGCACGGTGGCCTTCACCCTCAAGGCCGCCAACGATCAGACCTTCCCCGCGATCCTGCCCACCCAGGCCGGGCCCATCGTGGACGAGAAGGTCTTCCCCGCCGACAAGATCATGGACGACACCGCGATCGTGGCGGGCAAGCCGTTCTCCGGGCCGTACACCATCTCGAGTTACGACAAGAACAAACTCGTTCAGTACCAGGCGAATCCGGACTACAACGGGCTGCTCGGCAAGCCGAAGACGAGCACCGTGACCGCCAATTACTACGCGTCCAGCGACAACCTCAAACTGGACATCCAGAACGGCACCATCGATGTCGCCTACCGCAGCCTGACCCCGACCGATATGGAGTCGCTGCGCAACAGCGACAAGGTCACCATCCACGAGGGCCTCGGCGGCGAGCTGCGCTACATCGTGTTCAACTTCAACACCATGCCGGGCAACACCCCCGAGCAGAAGCTGGCCGTCCGCAAGGCCATGGCGTCGAGCGTCGATCGCGACGCGCTGTCCACCCAGGTGTACAAGAACACCTACACTCCTGCGTATTCCTTTGTGCCGCAGGGCTTCCCGGGCGCGACCGAAGCGTTCAAGGACCTCTACGGGGCCAAGCCCGACAAGGCGAAGGCCGCCAAGTTCCTCGCCGACGCGGGCGTGGCGACGCCGGTGCAGATCAACCTCCAGTACAACCCGGATCACTACGGCTCCTCCAGCTCCGAGGAGTACGCGGCGGTGAAGACCCAGCTCGAGGCGACCGGGCTGTTCAAGATCAACTTGCAGTCCACCGAGTGGGTGTCCTATCAGAAGGAACGCGCCCGCGACGGCTATCCGGTGTTCCAGATGGGCTGGTTCCCGGACTACCCGGATTCCGACGACTACCTGACCCCGTTCTTCGCGCCGAACAACTTCCTGCAGAACCACTTCGAGGATCCCGCGATCACCGCCGCGCTCGCCGCCGAGGTGACCCAGCCGGACAAGGACAAGCGGGTCGCGCAGATCCAGCAGATCCAGCGGGACCTGGCCGAGAAGCACATTCCGACGCTGCCGCTGCTGTCGGGTAAGCAGATCGCGGTCGCGACCAAGAGCGTGCAGGGCGTCGACTCGACCCTCGATCCGTCGACCAAGTTCCGCTACGGCGTGCTGAGCAAGTGAGTACGGCGGCGGTCGAGCAGGAGCCGCCCACCCCGGCTCCCGCTCCACGGAAAGGTTTGGCGCGCAACGGTTCCCGCTACGGCGCCCTGGTCCGCTACCTGGGCGTGCGGCTGCTGCTGATCGTGCCGACGGCGTGGATCCTGGTGACGATCGTGTTCTTCCTGATGCGGGTGGTGGGCGATCCCATCAGCGCCGCGCTGGGCGGGCGGCTGCCACCGGATCAGATCGAGGCCCGCAAGGAGGCGGCCGGATTCAACCGGCCCATCCTGAGCCAGTACTGGGACTACATCTCGGGGCTGGCTCGCGGGGATTTCGGTCGCTCCCAGGACAATCGGGCCCTCGGCGACATCATCGTCAGCTACGGCGCGGCCACGCTGGAGCTGGTGGTGTGGGGGCTGCTGGTGGCCTTCCTCGTCGGGGTGCCGCTGGGCCGGTACGCGGCCCGGCGGCGGGACAAGGCCGCCGACGTGGGGCTGCGGCTGTTCGCGATCCTGGTGTACGCGGCGCCCGTGTTCTTCGTGGGGTTGCTGCTCAAGCTGGTCTTCGCGGTGCAACTGGGCTGGCTGCCGGTGGCCGGGCGGGCCAGCACCGGTGTGGAGTTGGCGTTGCAGCACGTCTCGCCCAAGACCAACATCCTGGTGATCGACGCGATCCTCTACGGCGACGGCGGCTACCTGTGGGACGTGGTGAAACACGCGATCCTGCCCGCCGTCGCGCTGGGCCTGCTGACCGCGGGGGTGTTCCTGCGGCTGGTGCGGATCAATCTGATCCAGACCCTGCGCAGCGATTTCGTCGACGCCGCGCGGGCCCGCGGGCTGAGCGAGCGAATCGTGGTGGGGCGGCACGCCTTTCGCAACGCGATGATTCCGATCGTGACCGTGATGGGGATGCAGATCGCGATGATGCTGGGCGGCGCGGTGCTGACCGAGATCACCTTCGAGTGGAAGGGTCTGGGGTATCAGCTCGCGCAGTATCTCCAGGCCCGCGACTTCGTCGCGGTGCAGGGGATCGTGGCGTTCCTCGCGCTGGTGGTCGCGGTCATGAGTTTCGTGGTGGACGTGCTGGTGGCGCTGATCGATCCGCGGGTGAGGTTCTGATGACCGCCCCCGAACTGATCGCCGCCGAACCGGCGCTCGTCCCGCCGGTGCCGCGCCGGGGGCTGCCGGGCCTGCGGCTGTTCACCATGACCTCCGGATTGCAGCGGGCCACGCTGATCTTCGGACTCGGGCTGGTCGGGTTGTTCGTGCTCGTGGCGGTGTTCGCGCCGCTAATCGCGCCGTACGACTTCGCCCAGATCTCCGATCACGGAACGGATTTCGCGCGGCAGCAGGCGCCCTCGGCGCAGCACTGGTTCGGCACCTCGGTGCGCGGGGAGGACGTGTTCTCCCGCGTGGTGTACGGGGCGCGAACGGCGTTGTGGGTCATCGCGATATCGCTGGTGCTGTCGCTGATCGTCGGCGTGCCGCTGGGTCTGCTGTCCGGCTACGTCGGGCGCTGGGTGGACCGGGTGCTGGTGTTGTTCATGGACGCCATGTACGCCTTCCCGACGCTGTTGCTGGCCATCGTGGTCTCGATCGTGGTGGCGGGCGGCCAGTCGTCGAGTTTCGGCGGGGTGCTGTCGGCGGCCGTGGCGATCACGGTCATCTATGTGCCGCAGTACTTCCGGGTGGTGCGCAACGCGACGGTCGCGGTGAAGACCGAACCGTACGTCGACGCCGCGCGGGTCACCGGGGCGCCGATCGGGCGAATCCTGTTCCGGCACATCTTCCCCAACGTCACCCAGTCGCTGCCGGTGATCATCACCCTCAACGGCTCGGAGGCGATCCTGACGCTGGCGGCCCTGGGGTTCCTCGGCTACGGCATCGAGCCCACCCAGGCGTCGGAGTGGGGGTACGACCTGAACAAGGCGCTGGCCGACGTGTCGAACGGGATCTGGTGGACCGGGGTGTTCCCGGGCGTGGCCATCGTGCTGGTGGTGCTGGGCATGACCCTGGTCGGGGAGAGCCTCAACGAGGTGCTCAATCCGCTGCTGCGCACCCGCCGCGGGGTCGCCGCGCCCGCCGCCGAGGAGGGTTCGGATGACTGAAACCGTTGCGCCGCGGCGGGATCCGGCGCTGACCGTGCGGTCGCTGTCGGTGACGTTCGCGACCGACGCCGGGGCCGTGCACGCGGTCTCCGACGTGTCCTACGAGGTCTTCCCCGGCGAGGTGCTGGCCGTGGTCGGCGAGTCCGGCTCGGGGAAGTCGGTCAGCTCGCGCACGGCGCTGGGCCTGCTGCCCGAGACGGCGCGGGTGCGCGGGCTGGTGACGGTCGGCTCCGACACCATCACCTCGATGTCGGACAAGCAGCTGACCGCCCTGCGCGGCGGCGCGATCTCGATGGTGTTCCAGGAGCCGGGCGCGGCGCTGGATCCGCTGTTCACCGTCGGTTTCCAGATCGGCGAGGCGCTGCGGGCGCATCGCGAGCTGAGCCGGTCCGCGGCCAAGGCGCGGGCGGTCGAGTTGCTGCGGCTGGTCGGGCTGCCCGATCCGGAGCAGCGGGTGGACTTCTACCCGCATCAGCTGTCGGGCGGGCAGAAGCAGCGCGTCATGATCGCCATCGCCATCGCGTGCGAGCCGAAGGTGATCATCGCCGACGAACCGACGACCGCCCTGGACGTGACCGTGCAGGCCGAGATCCTGGAACTGCTGCGGGATCTGCGCGACCGGCTGGGCGCGGCCATCGTGCTCATCACCCACAATATGGGCGTGGTCGCCGACCTCGCCGATCGGGTGGTCGTGATGCGCGCCGGGCGGGTGGTCGAAACCGCATCGGTGGACGACCTTTTCGCGCATCCGGCCGAGCAGTACACCCGCGATCTGCTGGCCGCGGTACCGCATCTGGGGGCGGGGCTGCGCCCGACCGACGGACCGATGTCTCCCGTCGCGCCGCAACCGGAGACGGGGATCTCCGCGATCACGGCCGAACGGCCCGCCGCCGAGAATCCGGCGGTGACCGCGGACGCCGAGGTGGTCCTCGCGGTCTCGGATCTGGTGGTCGAGTTCCCGGGCGCGCTGGGCCGGGCGGCCTTCCGGGCCGTCGACGGCGTCGACCTCGAGATCCGGCGCGGCGAAACCCTCGGTCTGGTGGGCGAATCCGGATCGGGCAAGTCCACGATCGGGCGCTGCGTGGCCGGTTTGCAACGCGCGTCCGCCGGGCGGATCACCGTTCTCGGGCAGGAGTTGACCGGGCTGTCGGAGCGCCGGCTGCGGCCGGTGCGCCGACGGCTCGGCGTCGTGTTCCAGGATCCGGCGACCTCGCTCAATCCGCGAATGACCGTGGGGCAGTGCGTGGCCGAGCCGCTGCTGGTGCATCGCACCGCCAAGGGCGCGGAGCTGCGTGCCCGGGTGCGGCGGCTGCTCGACGACGTGCAACTGCCCGCGGGTTCGGAAAACCGCTACCCGCACGAACTTTCGGGCGGGCAGCGGCAGCGGGCGAGCCTGGCGCGGGCGCTGATCCTGGATCCCGATCTGCTCATCGCGGACGAGCCGACCAGCGCCCTGGACGTCTCGGTGCAGGCGACGGTGCTCGAGCTGTTCGCGCGGTTGCAGCGGGAACACGGGTGGGCGTGCCTGTTCATCAGTCACGATCTGGCCGTGGTGGATCAGCTGGCCGGGCGGATCGCGGTGCTGCGCAACGGTTCCGTGGTCGAGCAGGGCACCCGCGACGAGATCCTGCGCGACCCGACCGAGGAGTACACGCAGCGGCTCGTGGCGGCGGTCCCCGTGCCCGATCCGGTGGAACAGCGGCGGCGCCGGGCGGCCACGGCCGCCATGTTCGCGAGCGACCACAGCGGGTAACCTGCCCGCAGACCTCCGCCGCCGTCATGGCGGGGGACCGAACCGGTTGTGCCGCCGGGGAGTTCGCCCCGAACGAACTTCCCGGTGTGCCCGGCACGACCGGTCCCGGGGAACACCCGGTCCGACGGCCGGTGCCGGACGCCGTCGACCGGGTGTTCGCCGTATCCGGGTCAGCCCCGCAGCACGCCGCTCAGCAGCAGCAACACCGATTGCTCGGTCTGGAGCGCGGCGGTCTCGGGATCCTCGGCGTGGGCGATGATCATGCCCGCCTCGGTGACCGCGCTGAGAATGAGCTGGGCCAGCACCCGGACCGGGGCGTGCGCGATCAGGCCCGCCCGGTCGGCCTCCTCGAGCATCCCGGTGATCAGGCCGAGGCCGTGGCGGCTCTCGAGTTCGCGCCAGCCCTGCCAGCCGAGCACGGCCGGGCCGTCGGACATGGCGATGCGCAGCGTCTCCGGGCGGCGGCACAGGGTGAGGAAGGCGCGCAGCCCCGCGGCCATCGCGGCCCGCAGATCGGCCGGGTCGGGCAATTCGGCCACCGCCCTGGTGATCTCGGCGGTGTTGTCGGCCTCGAGCTGTTCGAGCACGGCCACGAACAGGCCGCGTTTGTCGCCGTAGTGGTGTTGCAGCGCGCCCCGGGTGACCCCGGCCGCGGCGACGATCTCCGCGGCCGACACCCCGGCGTACCCGCGTTCGGCGAACAACCGGCGACCGGCCTGCTCGAGGGCGGCGCGGGTGGTGCGGGAACGGTCCTCCTGACTACGTCGCGGCATGCAGCCGAGTGAACTCCACGATCAACTCGGTCAGCAACTCCGGCTGGTCCTCGGCGATGAAGGTGTAGGAATCGTCGATCAACCGCAGTTCGGCGCGGGGCAGATCGGCGGCCAGCCGTTCGGCGAACGACACCTTGAACGCCTTGTCCTCGCGCGCCCACGCCAGCAGCACCGGCAGGTCCAGGGTGGGGAACCGCTCGGCGGCGGCGAGGGTGTAGCGCTTGTGGATCCCGCGCAGGAACCGGCGCAGATCCGCGCGGATCGCGGCGGACTCGCGGCTGGGCCGCAGATAGGAGTCGACGATCTCCGGGGCGACGGGACGCTTTGCCACCAGGCCGAATCCGAGCGGCGAGCGTTGCAGCGCCCGCAGCCGCATCGCGACGGTGGCGAGGGTGACCACGCCCGGCACGGCCGCGAGCAGCGGCAGCGGCTTGAACGGCATGGGCAGGAACTCGTCGTAGGCGTCGCAGTCGGTGAGCACCACCCGGCCGACGCGAGTTCGGTTGCGGGTCAGCATGATCTGCGTGATCGCGCCGCCGGTGTCGTTGGCGACGAGGGTGACCTCGCGCAGATCGAGCCGCTCCAGGAACGCGGCGAGCAGATCCGCGGCCCCGGTCGGGGTGAGATCGGCGTCCGGCATCGGGATCGAATGCGAGCCGAACGGCAGATCCGGGGCGAGGCAGCGATGGCCCGCCGCGGCCACGCCGGGCACCACCTTGCGCCACAGATCGGCGTTGACCAGCAGGCCGTGCACGAAGACGACCGGTGCGCCGGAACCGGTCTCGTGATAGTTGACGCGGCCGCCGGGCAGCTCCACCTGGTGGGCCGGGCCGAGTTCGGGGCTGATTCCCATGATGTCCTCCGGGAATTGAGGGGTGGGGACGAGCCCAGACTCACATACATTCCGAATGTATGTCAACCGTTTTCGTTCGCCGGGCTGGACAGGTGCAGTCTCGTTATCCGTCTCCGGTAGCGTGATCAGGCATCTATCCGCCGATTCGGTTTGGAGCTTTCCCCGAAAATGACTGAGCAGACCCCGAGTGTGGACAGCCCGGTTGGTGGCGCCTCGTACGCCGCGGCCGGCGTGGATATCGAGGCCGGCGACCGCGCGGTCGAGCTGTTCGCGCCCCTGGCGCGCAAGGCCACCCGGCCCGAGGTGCAGGGCGGACTCGGCGGATTCGCCGGACTGTTCGCGCTCAAGGGTGGCTATCGCGAACCGCTGCTGGCCGCCTCGACCGACGGGGTCGGCACCAAGATCGCGGTCGCGCAGGCGATGGACAAGCACGACACGGTCGGCCTGGATCTGGTCGCCATGGTCGTCGACGATCTCGTGGTCTGCGGCGCGGAACCGCTGTTCCTGCAGGACTACATCGCGGTCGGCAAGGTCGTGCCCGAGCGCGTCGCGCAGATCGTGGCCGGGATCGCCGAGGGCTGTGTGCAGGCGGGGTGCGCCCTGCTCGGCGGCGAGACGGCCGAACATCCGGGGCTGATGGGCGCCGACGACTACGACATCTCCGCGACCGGGGTGGGCGTGGTCGAGGCCGACGCCGTGCTCGGACCCGATCGGGTGCGGCCGGGCGACGTGGTGATCGCCATGGGTTCGTCCGGGCTGCACTCCAACGGCTACAGCCTGGCCCGCAGGGTGTTGCTGGAGATCGACCGGATGTCGCTCGCCGGGCACGTCGAGGAGTTCGGCCGCACGCTCGGCGAGGAACTGCTCGAACCCACCCGGATCTACGCCAAGGACTGCCTGGCCCTGGTCGCGGAGACCGATGTGCGGACCTTCGCCCATGTCACCGGCGGCGGGCTGGCCGCCAACCTGGCCCGGGTGCTGCCCGCGGGGCTGGTCGCCGAACTGGATCGCGGCACCTGGAATCCCGCGCCGGTGTTCAAGATGATCGCCCAGCGCGGCCGGGTCGACCGGGCCGAGATGGAGAAGACCTTCAACATGGGCGTCGGCATGGTGGCCGTGGTCGCGCCGGAGGATTCCGATCGCGCCCTCGCGGTGCTGACCGCGCGGCACATCGAATGCTGGACCCTGGGCACGGTGAAGAAGTCGCGGGACGCCGACGGGGAGCGCGTGTCGCTGGTGGGCGAGCACCCCCGGTTCTGAGCCGGACCCTCGGTTTTCGCGGTTCCCGGGAGCGGGGGCCGCGAAAACCGTTCGGGCACACGGTGATACGACGCTCGTCGAGGCGGCGGCCGGTATGCGCAGCAGACGCCGAAACGGATGCGGGCGAACCTTCAGCTATGCGGATCGGGACTCGCGGAGGCGAGGGCGCCGGATTCACATCGACGTGCGAAGGGGGAGGCCATCTCAGGCCTCCCCCTTCGCATATCGATCCGGGTCAGCGGCGCCAATCGTCGTCGTAGTCGTCTTCCTCCCAGCGCGACTGCGCGTCGTCCGCGTCGTGCTCGTCGGAAAGCACTCCACCGCGCTGCTTGTCGCGGGAGTGTCCCGAGAGCTCGCGCTGAAGGCTCGCGAAGTCGGTCGTCGGCGAGCTGTACTTGAGCTCGCGGGCGACCTTGGTCTGCTTTGCCTTAGCCCGGCCACGGCCCATGGCTGACCCCCTCGCGTCACTGCGGGGCGGCCTGGGGTGGTTTGGCGGCCCCGTTCGAATTAATACTCTTCCTGACAGACACTTTAGCGTGTGTCCGGCGGTCGCGCTTCCAGGAGTGGGGGATGACTCGGGAACTGGCCGAGTTTGCCCGGTTGTCGCCTCTGCCGCGCGAGCCTCAGAATACGCCGGGAATCGCCCGAATCACACCCACCCTGGCACCGCCGCCGAGCACGGGCGGGGCCGCCAAATCCGCGTGCGCCGCGGTCCATTCGACGCCCATCCGCTGGAGAATCGCCTGCGTCAAGGGCATCCGCGCGCGGTCGTGCCCGTCGTCGATCTTGTAGGCGAAGGCCCGGCCGTCCGGCAGCGCGCCCGCGTGCACCCCGTCGGCGCCGATCTTGCACACCAGTCCGGGAGTGGCGGTCATGGTCAGCAGATCGGGTCCGTCCGTGCCGGAAATCACTCGCGGATGCGCGCGGATGGCGTCGGCGACCCGGCGTTGCGGGGATTCGGGAGCGGCGGTGGCGAATCCGGCGTACGCGCGGGCCAGATTCACCAGCGACACCGGCACGATCGGCAGACCGCAGCCGTCGATGCCCAGATCGGTCTCCGGTTCGCCGGTGAGTTCGACGATGGTGGCGGTCACCGCGCGTTGCAGCGGGTGGGCCGGGTCCAGGTAACCCCGCCGGGGCCAGCCGTTGATCGCGCAGGTGGCGAGCATGGCGGCGTGTTTGCCCGAGCAGTTCATATAGATCCGGCGGGCCGCGGCGGCGCGGTCGGATCCGGCCAGGGCGGCCGCCCGGGCCACCTCGTCGGAGGGCAGGTCGGGCGGGCACTCGAGCTGATCCTCGGTGTGGCCGAAGCGGTCGAGCAGCCGCCGCACCAGGCGCACATGGTCGGGTTCGCCGAAGTGCGAGGCGGTGGCGATGGCCAGCTCGGCGTCGTCGACGGGCCGAAAACCGTTGCGCACCAAGGCGATCGCCTGCATCGGCTTATTGGTCGAACGCGGGAAGATGGGCGAGTGCACCGCGCCGAGTGTGAGCGTGGGTTCGCCGTCGGCCCCCAGGATCACCACCGACCCACGATGCACGCACTCGCGGAAGCCGGAGCGCACGACCTCCACGAGGTCCACGCTCATCCGCCCGTCCGCCCCACCGAGGTTGGGATCCGTTCCGGCCGTGGCCGGTGGTACGGGGCCGGGCGTATGTCGGTCCGTTCCCGCGGCTGCCGGTCGTACGGGGTCGGTCATGCGTCGGTCCGTTCCGGCCAGCGGCGGGCGTGGCGGGCGATCTGCATGCGGATGTCGTCGGAGATGGTGGGCTCGGCGGTCAGGAGCAGGCGCAGGCGGTCGGGGTCGGCGCCGGTGAAGACGTCGCGGACGGTGACGCCGTGGTCGGGGATGTGCTCGACGCGGACCTCGTCGCCCGCGCCGATGCTGCCCTCGGTCAGGACGCGCAGGTAGGCGCCGGTGTCCGCGCGCAGGGTGAATCGTTTGACCCAGTGGGTCTCGCCGCTGACGTGGCCGAAGGTCGCGCAGGGCACGCGCGGGGCGCTCACCTCGAGCAGGGCGTCGCCGATCGACCAGCGCTCGCCGACCACCGCGTCGCTCACCGGCAGACCGCTGACGCGCAGGTTCTCGCCGAACCAGCCGTGGGCCAGGTCCCGATCCAGTTCCGCGCCCCAGCGCCGCGCGTCCTCGTCGGCGTAGGCGTAGACGGCCTGATGAATTCCGCCGTGGTCCTTGGTGTTACAGACGTGATCGCCCGCGAGGCCGAGCGCGTGCGCGCGAATCCGCCCGGGCGCCGGACGCTTATCGATCGCGGTGCGGCCGACCCGGCTGACCTTGGCGGGCAGCTCCCGTTCGGCGTGCACGACGCACACCGCGAGCACGCGACCGGTCTGCCCCACCGCGCGGTCGCTCATCGGCCGCGCAGCCGGTCGACGGCGACGCGGCCAGCCTGGGGCTCGTCGTCGGCGGGGACGGAGTCGGGATCGATGGAGGCCGCCATCGGCCCGGCGGTGAGCCGGGTGTCCACCGGGACGGATCGCTTCACGAGGGCCAGCGCGATCGGCCCCCACTCGAAATGGTCGACGATCGTGCCGAGGCGGCCCACCGCGCGGCCGTCCGCGGTGACCGGATCGCCGGGGGCGGGCCGGGCGTCGGCCGAACCGTCGAGATGCAGCAGCACCAGGCGACGCGGCGGTTTGCCGAGGTTGTGCACCCGGGCGACTGTCTCCTGGCCGCGGTAGCAGCCCTTGTTCAGGTGCACCGCACCGTATTCGGTGACGTCGCCGATCCAGTTGGCCTCGTGCGGGATGGTCCGGTCGTCGGTGTCGACCCCTATCCGCGGGCGCAGCGCCGCCACCCGCAGCGCCTCGTAGGCCCACATGCCCGCGGGTTCGGCGCCCGCGTCGGTGAGCCGGGACCACCAGGTGGGCAGTTCCGCGCGCGGGATCACCAGGTCGAGGGATTCGCTTGTGGGCCAAGGCATCCGGCGCGCGAAGCCGCCGGTGGGCAGGCGCCTCGCGGCGTAGGTCTCGGGCAGTTCGGCGATGCCGAGCGCGGCGAGCAGCGAATCCACCTCGGGGCCCAGCAGACTCAGCACGGCGTACTCGGGTCGCGCCTCGGGATTCGCGTCGGCCCAGAAGACCATCTTGCGCAGGTAGTCCAGCAGGTCCGGACCGCGTTCGCCCTCGGTGTCGAACCACAGCGTGTCGTCCAGATCGGTGAGCACGAAGTGGTGCAGCACCCGGCCGTTGAGGTCCAGATCCAGATTCTCCGCCGAGCGGCCGTCGGCCAGATCGGCGATGTGCTGGCTGGAGATGGTGTGCAGCCAGGTCAGGCGCTCGCGGCCGGTGATGGAACCGACGAATCGGTGCGAACGGTCGACCACCGCCACGCGCTGCGCGGCGGCCCGCTGTTCGGCGAAGGGGTCGCCGTAGTGCCACGCGACGGCGGCGTCCGGGGTGTCGGGCGGGCCCGCGACGGCCCCCGGCACGATCAGTAACGGGCTGGGCGGAAGAACCACGGACACGTCTCAACAATAGGTGCTGGGTCGGGTCGCGCGCCCGAGGTGGTCGATCGCGCCCGCTGCTGCGCGATTGCTTCATGCGCGAACAACCGGTCAGATGTGATGGGTATCACGCATAATTGTGATTTTCCTTCGGTTCCCGATCCCCGAATTCGGCGGGTTCGGTCGCCCCTCACGAGCGGGCCCGTTCGCCTAGGCTTCCTCGCATGGTGGATCGAGTTCTGGTGACCCTCGACGGTGTGGTCCGAAATCCCGACGAGCCGTCGATTCATGCGGACGACATCGGCGTGCTGCGGGGCGACGGTGTGTTCGAAACAGTGCTGGTGCGGGACGGTAAGGCGAACGCGCTCGAATTGCATCTGGCCCGCCTGCGCCGATCGGCCGAGGCATTGGATTTACCCGAACCCGATCTCGGCCGGTGGCGCGGCGCGGTGGAGGCCGCGGTCAAGGAATGGGGCAGCGACCGGGAGGGAATGCTGCGCCTGGTCCTGACCCGGGGCCGCGACGGCGTCGCCGGGCCGGGCGGCACCTCGTTCGCGCTCGTGGCGGCCGTGCCGGAACGTGTGAATCGGGCTCGCGCCGAGGGCGTTTCGGTGATCACGCTGACGCGGGGCATCTCGGTCGATCTCGCCCAGAACGCGCCCTGGTTGCTGTTCGGCGCGAAAACGTTGTCCTATGCCACGAATATGGCGGCCCTGCGTTTCGCCGAACGCATGGACGCCGACGACGTCATTTTCACCACCACCGAACATCGCGTCCTGGAGGGGCCGCGATCGACCGTGGTGATCCAGCGCGACAAAGAACTGCTCACCCCGCCCGCCCGCAGCGGAGTGCTGCCCGGCATCACCCAGCGCGCGCTGTTCGCCGAGGCGGAGAAGGCGGGGTGGAAGTGCCGCTACGAATCGTTCTTCACCGCCGATCTCATTACCGCCGAAAGCGTCTGGCTGCTGGGCAGTGTCACCCTCGCCGCCCGCGTCGCGTCGCTCGACGGATTGCGGATGTCGCCGCCGGACTGTGCCGAGGAGATCGTCGAACTCGTCGACCGCGGCGTCGCCCGGGAGTGGAAACTCGGCGACTGGACGCCGTAGCAAACCGGTGGCGAAACCCCCCGGAGTGTCGTGACCCAAGACTCGTTGTGCGTGGTTCCATCCGGCGTAGCCTTTACTACGACAGGTCGTAGTACGGCAGGAGGGCCGGATGAACGTCGTCGACGTCTCGCGTTGGCAGTTCGGGATCACCACCGTTTATCACTTCATCTTCGTGCCGCTCACCATCGGCCTCGCGCCGCTGGTCGCCGCGATGCAGACCGCCTGGGTGATCACCGGGCGGGAGCGTTGGTACCGGCTGACGAAGTTCTTCGGGAAGCTGTTCCTGATCAACTTCGCCCTCGGCGTGGTCACCGGCATCGTGCAGGAATTCCAGTTCGGGATGAACTGGAGCGAGTACTCCCGCTTCGTCGGCGACGTGTTCGGCGCGCCGCTGGCGATGGAGGGGCTGGTGGCGTTCTTCCTGGAGTCGACGTTCCTCGGCCTGTGGATCTTCGGCTGGACGCGACTGCCGAAACTCGTTCACCTGGCGACGATCTGGTTGGTGGCCATCGGGGTGAACGCCTCGGCGTACTTCATCATCGCGGCCAACTCGTTCATGCAGCATCCGGTCGGCGCGCACTTCAATCCCGAGACCGGTCGCGCGGAGCTGCACAGCATCTGGCAACTGCTCACCAACAACACCGCGCTGGCGGCCTTCCCGCACGTGGTGGCGGGCTCCTTCCTCACCGCGGGCACCTTCGTCGCCGGGATCGGCGGCTGGTGGATGGTCCGTCACGTCCGGCGCGGGGATGTCGGTGCGGCGCGGGAGATCTGGCGGCCCGCCGCCCGGATGGGCATGTGGGTGATCCTGCTGGCCGGGGTCGCGCTGGTCTACACCGGCGACGTGCAGGGCAAGCTGATGTTCAAACAGCAGCCGATGAAGATGGCCTCGGCGGAATCGTTGTGCCACAGCCAGACCGACCCCGACTTCTCGGTGCTGACCGTCGGCACGCACAACAACTGCGACAGCGTGAGCCACGTGCTCGAGGTGCCGGGCGTGCTGTCGTGGCTGGCGGAGGGCAGGTTCAGCGATGTGCGACTGGAGGGCGTCAAGGACCTTCAGGTCGCCTACAACGAGAAGTACGGGCCCGGTGACTACCGGCCCAATCTGTTCGTCACCTACTGGACCTTCCGGGCCATGATCGGCTGGGCGGCCGGATCGGCGGCCATCGCGCTGCTCGGCTTCTGGGTGACCCGGCGCGGCCGGGTGCCGGGAGCGCGGTGGTTCGCGTGGCTGAGCCTGCTCGCCATACCGACGCCGTTCCTGGGCAACAGCGCGGGCTGGGTGTTCACCGAGATGGGCCGCCAGCCGTGGGTGGTCGCGCCCAACCCGACCGGTGACCTCGACATCCGAATGACGGTGCAGCAGGGCGTATCCGGGAACGCCGCGGGGACCGTGCTGTTCTCGCTGATCGTGTTCACGCTGCTGTACGGGGCGCTGGCGGTGGTGTGGTTCTACCTGATGCGCCGGTACGTGGTCGCGGGGCCGGAGGAGACGCCGCCCGAGGAGACCGAGGCCGCCGAGGCCGCCGTCGAGAAACTGTCCTTCGCGTACTGAGGAGTGCGGTGATGAGTCTGCCGGAATTCTGGTTCCTGTTGATCGGGGTGCTGTTCACCGGGTACTTCCTGTTGGAGGGCTTCGACTTCGGGGTCGGCATGCTGATGCCGGTGATCGGTCGCGGCGACGAGAACCGGAAACGGGCCGTGCTCAACACGATCGGGCCGGTGTGGGACGGCAACGAGGTGTGGCTGATCGTCGGCGGCGGCGCGATGTTCGCGGCGTTCCCCGAGTGGTACGCGAGCCTGTTCTCCGGGTTCTACCTGGCGCTGCTGCTGATCCTGGTGGCGCTGATCGTGCGGGCGGTCGCCATCGAGTACCGCGGCAAGATCAACGATCCGCGCTGGCGGTCGTGGTGCGACGCGGCCATCGTCTTCGGCTCCTATGTGCCCGCGATCGCGTGGGGGCTCGCCTTCGCCAACATCGTGCACGGGGTGAAACTGAACGCGCACAAGCGGATCGAGGGGAATCTGTTCGACCTGTTCGGCCCCTACGCGCTGCTGGGCGCGGCGGCGACCGGACTGCTGTTCGCGCTGCACGGGGCGGTGTTCATCGGCCTGAAGACCGGCGGCGAGGTGCGCGCGCGGGCCGATCGGATCGCCCGGACGCTGCTGGTTCCGGTGGTGGTCGTGGTGGGCGCGTTCGGTCTGTGGACCCAGCTCGCCTACGGCAAGGGCTGGACGTGGATCCTGTTGGGACTGGCCGTGTTCGGGCTGGTGCTGGCCGGGGCCGCGGTCCTGCGCGGCCGGGACGGATGGGCGTTCACGGGGACCGCGCTGACCGTGGTGGCGGCGGTCGCGCTGCTGTTCGGCGCGCTGTTCCCGCACGTGCTGCCCTCGACCATCGATGCCGCCTACGGGCTGACCGTGGACGGGCGCGCGATCGACGGGCACGCCACGGTGAGCGCGTCCTCGACGCACTACACGCTGGTCGTGATGAGCTGGGTGGCCGTGGTGCTGACCCCGGTCGTCGTGCTCTACCAGGGCTGGACGTACTGGGTGTTCCGCAAGCGCATCACCGCCGAGCAGATCCCCGCGCCCACCGGGCTGCCGTTCCGCGCGGCCGCCCCCGCCGCGGAGCCGGTGCGGGACTGATCATGGCTCGCCCGATCGACCCCCGGCTGTGGTGGTACGCCCGCTCGGCGCGCCGGTATCTCGTTGTGAGCGTGGCGCTTTCGCTGGTGATCACGGTGTGCGTCGTGGTGGCGGCGCTGGCGCTGGCGTCGGTGCTGGCCGGGGTGATCACCGATCCCGGGCGGCGGAGCCTGGGCGCGTGGTCCGGGACCGTGGCGGTGTTCGCGCTGGCGGTGGCGGGCCGGGTGGCGGCCACCTGGTGGCAGTCCCGGCTCGCGCACCGCGCGGGCGCGCGAGTGGTGGCCGAGCTGGAGGGCGCGGTGCTGGCGGCGGGGGCGGAACTGCCGCCGCGCGAACTCGATTCGCGGCGGGGCGAATTGGCGGTGGTGGTCGGGAACGGGTTGAGCGGGCTGCGGGCCTATCTCACCGGGTATCTGCCCGCGCTGTTGCTGGCGGTGCTGGTGCCCCCGATCGTCTTGGCGGTCATCGCGTTCCACGATGTGACGGCCGCGGTGATCATTCTGATCACGCTGCCGCTGATCCCGTTGTTCATGGTGTTGATCGGGCTCATGACGCAGGGGCGGGCGGCGGCGACGCTGAGCGCCGCCACGCGGCTGTCGGAACAACTGCTGGATCTGTTCGCGGGGATGCCGACGCTGCGGGCGCTGGGCCGGGAGACCGGGGGCGACGGCGGGCCGACCATGGTGACGCGGGTGCGCGCGCTGGGGGAGGCGTTGCAGCGGCGGACGATGGCGGCGCTGCGGGTGGCGTTCCTGTCGTCCATGGTGCTGGAGCTGTTGGCGACATTGTGCGTCGCGCTGGTGGCGGTGTCGATCGGGATGCGACTGGTGTTCGGGCACATGGGGTTGTACGCCGGGCTGGTCGGGTTGATCCTGGCGCCGGAGGTGTATCTGCCGTTGCGGGCGGTGGGAGAGCGGTTCCACGCGGCGCAGGACGGGGTGGCGGCGGGGGAGCGGGCGTTCGCTGTGCTGGAAGACGATGCGGGGGAAGCTTTTTCGGCGGGATCTCGGGATCTGCCGGAGTTCCTGGGGCACATCGAGATTCGCGATCTGGCGGTCGAGTCCCGCGACGGGTTCGCGCCCGAGGGGCTGTCCGCGGTCCTGCGGCCCGGCGCGGTGACCGTACTCGCCGGGCCCAATGGCAGCGGCAAATCGACCGCGCTGCAAGCGATTCTGGGGTTGTTGACGCCGGATCGGGGAAGCGTGCTCGTGGACGGCGTCCCGGTGCGGGAGCTGGAGCCCGATCGGTGGTGGGGACGGCTGGCGTGGCTGCCGCAACGGCCCGTGCTGATGCCGGGTACGCTGCGGGAGAACCTCGAACTCTACGGGGCCCGGGTCGACAAACTCGGAGACGCCTGCGCCGCAACGGGTTTCGATCACGTACTGCGGGACCTGCCGGACGGATGGGACACCCCCGTCGGCACCGGCGGTCTGGGCCTGTCGCTGGGGCAACGGCAGCGCTTGGCCCTCACCCGCGTACTGGCCGCCGATCGGCCGGTGCTGTTGCTGGACGAGCCCACCGCGCATCTCGACGCCGACACCGAGGCCACCGTGCTGGCGGCGCTCACCGCACGGGCACGGGCCGGTGCGACCGTCGTCGTGGTGGCGCACCGGCCGTCGATTCTGGCCCTCGCCGATCACACGGTGCCAGTGCGCGCGGGGGTGGTGGCGCGATGAGTCTCCGGCGGATGTGGCGGCTGTTGGAGTTGTCGCCGGGGCGGGTGGCCGTCTCGGTGCTGTGGGGTGTGCTGGCGCTGGGCAGCGGGCTGGGGTTGGCGGCGTTGGCGGCCTGGTTGATCGCGCGGGCGTGGGAGATGCCGCCCGTGCTGGATCTGAGCGTGGCCGTGGTGGCCGTTCGGGCCCTGGGGATTTCGCGCGGGGTGTTCCGGTACGTGGAGCGGCTCGCCACCCACGATGTGGCCCTGCGGGCGATGACGACCGCGCGGGCCGCGGTGTACGGGACGCTCGCCCGCGCCGACGTGTGGCGCGGGCGGGCCCGGGACGCGGAGGATCCGACGCGGCTGCGGCGGGGGGAGCTGCTGACCCGAACCGGCGCCGATATCGACGATCTCGGGGTCGTCGTGGTGCGGGCGCTGGTGCCGATCGCGGTGGCCGGTGTGGTGTCGGCGGGCGCGGTGGGGCTGCTGGCGACCATCTCCCCGGCGGCGGCGCTCGTGCTCGCGGCCGCGCTGGCCGTGGCGGGGATCTTCGCGCCGTGGCTGTCGGCGCGGGCCGCGGGGGAGGCCGAGGAGGCGGTGCGGGCGGATCGGGGAGAGTTCACCGCGGCGGCGGTCGCCGTGCTCGATCACGCGGCCGAATTGCGGGTCGCCGGACGGCTTTCCGAGGCGATGGACCGCGCGCGGGCGGCCGGGCGGCGGGCGGTCGCGGCGGAGGACCGGGCCGCCTCGCACAGCGCCTGGGCCGCCGCCGCGACGCCGCTGTCGATCGGGGTCAGCGTGCTGGGCGCGCTGCTCATAGGAATCCTGTTGTACGGCAACGGTTCCGCCCCGCCCGCGCTCACGCCGATGGCGCTGACCGTGCTGGTGCTGCTGCCGTTGTCGGCCTTCGAGGCGGTGGCCGCGCTGCCCGCCGCCGCGCAGGCGCTCACCAAAGGCCGTGCGACACTTGCCCGGATCGAGGCGCTGGAACGGCACGCCGAATCACCCGAACCCCCGCCGCGCGCACTGCCCGCACTGCCCGGCGGTAGGCGGATCGCGGTCGTCGGCCCGAGCGGGGCGGGTAAGACGACCCTGCTGATGACCTGGGCAGGGCTGTTCGACACCCCGCGCCCCGGCGTCACGTTCTTCGCCGAGGACGCCCACCTGTTCGGCACCACCGTCCTGGAGAACCTGCGCGTCGCGCGCCCCGACCTCACCGCCGAGGCCGAAACCGCCCTGCGCGCAGTCGGTCTCGGCGACTGGCTGGACTCGATCCCCGACGGCGTGCACACCGATCTGGTCGGCGGGGCCGCCGCGGTCTCCGGCGGCCAGCGCCGTCGCCTCCTGCTCGCCCGCGCGCTGATCTCGCCCGCCCGCGTGCTGCTGCTCGACGAACCGACCGAACACCTCGAGGACGCCGCCGGCGCCGACCTGCTGCGCGCGCTCCTCGACGAGCACGGCGGCCTGGTCGAGCCGGATCGCACCGTGGTCGTCGTCACCCACCGGCTACCGGCGGATCACCGCGCCGACACGATCGTCACCCTCGACGCCGCCGGCCGCGCCACCGTGCGCGACCGTGTTCCGGCAAACCCCCGCTGACCTGCCTTTTCGCCCTCCGAGAAAATCCGTTGCCGAGCCCCGCCGCAGTGACTAGATTCGTTTGTACACGGGAAAGGAGGTGGTTCGAAGAATGAGTATTTCGAGGACACGTGAGGTGGCTGTCAGCTAGGCGCCACCGCTGCACAACGGATTCCCGTTCGCGCGAGCGCACAGCGAATCCCAGGCAGCCACCCGACCCCCGAGCCCCCGATGAGTCCGATCGGGATCGCGCGAGATTCCGGTCTCCGCGATAAGGCTCGGGGGTCGTTCCATATTCGGGCATGGGCCGCGTCGCGCGGCCGTGTGCCTTAGGCTCGAGGCCATGACGACTCTGGCTGTGCCGCAGTGGTTGATTCCGCCGACGGGTGGGTTCACCGTCGAGCACTTCCTGCGATTGACGGGGTTGCCCAAACGGACCGAGCTGATCGACGGAAGTTTGATCTTCGTTGCGCCACAGACGAAGTGGCACAGCCGGGCGGTGCTGTTGCTCGAGGAGGAACTGGACGGGCAGGCCCCGGAGGAACTGCGCGCCGATTGGGAGATGGCGGTGAAACTCGACGATCGGCAGATGCCCGTCCCCGATGTCGTGGTGGTGACCGCGGAAGCCTATGAGCGCGACGAACCCTCGTCCTACTATCTCGCCGACGATGTGGTCATCGTGGTCGAGGCGGTGTCCCCGGATTCCGAGGATCGTGACCGCGACACCAAACCCGCCAAATACGCCAAGGCGCGGATTCCGCATTACTGGCGGGTGGAACGCGACGGCGCGAACGCGGTGGTGCACACGTTCCAATTGGATCCGAACGCGAATCGCTATACGGGCACGGGCATTTTCCACGATCGGCTGTATCTGACCGATCCGTTCGAGGTGGACATCGAACTGGCCGGGGTCGCGGCCCGCTGAGCGTCAGCCGATGTAGCGTTGCAGGCGGGCCGACAGGCGAGGCTTCAGAGCGCCGTCGGCCTCCACGCGCTCCTCGACGTAGCCGAGGTCACCGCCCTCGATGATGCCGTAGAGGCGCTTCGCCCCGCCCACCACCGCGCCGGACTGGCTGCGGATCACCACGTCGGTGGCCAGCTCCCAGGAGGACTGGGTGAGGGCCTGGCCGTAGAACAGTTCGACGATGCCGGAGCTGTGCGTGAGCAGCAGCTCGATCACCTCGTCGTCGCCGTCGATGCCGACCCGCCAGAAACCCGCCTCGCGCAGATCCGGGCCGCCGTAGGAGCCGTCGGATTCGATCACCCACGACCGGGATTCCCAGGACAGGTAGTCGCCGCCGTCGTGGGAGACCACGATCTGCTGACCGAAGTGGTAGTCGCCGCGCGCGGCGTCGTTGCCCTCGCCCTCGCCGCGCCACACGCCGACCAGCGGCAGCAGGGCGAGCATGGACGAACTCAGGTCCGGGCCCTGGCGCAGATTCGCGGTGTCGGTGGGCAGGGGCAGATCGGGCAGCTGCGGAATGTTGCGTGCCCCAGTGGATTTCGCGCGCTCGGCCGCCTCGGCGACCGCCTGGTCGCCGCTGCGATGCGCGTCTGTCGTGTTGTCGCTCGGTTCGTCGCTCACGACTCGGTGAACAGCCGGTAGAGGACGTAGAGCCCGAACCAGGCGATCAGGACGGAGACCAGAACCAGCAGAATCTCGAAGGCAAGGACCACGAGTGGAGTCTAACGAAACAGCCCCGGGAACAACGCTCCCGGGGCTGTTTCCTGTGACGTATCGCGCTACTTCGCCACCGTGACGTCGACGGTGTGGATACCCGCGCCCTCGGGCGTCACCTTCGCCGAGCCGTTGCCGGCCGACGACAGCGCGCGCACGGTCCACTCGCCCGGCGCGGCGAAGAAGCGGAAGTCACCGGTGCCCGAGGCCACGACCTCGGCGGTGAACTCGTCGCTCGAGTCCAGCAGCCGGACGAACGCGCCGCCGACGGGGTTGCCCTCGCCGTCGAGCACGCGACCGGTCAGCACGGTCTCCTTCTCCACGTCCACGTTGGCCGGTAAGGCCTGACCCTGGGTAGGTGCAGAACACATGTTGATTACGCTCCCAACTCGATCGGCGCGCCGACGAGGGAGCCGTATTCGGTCCAGCTCCCGTCGTAGTTCTTGACGCTCTGGTGGCCCAGCAGTTCGTGCAGCACGAACCAGGTGTGCGAGGACCGCTCGCCGATGCGGCAGTAGGCGATGGTCTCCTTGCCGTCGTCGAGGCCCGCGTCACCGTAGATCTGCTTCAGCTCCTCGTCGGAGCGGAAGGTGCCGTCCTCGTTCGCGGCCTTGCTCCACGGCACGTTGATCGCGCCGGGGATGTGGCCGGGCCGCTGGCTCTGCTCCTGCGGCAGGTGCGCGGGGGCGAGGATCTTGCCGGAGAACTCGTCGGGCGAGCGGACGTCGACCAGGTTCTTGCTGTTGATCGCGTCGATGACCTCGTCGCGGAAGGCGCGGATGGACAGGTCCTGGTCACCGGCCTTGTAGGTGGTGGCCGGGCGGTTCACCGCGTCCTGCGACAGCGGGCGGCCGTCGAGCTCCCACTTCTTGCGGCCGCCGTCGAGCAGCTTGACGTTCTGGTGGCCGTAGAGCTTGAAGTACCAGTACGCGTACGCGGCGAACCAGTTGTTGTTGCCGCCGTAGAGGACGACGGTGTCGTCGTTGGAGATGCCGCGCGCCGACAGCAGATCCGAGAACTGCTCGCGGTTGACGAAGTCACGCCGCACCGAGTCCTGCAGGTCCTGCTTCCAGTCGAGCTTGACGGCGCCCTCGATGTGACCCGTGTCGTAGGCGGAGGTGTCCTCGTCGACCTCGACGATCACGACGCCGGGGGTGTTGAGGTTCTCTTCGACCCAGTCTGCGGAGACCAGGACATCGGAGCGAGCCATGTTGTTCCTTTCGAGATGTGACTTGCCGGGCTAGGACGGGGAGTCGGTGGGGCGGGGGATCAGCCGCTGGACGAAGGGGTAGAGCTGGCAGCCCAGGCAGATGCCGAAGGCCGCGTTCAGGAACGCCGCGAACAGGGCGAAGGCGGTGAAGATCGTACCGACCAGGCCACTGCCGAACGCGAAGCCCAGGAAGGCGATCGCGGCGAACACGAAGCCCACCAGCTGGGCGAACCGCACGGGCGCGGCCGGTTCGGTCTCCGGCGCCGGGCCGACGCGCGGCGCGACCACCTTGGCGAACAGCCATCCATAGGGACTGCGCCGGGGACCGTTCAGCGCGCCGAGCGCGAAGACGACGGTCTGCACGCCGATCAGGACCGCGGCGAGCGGGGTCGAGAACGCGGCGGCGATCAGGACCAGCACGAGCACGCCGGTCGTGATCCAGGCCGCGAAGCGGGGGCCGCGCACGTCGACGTGGCCTTCGGGGATTCGGGACGATAACGGGCTATCGGGGGTAGCGGTGTGCTCCGACATCGGAAAACTCCTGCGCTGCAATCGATTTCGGCTGTCAACGGATCCGGTGGAAGAACGGGATCATCGGACGGTGGAAAAACCGGTCGGCGTCAGAAGGAGGGTGCGAAAGGCCGACCGGCTAGATGCACAGGCAGCAACAACCGCCGAGCCGGCACAGATCGACCGTGCGGCGTCGGGTGAGCATCAGCTCTCGGCGGGTTTGCACGAGAAGCAGTTTACCCGGTTCGGCGCGGGAATTGGACCCGGGGTCCGGAACTCGCGTACCTAAGCGGCTTCGGGCACGGTCAGCGGGCTGAGCGCGCTGCGCAGGTCACCCGCCTTCGGCACCCCGGAGATGCGGAATCGCTCGCGGCCGCGGGCGTCGAAGACGAAGGTCGTCGGCAGCGACAGGACGTTGAGTTCCTTGGCGAGCGCGGGTTCGGCGTCGATGTCGACCTCGACGTCCTGCGGCGGCTGCGGGGTCTGCGACAGATCGGCGACCACCCCGGCCACCACCCGCCGGACCGCCGCGCACGGGCCGCACCACTCGGCGGAGAAGTGCACCACCGCCGGGGCCTCGCCCCGCACGCCGACCGCGGCGAGCAGTTCGGTCCGGGTGTCGTCGGAGGTCTCGATGCGCCGCGACGAGGTGCGCACGCGGCCCTCGCGCAGGCGGTAGGCCAGGCCCACCGCCAGCCCGGCGGCCAGTACCAGCACCAGAATCGTGATCTGCGTCATGATCGGGCAAACCTGTTCATATCGATCGTCATGTCCTCGCCTTCGCCCTCGACGATGATGTCGCCGCCGAGCGCCTGGACCTTGGTGGGATGCACGCCGAACGGCAGATCCCGGGTGTCGATGGTCCTGGTGAAACGGGCCAGCACCGCGGTCTTGTCCAGATCCGGGCTGTTCAGCGCGGCGGTCGTGGTGTCGGCCTCCTCACCACGATAGATATCCGTGGCGACCACGCGCACCTGGTCGCCGTCGAGCAGCAGGTTCACCTTGACGCTGACCCGCGCGGTGCTGCGCGCCTCCGGGCCGAGCGCGATCGTCCCGGTCAGCAGATAGGTATTGCCCTGGGTGGTCATTCCCGTGCCGCCCGAGCCGCCGGTGCCGTCGGATTTGTCGGCGGGCGGTCCGGTCAGCGACAGGTTGGGGATATTGAGCAATCGGCCCAGTTCCAGGGAGTCGATGCGCATCCGCCCGGCCACCTGATCCACCGGCACCGCCCGCAGATTGCCGCCGACCAGGTCGTCGACCGGGATGTGCACGCCGTTGAGGGTGGCCTCGACCAGGATCTCGCCCGGAATCTCGGGATGATTGGCGCGCGCCCGGATCTCGACGTTGCGGTAGTCGCCGCGCCAGCTCTGGACGGTGAACGGGAAACCGTGGATGGTGACCTCGGGGTCGGCGCTCAGATCGCCGCCCGCGCGCAGGGCCCGCGACACCCGGTACTCGGTGTAGGCCGCCGCGGTGAAATCGGCCACCACCGCCAGCGCCAGCACCAGCAGCACCCCGACGATCACCTTGCGCATGGACGACGGCCCTCGATTCCGGGTGAACAACGCATGCACGCACGATATCGGTTGGTACAGAGCGCGGCTCGAGCCCGCGGGGTGCGTCGGTTGCCCGGAATGCGTGGTCGATGGCGTGCACGCGCTAATGTAGGCACGGATTACCTGTGCGAACGAGCATGGAATCGCGAATGACACCGAGGTTGCCGCGGACATGCCGAGATTGGGAGGAGAGCTGATGGAGCTGCTCCTGCTGACCTCCGACCCGAATCCGGAGTCGGTGCTGCCGTCGTTGTCGCTGCTGCCGCACAACGTCCGGCCCGCGCCGACCGAGGTGGCCTCGCTGCTCGAGGCCGGGACGGCCGACGTCGCGCTGGTGGACGCGAGAACCGACCTGGCCGCCGCGCGCGGGCTGTGCCGACTGCTCGGCAGCACCGGCTCGTCGGTTCCGGTGGTGGCCGTGCTGACCGAGGGCGGTCTGGTCGCGGTGAACGCCGACTGGGGTCTGGACGACATCCTGCTGCCCGGCACCGGGCCCGCCGAACTCGACGCCCGGCTGCGCCTGCTGGTGGCGCGCAACGGCGGGGCCGCGAGCCCGGAGAACAGCGGCAAGATCACCCTGGGCGAACTGGTGATCGACGAGGGCACCTACACCGCCCGGCTGCGCGGCCGCCCGCTCGATCTGACCTACAAGGAATTCGAGCTGCTGAAGTACCTCGCCCAGCACGCGGGCCGGGTGTTCACCCGCGCCCAGCTGTTGCAGGAGGTGTGGGGCTACGACTTCTTCGGCGGCACCCGCACGGTCGACGTGCACGTGCGGCGGCTGCGCGCCAAGCTCGGCAGCGAATACGAATCGCTCATCGGCACGGTCCGCAATGTCGGGTACAAGGCCGTGCGCCCGGCGCGCTCGGCGAAAGGCGATGCGGCCCCGGCCTTTCCGGACGAGGACGACAATCCCGACGGCACCGACGATTCGCAGCTGACGCAGGTCAACGGGTCGCTGTCGTGACCGCGCCGCTGACCGGCTGGTCCGACGAGGTCGCCCCCGAGACCGCGCGCCGCGTCGCCGAGACCGTCGAGCGGGCCGCCGCCGCCGACGGCGTCGCACCCGTTTCCGAACAGGCGATCCTCTCGCTGACCCGCCCGGCCGCCGCCCGGCATCTGCTGGTCGAGCGCGACGGCGTGGTGACCGGATACGCGAATCTCGTTGCGGCGCACGGGGATCACCCCGCGATGGCGGAGGCCGTGGTGGATCCGCGTTCGCGCGGGCGGGGCATCGGGGCCGCGCTCGTGGCGGCGGTGCTGGCCGCGGGCGGGCCGGGCGCGCGGGTGTGGGCGCACGGGAATCTCGCCCCGGCGCGGGCCGTCGCGGGGCGGTTGGGGCTGACCGTCGCGCGCGAGCTGTGGCAGATGCGACGCTCGCTGGCAACGCCCGAGCTACCGGAACTGGCGGTGCCCGAGGGCATCACGATCCGCACCTACGCCGGGCCCGAGGACGACGCCGAACTGTTACGCGTCAACAACGCCGCCTTCGACTGGCACCCCGAACAAGGGGGCTGGAGCGAATCGGAGATCGCGGTCCGCCGGGAGGCCGCCTGGTTCGATCCCAAGGGCCTGTTCCTGGCCTTCGATCCGGCCGCGCCGGACCGGCTGCTGGGCTTCCACTGGACGAAGGTGCACGACGACGAGAATCCGCCCGTCGGCGAGGTCTACGTCGTCGCGATCGACCCAGGTGCGCAGGGGCGCGGGCTGGGCCGCCTGCTCACCCTGGCGGGCCTGCACCACCTGCGCGAGCGCGGCCTGTCCGAGGTGTTGCTCTACACCGAGGCCGACAACACCGCGGCCGTGCGCACCTATACCCGGCTCGGCTTCGAACCGGCCCATGTCGACGTGGCCTATGCCGCCCGCCAGTAACTGTGCGGCAAATGTCACACATATAAGACGCAATCGCGCCGGGTTGTTCACCCCGCGTTCACTTACCCTGGTCCAACTGTCAACCGGTCGAATCTAGGTTGGCTGTGGGCGGCTCTCCGCTGCCTGGTGCGCAAGTTCCCCGCGAACGCGCGCGCCACAGCACCCGCCCGGTCGTTGAGGGATCGGGCGCGTACCGATGATTCCCGGAGGAATTAGGTGAATCTCAAGCGCAGCAGCGCCCTGGTCGGCGTGCTGGCCGCGAGCGCTGCCCTGACCTTGTCCGCGTGTGGCAGCGACGACAACTCGAACTCGGGCGGCGACGGTGGCAGCAAGGTCAGCGTCGCCTGCGGCGGCAAGAAGTCGCTGAAGGCCAGCGGTTCCTCGGCGCAGAAGAACGCCATGGACCGCTTCGTCAACGCCTACGAGTCCAACTGCGACGGCTTCAACCTGGACTACACCTCCAGCGGCTCCGGTGCGGGTGTGAACGAATTCGTCGGCGGCCAAACCGATTTCGGTGGTTCGGACTCCCCGCTGGACGCCAAGAAGGGGGAGACCGACAAGGCCGCCGCCCGCTGTGGCGCCCCCGCCTGGAACCTGCCGACCGTGTTCGGCCCGATCGCCGTGACCTACAACCTGGACGGCATCACCGATCTCGCGCTCGACGGTCCCACCGCGGCCAAGATCTTCAACGGCCAGATCACCAAGTGGAACGCGCCGGAGATCCAGAAGCTGAACACGGCCAGCGCGTCGAAGCTGCCGGATTCCGACATCCACGTGATCTTCCGCTCCGACGAGTCGGGCACCACCGACAACTTCCAGAAGTACCTGGACGCCGCGAGCAACGGCGCGTGGGGCAAGGGCGCGGGCAAGGCGTTCGCCGGTGGTATCGGTGAGGGCGCCAAGGGCAACGAGGGCACCTCGGCCGCGATCAAGAACACCAAGGGTGCGATCACCTACAACGAGTGGTCGTTCGCCAAGTCGCAGAACCTGTCGGTCGCGCGCATCCTCACCGATGCCGCCGTCAAGCCGGTCGAGCTGACCGTCGACTCGGCCCAGAAGGCCGTCGCCGCGGCGAAGATCAGCGGGCAGGGCAACGACCTGGTCATCGACACCAGCTCGTTCTACAAGCCGACCGATCCGGGCGCCTACCCGATCATGCTGGCGACCTACGAGATCGTCTGCTCGAAGTACAGCGACGCCGACACCGGCAAGGCCGTCAAGGCGTTCCTCACCTCGGCGATCAACAACGGTCAGAACGGTCTGGACCAGGCCGGCTACGTGCCGATCCCGGATTCCTTCAAGACCAAGCTGACCACCGCCATCAACGCCATCTCCTGATCGCGGAACTCACATGACCGTTCACGACGAAGTCACCGCGGGCCAGTCGGACTCGACCGGCCCGCGGGCGGGCGGAGATACTGCCTCCATGCCGAGCGACAGCAAGACCGGGCCGGGCCGCACGAACCTCGAGAGCAGCAAGAGCCACAACACGCGCGCGGAGACGATCTTCCGCTCGCTGGCCACCGCGGCGGGCGCGACCATCGTCGCGGCCATCGCGCTGATCGCGCTGTTCCTGTTGATCCGGGCCGTCCCGTCGATCGGCGCCAACGAGGCGAACTTCTTCACCAGCACCGAATTCAACACCTCCGATGCCAATCACCTGCGGTTCGGTATTCGTGACCTGTTCATGGTCACGGTGCTGAGTTCGATCTTCGCCTTGGTGATCGCGGTGCCGATCGGCGTCGGAATCGCGCTGTTCCTGACGCAGTACGCGCCGAAGGTGCTCGCCCGGCCGTTCGCGATCCTGGTGGATCTGCTGGCGGCGGTGCCTTCGATCGTGTTCGGTCTGTGGGGCTACCTGGCGCTGGCCGGGGAGATCGAGCCGTTCCAGGAGTGGCTGAACCGCAATCTGGGCTGGTTCTTCCTGTTCTCCGACGGCAATGTCTCGATCGGTGGCGGCGGCACCATCTTCACCGCGGGCCTGGTGCTCGCGGTGATGATCTTGCCGATCATCACCTCGGTCAGCCGGGAGGTCTTCCACCTCACCCCGCGCGCGCACATCGAGGCCGCGCAGGCGCTCGGCGCCACCAAGTGGGAGGTGGTGCGGATGACCGTGCTGCCGTACGGGCGCAGCGGTGTGATCGCCGGATCCATGCTAGGGCTCGGCCGCGCGCTCGGTGAGACCATCGCGGTCCTCGTGGTGCTGCGCACCTCGGCGCAGGCCGGGCACTGGTCGCTGTTCGACGGCGGCTACACCTTCGCCTCGAAGATCGCCTCGGCCGCTTCGGAATTCAGTCAGGCGCTGCCCACCGGCGCCTATATCGCCGCCGGTTTCGTGCTGTTCGTGCTGACCTTCGTGGTCAACGCGCTCGCGCGGATCGCCGCCGGCGGGAAGGTGAACGGCTGATGTCTGCCACCACACTCGATCGTCCGGTCAAGGCGCCCGCCTTCCGGCAGGTCAGCGCGAGCCGCAAGGTCCGCAATTCCATTGCGACCGTGGTCATGTGGCTCAGCTTCCTGATCGCGCTGGTGCCGCTGGGCTGGGTGCTGGTCCTGGTGCTCAACAAGGGTCTGCACGCGATCACCCGCAACGGCTGGTTCACCAAGTCGCAGAAGGGCATTCTGCCCGATCAGTACGGCGGCGGCGTGTACCACGCGATCTACGGCACCATCGTGCAGTCGGCGGTGGCCGCCGTCATCGCGGTGCCGCTGGGCATTCTCGCGGCCATCTTCCTGGTCGAGTACGGCCGCGGCTGGCTCGCCAAGGTCACGACGTTCATGGTCGACATCCTCGCCGGTGTGCCCTCGATCGTCGCGGCGCTGTTCGTCTTCGCGCTGTGGATCGCCACGTTCGGCCTGCCGCAGAGCGCGTTCGCGGTATCGCTCGCGATGGTGCTGCTGATGCTGCCCGTCGTCGTCCGCAGCACCGAGGAGATGCTCAAACTCGTGCCCGACGAATTGCGCGAGGCCTCGTACGCTCTGGGCATCCCGAAGTGGAAGACGATCGTGCGGATCGTGGTGCCCACGGCGCTGCCCGGCATGATCAGCGGCATGCTGCTCGCGATCGCCCGCGTGATGGGTGAGACCGCGCCGGTGCTGGTGCTGGTCGGCTACTCCAAGTCGATCAACACCGACATCTTCAACGGCAATATGGCGTCGCTCCCGCTCATGATCTACCAGGAGCTGGCCAACCCCGAACCCGCCGGACGCATGCGGGTGTGGGGCGCGGCCCTGACGCTCATTCTCATGATCGCGGTGCTGTACCTCGGGGCGGCGATCGTCAACAGGCTGCTCACGCGGAACCGATAGAAGCGAACGGATATTCGACATGGCCAAGCGGATCGACGTCAAAGACCTCAACATCTACTACGGCAAGTTCCACGCCGTGGCCGATGTCGCGCTGACCGTGCTGCCCCGCAGCGTCACCGCCTTCATCGGTCCCTCCGGGTGCGGTAAGTCCACGGTGCTGCGCTCGCTCAACCGCATGCACGAGGTGACCCCGGGCGCCCGCGTCGAGGGCGCGGTGCTGCTCGACGGCGAGGACATCTACGGCTCCGCCGTGGATCCCGTCGGCGTGCGGCGCACCATCGGCATGGTGTTCCAGCGCCCGAACCCGTTCCCCACCATGTCCATTCGCGACAATGTGGTGGCCGGGCTGAAGCTACAGGGCGTGCGCAACCGCAAGGAGCTCGACGAGGTCGCCGAGCGCTCGCTGCGCGGGGCGAACCTCTGGAACGAGGTGAAGGACCGCCTCGACAAGCCGGGCGGCGGCCTGTCCGGCGGTCAGCAGCAGCGCCTGTGCATCGCCCGCGCGATCGCGGTCTCGCCCGACGTGCTGCTGATGGACGAGCCCTGTTCGGCGCTGGACCCCATCTCCACGCTCGCGATCGAGGATCTGATCGCCGAGCTGAAGAAGGAGTTCACCATCGTCATCGTCACGCACAACATGCAGCAGGCCGCGCGCGTGAGCGATCAGACCGCCTTCTTCAACCTCGAGGCCCAAGGCAAGCCCGGCAAGCTCATCGAGATCGACGAGACGGAGAAGATCTTCTCCAACCCGGCCCGCAAGGAGACCGAGGACTACATCTCCGGCCGGTTCGGCTGAGTTCTCGGCGAAAAGCGCAGTCCCCCAACAGAATACGCAGGGCGGCCCCGGCATCTGCCGGGGCCGCCCCGTCATGTCCGGGCTCGGGGCGCTGTCGACCGGGCTCGGGCAGGTGATCGCGGCGCGGGCCGGGATGGGCGTCTTCGCGGCCGCGGTGTTCCCGGCCACCCTGGCGCTGCTCATCCACCTGTTCCCCGAGGCGCGTCCGCGGGCGGCCGCGATCGCGCTGTGGACGGCCATGGCCGGGGTCGCGGTCGCCATCGGTCCGGTCACCGGCGGCTATCTGCTGCGCTACTTCAGCTGGCATTCGGTGTTCTGGATCAACGTGCCCGTCGCGCTGGCCGCCGTCGTGGCCGTGCTCGTGGTGGTGCCGGAGTCGCGGAGCGCGCGCGGCGGGCGGTTGGACGTCATGGGAATCGCGCTGTCGCTCGTCGCGGTCACCACGCTGGTGTGGACGATCATCGAGGCGCCGAAACACGGCTGGCTCAGCGGTATCAGCCTCGCCGGATACGCGATCTCGCTGGCGCTGCTGGTGGCCTACGCCGCGTGGGAGCTGCGCGTCGACTCACCCGTGCTGAACGTGCGCCTGTTCCGGATCCGCCGCTTCTCGATTCCGGCGGTCGCGATCACCGTGTCCTACTTCTGCGCCTTCGGCTTCCTGTTCCTCATCACGCAGTACTTCCAGGGCGTGAAGGAGTACAGCGCACTGGAATTCGGCATCCACTCCCTGCCGTTCGCGGCCGCGGTCGGAATCGGCGCGCCCGCAGCCACTCTCGTGGCCCAGCGCCTCGGAGTCACCGCGACGATCGTCACCGGCCTGCTGACGCTGGCGGCGGGCATGTACCTCGCGGGCCGCGTCACCGTCGAAACGCCTTATCTGGGAACGGTTCTGGTGTCGATGGTGCTGATGGGCATCGGCTTCGGCGTGGTGCAGGGCCCGGCCACCGCGGCCATCATGAACGCGGTGCCCGAGGCCGAGGCGGGCGCGGGATCCGCGGTCAACGACACCACCCGCGAGGTCGGCGGCACCCTCGGCGTCGCGGTGCTCGGCTCGATCATGACCTCGGTCTACACCGACCGGGTGGGCGCGCGCATCGACGCCATCCCGAACGCGATCATGACGCCCGAGCAGAAGTCCATCGCCCGCGACACCCCGATCAGCGTGCTGGAAGTCGTTCGCGCGCCGATCAACTCGTTGTTCGCCGGGGCCAAGGCCGATCTCGTGCACGCGATGAAGACGGCCGCCATGGCGGGCGCGCAGACGGCCTCCTTCGTGGCCGTCGGCGCGCTGCTGGCCTGTGCTCTCGCGGTGGCGGTGCTGCTGCCCCGGCGGGCCGGGCGGGACTAGATGCGCTCGGCCTCGGCGTCGACCTCGGACGGCAGCACACCGGTTACCAGGAAGACCACGCGGCGGCCGATCTCGACGGCGTGGTCGGCGAAGCGCTCGTAGTAGCGGCCCAGCAGGGTGACGTCCACGGCGGCGGCGACGCCGAACTTCCACTCGCGATCCATGAGCAGGGTGAACAGGTGGCGATGCAGGTCGTCCATCGCCTCGTCCTCCTCGGTGAGCTGCGCGGCCCGCTCGGGGTCGCGCGTCTCGAGGACCTCCTTGGCCGACGCGCCCATGCTCACCGCGATCCGGCCCATCTCGGCGAAGTAGCCGTTGACGGCCTCGGGCAGGGCGTGATTGGGATGCCGTCGCCGCGCGACCTTGGCCACGTGCAGCGCGAGCGCGCCCATGCGGTTGACGTCGGCGACGATCTGGATCGCGCTGACCACCTGCCGGAGGTCCCCGGCCACCGGCGCCTGCAACGCCAGCAGGGCGAAGGCCTTCTCCTCGGCCAGCGTGTTCATCTCGGCGATCCGGTCGTATTCGGTGATCACCTGCTCGGCGAGCGTCAGATCGGCCTGCAGCAGCGACTGCGTCGCGCGCTCCATGGCCGAGCCGGCCAGGCCCGCCATCTCGCCCAGGAGGTTGGCGAGATCAGCCATTTGTTCGTTGTAGATGACACGCATGGAACCCAACAGTAGTTCCTCACACTGACCGAGTCACGAACGGTGAGTGAACTATTTACACAGGTCATCGGCGGCGTTGACATGTTCGAGATCCGACGGCAGCGGCGCCGGGGTCTCCGACGAGCCACCGGCGGAGGTGGGCACGTCGGGCAGCGGCTCGCCGAAGGCGACCGGCGCGCGGACCGTGCCCGCGTAGTCCGTGCCGAGCACCACGTCCACGATGCTGCCCAGACTCGACGTGGTCTCGAGCGTCGCGCCCGGAATCGCGGAGGCGACCGTCGCCGCCTCGCTCTCGTGCCCGGCGGAGTAGCGCACCTTCGTCGTGGAAACCGGTGCGTTCGAATAGTTTCCGACGTTGTAGATCTGGAAGCCCTGATTGGCCAGCTTGTTCGCGGCCGTGGCCGCGGTGCCGCCGACGCTCGTTCCGTTGGAGACCTGCACCGAGACCGTGCTCGGATCGACCGCGGTGAGCCGCTTGGGAGCGGGCGCCTCGGTGGTCGGCGGCGGGGTGAGCGGTTTCTTCTCGCCCGGCAGCGGCTGGTCGTCGATGATCGCGTTGAAGATCGCCCTGATATCGGACTCGCGCGGAATCTCGTTGCCGTAGGACGTGGTTCCGGCCGTGGGAACGGTGAGGAACGTGATGGCCCCGGCGTCCACCTTCTGTAGCGAACGGCCCAGCGTGAGCAGGTCGTTGACCTTCACGTTGTCCATCAGGGCGTGGCCGGAGAAGGCGTTGATGAAGGCGTTCATCTTGCCCGGATCGAACAGCGTCTTGTTCGACAGCGCGCTGCGCAGCAGCGAGGACATGAACCGCTGCTGCCGGTTGATGCGGTCGTAGTCGCTGCGGAACTCGCCCTGTACGTGCCGGGCGCGCACGTAGTCCAGTCCGGTCGAGCCGTTGATGATCTGCTTGCCCGGCGTGGGCAGGATGGTCCCGAGTTCGTCGTCGACCAGCGGTTTGGACGTGCAGACCTCCACGCCGCCGACCGTGTCGACCATGGATTGGAAGCCGCTGAAGTCCAGGCCGATGAAGTGGTTGATCTTCAGGCCGGACAGTTTGTAGATCACCGAGGTGAGGCATTTGGGGCCGCCGAGGGCGTAGACGGCGTTGAGTTTGTCGCCGATCGCGGGCGGGAAGGTGGTGCCGGTGTAGCGGCGGTTCTCGTTGTCCCAGCCCTCGCACGTCGGGCGGGAGATGTCCAGATCGCGCGGGAAGGAGACCACCACGACGCGCTGCCGGTTCTCCGGGATGTTCACCAGCATGACGGTGTCGGCGCGCGCGCCCTCGGCGTCGTCGGTGGTGCCCGCGCCGATCTGACCGTCCGCGCCCGCGCGGGTGTCGTTGCCGATGATGAGGAAGTTCTCGTCGCCGAGCTGACCGGCCGGATTGACGATGTCGCTGGAGTTCTCGTCCACCGCCGACACCCGGCTGAACCCCCCGTCGGTGGCCCGCAGATAGTTCCAGCCGACCCCGGTCAACACCAGCGCGAACACGGCCACCGCCGCGGTCGTCCCCCGAGCGATCAACCGCACCCGCCGAACCCGCCGCTGCCTGCTCGCCGCCAGCCGCGACATCGCGGCCTTCCCGACCACCGCGGGTTCGGCCTTCCCCCGCCCCCGCGCCACCCCCGGCGGCGGTTCGTCCGGATCCGCCAACGGCAGAATGTCGGTCGGCTGATCCACCACCGCCGTGCGCGCCCCGCCCCGCTGCCCCCCGGCTTCATCGGCCCCGGCCGCCCGATGCCCGGCCCGTGGGGCAGCGGGTTCATCCGATGCGGGGGCGCGATGTCCGACCCGTGGGGCGGCGGGTTCGTCCGATGTGGGGGCCCGATGTCCGGCCCGTGGGGCGCTCGGTTCATCCGATGCGGGCGCGCGGCGTCCGGCCCGCGCGGCGGCGGCTTCGTCCGATGTGGGGGCGCGGTGCACGGAACGAGGAGCCGATGGCTCGTTGGAGGCGGGGGCGCGGTGCGCGGAACGTGTTGGGGCCGAATCGGTTCCGGTGGACTGGGCGGGGAGGGTGCTGTCGGTGGGGAGGTCGGCGATGCGCTCGCTGTCCACCTTCTGCACCAGGTCGTGCACCGTGACCGGGCCCGCGGCGGACGGGGTCTCCTCGGCGTGGCGGTTGCGGCGGGACGGCCGGTCGCTCTCGGTTGTGGCGTAGCGCTCCCAGGGGGCGCGACCTCCGGGCCCGGGCGGCTGCCCACGCCGATCGTCGTCACCCACCAACGAACCTCGCTTTGCTCACTCTCGGGGATCGGCTTGCCGGTTCAACGGCAGCGCCCTTCGCAATGATAACGATTGAGCCACGAGGGGCCACCGGACACGTCGGACGAGCGCGCCTCAGCCGCCCGAATGCATGACATCGGCGGCCAGCGGGACCGCTCGATCCTCCGGATCGTCGAGCCAACCGTGGGGGAGGCTGACCTTACCGGGCGACCCCTGCCGACCCCGGGGGCCCTCCGCGTCCGCGGGGAAGGGCGCGGCCGGATCCAACTGCCCGATCAGATCCCGCAATTCGCTCAGGGTCGATACCGCGGCGAAGGAGCGGCGCAGTTCGGCGCCGACCGGGAAGCCCATGAGATACCAGGCCATGTGCTTGCGCAGATCGCGCATGCCCTTGTCCTCGCCGTAGTGCTCGGCCAGCAGGGCGGCGTGCCGGTAGAGGATCTCCCCGACCCGGCCCAGATTCGGGCCCGCGGGCACCGGCTCGCCGCGCAGGGCCGCCTGGAGTTCGGCGAACAGCCACGGGCGGCCCAGGCAGCCGCGGCCGACAACGACTCCGTCGCAACCGGTTTCGGCCATCATGCGGACCGCGTCGCGCGCGGCGAAGATATCGCCGTTGCCGAGCACGGGAATCGTGGTGACGGCCTGCTTGAGCCGCGCGATGGCCGACCAGTCCGCCGCGCCGGAGTACCGCTGCGCCGCCGTGCGGGCGTGCAGGGCCACCGCGGCCGCGCCCTCGGATTCGGCGATGCGGCCCGCGTCGAGATAGGTGATGTGCTCGTCGTCGATGCCGATCCGGAACTTCACGGTGATCGGCACGCCCGCGGGTTCGGCCGCGCTCACCATCGCGCGCACGATCGCCTCGAACAGCCGCCGCTTGTAGGGCAGCGCGGCGCCGCCGCCGAGGCGGGTCACCTTGGGCACCGGGCAGCCCAGATTCAGATCGATGTGATCGGCCCAGCCCTCGCCGACGATCACCCGCACGGCCTCGCCGATGGTCTTCGGATCGACCCCGTACAGCTGCATCGAGCGCGGCGACTCGTCCGGCCCGAACGACATCATGTGCAGCGTCTTCTCGTTCCGCTCGACCACCGCGCGGGCGGTGATCATCTCGCACACGTAGATCGAGGACGCGCTGCCGAACTCCCGGCACAGCGTGCGGAAGGCGACATTGGTGATCCCCGCCATCGGGGCGAGAACGACCGGCGGATCGACCCGATAGGGGCCGATCCGCAGGTCGTTTCCGGTCTCGAGCGCGACGGTCATGAACTCCAGTCTCCCATTGCCGCGGGAGTGCCCGGAATCACGCCGGTCCGACTCAGCCCGCGGTGGATCCGGCGAACTCGCGCTCCCGCTTGGCGGCCTCGCGGGCCAGCATGCGGTCGCGCTGCTCCTCGAACTTCACGACGTCCTTGCTCAGCTTCTCGAGGAACAGGGCCAGCCGCTCCCGGGTCGCCTCGCCGCGCGCGGTGAAGTCGTCGCGCTCGAAGATGCGCCACTTCTTCAGCACCGGCATGACGACCTCTTCGTGGTGCTGACGCAGGTCGTAGATGCCGTGCTTGGCCATCAGCACGCCGTTGCGCCGGAAGTTCGGCATACCCGCGCCGGGCATCTGGAAGTTCTCCAGGATCAGGGTGATCGCGTCGAGCGCCTGATCGGGAGCCAGGTCCAGGGCCGCGCCGCACATGTTGCGGTAGAAGATCATGTGCAGGTTCTCGTCGGCCGCCACGCGCTGCAGCATCCGGTCGGCGATGGGGTCCTCGCAGACCTTGCCGGTGTTGCGGTGGCTCACGCGGGTGGCCAGCTCCTGGAAGGTCACGTAGGCGACCGAGTGCAGGAAGCCGGCGTCGGCCTCGGCCGGGGAGGCGAAGCCGTTGGTCATGTGGATCATCCGGGCCTGCTCGAGGGCGACCGGATCCACGCCGCGGGTCACCACAAGGTAGTCGCGCATGACGATGCCGTGCCGGTTCTCCTCGGCGGTCCAGCGACCGACCCAGGTGCCCCAGGCGCCGTCCTGAGAGAAGTTCTCGGCGATCTCGCGGTGGTACGAGGGCAGGTTGTCCTCGGTGAGCAGGTTGGTGATCATGGCCGCCTTGGCGACCTCGTTCAGCCTGGACTGGGACGGGTCCCAGTCGATCCCACCGAGGGCCGCGAAGTTGCGGCCGTCGTCCCACGGCACGTAGTCGTGCGGATGCCATTCCTTGGCCATGGAGAGGTGGCGGTTGACGTTCTGTTCGGCAACCGGCTCCAACTCCGTCAGCAGTTCGAGTTGAGTCAGATCCCTTGCCATATAAGTGCGCCCTTCGCTGTTGTCGTGCGATCTTGCTCGTCGACCCCCTGTGACCGTTCGGTCGCGGCCTCATACCTTACGGCACCGTAAGTGTGATGCGAAACGCATCCGAGCGACCGGACGGTATCCGTGACGGAACTCATACGGCCTCCTCGGCGGCGATTCCGATCGATACCGAGTGTAGGCGCGAGATCCGCACCGCGGTTGTATCGCTCATCACCGCTGTACGTTAGCCTGCCTGTGAAAAACCGCCTCTGCCAAGGGCAAACGGGTAGTTCACAGCGTTTCGAGACCATCCGCTGTGACCGGTCACCCCGCCCGGCCGGCCACGCGGCGGCACTGCCCGGGGGTTGCGGCAAGATCGGAAGCCGGGCCCGCCACGCGGCGACACGCCGCGGCGGTTCGCGGAACGTGCTGGGTGGCAACAAGATTGCCCAAATTTCGCTGTCCCCGGGAACAGGGGTCTGTCCCGCGGTGTCCCGCGACCGTCGTCCGCGCGCGTCGCGTCCGATGTGGGGTATACGGGGGCTGTGTTGTAGTCTGACCCAGCCGAGCCCCTATAGCTCAGTTGGTAGAGCAGCTGACTTTTAATCAGTGGGTCCCAGGTTCGAGCCCTGGTGGGGGCACCCGCTCGCGCGGAACGCCGTGTGCGCCGCGCCGATCCGTGAACCCCTACCGGTGGCGCTCTCCATATATCTGCCGGACAATCGATCAATTTCCGCGCGGTAATGGCCGCCGCGACACTTCCCCGGCGAGTCGACACGCGGCAACCGCGCGCCGGGCGATACACGAAGGCCGCTTCCGACGATAGGGCTTCGGAACACCCGGTGGAACCTCGCCGCGGCGAGCGGCCGCAGATTCTCCGGGGCTCCAATTTGTTTCGTGGCTTTAACTGTAAATATCATTCAAAGACGATGCGTGGCAACGCAATTGGTAGCGGAGGATGACAGTGTCGCAGGAGCGGTCCCGGAGGCGGTGGGGAACGGGATGGTCGAGGGTGGTCCGGGGCGGGTGGACCGCCGCCGGATCGGGCGGGGATGAACGGCGCTGGGGCGCGCGGGAATTCGCGAAAGGCGCCAATCGCCCACGCGGTTGCGAGCTATTTGCCATAAGGGATGAAACGCAATCCAGCGAACTGACTTGCCGGTACGCCCTACGGCGCGCGGTGAATCGAGGTACGGTGACCGCTCGGTGAATTCCGACGGAACCGAGTGTGCGTCGGTGGGGCGGGATTCGGCCGATGATTGATGTGCCCGAACGTGTCGCGACCGGTCTGGCCGCTCGCGATGCCCTGGAGACCGTGTCGCAGGAGGCAGATCCGAGACGAAGAAAACGCCCGGGTGCGCACCCCCTGCAGCGCACCCGGGCGTCGAGAACTATACCACTTGGTGTGCTTCAGGTTTCTCGTCATTTTTCGTACCAAAAGTTTGAAAACCGGGCGGTAGCCCGAGTGGAAGTAATTGAAAATCTCATAACTTCGCGCCGACGACCGTTCCTGCCAGGGGGTCTGCGGCGGCAAGTAGCTTCGGAGGCGTTTCGAGCATGGCACGGCAGCAAGAGCGGGCCCGCCGGACACGTGCGGCGATCATCAGGTCCGCCGCCGTTGAATTCGGGAAGAGCGGCTACGCCGCGGCATCGCTGAACCGCATACTGGAGGGGTCGCGCGCCACCAAGGGCGCGATGTACTTCCACTTCGACTCCAAGGAGGACCTGGCGCGGGCGGTGCTGGAGGCCGCCGTCGAGCGCTACCGGGCGACCACCGAAAGATGGCTCACCCGAACCGATCTCGGCCCGCTCGACGCGCTGCGCGGGCTGGTCGACGAGGTCGCGTTGCGGCTGGAGAACGACATCATCATCCAGGCCGAGTTCCGCCTCATCATCGAGCCGGAGTTCTACCGCGACGTCCAGGCCGGCGGCGGGCGCATCCTCGGGCGGGCCGCGCGGCAGCTGGCCGTGCGGGCCATCGAGCAGAAGCAACTGCGCCCGGACGCCGATCCGGACCGGTTCACCCGCACCCTCACCGCGGCGCTCGCGGGTCAGCGCTACATCGTGGACCTGCTCGGCCCCGGCGTGGATCTGCGCACCCGGTTCACCGAGGCGCTCGAGGTCATCATCGAGTCCATGGCCACCCCCGAGTGGCTCGACGAGTTCCGCCGCACCGGCTGGCGGGCCGGCGCCCGGATGGAGGACCTCAGCGTGTAGGCCACCCCATTCGGTCCATTGACCAGCCGATTTGGGTTTCCCGCGGCGGCTGTCATAAGCTATGCGGGCTCCCAACGGAAGTCGTTGAGAAACGAACCGGAGACATCCGGCGGGCCCCCTTCGTCTAGCGGCCTAGGACGCCGCCCTTTCAAGGCGGTAGCGCGGGTTCGAATCCCGTAGGGGGTACGGTGGCGACACCGTGGAGCAGAGCAAGGCCCTGTGGCGCAGTTGGTTAGCGCGCCGCCCTGTCACGGCGGAGGTCGCGGGTTCGAGTCCCGTCAGGGTCGCACGGTATGCTAGGCATTCGGTTCGGGTGCCCCGGCCAGGTAGCTCAGTTGGTACGAGCGTCCGCCTGAAAAGCGGAAGGTCGCCGGTTCGATCCCGGCCTTGGCCACCCTCTCAGGCCCTCCCTTGCTCAGGGGGGCCTTCGCTTTTTTCGAGGGTGATATGTGGGGGGCTCGCCCCCCACGCCCCCAGACCAGGGGGGGTGCCCCCCTGGACCCCCCTTTCTGGGGCTGGTATTTCGGGGGTGTCTGGGTTATAGGGGTGTTGCGGGGGCGTTGGCGATGGTTCTGTTTGGGGCGGGGTGGGTTTGGGTGGGGGGTTGTGCAAAAAGCCAAAGACGTGTCATCTTGTTTGGGGGAATGGGTTCTTTCAGGCGGGGATTTTCGGGATCTTGAAAGTTGTTTGCACTCAGTTGTTTTGGTGGGTTTGTGTTTTGGTGGGGGTTCATCGATTTGATAGTTGATGGCAATCGATGCAATAGGTATTGGTGATCTTTTGTGTGGGGGTGGTGACAAGATCTTTCGGGGGTGGTTGGGTGGGGGGTATGGGTGACTCTTCTGGGAGTTGGTACTACTGCTTGAAGCATCATCGGGCCGAGCAGGGGAAGCGGTGTTGGTTCGCGGATCGGATGGGGCCCTATCCGGATCGGGCTACCGCTGAGCGGGCGTTGGACATCGTGCGGGAGCGGAATGCTCGGGAGGATGCTCGAGACGAGTCCTGAGGTCGGGGGCGGGGCCGGGCCAGCTCAGAGTTCCCATAAGTGCGTCCGCTACGGTCTGTGCTGGCAGGATAGAGCGCTGTATCGAGCGGGAGGGCGACTTGTGAAGGTGACCGTGGTGGTGCCGACCTACAACGAGCGGGAGAACCTGCCGGTGGCGGTGGGGCGGTTGACCGCGCTACCGGTCGCCGACCTGCATGTACTCGTTGTGGACGACAACTCGCCGGACGGGACGGGGGAGGTGGCCGACAAGCTGGCCGTCGAACTGCCCGACGCGGTGGGGGTGCTGCACCGGGTCGAGAAGGACGGGCTGGGGCGGGCCTATGTCGCGGGGATCACGCGGGCGCTCGACGAGGGGGCCGACGTCGTCATCCAGATGGACGCCGATCTGTCCCATCCGGCCGAGGTCATCCCGGCCATGCTCGACAAGCTCGAGACCTCCGGGGCGGGGGTGGTCCTCGGATCCCGGTATGTCCCGGGCGGATCCACGGCCGCGGAATGGAAGTGGTACCGCAAGGCGCTGTCGGCGTGGGCCAACTTCTACGTCAACGCCATCCTGCGGCTCGGCGTCAAGGACGCGACGGCCGGATTCAAGGCGTGGAAGGCCGAGACGCTGCGCGCGATCGACGTCGCCTCGATCCAGAGCAACGGCTACTCCTTCCAGGTCGAGATGAACTACCGGACCATCAAGAAGGGCTACACCATCGCCGAGGTGCCGATCCGGTTCGAGGAGCGCACCGCGGGCGCGTCCAAGATGAGCCTGCGGGTCCAGCTGGAGTCCGCCCTCATGCCGTGGCAGCTGCTGTTCGGGCGGCGGCTCTAACGCGCGGTCAGCGCCGCGTCGGGGGCGGGCCAATCCAGCAGGGTGTCCACGAACAACCCGCGCACCCGCTCGACCTCCGCGTCCATCGCCCGCGGATCCCAGCCGCTCACATCGATCGGCGGTAGCACCGCCACGTCGACGACGCCCTTGCGCACCACCGCCGAATTGCGCCAGGCGATCTCGCCCGCGTTGCGGATCACGATCGGCACCACCGGCACCCCGGCCTGGATCGCGATGTGGAACGCGCCCTTCTTGAACGGGCCCACGCGTGGCGTGAACGAGCGCGTCCCCTCCGGCGCCACCACGATCGACAACCCGCCGCGCAGCGTGTCCACCACCGGCGCCAGCGCCGCGCGCGTGCCCGCCGAATCCGACCGATCGATGAACGTCGCGCCCGTGAACCGCAGCAGCGGGCCGAACACCGGATTGGCGGTGATCTCCCGCTTCGCGATCGCGGTGAAACCCCCGCCGAGCACCTCGCTCAACACCACCATGTCGAACTGACTTTGATGGTTGAACACGAACACCGCGGGCCGCGGCGCGAGCGCGTGCTCGCGGCCGGTCACCCGGACCCGAATCCCGGTGGCGCGCAACGTCGCATCGGCCGCCACCTCGATCATCGAATCCGCCATCGCCCGCTGATCGCGCGTGCCCGCCTTCGCCGCCACGCCGACCGCCGCGCCGCCCAGCAGACTCGCGAAACCGAGCGCGGTCCGGGCCAGATCGAGCGCGCCGGGATCGGACCGCGGCCGGAAGGTCAGCACCGGCCAGGAGCGTTCGGTGGCCTCGATCGCGGTCCGCGGATCCGGATTCACCGCCGTGGGATGCCCGACCAGTTCCAGCAGCGGCAGATCCGGGGCGGCGTCGGCGTAGGCGTGACTCGCGGCGAGCTCGAGGTCGTGGTCGCGGGCGAAGCGGCGCACCGCCTCCGCTTTGCCGCTGCGCCACAACGGTTTTCCGTCCACGTAGCCGGTGAGCACCCCGTCCTGCGCGGCCATCGGCGTGTACAGCACATGCTCGATCCCCAGCTCCGCGGCGGCGGGCAGCACCTGGAACCGGGTCAGGCAGGTGGCCAGCACCAGCGTGTGTCCGGCCGCCTCGTGCGCGCGGATCAGCCGCCACGCCTCCGGGTACAGGTGGCCGTACAGCGTGCGCTGGAACAGCTTCTCGCCGAGTTCGGTCAGCTCGGCCTCCGAGTGCCCGGCCCAGGCGTGCATGGTGCGCTGGAGGAAGCGTTCGTACTCGCCCTCGGCCCGCGCGCCGCGCACGCTGGTGAGCAGGCTGTCCGCCAACGGGTTTCGGCGCAACCAGCGGCCCGGCCCGGACGGTGGGGTGAAACCGTGCACGACCGTCCCGCCGAAATCGAAGATCGCCCCCACCCGCGGCCCCTGGGGACCCGAGCGGATCGCCTCGATCGCGGCGTCGACGCTCCACTCACCGCCCGCGCTCATCACAGCTCCACTCGATTGGACGGATCCAGCGTGGCGGCCCGCGAGATCCGCTGGCCGAGGGTGCGCAGTTCGTCGGCGAAGGCCCGCCGCCGCGCGGTCAGGTCGTCGCCGTCGGGGTGCAGCAGGCCGTGGTTGTCGGCGAGTTTCAGTGCGGTGGCGAACAATTCCGACGACACCGACTCCGGGCTGTGCAACCGCTGCTGCAACAGCATCTGCCGCCCCACGGCCAGACAGTCCTCGATGAATCGCTTCCGATCCACCGGCGTCGTGGGATCGTGGGCGGCCAGCCGCTCGGCCACGACCAGCTGCGCGTCGAAGAACGACCGCAGCACGCGATGGGCCATGATGAATCCGGTGTCGGCCAGTTTGGCCAGGATGTCGGAGCCGACCGTGCCGCCGTCCGCGGTGCGCCGGTGCCAATCCGGGTCCACCAGCAGCATTTCCGCCGAGAGCTGCTCGCCGAACTCCGCCCGCTCCGGGAAGAAGAACTCGAACTTGAGCAGATCCCGCAGCCGGTAGGCGGTGTCCCAGCCGACGCGCAGCTGATCGCCCTCCTGCGCCTCGACCGAGGTGAGCACGGCCAGTTCCAGGATCGCCCGGTTCACGAACCAGTGCACCGCGCTGTTGCGGTAGAACGCCGCCTCGAGGTGCGCGCCCGCCTCGATCGAGTAGACCGGTTCCAGTCCACCGCGATACACGGTCACGACCTTCGCCACCGACAGCTGGTCGAGCACCACCGCCAGGCCCTGATCGTCGCGCAGCGTGGCCAGTTCGCCCCCGGGCAGACCACGCCGCTCGATGTAGCCGAGCACGGGCAGCACCACCGCGCGCACCTCGCCGAGAGTCAGCGCGCGCTCGTGCACCCCCAGCAGGGCCAGGGTGACCAGCGCGTTGACCGTGATCGGGGTGACCCGGTTGATGCCGACGGCCACCTCGAACGCCAACCGCTGCACGGCCTTGCGCTCCTGCTCGCGGACCTCCTCCGGAAGTGGTTGCGCCGGACCGTGATCGGGCCGCAGCGGATCGCCGTGCGCGGCCAGCCGCTGCCGCGCCGAGAGCGGCTCGCCGAACCGCACGTACACGTGGCCCGCCGAATGCTGTTGATTGCGGATGTAGCGGGCCAGCCAGGTCAGCCCCTCGGCCTTCTTCACGCCCCCGGCCTGTTCGGTGGCGATCGCGCCGAGTTCGTTGAGCCGCTCGTAGGTGATCGACACCGGCACCAGCAGCACGTCGTCGACCCGTCGGGCGCGGATCGCGGCGGCCAGATAGTTCAGCAGGCCGTAGCGGGGCGGGCGCAGTTTGCCGGTGCGGGTGCGGCCGCCCTCGAAGTACCATTCCATATTGAACCGCTTGGCCAGCAGATACGCGAAGTACTCCTCGACGACCGCCTTGTACACCTCGTCGTCGCCGAAACTGCGGCGGATGAACACGGTTCCGGTGCGCCGCGCGATCGGGCCCATCGGCCAGAAGCTCAGATTCGCCCCGCCGATCACGTGATTGGGCGGAAAGTCGGTGCGCGCCAGCACATCCCCGAGCACGAACGCGTCCACATAGGAGCGGTGCGAGGGCAGGAACACCAGCGGATGACGCCGATTGAGGCGACGCAATCCGGCCAGCCCCGACGGTTCGAAGTCCACCTTCCACGCCGAGGCGTGCACCGGGCGCATGGCCTGGGTGAACAGGTCCGACACCAATCTGCTCTGCGCGGCGACCAATTCGCGCAGCGCCTTCTCCGCGCGGCGGTACACCTCGCCCGGTTCGCAGCCGATGTGCGCGGCGATGCCGTCGAGGCGGCGCAGGAACTCGGGGGAGTCGAGGATCTCCTCGGCCACCAGCCGGGGCACCTTGTAGCGGTCGCCGATGACCGACCGCTCGGCGCGTTCGAGCGCGACGATGCCCGCGCGAACGACGGCCCGCGCGAACGGTTCCGCGCTCGACGCCACCGTGGCGTTGTTGGCGCGCAACTCGCTGAGCCGGGCGGGCTGACCGGTGAGGACCAGATGCCGATCGGGCGACTTGGCGACCAGGCGGCGTTGCAGGATCCGATGCGGTTTGCGCGGATCGCCGAAGGTGACCAGATCGGCGAAGGTGGTGCGGCGCACGCCGTCTCGCTCGGGCGGCAGCCACACCACCCGCACGGGCACGACCAGCGGATCGTCGCGCCGCCCGACCAGGCGCTGGGCCACCGCGGCGGCGTCCAGATCGAGCTGCACGACCGGTATGTCCAGGCCGTACTCGGCGGCGATGCCGCCCTCGGCGAGCCAGCCCCCGATCAGCTCGCGCTCCACCGCGGACGCGGCGTCCACCAGTGCGACGGCCGCGCGCGGCGTCGAATTCGAGGTGGTCGCCGTCGGGACCTCGGCGCGGTGATCGATCATGGGACCTCCATCAGGTGGCGCTTCCCCATTGAAGCGCGCCTCCGGGTCCTTCCGACGCGAATTTCCTCCGATTGGTCCCGCTGTGCGCTCCGGCACACCGCCGGAGAACTGAGGTAATGCTAGCCTTACCCCTCGAAGTTAGGTGAGCATAACCTTGGAGGAAGCGTGTCGACCACGGACGAGCGAGTGCGATGCGGGTATGGGGACGGTCCGGGGGCGGCATTCACACAGGCGGGCGGAATCGACCCGGTGGCAGCGGTTTCCGCGCTCGCGGCCGCGGACCGGTTCGGCGAGTACGTCATGTACGAGCGGCCGGGGGAGTGGGTGTTCGCCGCGGATCCGCTCGGCGGCGTCGAACTCGACGCCCACGAACTGCGCGTCGAGTGGGCGGGCCGGGTCACCGCCGAACCGTGGCAGGGCAGCCCGGCGGCCGTGATCGATCGAGCGCTGGCCGGACTGGACGCCACGGACCGGCACGCCTACGGCTGGATCGGCTTCGAGTTCTGCGCCTGGGCGCTGGGCGCCACCGCTCACCTCGACCCGCGAACTCCGTTGGCGCACTTGATGATTCCGCGCATAGAGGTTCGCATCGGCGCGACCGGGATCCGAATCGACGGGGCGACCGCGGCCGAGGCCGAGGAGATCCACGCGCTGATCGCCGCCGCGCAGGCGACCGCGTTGCCGGTCGCACGGGCCGCCGACATCACCCTCGACCCCACCGCCTACCGCGACCGGGTGGCCGGTGCCGTGGCCGAGATCCGGGACGGGCGCTATCAGAAGGTGATCCTCTCGCGGAAGGTCGATCTGCCGTTCGTGGTCGACGTGCCCGCGACGTATCGGCTGGGCCGCGCCCACAACACGCCCGCGCGCTCGTTCCTGCTGCGCCTGGGCGGGCTCGAGGCCGCGGGCTTCAGCCCCGAACTGGTGGTCGCGGTCGACGACGGCCGGGTGGTGACCACCGAACCCCTCGCGGGCACCCGGGCGTTCGGCCGGGGCGCCGACGCCGACCGGGCGGCGCGCGCCGAACTCGTCGGCGACCCCAAGGAGATCGTCGAACACGCGATCTCCGTGCGGACCTCATTCGCCGAGATCGCCGCGGTCGCCGAGCCGGGCAGCACGGCCGTGTCGGACTTCATGGCGGTGCGGGAGCGCGGCAGCGTCCAGCACCTGGCCTCCACCGTGCGCGGGCGGCTCGCCACCGACCGCAGCGCGTGGGACGCGCTGGCGACGCTGTTCCCCTCGGTGACCGCCTCGGGCATCCCCAAGGCCGCGGGCGTGGACGCCGTGTTCCGCCTGGACCACGATCCGCGCGGGCTGTATTCCGGTGCGGTGCTGACGGTTTCGCCGTCCGGCGCGCTGGAGGCCACGCTCGTCTTGCGCGCCGTCTACCAGACCACCGAGGGGGCGTGGCTGCGCGCGGGCGCGGGCATCGTCGGGCAGTCCCGCCCGGACCGCGAATTCGAGGAGACCTGCGAAAAGCTGTCCAGCATCGCGCCCTACGTCGTGGAGGCGTGACCCCGCAACGCCTTCTTATCGATCTTGCCCACGGCCGTGACCGGCAGCCGATCCACGGTGCGCAGGGTGTCGGGAAGTTTGTAGGCCGCCAGCCCCCGCCCGGTGAGGAAGGACTTCACCTCGGCCAGGGTCGGCGGCTCCCCGGAGACCACCAGGACCGCGCAGACCCGCTCGCCGAGCGCGGGATCAGGCAGCCCCACCGCCGCGGCGTGCCGCACCGCCGGATGCGCGAGCAGATGTTCCTCGAGCTCGTCACAGGAGACGTTCTCGCCGCCGCGGTTGATGACGTCCTTGATCCGGCCCGACACCACCAGATGACCGGACGGCAAGCGCCGCACCAGATCTCCGCTGCGGTAGTAGCCGTCCGGGGTGAAGGCGCGCGCGTTGTGTTCGGGCGCGCGGTAGTACCCGCGGATGGTGTAGGGCCCGCGGGTGAGCAACTCGCCCTCCGCGCCCGGCGGCACGTCGTTTCCGTCGGCGTCGACCACGCGGATCTCGTCGGCGGGGGAGAGCGGGCGGCCCTGGGTGCCGCACACCAGATCCGCGGCGTCGTCGAGCCGGGTGTAGTTGAGCAGGCCCTCGGCCATGCCGAACACCTGCTGCAACCGGGTGCGCAGCGCGGGTTCCACGGCGCGGGCGTTCACCTCGGCCAGCTTCGCGCCGCCGACCTGGAGCAGCCGCAGGCTGGACAGATCGGCCTCCTCCCATTCGGTTGCGGCGCTCCACAATTGGGCCAGCGGCGGCACCACGGCGGTCACCGTCACCCCGAACCGTTCGATGGCCGCGAAGGCGTTCTCCGGGCTGGGATCGTCGATCAGCGCGATCGAGCCGCCGACCCCGATCGTGCCGAGGACGCCGGGGCACGACAGCGGGAAGTTGTGCGCGGCGGGCAGGGCCGCCAGATACACGTCCGCGCAGTCCAATTCGCACACCTCGGCGCTGGCGCGGGCGTTGTAGGCGTAGTCGTCGTGGGTGCGCGCGATCAACTTGGGCAGCCCGGTCGTGCCGCCGGACACCAGCATGAGCGCGATGTCGGCGGGATCGATCTGCGGCAACGCGTCGCCGTCGCAAGCGATGCCGCGCACGTCCACGTACGGCCCCGGCTCGCCCAGCACGAACACCCGGCGCACCGAGGCCACCCGCTCGACCAGCGACCCCGCCAGCTCGCGATAGTCGAAGCCGCCCGCCCGATCCGCGATGAGATAGCCCGCCGCGCCGGACAATTCGGCCAGATGCTCGATCTCGGCCCGGCGGTGCGCGGGCAGCGCGAGCACCGGAATCGCCCCCGCGCGCAGCAGCCCGAACAGCAGCGGCACGAATTCGGCCACATTGGGCAGCTGGACCAGGACCCGGTCGCCGGGCGCGATGCCCTCGGCGCGGAAGCCGTGCGCGTAGCGGTCGGCCTCGGCGTCGAGTTCGGCGTAGGTCCGCACGCGGTCCTCGGCGTGCACGGCCGGACGCTCCGGCCAGGTGCGCGCGGCCGTGCGCAGCAGTTCGCCCAGCGACTGTCCGGCCCAGTAGCCCGCCGCGCGATAACGCTCCGCGAATTCGGCCGGGAACGGGACGAATCCGTCGCGATGATCCGATGCGGTCTCAGATGTCGAAGTCACGGTCAGCCTCACGGTCGCGCACGAGTTATCAGGGTCACCTAATGTAGGTTAGGCAACCCTATCTCATTGCGTTACGCTGTGGCCGATCGGCCAGCGAAGGAGTACAGCGGACATGGAGCCACGACAGCGCGACGGCATCGACCGGGACGAGATCCGCGCGGCGATCGCCGCGCAACTCGGTATCGACGCGGCCGATATCGCCGGGGACGAGGACCTCATCCAGCTCGGCCTGGACTCGATCCGCACCATGAAACTCGCGGGCGGCTGGCGCAAACGCGGCCTCGACGTGAACTTCGCCCAGCTGGCCGCCGCGCCGTCGGTGGACGCCTGGTACGAACTGCTCGGCGGAACCCCCACGCCCGCAACCGAATCCGAGCCGCCCGCCGAACCCGTGGACGCGGCGGCCGACGAGCCGTTCCCGCTGGCCACCATGCAGCACGCCTACTGGGTCGGCCGCTCCGACGAACAGGAACTCGGCGGGGTGGCGGCCCACCTGTACGTCGAATTCGACGGCGGCGCGGTCGATCCCGCGCGGCTCGAGCGCGCCGTCGCCGAGCTGGTCGAGCTGCATCCCATGCTGCGCACCCGGGTGCTGCCCGACGGCACCCAACAGACCCTGTCCCGGCCGGGGCGGCCGGTGTTCGCGGTGGTGGATCTGCGCGGCCGGACCCCCGACGCGGTCGAGGCCGAACTGGAACGCCTGCGCGACACCAAGACCCATCAGCGGCTGTCGCTCGAGGAGGGGCAGGTTCTCGACATCACCCTCACCCTGCTCGACGGCGACCGCAGCCGCCTGCACCTGGACGTCGACATGCTGGCGGGTGACGCGATGAGCTACCGCGTGCTGACCGCCGACCTCGCCGAGCTGTACCGCGGCGGCCGGATCGCGCCCCCGGACTACAGCTATCGCCGCTACCGCACCGAGCACACGGTGGATCCCCAAGCGCGCGAACGGGATCGGAGCTGGTGGCGGGAGCGGCTGCCGGAACTGCCCGGGGCGCCGGAACTTCCGACGGTGCCGGTCGCCCGCCGCGCCGAACCGCACCGCACGGTGCGCTTCGACCACTGGCTCGCCCCGGAGGCGAAACAGCGGCTGCTCGCGGCGGCGCACCGGCGCGGCGTCACCCCCGCGATGGCCCTGGCCGCGGTGTTCGCCGAGACGATCGGCGGCTGGTCGGCGCGGCCGCGCTTCCTGCTGAACGTGCCGTTGTTCCACCGCGAGCCGGTGCATCCCGACATCGACCGCGTCATCGGCGATTTCACCTCCTCGATCATGGTGGAGGTCGACGTCAGCGACGATGTCACCGTCACCGAGCGGGCGCGGGCGCTCCAGCGCACGATGCACGACAGCGGCGCGCACGCGAATTACGCGGGGCTCGAGGTGCTGCGGGATCTGAGCCGGTATCGCGGCGAGCCGGTGCTGGCCCCCGTCGTCTACACCAGCGCCCTGAATCTGGGGGAGCTGTTCGCCGACCGGGTGACCGAGACCTTCGGCGACCCGGTGTGGATCATCTCCCAGGGCCCGCAGGTCCTGCTCGACGCGCAGGTCACCGAGGTGCGAGGCGGTCTGCTCCTGAACTGGGACGTGCGCCGGGACGCTTTCCCCGACGGCATGGTCGAGGCCATGTTCGATCGCTACACCGCCGCGATCGGGCGGCTCGCCGACGAGGCGGGCTGGGACGCCGAGGCCGCGGTGCGGTTGCCGATCGACCAGGCCGCGGTGCGGGCGCGGGTCAACGCGACCGACGGTCCGGTCAGCGGGCGCCGCCTGCACGAGGGCTTCTTCGCCCACGCCGCCGCCGCGCCCGACGACATCGCGGTGGTGTGGGGGCTCGGCGACGACGACGGCTCGTGGAGCTACGGCGAATTGTCCGAGCGCGCACTGGCTCTCGCGGGCGCGCTGCGCGATCGGGGTGTCGAGCCGGGGGACGCGGTGGCGGTGCAGCTGCCCAAGGGGCGCGATCAGATCGCGGCCGTGCTGGGCGTGCTGGCGGCCGGGGCGGCGTATGTGCCGATCGGTTTCGACCAGCCGGTGGCTCGGCGTGCCGAGATCCTGCGGACGGCGGGGGTCGCGGCCGCGGTGAGCGTCGCGGGGGCCGACATGGGTGATCCGGCGCTGCCCTGTCTGGCCGTCGACGAGGCGTGCGCGCATCCGACTCCGTTGGCGCGCCCCGTGTTTCCCGATCCGGCGGAGATCGCCTACGTCATCTTCACCTCCGGGTCGACCGGGACGCCCAAGGGGGTGGACGTGCCGCACAGCGGCGCGATGAACACCATCGACGCGGTCAACGACCGGTTCGGCGTCGGCGGCTCGGATCGGGTGCTGGCGTTGTCGGCGCTGGAGTTCGACGCCTCGGTGTACGACGTCTTCGGCATGTTCGCCGTCGGCGGATCGATCGTCGCGGTGGACGCCCGGCAGCGCGCGGAGGCCACCACCTGGGTGGAACTGCTGGTGCGGCACCGGGTCTCGATCCTCAACTGCGTGCCGAGCATGCTCGACATGATCCTCGAGATCGGCGGCGACCGGCTCGGCGACTCGCTGCGAGCGGTCACCCTCGGCGGCGACTGGGTCGGGGCGGATCTGGCGCGGCGGCTGGCCCGGCAGGTCCCCGGCTGCCGGTTCTCCGGGCTGGGCGGGGCCACCGAGACCTCGATCCACCACACCATCTGCGAGATCGCGGAGCCGCCGGAGGACTGGACCGCGATCCCGTTCGGGGTGCCGCTGCGCAATGTGCGCTGCCGGATCGTCTCGCCCGCCGGGCGCGACTGCCCCGACTGGGTGCCCGGCGAACTGTGGGTCGGCGGGGCCAATGTGGCCGCCGGGTACCGCGGCGATCCGGAGCGGACCGCGCGGCGCTTCGTCGACCACGACGGGCTGCGCTGGTACCGCACGGGGGATATGGCCCGCTACCGCCCCGACGGGATCATCGAATTCCTCGGCCGCGCCGACGATCAGGTGCAGATCCGCGGCTATCGGGTCGAACTCGGCGAGGTGGAACAGGCCCTGCGCCGCGCGCCCGGCGTGCGGCACGCGGTGGCGGCGGTGCTCGACGGCGGCGCGCCCAAACTCGTCGCGGCCGTGTCCGGGGCGATGACCTCCACCGCCGACGTGCTCGCGCGCGCGGCGGAACTGTTGCCCGCCTACATGATTCCCACCCGGGTGGAGATTCTCGATCCGATGCCGTTGACGCCCAACGGGAAACTGGATCGGCGCGAGGTGCTGGCCCGGCTGCGCGCGAATGCCGCCGAGGCGCAGGACAATTCGCCGCGGGGTCCGCTCGAGACCGCGCTGGTGGATATCGTCGCCGGGGTGCTGGGCGCCGAGCGGGTCGGCGTCCACGACGACTTCTTCGCCCTGGGCGGCGACTCGGTGCTGGCCACCACGGTGATCGCGCGGGTGCGGGAATGGCTCGACGCCCCGCACGCCGTGGTCTCGGATCTGTTCGCCACCCGCACCGTCGCCGGGCTGGCCGAGCGCCTCGCCGCCCGCGAGAGCGATCCGGCGCGGCTGACCACGGTCGCCGAGCTGTATCTGGAGGTGGCCGCCATGAGCGACGAGGAGATCCTCGCGCAGACGTAAACTCGGGGACGTGAGCGGTTGGGACACATCCGATATCCCCGATCAGAGCGGGCGCACGTTCATCGTCACCGGCGCCAACAGCGGTCTCGGGGCGGCCACCACGCGGGCACTGGTCGCCGCGGGCGGCCGGGTGATCATGGCGTGCCGCGACGAGGTGAAGGCCCGCGCGGTCGCCGACACCCTCGGCGCGGGCGCGGTGGTGCGGCGGCTGGACCTCGCCGATCTGGGTTCGGTGCGGGAGTTCGCCGAATCCGTCGAACCGGTCGACGTGCTGATCAACAATGCCGGGGTGATGGCGGTGCCGCTGCGCCGCACCGCCGACGGCTTCGAAATGCAGTTCGGCACAAACCATCTCGGCCACTTCGCGCTGACGGGCCTGCTGCTGGACAAGGTTCGCGAGCGGGTCGTCACGGTCGCCAGCGGGGCGCACCACTACGGCAAGCTCGACCTGTCCGATCTGAACTGGGAGCATCGCCGCTACAACCGCTGGGCCGCCTACGCCCAGGCCAAACTCGCCAATCTGATCTGCGCCTACGAATTGCAGCGCCGGTTGACCGCGGCGGGCTCGCCCAAGCTCTCGGTGGCCTCCCACCCCGGCTACGCCGCGACCGAATTGCAGTCGCACACCGAGTCGTTCCTCGACACGATCATGGCCCTGGGCAACCGCATCCTCGGCCAGACCCCCGAAATGGGCGCCCTCGGAACCCTTTACGCCGCCACCGTCCCCGACGTCGACCCCGGCGGCTACTACGGCCCCACCGGCTGGCGCGGCCTGCGCGGCCACCCGGTCCGCTGCGGCTCCTCCGCCGCCTCCCGCGACGAGGTCACCGCCCGCCGCCTCTGGGACCAGTGCGAACAACTGACCAAGGTCACCTACCACTTCGACCGCCGATGACGGCCCCGGATCCGCTCGAATTGGACCGTCGCCGAGGCGAATTGCGCGATCGGCTCGCCGAGCTGCGGGCCGCGCTGCGCGAACTCGCCGACGACTACCGGGCCCTGCCGGAATCGGGCGTGCTGCTGGACACTCCCGGCGTCGGCGCGCTGACCACGCCCGGTTACTGCATCGCCGGGACGCTGGAGATCTTCGACGAGGCCGCGCTCGAACTCGACGCCGCCGACGACGCGCTCGACCGGGCCGGGCGGTACAGCGGGCGGCTGCGCCCGGTTCCGCTCGTGTGATCCGGCTCACGGTCACTCGCTGTCACACCGCCGTGGGGTGCGGCGTCTTCTCGGTGTAGGCAGCCGCGTACGCGGCGCGTTCGAGTGAGGAGTCCGGTCATGGAAGCACGGTTCGACATGTTCGCCAACGAGGTCGCGGGCAAGTTCGTCAAGCGGATCGGCAACGCGGGTCAGGTCATCGATCAGAGCTCGCTGCCCAAGGCGACGCAGGAGCTGGTGAAGATTCGCGCCAGCCAGATCAACGGGTGTGGGTTCTGCACCGATATGCACACCAAGGACGCGACGGCCGCGGGCGAAACGCCGGTGCGGCTCAACCTGATCGCCGCCTGGCGCGAGGCCACGGTCTTCACCGAGGCCGAACGCGCCGCGCTGGCCCTCGCCGAGGAGGGCACCCGCCTCGCCGACGCCCACCACGGCGTCAGCGACGAGACCTGGGAGCAGGTGCGCAAGCACTACGACGACGAGCAGATCGGCGCGCTGATCTCCCTGGTCGCGATCATCAACGCCTACAACCGTTTGAACGTCATCGCCCGCATCCCCGCGGGTTCCTACCAGCCCGGCATGTTCGGGTAGAGCTGTGGGAATGGTCACCCGGGGGCGGCTCGCCCGGCCGCCCTCGCTCGACCGCCTGGTACAGTCCCTGTCGTGCAGCGCGCGTATTTCTGGTTTACCGAGCCGGCCCCGGGTGGGCCGGTCGGCGAATCGCGCTGACTTCTTCCACCCCGAGCCGGACGACACAGACCGGCTCGACGGGAATTCGGTTCCGTGGGTCGGACTGGGAAAAGGACACCCACGATGACAACCGCCGCAGCCGACAGCGCGGTCCAACCCGCGGATCTCGACGATCAGCGCACGCTGAGCATCTCCCCGCTGCTCTCGCCCGCCGACGTCCGCCGCGCCCATCCGATCGATGACGCGCTCGCCGACACGGTGCGCGCGGGCCGCAAGGCCACCGTCGACGTGCTCGACGGCACCGACGATCGGCTGATGGTGATCGTCGGGCCGTGCTCGGTGCACGACCCCGACGCCGCGATCGACTACGCCCGCCGCCTCGCCGCCAAGGCCGCCGAGGTGTCGGATCGGCTGCACGTGGTGATGCGGGTCTACTTCGAGAAGCCGCGCACCACCCTGGGCTGGAAGGGGCTGATCAACGATCCGCACCTGGACGGCTCCTTCGACGTGAACACCGGGCTGCGGCTGGGCCGCCGACTGCTGGTCGAGATCACCGCGCTCGGCCTGCCCGTCGCCTGCGAGTTCCTGGATCCCATTACGCCGCAATACATCTCGGACCTGGTCTCGTACGGCGCGATCGGCGCCCGGACCGCGGCCAGCCAGGTGCACCGGCAGCTGTCGAGCGCGCTGTCGATGCCCGTCGGCATCAAGAACGGCACCGACGGCGATGTGCAGGTGGCCGTCGACGGCGTGCGCGCGGCCGCGGCCAGCCACGTCTTCCCCGGTACCGATCTCGACGGCCGCGCGGCGCTGATCCGCACCGCGGGCAATCCGGACTGCCACGTCATCCTGCGCGGCGGCAGCACCGGCACCAACTACGACGCCCACTCCGTCGCCGAGACCCGCATCCGGCTGGAGAAGGCGGCGCTGCCGCAGCGCGTGGTGGTCGACGCCAGCCACGGCAACAGCAACAAGGACCACAACCGGCAGGTCGACGTCGTCACCGATATCGCCGAACGGCTGGCCGCGGGCGAACCCGGCGTGGTCGGGGTGATGATGGAGAGCTTCCTCGTCGCCGGACGCCAGGACCTCACCCTCGGCCGCGCCGCCGATTTGACCTACGGGCAGTCCATCACCGACGCCTGCCTGGACTGGGACACCACGGCCGCCCAGCTGGACCGGCTCGCCGACGCGGTGGCCCGGCGTCGTCAGTGAGCGGCGTGCAGGCGGCGGACGGCCTCGTCGAGGGTCTCGTCCCGTTTGCAGAACGCGAAGCGCACCAAGCGATTCCAGCCGGCCTTGTCGTCGGCGAACACGCTGATCGGCACGGCCACCACGCCGAGACGTGCCGGTAGTTCGCGGCAGAAGGTCAGATCGTCGGCGTCGGTGAGCGCGGAGATGTCGGCGGTGACGTAATACGTTCCGTCGCTGCGTTTCACGTCGAAGCCCGCGTCGGTGAGCGCCTCGGACAGCCGGATCCGCTTGTCGGACAGGCTGTCCCGCAGCTCGCTCACCCAGTGCTGCTCGTGCTCGAGGGCGTAGGCCACCGCGGGCTGGAACGGGCCGCCGCCGACGAAGGTGAGGAACTGTTTGGCGGTGAGGATCGCGTCGAGCAGTGGGGCCGGGGCGCACGCCCAGCCGATCTTCCAGCCGGTGACGCTGAATGTCTTGGCGGCGCTGGAGATCACCACCGTGCGCTCGAACATGCCGGGCAGCGTGGCGATGCTGATGTGCTCGGGACCGAAGGTGAGGTGCTCGTACACCTCGTCGGCGACGACGATCAGATCGTGTTCGATCGCCACCTCCGCGATGGCGGTCAGATCGCCGCGCCCGAGCACCGTGCCGGTCGGGTTGTGCGGCGAATTCAGCAGGATCATCCGGGTTTTCGGCCCGACGACCGCGCGCAGGCTGTCCAGATCCAGGGCGAAGCCGTCGCCGTCGGGCACCAGCCGCGCGGTGCGCCGCACGGCTCCCGCCAGCGCCACCGCCGCGTCGTAGGAGTCGTAGTACGGCTCGACCAACACGACCTCCGCGCCGGGCTCGACGAGTCCGAGGATGCTCGCGGCGAGGGCCTCGGTCGCGCCCACGGTGACCAGCACCTCGCGGTCCGGGTCGTAGTTCAGCCCCGAGCGCCGGGCGCGGTCGGCCGCGATCGCGGCGCGCAGGCCCGGCACGCCGCGGCCGGGCGGGTACTGGTTGAAGCCGTCCGCGATGGCCCGCCGCGCCACCGCCAGCATCTCGGCCGGGCCGTCGGTGTCCGGGAAGCCCTGGCCCAGATTGACCGCGCCGTGGCGCACGGCCAGTTCGGTCATCTCGGCGAAGATCGTCGAGGCGAACGGGCGGAGACGGGCGACGGTGGCGTTGGGCTGCATGGTGTCAAACGTAACCGGTAACCTCCGGTTCACTGCGGTTGCGACGCGATAGCGAAAGTCTATGTTTCACTTTATGTTCGGCGCCCTGAACTGGGCGGTTGTGTGGTTTCCCGGTGGCGGCTAGCCTGCCGGTGTTTCAACTCACACACCCCTCGCGGTGGTGTTCGAAAGGGGCGAGGAATGGCCTCCTACATCGACCTTCTCCTGCATCCGATGCTCGGTCTCGTGCACGACTTCCTGCGTGACATCGTCAGCAGCGGCTGGGGCTGGGGTTCCGCCACGCCGGATTGGGGGCTGGGCTCCTCCACCGGGAACTGGGGGACGGGTTCGTCGACGGGCGACTTCTTCACCGGTTCGACGACGCCCTGACCGGTCAGGTCTGGGCCGGGCGGAGCGGAACCCGAAGTCCGCGACGGAGTTTCGCCGGATCCGACAGTTCCCGCACGGTCCGGACCCGACCCTCGTCCACGGTGAAGGCGAGCACGCGCGGCAGCCAGCCGGGAACGCCGTCGCGCGGCGCGCGTTCGTGCAGCAACAGCCCGAGGCGGCCGTTGACGCGAACCGGGTCGAATTCGACATTTCCGCGTTCGGAGATGTCGAGGCGGTAGCGGCGCAGGAGTTCCACGGCGCGATCGGCGATATTGCGCGCTCCCGCAACGGAATTCAGCGGATTGTCGCCGCCCGGTTCGGCCACGACGGTCGCCTCCGCGTGCAACGCGTCGGCCAGGGCGTCCGGATCGGCGGCCGCCAGCGCGGCCAGCAGTCGCCGCACGGCCGCGTCGTGCTCGCCCTCGCTCACCACTACGGGCATGGGCGGCAACGCCTTCCGCGCCGCGTCGGCCGTCTCCCGCGCCTCCTCGACGGAGACCTCGAGAATATCGGCGACCTCCTCGACCGGCACCCCGAATTCGTCCCGCAGGACCAACGCCACCCGCTGCCCCGCCGTGAGCACCTCCAGCGCCGCCAACGCCTCGATCCCGAATTCCGCTCTGCGCGCGAGCCTTTCGAGCTCATCCACCGCCCCCGACAGCACCGGCGCCGTCACCACGAACTCCGGCATCCTCCCACCCGCTCGCACCCCCAACCGCATCAGACAGATTTTCCCCACAACCCCCACCAACCACCCCCGCAAATCCTCGATCTCGTACTGCGGCGTCGAGACCAACCGCAACCAAGCCTCCTCGAGCACCTCCTCGGCCTCCCGCAAACTCCCGGTCAGCCGATACCCCTCCCCGAACAACCGCCCGCGCTGGGCTTCGAACAGACCGACGAGCAACGCGGAGACCATTGCGACGATTCTACGGGGGCCCGCGGACGCGCCTCACCGCAGCTCACGGCCGGGCTGTCGGACCCATCGGGGACAATAGGGGGCGGACTCGAGGAGGTGCTCATGACGGATGGTCCGTTGATCGTGCAGAGCGACAAGACGTTGTTGCTCGAGGTCGAGCATGAGCGGGCGGATGCGGCTCGGCAGGCGATCGCGCCGTTCGCGGAGCTGGAGCGGGCGCCGGAGCATGTGCACACGTATCGGGTGACGCCGTTGGCGTTGTGGAACGCGCGGGCGGCGGGGCACGACGCCGAGCAGGTGGTGGACGCGCTGGTGGCGTATTCGCGGTACGCGGTGCCGCAGCCGTTGCTGGTGGACATCGTGGACACGATGGCTCGGTACGGGCGGTTGCAGTTGGTGAAGCATCCGGCGCACGGGCTGGTGTTGGTGAGTCTGGATCGGGCCGTGCTGGAGGAGGTGTTGCGGCACAAGAAGATTCAGCCCATGTTGGGGGCGCGGATCGACGAGGACACGGTGGCCGTGCATCCGTCCGAGCGCGGGCGGATCAAGCAGATGCTGCTGAAGATCGGGTGGCCCGCCGAGGATCTCGCGGGGTACGTCGACGGCGAGGCGCATCCCATCGCGCTCGACTTCGGCACCCACGCCTGGCATCTGCGCGACTATCAGGAGATGGCGGCCGACTCGTTCTGGGCGGGCGGTTCCGGCGTGGTGGTGCTGCCCTGCGGCGCGGGCAAGACGATGGTCGGCGCGGCGGCCATGGCCAAGGCGCAGGCGACCACGCTCATCCTGGTCACCAACACCGTCGCGGGGCGGCAGTGGCGGCGCGAGCTGCTGGCGCGGACCTCGCTCACCGAGGACGAGATCGGCGAGTACTCCGGCGAGCGCAAGGAGGTCCGCCCGGTCACCATCGCCACCTACCAGGTGATCACCCGCAAGACCAAGGGCGAGTACAAGCATCTGGAACTGTTCGACAGCCGCGACTGGGGCCTGGTCATCTACGACGAGGTGCACCTGCTGCCCGCTCCCGTCTTCCGCATGACCGCCGACCTCCAGTCCCGCCGCCGCCTCGGCCTCACCGCCACCCTGGTCCGCGAGGACGGCCGCGAGGGCGACGTGTTCTCCCTCATCGGCCCCAAGCGCTACGACGCCCCGTGGAAGGACATCGAGGCGCAGGGCTGGATCGCCCCGGCCGACTGCGTCGAGGTGCGCGTCACCCTCACCGACGCCGAACGCATGAGCTACGCCACCGCCGAACCCGACGAGCGCTACAAGCTCTGCTCCACCGCACGCACCAAACTCCCCGTGGTCGAGTCGATCCTGAAGCGCCACAAGGATTCCCAGTGCCTGGTCATCGGCGCCTACCTGGACCAGCTCGACGAACTCGGCGAGCACCTGAACGCCCCCGTCATCCAGGGCTCCACCCGCACCAAGGAGCGCGAGGCGCTGTTCGAGTCGTTCCGGCAGGGCGAGATCCCGGTCCTGGTGGTGAGCAAGGTCGCCAATTTCTCGATCGATCTGCCGGAAGCCTCGGTCGCCGTCCAGGTTTCGGGTACGTTCGGTTCGCGCCAGGAGGAGGCGCAACGGCTGGGACGGCTGCTGCGGCCCAAACACGACGGCGGACAGGCGCATTTCTACTCGGTCGTCGCCCGGGACACGCTCGACGCCGAGTACGCGGCGCACCGGCAGCGTTTCCTGGCCGAGCAGGGGTATGCCTACCGCATCACCGACGCGGACGACCTGCTGGGACCCGCGATCGGCTAGATGGAGGAATTACCTCCGCAAACGTGTTAGGAATGAGGACGTGCGACGCTTCGAATTCGCGGTGGATCGCGAGCATGCCAGGGCGGTGAACGAAGTCGTCGCCAATCTGCGCCGGCTGCGCCTGCTCGCCCTCGCGGCGGCCATCGTGCTCGGCCTGGGCACGGCCGGGCTGATCTGGTTGAACCATCCCTATTCCTTCCTGCTCGCGATCGCCTTCGCGCTGGGCACGCTGATCGCGGTGTTCGTCGCGGTCTGGACGCCCTACCGGTCCCGGGTCGACAAGCTCTACGCCGAGGGCGATCTCGTGCCCGCGGTGGTGTCGGGCCCGCACGCCAAGGGCGTCACGCTGCTGGCGCTGGTGAATCTGGCCAAGCCCGAGGCGGATCCGCGGTACGCGCTGATCACCCGCGTGGTGCGCGCGCTGCCCGGACACCGCGTCGAACCCGGCGAGCAGGTGCCCGCGGTGACCGTGCGCGCCGATCGGGTGCCCCGCTCGGTCGCCGATCTGCGCCAGGTCGTCAGCGCGATGCCGATCGCCTGGGGGACCCGCGACGGCGCGGTGATCGAGCGCGCCCGCGCCGCCATCGGCGAGGCCGAGTGGAAACTGTTGGCCGACAACCTGTCCCTGGCCTCGAAGGTGCAGGGCGTGGACACCAAGCGGCTGCTGCTCGATCCGCACCAGCTGCCCGAGGAATTGCGCGGCTGAAACCCCTTGCGCCGGTTCGTAGAATCGAACAATGGTATCCGCCGACCATCTGATCGCGTTCGCGATCGCCGCCGCCATCCTCATCGTGATCCCCGGCCCGGGCGTGCTGTTCACCATCGGCCGCGCGCTGAGCCAGGGGCGGCGCGCCGCGCTGGTCTCGGTGCTCGGTCACGCCCTGGGCATCCTGATCACGCTGATCCTGGTCGCCGCCGGACTCGGCATGATCCTCGCGGCCTCCGCGCTCGCGCTCACGATCATCAAGTTCGTCGGCGCGCTGTACCTGATCCACCTCGGGATCCAGGCGATCCGTGAGCGGCGGTCGCTGCGCGACGCGCTGGCCACCCGTGCCGAGGCGACTCCCGTGCGGCGGATCTTCCGGCAGGGCGTCATCGTCGGGCTGACCAACCCCAAGGGGATCATCTTCTTCTCGGCCGTGTTGCCGCAGTTCGTCGATCGCGATCGCGGCGCGGTGCCGCTGCAACTGTTGATCCTCGGGCTGGTCTTCCTGGCCATCGCGCTGGTGTCCGACAGCGCGTGGGGTCTGGCGGCGGGCAGCGCCCGCGACTGGTTCGCGCGCTCGCCGCGGCGGCTGGAGGCGGTCGGCGGCGCGGGTGGGCTGATGATCATCGGCCTGGGCGCGAGCGTGGCGGTGTCCGGCACCGGGGACTGACGGCGGGGTGCCCCGGTCCGGGCGGCGGCCCGGGATAGCATCGTGGCTTCCGTGTCCGCGTGCTGAAAGGGGTGGCTTCGTCGCATGGGTAGGCGCAACCGAATTCGATGGTCGGTCACGGCCGTCCTGGCGCTCACGCCCCCGCTGGTCGTCGCGATGGCCGGGGTCCCCCCGACCACCACGCAGGCGCACGCCGATCCGTTCGCCGGCGCGCCGGGGGCGGGGGAGCCGTACTACCCGGAGGACGGCAACGGCGGCTACCGGGTCCAGCACTACGACGTCGCCATCTCCTACGACCCGCCCAGCCATCGGCTCGGCGGCACCGCGCGGCTCGACGCCGTCGGCACCCAGATCATGCGCGCGTTCAACCTCGACTTCGACGGGCCGGACGTGCGCCGCGTGACGGTGAACGGGCAGCCCGCCGAATTCGACCGCCACGGCGAGCACGAACTGACCGTGACCCCGGCCTTGCCGGTCCTGCCCGCGCTGCCGTTCACCGTGACGGTCGAATACGCCGGGGCCGCAACCCAACACGACGAGGGCGGCTGGACGTTCTCCCCCAGCGGCGGGGCGTTCGCCGCCGGGGAACCGCATTCGGCCGCCACCTGGTACCCGCTCAACGACACCGTCACCGACAAGGCCACCTTCGATCTGCGCGTGACGATCCCGAGCGAATGGCAGGCGGTGTCGAACGGCCTGCGCGTGCGCGACACGGTGGACGGCCCGAACCGCACGGTGGAATGGGCGTCCCGGCATCCCACGGCCGGCTACCTGACCACCGTGGCGATCGACCACTTCGACTTCCTCGACCAGCGTCGCGCCGACGGCACCCCGTTGATCAGCGCCTTCGCGCCGAAGGCCGGACGCGCCCGGGAACTGGAACAGCGCCTGCCCGAGGTGCTGGACTTCCTCGAATCCCTGTACGGCCGTTACCCGTTCGAGAGCGGCGGCGGCATCTACGTCGACACCGACCTGAACTTCTCGCTGGAGACCCAGACCCGGCCGATCTACGCGCCCTGGACGGATCTGAACACGGTCGTGCACGAGAACACCCACCAGTGGTGGGGCGATTCGGTGTCGGTGAAGCGGTGGTCCGACGTGTGCCTGAACGAATGCTTCGCCAGCTACACCGCGGACTACCTGTGGCCCGAACGCAAGGAGGGCGACGACGTCGACGCGCGGTACCGCAAGACGGTCGCGGAGAACCTCGACAATCCGAAGTTCTGGGAGATCCCGTTGCAGAACCCCGGCGCGGGAAGGGAATTCACCTCCGTGTACTACCGCGGCCCGCTGTTCCTGCACGCGCTGCGGCGCACCGTCGGCGACGCGGTGTTCTTCCCGGCCGTCCGGGACTTCGCGCAGGCGCACGCCTACGGCAACGTGTCGATGCCGGAGTTCCGGCAGTTCGTGCAGGCGCGCGCGGGCCGGGATCTGACCGGGTTCTTCGGCGCCTGGCTCGACCACGATACGGTGCCCGCGCCGGAGTACCTGTACCCCGGCTCGTTGCGCGCCTGACTCACGTCCGGTCCGGCAGCCGGGACCGGGCCTTGTCGGCCCAGCGTTCGACCCGGTCGAGTTGCCGTTCGGCCTTGTGCACGGCCTCCTGGGCCGACCGCTGGGCCGCCGCGGCGAAGCGGCGTCGTTCCTCGGCGCGGTCGAGTTCGGCGCGCAGGCCGCCGATGCGCGAATCCAGTTCGGCCAGTTCGGATTCGCGCTCGGTCAGCTCGGAGCGGGCGGAATCGATTGCCTCACGGGCGGATTCGAGCGCCGCGAGCGCGTCGTCGAGTTCCTGCCGGGCCGCCGCGTCGGGGTCGGCGGGCGGTTTCGTTTTCGCGTCGCCGGGCGCGCGCCGGGCAGCGGCGGCGTGGCCGGTGGGTCGTTCGGACTTCGCCCCGGCGGCGGGTTCGGGGGCCGAGGCCAGGGCGGGTCCGGCCGGGCCGAAGCCCTCGTAGTTGGCGGACGTGGTGAGGGTGCCGTCGCGAACCTGTTCGGCCACAGCGGAATCCGCCAGGGCCGCGTGCAGGGTCTGGCCGACCTCGCGCAGCACGGATTCGCCGAGTGAATGGCCGTGTTCCTCGGCGAGTCGACCGGCCTTGTGCGACAAGGCGTTCACCACCTGCTGGCGCTGGGTGGTGAGGGTGCGCAGCTCGTCGCCCGACAACCGGCGCTGGGCATCTTGCAGGGCCGCACCGAGATTCAGCAGCGCGCCCACCTCGTCGGTGGCCTCGCGGGCCAGCAGGTTGACCGCCCACGCCGCGACCGTGGGCTTGCGCAGTTTTCCGATCGCGGTCGCCAGTTTCCTGTCACCGGCCGCGCGGGCGGCCTTGACCTGGGCATCTCGTGCCCGCACGAATTCGCCGGGATCGATCCCGTAGAGCTCCCGGATGACGTCCTCGAGCCTCATGTTGCAGAGCGTAACGATCTCCCCGACGATATCGACACAGATCACGATGTACGCCTGGGCATTCGTCCAGCATTTTGCGAAAGGCTTCTTTGTGAACACCCTCGGCTTCCAGTTGCTCAACACCCTCGTGCCCAGCATCATCAACCACTCGCTCTGGGCGCTGTGGTCGCTGCGCGGGCTCTGATCGCGCGGGTCCGGCCGGCGCCGCTGGCGCTGGCGCTGATCGCCGCGGCGGTCGGCGGCTGCGCGGTCACCGGCCGTTCGGCCGCCGCCGGGGCCGCGGTCGGGGACTGTCTGGAGGTCACCGAGGGGGCGGTGAACCAGGCCCGCACCACGCCGGTCGACTGTGCCTCGGGCCGCGTGGTCTACACGGTCGTGTCGGCGTCGGATCGCAAGCGCGACTGCGGTCCCGAGTACTCCTCCTACGAGGAGACCGCCGCCGGGCAGACCACGGCCTTCCTCTGCCTGGCCCCGAATCTCAAGGCGGACAGCTGTTATCACCGCGATTCGGCCACCGGCTTCACCCTCGCCGACTGCACGGCCCCCGAGGCGACCGTCCGCGTGGTCGCCCGCTTCGACGGCCGCGCCGACCGCGCGCTCTGCGACCCGGCCGCGACCTATCTGACCCTCGCCGAACCGGCGACCACATTCTGTTTCGTCAACCCCCGCGCCTGAGGGGGCCGCGCGACTCGTGTGTCACTGCTCGACGAGCGCGACCGACGCGATGCGGTGCAGCGTGAAATGCCGGACCGCGCCCGTCACCGGGTCGAGGGCGTCCAACTGGCCCCCGGCCACCTGAAGGGGCTCGACGATGCGCTGGGTCGCCACGCCCTGGGCGTCCACGTAGCCGATGTGCACCGGCCGCCGGGTCCGGGCCGCGAGTTGCAGCAGCGCGAGGGTGGCCGCGGTGCCGGTGCGGGTGCCGTCGGAGCGGACCGACTGCCCGGGCCGGGCCTTGGCCGCCTTCTCCCCGGCGCGCAGCTCCGACACCAGCAACCGCAGCTGCTCGGCGCTGGGCGGGGTCGGCCGCCACGACTGACGGGGGTTGGGGCGCAACGGGATTCGCGCGCCGCGCGGGCGCAGATCCACGATGACACCGGCGGAGTCCTCACCCGCCGGGGCGAAACCCGCGCCGCGCAACGCCTCGAGCACATCGCCGAGCGGGGCCTGGGAGATGGCCACCGTCGGCGCGACCGCGCGCAGCGCCAGCCGATCCGCCACCGGCGCGGCCAGCACCTCGGCCAGCAGCGCCGGATCCTCGCTGCGCACGAACGACTGCGCCAGCCCCGCGCGCAACCGCCCGTGCCGCCGCGCCACGTCATCGATGAGATAGGTCAGCGACTGCGGCACCGGGGTCCGCGAGTGCGCGGTGAACAGCTGATGCAGCTCCGCGGCCGTGAGCCCGGCGTCCAGCGCCCGCCGCACCGAGGTCTCCGAGATCCGGTACACCGTTGCGGCCCCGGCGGATTCGACGTCGGCGACCAGCGCGACCCGCTGCTGTAGCTCCGGCACCAGCGGCCCCGGGGCGATCACGGTCATATCCGCCTGCACCAGAACGTGATCCACCGGTTCCGGCAGCGCGGACTCCATCTCGGCCTCGGCGTCGCCGAGCGCCTCGTGCAGCAGCGCCCGGCCCGCGGAGGTGAGCGCGCCCCGGCCGACGACGCCGAGCGCGGCGGCCTCGGCGAGGGTCTGCTCGATCGCCTCGACCCGGAAGTGCCTGCGCCAGCGCGGTTGTCGCCAGGCCAGCACGGTCGCGATATCGGCCGCGGACACCGCGGAGCCGGGCGGGTACGCGGCGAGCAGGTCCAGGATCGCGCGGCGGTCGCGCACCGCGTGCATATTGCGCAGCTCCAGCGACAGCGCGGCCAGCGGTTTGTCGTTGGCGTCGCGCAGGCCGATCATCCATGGGAAGCGGTCCAGTTCCAGCCAGGCGTGCGCGAGCACCACCCAGCGCCGAGCGGGCGGGCCCTCGAGCCAGCCGTCGGCCGAACCGGTGGGCGCCCAGAAGTCGTCGACGGCGTCCGCGTCCGGCGGGGGTTCGGGAATTCCCTTGTCCACCAGGCGCGCCGCGGCCAGCACCTCGGCGAGCAATCCGACGCGGGACTCCTCGATGCCGGTCTGCTTGGCGACCCGGCGCAGTTCGCGCACGCCGAGTCCGCCGGAGCGCAGCGCGGGGGCGGGCGCGTCGCCCAGCACCGCGAGGATGTCGCCGCAGTGCCGCAGCAGCTCGCCGACCTCGCCCGCGGCGGCGGCGTTCACATCGGCGACGGGATGTTCGGCCGGGCGCGGGTTCGGCCGGGTCAGCGCGTGCGGATCGGTCACCGGTTCGCGGCGCAGCACCTGGCCGACCGAGGGCGGGAGTTCGACGGTCTCCTCGTCGATCCACTCCAGCAGGCGCGCGGCCAGCAGGCGCTGGATCGGACGATCGGCGGGCGTGCCGGGGGCGGCGTCGCGGGTGCGCCCGCGCGGGCCGGTGGTCGCCAGCTTGTCCAGCAATGCCCGTTCCGCCGAACCGATCTCGGCCAGGGCCGCGCGAATCTCCGGTTCCGTCAAGGCGTCCGGAATGTCCGTGGTGCTGCCCAGCGGCCACGGCAGCGCGTCCTTGGCCGCCCCGGCGAGGAACAACTCCTCCTCGCCCCACACGAGCGCCCGCGCGGCGAGGCGGTCCACCGCCGCGTCGATCTCGGCGCCCGGCACCCGATCGCCGAGCAGTTCGCGCAGCCGTCGGCGCGGTAGGGGGGTCGCCGTGCGGCCGGGGAAACTCGCGCCGTGCACGGCCAGGGTCTCCACGACCGCGAAATCGAGGGTGTCCAGCTCGTCGGTGGCGCGCAGGACCGACGCCCGCTGTTCGGCCCGGGCCGCGAGCACCGCCATCGAACCCGGCAGCGGGACGGCCAGATCCGGGCGCAGTTCCAGCAGCGTCACCAGCTCCTCGTCGGTGCGGGTGGTCAGCCAGTCGGCCAGCGTGGTTTCGGCCGAGCCGGGCCGGGAGTCGGTCGTGGTCATCCCGTCCAGCGTACGGCCGGGTTTCGCGGCCCGCCGAGGTGTGTCGAACCTGTCGCGCTACCGGGTTGCCGCCGTGCCAGAATGACAGCGTGGTGAACAAATCGAAGAAACCCTACGTCGACAACGGCTGGCCGAAGCTGGACAACGGCGACCACGCCGTGACCGAGCTCTCGTCCGCCCGTTCCGGTGGGCTGTCGCCGTACGGCGAGGACACCGAGTTCCCGGTGCCGGCGGAAGAGGTGCCCTACGTGCACCCGCACACGGTCATCAATCGCTGACACGAAAGACGAAGAAGGCCCCCGTCTCCGAGAGGAGCGGGGGCCTTCTTCGATGTCGTGCAGAGCGCGGGGGCGCGGACTCAGTTGGGCAGCGCGCCCTTGTTCGCCTCGAAGAAGTTGACGACCGCCGGATCCAGCTTGGCGCCACTGGACTTGAACGCGTTGTAGGCGTCGAGCGCCTGCTGCGGCACGGCGAAGCCCTGGGACTGCGCGGCGGCGACGGCCTGGTCGACGGCCTGGAAGACCTCCTGCGTGCCGTCGGCGGGCGCCTGCGGCGCGGCGTCGGTCTGCGGGGTCCAGTGCGGGGTGGTGGCGGCGGGAGCGGTGCGCTCGGTCGGTCCGCTGTGCAGGCCCAGGTGCGAGGAGCAGGACGGCCACGCGCCCCAGCCCTGGCTGGCGAGCACGCGCTCGGCCACGGTGATCTGCTGCTCGCGGGTGGCCTGGTTGGCGGAGGCGGCGTACTCGGTGCCGCCGTGCGCGGCCCAGGTGCTCTGCGAGAACTGCAGTCCGCCCTGGAATCCGTTGCCCGTGTTGATGCCCCAGTTGCCGCCGGACTCGCACTGCGCGAGCTTGTCCCAGTCGGAGTCGGGAGCGGCGGCCGCGTGTCCGGCGAGAGCCACACCGGCACCGCCCATGATCGCGGTGGAGACGGCGACCTTGGCTACCGTGCGGCCGGTGTTGGTCGGCTTGCGATGGCGTCCACTCATATCGGGTGTCTCCCTCTCATACGCACCTGCGAGTGAGCTCGGTCCCGGGACTGCTCCCGGCTGGATAGAACGGTACGACGATCGCCGGGAAAAATCACTATTTGGTAACCGGCGCGTGCCCGTGGGTCACGGTCTGGCGCAACATCTTCCGCAACCCCGTCTGCGCAGGTAATAGGGGTTCGTCCGCGAGCGGCGGCCGCCGTGATCACCCTGTGATCTTACCGTGATGTGACGAGAATCACAGAGGCGCCGGGATAACGAACCGGGCGAACGGTGTTGTCAACGCGCCCGGCGGCCGGACCACAGCGCGAACGCGATCGCCAGCAACAGCCCCAGCGGGGTGGCGGCCATCGCGAGGAGATACAGCCACAGCGCGGGTTCGGCGTCGCTCACGAGCGGGACGACGAAGATGGCCACGATCGCCAGCAGGCCGATCGCGAACAGGCCGAGCGCGGCGAGCAGCAGCGGCTGGCGGGGACGTCGGGGCGCGGGGTTCGGCGCGGAATCGGGCACGGGTGCACCGTAAAACTGATGTGCTCGGTGCATCGGCACCGGGGTAGACTCGAAGACATCGCGTCCTGCATACCTGTGGGGCGCGTTCTTTTCGCGAGCAGAAAGGTTCCGGGGCACACCCGGGGCCCATGGTTGTGTCCGGGCGGTTCCGGGCATCGATGACGAACGGGTGAGCGCAGTGCCGACCGGCAAGGTGAAGTGGTACGACGTCGAGAAGGGCTTCGGCTTCCTTTCCCAGGATGAGGGCGAGGACGTCTATGTTCGGTCGTCCGCGTTGCCCAAGGGTGTCGAGGCGCTGAAGCCCGGGCAACGAGTGGAATTCGGGATGGCCGCGGGCCGCCGCGGACCCCAGGCGCTGAGCCTGAAGCTGCTCGAGCCGCCGCCCTCGGTGCGAGGTGGCCAGGGCCGCAAGGAAACTCCCGCCGCCCAGCCCCGCAAGTCCCCCGACGACCTGCACGGCCTGATCGAGGACATGATCAACCTGCTGGAGGCCACGGTCCAACCCGACCTCCGCAAGGGCAAGTACCCCGACCGCAAGACGGCCCAGCGCATCGCGGAGGTCGTGCGCGGCGTGGCCCGGGAATTGGACCACTGAACCCCGAATCCGCTACGCCGTCTTGATCGACCACGCCTGGTAGGGGGCCAAGCCCTCGTTCCCGGCCTGGTCGCGGACGGGCACGAGCAGTTCGACCTCGAGGCCGCCCAGGCGCAGACCGGGTTCGGGCAGCGAATTCACCGTCACCGCACGGGTTTCCGCGGGGTAGTCGCGGTAGGTGAGCAATCGCGGTTCGGGGGTGCCGTCCGGGCGTAGGTACGTCGCGCGAATCGCCCAGGGCGCCTGGGCGATCTCGAGCGGCAGCGACAGCTGCACCGGATATCCGGGCGGGGTCTCCAGGGCCACGCTCTCGGCGCTTTCCGGGCGGCAGTTCAGGCCGAGGCCGCCGTCCGCGTCGGACCGCGTCACCGTGCAGTACCGATAGGGGGCGACCGTGACGGTCCGGCCGTGCGCGTACGCGGTGACCGTCGGCTCCTTGTCGCCCGCGTGCCGCACGGCCACGATCACCACCGCGGCGACGGCCACGAGCACCACCAGCACCCCGGCGGCGGAGAGCGCGAGGGCGAGACGGGTTTTCGGCTTCACTGGGGCGGGTTTCCTGTCGCTTGTCGAACTTCTTCCGGTTCCGCGTGCTGCGGGCGATTGCCGCCCAGACCGGGCAGCAGCGAATGCCCACGGTAACTCACCGTGGTTTGCAGCAGTCCGACCGCCAGGACCGCGGTGACCACCGCGAAGCCCTTCCAGTAGTCGGTCGGCAGCAGCACGCCCCCGGCCCCGCCGATCACCCACGACAGCTGGAGCACGGTCTCGGAGCGACCGAAGCCGGAGGCGATCGACTCCGGCGGCAGGTCGTCCTGGATCGAGGCGTCCAGCGACACCTTCGCCAGCGCGCTCGCCCCGGCGGCCACGAGGGTCGCCGCCGCCGCGCCCAGCAGATTGTCCAGGAACGCGGCGACCAGCGCGACCGCGGCGCAGCTTGCCGTGCAGCCCAATACGATCAGGGCCGGGCGGCCCAGTTTCAACCGCGCGCCGGTGGCATTGCCGACGAAGTTGCCGATAGCCGCCGACGCGCCGACCACGCCCAGCATCGCGGCCTGCTGCACGGGCCGATGCTCGGTCGCCTTGGCCACGAACGCGATGTAGAAGGTGAGGAATCCGGTGAGCACCCGAATCGAGCTGTTGCCCCACAACCCCGTCACCACCGAACGGCCCAGCGGCTGACGGCGTTTGCCGGGTTTGCCGGTCGGGGGCGGGGTCTCGGGCAGTACCTGCGTGCGGGCCTCGCCGCCGTGATAGCCGAGCGTGGCGGGCACCTCGCCCTCGGTGACCTCCACCCAGGACGGAATCCGCAGGCTCAGATACGTTCCGCCGCAGGCGATCAGCGCGGCGAACACCAGGGCCCCCATCGAACCGGTGACCGCGGCGATCAGACCCGCGACCGCGCCCGCCCCCAACGTCCCGCCCACCAGGCCGAACACGGTGAGCCGGGAGTTGGTGCGCACCAGATCGATTCCCGGCGGCAGCACGCGCGGCGTGACCGCGCTCTTGAGCACCGCGAAGGACTTGCTGAGGATCATCATGCACAGCGCGAGCGGATACAGCGCCCAGGTGTCGAAGCTGAAGATCAGCACCAGCGCCACCACCACCCGGATCGCGAACGATCCGGCCAGCGCCAGGCGGCGACCTCGTTGCAGCCGGTCGAGCATGGGCCCGATCAGCGGCGCGATCACCGCGAAGGGGGCGATCGTGATCAACAGGTACAGCGCCACCTTCGATTTCGACTCCGCGGTGGCGCTGGCGAAGAACAGCGTATTGGCCAGGGCCACCGCGATCGCCGCGTCCAGCGCGAAGTTGGCCATGGTCGCGTAGACCAGCGCGGTCAGCCCGGACCGGTCCGCGCCGTCGGCCTTGGCCGCGCGCTGGAAGGTCTGGAAACCCTTCTCGGTCAGCTCGATGCTGCGCATGGCCACGACGCGGGTCACGGTGAGCTTGCGCGGGACGCGTTGGCGGCCGGACGTTTCGGCGGGCTGCTCGACGGTGGGCTCCGCGAGGGTGGGCGCGGGTTCGGGCGGCGGTCGCCGATCGCGGTTCGCCATGAACTCCGGCACCTCCGGCTCGACGCCGCGCCGCGGCAACGGGGGTAGCCGGTGTTGTGCCGCGGGGTTGGGCGGCGGATAGCGATCGTAGCCGGGGTGACGCGGGGTGAGCGGATGGTCCTCGCCGCCCCACCGACCAGGCTCGGTACCGGAGGGTTCACGGGAGGCAGTCACAGTATCGATTCTCTCGCAGGTTGTCGGGTGAGGAGGCGCAGGTCCGCGGTTCGGTCATGCCCGGACGAACCGTACTTCGAACATTGTCGGCCAGTTCTTGCCGGTGACGAGGAAGCGATCGGTGCCGGGGAGTTGCGCGATGCCGTTGAGGACGTCGGCCCCGGCGCGTTCGGTGGCCGACAGCAGGCCGCTCGCGTCGATGTCGGCGAGGACCGCGCCGGTGTCGGGATCGATGCGCAGGATGTGGTCGGTCTTCCAGACGTTGGCGTACACCGAACCGTCCGCGGCGCAATCCAATTCGTTGAGTCGGGCCTGGTCGTGGCCGCTGACGCGCACCGAACCGGTGGCGGCGAAGGTGACCGGATCGCGGAAGGTGAGGGTGGTGCCGCCGTCGCTCATGACGAGGCGATCGCGGCGGGTGCACAGGCCCCAGCCCTCGCCGTCGTAGTGGGCGCGGGCGCGTTCGGCCAGGGTGCGCGGGTCGCGGGCGATGGCGACGCCGTCCTTCCACGTGATCTGCCACACGGTGTCGCCCGCCTCGGTGACGCCCTCGCCGAAGTACGGGGGCGGGAGTTCGACCCGGGCGAGTCGCTCGTCGGTGGTGAGCGAGGTGGCGCGCAGCTCGGATCGGCCGACCAGTCCGGTGCTCTCGTAGAGCACGTCGCCGTCGATCTCCAGGCCCTCGGTGAAGGCGGCGGTGTCGTGCGGGCGGGTGCTGACCACCTCGACGCGGTAGCGCGGCGTGTCGTCGGTGTTCGCGCAGCCCGCGGTGGTCGTGGACACGGCCGTCGCCAGCAAGATCACACCAGTCGCGGCCCACGAACGAGGTTTGGCTGCCATACGGCAAAATGTAGGACGTGAGCGCAGTTTCTGTTTCCGAGTCCGGTGTGCGACCGATCCTCGCGGAGGCGGTCGAGCTGGCTCGCCGTGCGCTCCTCGAGCTGCAACCGACCGGTGTGGGCGAGCATCTGGGGGTCACCGCCGAGGACGAATGCGCGGCCACCCATCACTTCCGGGCCACGCTGCCCGGCTATCGCGGGTGGCAGTGGGCCGTGGTGGTCGCCGCCCCGCCGGAGGCCGAGTACGCGACGGTCAGCGAGTCCGCGCTGCTGCCCGGGCCCGACGCCCTCGTCGCCCCCGACTTCGTGCCGTGGGATCAGCGGGTGCGCCCGGGGGATCTCGCGCCCGGCGATCTGCTCGCCCCGCCCGCCGACGATCCGCGCCTGGTGCCCGGATACGTGGTCACCGACGATCCGGTGGTCGACGACGTCGCCGAGGAGATCGGCCTGGGCCGCCCGCAGGTGCTCAGCCGCGAGGGCCGCGCCGAGGCCGCCGAGCGCTGGTACGCCGAATACGGCCCCGATACCGATATGGCCCGCTCGGCCCCCTCGACCTGCGGCGTCTGCGGCTTCTTCGTCCCCCTCGCCGGAGCCCTGCGCGCCGCCTTCGGCGTCTGCGCCAACGCCATGGGCGCCGACGGCCACGTCGTCCACACCGAGTACGGCTGCGGCGCCCACTCCGACACCACCCTCCCCACCGGCGGCGGCTCCCCCCTCTACGAGGCCTACGACGACGCCTCCGTCGAACTCATCCCCACCGCCGACCTCCGCCCCGAAGCCCCCACTCCCGAGTCGGCGAATACGCCCGCGCCCGAAGCGAATTCGACAGCAGAGGTTGCGCCCGAGGCCGAGGCACTCCGGGCGGAAGGGTCTGCGCCCGAGGCAACGGACGCGCCGGTAGCCGAGGAGCCTTCGCCCGAGGCGGCTCCGGTGGCGGAAACCACGCCCGAGTCGGCGAACGTGCCCGCGCCCGAGGCGGATTCGGCCGAAGTGATCGCGGCCGAGGCAGAGGCGGCCCCCGCGGAAGGGGCTACCCCCGAGGCGACGAATGCGCCCGTGGCCGAAGACGCTTCGGCCGAGCGGGTTGCGTCCGAGGGAGAGGGTTCGCCCGAGACCGAGGCGGCCCCGGCGGAAGGGGCCGCGCCCGAGGCGACGAATGCGCCCTTGGCCGAGGAGCCTTCGCCCGAGCAGGGTGCGGCCGGGGGAGAGGATGCGCCCGTGGCCGAGGTGGCCCCGGCGGAGGAGGCCACGCCCGAGGCGGTGGATGCGCCTGTGGCCGAGGCGGGTTCCGGCGAGCAGGTCGCGGCGGAGGATTCCGGGACCGACGAGGCGGAAGAGGTTGCGTTGCAGCCGATGTTGACCGCCGAGGCGATCGAGGAGGGGGCGGGGCACTATCACGATGCCTGGGCGGTGTCGGCGGTTCGGGTGGAGCCGGGGGAGCGGCCCGGGGCGGCGGACGAGGACTGAGCGCGCGGGTGGATCCGTTCGGGACCGCGGAGCTGCGGGGTGGGGTGGTCGCGGCGTGGCGGGATTCGCCGACGCGGTTGCGGGAGGACGCCGCGACCGAGGCGGATCTCGTGCGGGCGGGCTATCGCGATCGGCTGCTGACCGAGCTGGCACAGAACGCGGCCGACGCGGCGCGCAAGGCGGACGTACCCGGGCGGCTGGCGGTGTGGTTCGCCGGGGACGCCCTCCACATCGCGAATACCGGTGTGCCGCTGGATGTCTCGGGCGTGCACGCGCTGACCGCGCTGCGCGCCTCGGCCAAATCGGACGCGTCGGCGGTGGGCCGCTTCGGCGTGGGGTTCACGGCCGTGGTCGCGGTCTCCGACGAGATCGAATTCCGTTCCCGCACCGGCTCGTTGCGGTTCTCGCGCCGACGCACCTGGGCGACGCTGCGCAATCACGACATTCGCATTCCGGAGGACGACGGATTCGCGCCGCCGGTCCTGCGCCTCGTATGGCCGGTCGACACCGCCCCGGCCGCGGGCTTCGACAGCGAGATCGTGCTCACCCTGCGCGAGGACGTCGACCCGGGGCGCCTGCTGGCCGAGTTGCGCGACGAGGCCGCCGACCTGCTCCTGGAACTCCCGGCCCTGTGCGCGATCCGCATCGCGGACGACGAGATCACCTCGGCGACAACCGAACTCGGTGACGGCCTGACCGAGGTGCGGCTGACCGACCCGGACGAGCCCGACCGCGTCTGGTGGCAGTACCGCACCCCACGCGCCCGCTGGCTGCTCCCGATCCGCGACGGCCGCCCGGTCCCCGCCGACCCGGACGTCCTGCGCGCCCCCACCCGCTCCGACGAGGAACTGTCGCTGCCCGCCCTGCTCATCGCCGATATCGCGATGCAGCCCGACCGCCGCCGCCTGCTCCCCGGTGCCCGCGTCGCCGAATTGGCGCACGGCTACGCCGATTTCGCCCGCGCCCTGCCCGCCCGCGACCGACTCGTCCTGGTGCCCGCCCCCGGCTTCGCGCGCGGCGAGGCCGACGGCCTGCTCCGCGAGGCGGTGATCGCCGACCTGCGCGCGGGTGAGTGGCTGCCCGTCCTCGATCCGACCGGCGCCCCCGCCGTGGCCGCACCCCGGCGCAGCAGCGTATTGCCCGGCGCCACCGAGGAATTGACCGCCCTGCTCGCCGATGTGATCGGCCCGCTGGTGATCGCCGACCTGTCCGGCCGCGCCGCCGCCGACATCCTGGCCGTCCTGGACGTGCATCGCATCGGACTGGCCCGCGTCGCCGAGCTGTCCGCGGGCCTGGAACGCCCGCCGAACTGGTGGTACGCGTTCTACGACGCGCTGGAACCGTTCGTCACCGACCCGCTCTCGGTCGAGGAACTGGGCGCCCTGGCCGTCCCGCTCGTCGACGACCGCCTGGTCACCGGCCCGCGCACGGTCGTGCTCGACGACCATCTCGACACCACCCTGCCCGTCCGCTGGGCGCGCCTGGTCCACCCCGAGGCCGCGCACGAGCTGCTCGGCCGCCTCGGCGCTCGCGCCGTGAGCGCCGAGGATCTGCTGAACGATCCCGCGCTGCAAGGGGAATTGGAACTCGACGCCGCCGACCCGGATACGGTCGCCGCCGTCCTCGGCCTGGCCGCACAGCTCCCCGAGGGCACCGTCCTGCCGCCGTGGCTCGGCCTGCTCGAACTCCCCGACACCGCGGGCGATCTCCGACCCGCCGACGAACTGCTGCTCCCCGACGCCCCGCTGGCGGACGTGCTGGTGGCCGATTCACCGTTCGGCACAGTCGATTCCGCGCTCGTGGACCGCTTCGGTCCCGCCGCGCTGCGGGCCGTCGGCGTGGGCTGGGCGTTCACCGTCGTCACCGAATCCGATCCGACCGGCCCCGATCATCAGCTCGACGACGAGGAGACCTGGTGGGCGGGCCTCGCGGAGGATCCGCCGGAACTGGCCGCCGTGCGCGATCTGGATCTGGTCGCCGACGCCGCGTGGCCGAAGGCGTTGCGGCTGTTGCTGTCCGACCCCGCCACCCGCCCGCTGCTGGCCGACCGCGACGGCTACACCGCGTGGTGGCTGCGCACCCACGCCCGTGTGGACGGCGTACCGCTCGGCCGTCATCGCGCGCCCGGCGATCCGGTCTTCGCCGGTCTGCTCCCCGAACTCACCGGGTTCGCGCCCGCCGAACTCACCGCCCTGCGCGCCGTGCTCGCCGATCCGGACGCCATCGGCCAGGACCTGGCCGCCGCGCTGCTGGACGCGCTCGCCGACCCCGCGAAAACCCCGTCGCCCGAAGCGATCTCGCGCACGCACGCGCGACTGGCCGCGGCCGCCGACCGGCTCGACCTGGACGCGCTCGCCCCGCCCGACCGGGTGCGCGCGCTGTCCGGCGCGGTCGTCGACCCCGCCGCCGCGCTGGTCCTCGATCGACCCTGGTACGGCCTCGCGCTGCCGCCGGACCGGCTGGTGGTCGGCGATCTCGACCACGCGGAGGCGCTGGCGAACCTGCTGGATCTGCCGCTGGCCGCCACCGCCGTCGACGCCGAGATCCTCGACGCGGGCGACCCGGCGAGCTGGACCGACGACCCCTTCGGCGTCCTGCTGCGCCTGCAATTCGGCGCCGCCGCGGGCGAATTGGTGCTGCACGATCGGCTGCGGGTCCGGCTCACCGGCGCGTACGAGGCCGAGGTCGAGGTGCCGTGGTGGCGCGTGGACACCACGACACACGTCCGGCGGCAGGGCTACTTCGCGTAGTGCGAGATCATCTCCGCGAGCAGGTCCAGTTGCGCGCGGACCGCGGCGGAATCGTTGTCGACCAGCCAGCGCAGCACGACGCCGTCGATCACGTTGAGCGTGAACCGGCTCAGCGTCTGCACCGGAACCGACCACGTGGTGCCGGTGGCGTCGCGGGCGTGTTCCAGGACGTCGGCGACCGTGGAGTCGTTGAACGTGTACTGCTCGCGCGCGATGGCGAGTTTGGCCGGGGTCTGCTCGCTTTCGCGCAACGCGTAGGTGGTCGTTTCGTAGGTGAGCAGTTGCCGTTCGGGCGTGGCCTCGATGTTCAGCCACAACAGTTCCAGGCTCGCGCGCACCAAATTCTGAAGCGATTCCTTTCCGCTTCCGACGTCCTGCCAGACCGTTTCATTGGTCTCGACGGAATCGCGTAATTCCATCGACAACGCCTTGACCAACTCGGTCATGAGGGCGTCCTTGTTTTCGAAACAGTAATGCACCACACCGAGCGAAACCCCGGCCGCCTGAGCCACATCGCGTGTGGTTACCCCGGCGACGCCCTTTTTTTCGGCAAGACCGATGGCCGCCTCGATAAGGTGGGCTCGTCTTTCTTCGACGCTCAATCGGGAGGACACCCAACGCAGTTAAGCCGTAAGGGCGCGAACAGTCAATTCGCGGGGCGGCAAAAGTGTGTCAGAGGCCTTTTTGCGCGCCCTTGTCCCCGCGCCGGGCCGAACGCCGTTGCAGCGCGTAGATGCCGTAGGCGAGCCCGCCCACCGCGATACCCATCAGGCAGATCGGCCGCGCGTCGGCCCAGCGGTCGACCGACCACACCACCACGGTCGCGATCACCCAGGCCAGCACCCCGACGACCAGCACCGGACGGGGATCGGTCAGGCGCGGCGGAATCTCGGGGACGGCACGGTTCACGTCCTCGAGCTTAGCGACGGGAACGGCCGTTGGCCGCCGTGCGGTCCCGTATCGTTTGCCTCTGTGACAACGTCTTCCGACATTCGCGCGCTCGCCGCCGACCTCTCGCTGGCGGTCGTGCGTCTGACGCGTCACCTGCGCGGCCGCCGCGCCGACGCCCAGATTTCGCTGACTCAGCTGTCGGCCCTGGCCACGCTGAACCGCGAGGGCGCCATGACGCCGGGCATGCTCGCCGCCAAGGAGCGGGTGCAGCCGCCGTCGATGACCCGGGTCATCGCCTCGTTGTCGGAACTCGCACTGGTGAACCGCAATCCGCATCCGACCGACGGGCGGCAGGTCATCGTCTCGCTGTCGGAGAGCGGGCGCGCGCTGATCCAGGACGAGAACAACGCCCGCGAGGCGTGGATGACCGAGCAGTTGTCGGGCCTCGACCCCGAGCAGCTGCGCGTGCTGCGCGACGCGGTCGCGATCATGAAACAGATTGTGGACCAATCGGAATAGCGTCTCAGGCCGCGAAAGCCCGCTCGCTGTCGACGATCTCGCGGCCCAGCGGCATCAGCGAGATCGGGATGAGCTTGAGGTTGGCCCAGCCGAACGGGATGCCGACGACGGACACGAACAGCGGGACGCTGGTGAACAGGTGCCCCAACGCCAGCCACCACCCGGCCACCAGGAACCAGATGACGTTGCCGATGAGCGAGGGCGTGCCCGCGCCGGGCCGCGCCACCGCCTCGCGCCCGAACGGCCACAGCACGTACCCGGCGATGCGGAACGAGGCGATGCCGAACGGAATGGTCACGATCAGCACGCAGCAGACGATCCCGGCGAGCAGATAACCCAGAGCCATCCAGAACCCGGCCAGTACCAGCCACAGCACGTTCAGCACGAACCGGATGAGCGTCACGTCCCCAGCATGCCAGCGGTTGGCCCGGACGTCGACCTCAGAAGAACCAGCCGAGCACGGCCTCGCGGTCGCTGCCGAAGGCGGTGTCCAGGGCGCGCAGCACCTCGGAATCCTTGGCGTGCAAGCGATTCGCCGCGGCGAAGGGCCGGGCCCGGTGCGCGCCCAGGTACAGCGAGCCGAGCACATCGATGCCCAGTTCGGCGTCCGCGGGACGGGTGGTCGGCTCGCATTCGGCCGTCCCGTCCCGCGCGCGCAGCGCGAAGGCGCCGCCCGCGTCCCGGAACGGATCGTCCACGGCCAGCACCACATCCAGATCGCCCTGATAGGTCCGGGCGGACAGCGCGGCGGGGACGTCCATGAGCCGGGTCCACAGGCCGTCGGACCGCCCGACCGTGCGCACCAGCCGGGGATCGGTGAGCAGATACGGCAGCGGATCGTCGGTGGCGACGACGGCCTCCACGACCGTCACCAGATCCAGGCCCAGTAGCGCCCGCCACAGCGCCGCGTGCGCCTCGTCGGTCACCGCCCGCAGCTCGAGCACCTCGGCGTGCAGCCGATCGTCGGGCCGCCGGAACCGGTAGAGCGCGTACCCGTCCGGATGCAGCAGGACGTACACCCCGCCCTCGCGGCCCAGCGACAGCAGCCGCACCCGCCACGCCGCCTCCGGGCGGACCTGCGCGCCGGGCGTGCGGCGGCGCCAGCGATCGTAGATCCCGGGCAGCCGCGGCACCGCCTCGTCCAGGGCGACGAGCCGCACCCCGCCGGGATCCGGTGCGCCGGAACGGAATTCGGCGAAGCGGCGATCGATGCTCACCCGGTTCTCCACCACCGCCGGGCCGTAGCCGAAGCGGCCGTAGATGCCGCCCTCGCTGGCGGTGAAGATGGTCAGCGGCAGTCCGGCGCGCTCGGTGCGGCGGTGCTGTTCGGCGTACATCGCGCGCAGGATGCCGCGGCGGCGGTGGGTGGGCGCGACCGCGACCGCCGCGACGCCGCACGCGTCGACGGTCCGCTCGCCGGGGACGGTCACGGTCATCGTGCGATAGCCGGTGTGCCCGACGATGCGGTCGCCGTCGACCGCGACGATCGCGTCCTCGGTGCGGAACAGCCGTCGGCGCTGTTCGGCCAGCTCGGGTTCCACCTGCGGTTCCCCGCCGAACGCGTTGGCGAGCAGGAGCCGCAGCGCGGGCTCGTCGGCCGTCGTCGCGGTGCGCAGGGTGATTCCGGCGGGAAGGGACATTTCTCGACCTTACGACTCGCCCTGTTCGGGGTCGACCCGTTTGATTCGGCGATTGCGCCGAGAACGCCTGCGCATCATGGCCTTTCGCTCGCGCCGGGGCGCGGTGCGTTCGATGCGCGGATCCTCGGGCACCTCGTAGCGCGGCACGTACTCGCTGAGGAACGCCTGCACGGTCGCGGTCGCCGGAATGGCCAGCAGCGCGCCGACCGCGCCCAGCAGCGCCGCGCCCGCGAGCACCGCCAACAGCGCCACCGCCGCGTTCACGTCGACCGTGCGGGCGGTGATCCGCGGTTGCAGCAGGTAGTCCTGGAACCACTGGTAGAGCACGACGAAGATCAGCAGCCACACCGCGTCGAAGGGGTGCACGGTCAGCGCCACCAGAATCGGCAGCACGCTGGCCAGATAGGTGCCGATGGTCGGCACGAAGGAGGCGATCACGCCGAACCAGACCCCGAGCGCGATCGGATTGGGCAGGTTCAGGATCGCCAGGAAGATCGCGTGCGTGACCGCCGAGATCACCGCGAGCAGCGCGCGCGAGTACAGGTAGCCGCCGGTCTTGTCGATGGCCAGATCCCACGCGTGCAGCACATCGTCCTGGCGTTTGGGCGGCAGCATCGAGCACAGCGTGCGGCGCAGCTTCGGGCCGTCGGCGGTGAGGTAGATGCTGAACAACGCGATGGTCAGGAACTGGGCCAGCCCGCCGAGGATCGTGCTCGACAGGCCCCAGATGTTGTTGGCCGCGGTCTGGGCGTAGTTGTTGAGGATGTTCGAATCGTGCAGCAGGCGATCGCGCAGCTGATCGATCGTGAAGTGTTGGTGGAAGGTGTTGTTCACCCAGCCGACGAGATCGTTGAGCAGCCCGGGCAATTCGTTGAGCAGGTTGCTCACCGTCTCCACCAGCAGCGTCACCAGCGCGGCGAGAAAGCCCGCCACCGCGGCGAACAGCACCACGAACACGATCCCGACCGCGAGCCCGCGCGGCACCTTGCGATGGGTGAGCAGATCGACCGCCGGTTCCATCGCCAGCGCGATGAAGAAGGCGACCAGCATCATCGTGATCAGCCCGAGCAGTTTGTGGAAGGCCCAGTCACCGATCTGATACGCGGCCAGGAACGCGAACCCGAGCAGCAGCGCCCGCGGCAGCCAGCGCGGCATCCGTTCCGTCTCTCCCGATCCGGGAGTCGATACATCCTCGGCCACGCCACCAGTCTCCCGGACCTCGCCCTGTGTTCTCGGCTGCGACCCGCGTCGGGTCTGCTCCGGCTGTAGCCCGTCGAGCGGGTCCGGAAACCCGAAAACCCGCCACCGCCGGACGCGGTAGCGGGTTTTCGCGAAAGTGGTTCAGCGACCGCTGATCTCGTGGTAGTCGCGCTCGCCGTAGCCGGTGTAGATCTGGCGGGGGCGGCCGATCTTCAGCGGCTCGCGGTGCAGTTCGCGCCAGTGCGCGATCCAGCCGGGCAGCCGGCCCATCGCGAACAGGACGGTGAACATGCGGGTGGGGAAGCCCATCGCGCGGTAGATGACGCCGGTGTAGAAGTCGACGTTCGGGTACAGGCGGCGCTCGACGAAGTAGTCGTCGGACAGCGCGGCCTCCTCGAGCTGCTTGGCGATGTCGAGCAGCGGATCCTGCACGCCGAGCTTGCCGAGGATCTGGTCGGCGGTCTTCTTCACGATGGTCGCGCGCGGGTCGTAGTTGCGGTAGACGCGGTGTCCGAAGCCCATGAGCTTCACCCCGTCCTCCTTGTTCTTGACCTTGCGGATGAACTCCTCGACGTCGCCGCCGGTGTTCTGGATGCCGTCGAGCATCTCCAGCACGGCCTGGTTGGCGCCGCCGTGCAGCGGACCCCACAGCGCGTTGATGCCGCCGGAAACCGAGGTGAACAGGTTGGCGTCCGACGAACCGACCAGGCGCACGGTCGAGGTCGAGCAGTTCTGCTCGTGATCGGCGTGCAGGATGAGCAGCATGTCCAGCGCGGCGGCGACATCGGGGTCGACCTCGTAGGGTTCGGCCGGGAAGCCGAAGGTCATCCGCAGGAAGTTCTCCACCAGCGACAGCGAGTTGTCGGGGTAGAGGAACGGCTGGCCGACCGACTTCTTGTAGGAGTAGGCCGCGATGGTCGGCAGCTTGGCCAGCAGCCGGATCGTGGACAGCTCGACCTGCTCGGGATCGCGCGGGTCCAGCGAATCCTGGTAGTAGGCCGACAGGGCGTTGACCGCCGAGGACAGCACCGGCATCGGGTGGGCGTTGCGCGGGAAGCCGTCGAAGAAGCGCTTGAGATCCTCGTGCAGCAGGGTGTGTCGGCGGATCCGATCGGTGAAGTCGTCGAGCTGGGCCTGGGTGGGCAGCTCGCCGTAGATCAGCAGGTAGCTGACCTCGAGGAAGGTGGAGCGCTCGGCCAGCTGCTCGATCGGGTAGCCGCGGTAGCGCAGGATGCCCGCCTCGCCGTCGATGTAGGTGATCGCGGACTTGGTGGGGGCGGTGTTGGTGAAACCAGGGTCGTAGGTGACGTATCCGGTGCTGGCCAGCAGCTTGCCCAGATCGATCCCGTCGTTACCCTCGGCGGCCTTGGCCACGGTCATGGCGTATTCGCCACCGGGGTAGGACAGTACCGGCTTGGCGTCGTCGTCGACGTTGATGATGTTCTCAGCGGGCACGGAAGGATCCCTCTCTGGCTAGAACCATAGGCATCGGGCGCGGTCGGCGTCCGATGCGCCTGCTTCAACGCTAGTCGCTGGCCGGCGCGGCCGAATCGCGAGGGTCGGTGTTGCTACCTCACGGTCACCCGCGCACGATGTGAGCGTCGCGGGCGCGGCGTGGTATCGCGCGGAAGTGCCCGTCACACCGGCAGTTCCGACTGCGCGCGGGGCACGCGATAACGCATGAACGCCGGGAAGACCACCGCCGCGACCAGCATCCCGACCACCACCAGGCCACCGCCCCCGGCCGAGGCGAGCGCGGTACCCAGGGCCGCGGCCGCGAAACCGTGGGCAACATCACCGATGCGCGGGCCGCCCGCGACCACCACGATGAACACCCCCTGCAACCGGCCGCGCATCTCGTCGGTGGCGACCTGTTGCAGCATGGTGCTGCGCAGGGCGGCGGAGAACATGTCCACCGCGCCGCCGAATGCCAAGCAGCCCAACGCGATCCACAGCCCGAGGGAGCGGCTCAGGTGCGCGCCGGTGAGCCCGACCGCGACGCCGAAGCCGACCATGCTCACCCCCCACAGCGCGATGCAGACGACGACGGCCAGCCCCTGCCGCCGCACATGACTCAGCCAGCCCGAGCAGATGCCGCCCGCGACCGCGCCCGCCGACAGCGCCGCGAACAGCAGGCCCAGCGCGCTGCCGCCGTCGACCGGATCCCCGAAGGTCTCGTGCGCGATCTGCGGGAACAGCGCCCGCGGCATGCCGAACACCATGGCCACGATGTCCACGGCGAAGGACGCGAGCAGGATGCGCTGGGTCGCCAGATACGCGAAACCCTCGACGACGGTACGCAATCCGGCCCGCCGCACCGCGCCCGTCGGCGGGATCGGGGGCAGCCGCCAGACCGCCCACAGCGTGGCCAGCAGGGCGACCGCGTCCAGGAGATACAGCGTCGACAGGCCAGCGACCGGAATGAGCGTGCCCGCCAGCAGGGGTCCGGCGATCGCGCCGAACTGGAAGACGGTCGAGTTGAGCGAGTTCGCCGCCGGGAGCAACTCACCCGGCAGCAGCCGCGGGAAGATCGCGCTGCGGGTGGGCTGGTTCACCGCGAAGAACGCCTGCTGCACCGCGAACAGCCCGAACACCAGCCACACGTTGTCCACCCCAGCCGCCGCCTGCGCCCAGAACGCCAGCGCCGTGGCCCCGGTCCCGAAGCTGGTGATCAGCAACAACTTTCGCCGATCCATCACATCGGCCAGCGCCCCGCCCCACAGCCCGAACACGATCAGCGGCACCAGCCCGAACAGCCCCGCCAGCCCCACATACCCGGAACTGTGCGTGATCTCGAAGAGCTGCTGCGGCACCGCCACCACGGACAGCTGCGCCCCGACGACGGTCACGATATTGGTCACCCAGAGCCTGCGAAAGTCGGTGTGGCGTAAGGGGGCGACGTCGGCGAGCAGTTTCACCGAGGTGAGGGTATGGGATGAAGGCCCGGGGCAGGGGGCCGTGGGGGGTGAATCATCCCATGAATATAACCCTTGACGGGCGGCCGGAAGCCTACGGCTGCAGGCGTTCCAGCTCGGTGCCGTTGGGGCCGAGGGTGAGGCGGATGCGGTTGTGGAGGCGGCTGCGGCGGCCCTGCCAGAATTCGACGGTTTCGGGGCGGAGGATGAAGCCGCCCCAGTCGGCGGGGACCGGGATCCGGTCCACGCCGTCGAAGCGGGCGGTGGTGTCGGCGAGCAGGCGGTCGAGGTCGGCGCGGGAGGCGATCGGGCGGGACTGCTGGGAGGCCCAGGCGCCCAGTTGCGAATTGCGCGGGCGGGAGCGCCAATACACGGCGGTCGCCTCGGCGGAAACCCGATCGACCGGGCCGCGCAGATTCACCTGGCGGCCGAGCGCGGGCCACGCGAAGGTGATCGAGGCATAGGGAACGGCCGCCAATTGCGTGCCCTTGGCGGAACCGTAATTCGTGTAAAAAGTCACACCCGCTGTCGAGAGTCCTTTGCAGAGCACCGTGCGCGAGGCCGGGCGCGGCCCGCGTTCGGTGGGTTCGACCGTGGCCAGCACCATCGCGTTCGGCTCGGCGACACCGGCCCGGGTGGCCTGCTCGATCCACGAGCGCAACACCGGTTCCCACCCGTCGACCAGCCACGATTCGTCGAGATCGGGATCGCCGCCGTATTCGGCGCGCATGGCGGCGATATCCATCTCGGCCCGCGTCGCGGGATCGACCTCGGCGGTTTCGACGTCGGTTTCCCATTCGGGTGAGCCAAGTGAATTCTGCTCGTCGCGCATGGCCCAGACGTTACTCCGGAGTAGTCGAGCGACTAAGGTTCTAGGTGATCGGCGTGGCCGCCCGGAGAACGTGCGGCCCGAATTGCAAGGAGAGTCACAACATGACTGCCAGCGCTGCGGCTCCGACCGGGCCTGCCGTACCCCCCGATTTCGTGAGCGGCCTGGAAGGCGTGGTGGCTTTCACCACCGACATCGCCGAACCGGACAAGGACGGCGGCGCGCTGCGCTACCGGGGCGTCGACATCGAGGACCTGGTGGCCAACAAGGTGACCTTCGGTGACGTCTGGGCCCTGCTGGTCGACGGCGAATTCGGCCGCGGCCTCCCGCCCGCCGAACCGTTCCCGCTCCCGGTGCACACCGGCGACGTGCGCGTCGACGTGCAGGCGGGCCTGGCCATGCTCGCCCCGATCTGGGGCTACCAGCCGCTGCTGGACATCGACGACGACACCGCGCGGGACAACCTGGCCCGCGCCTCGGTCATGGCCCTGTCCTATGTGGCCCAGTCCGCGCGCGGCATCTACCAGCCCGCCGTGCCGCAGCAGAAGATCGACGAGTGCGACACCATCACCGAGCGGTTCATGACCCGCTGGAAGGGTGATCCGGACCCGCGTCACATCGAGGCCATCGACGCCTACTGGGTCTCCGCGGCCGAGCACGGCATGAACGCCTCCACCTTCACCGCCCGCGTGATCGCCTCCACCGGCGCCGACGTCGCGGCCTGCCTGTCCGGCGCGATCGGCGCGATGTCGGGTCCGCTGCACGGCGGCGCCCCCGCCCGCGTGCTGCCCATGATCGAGCAGGTCGAACAGACCGGGGACGCACGGGCTCTGGTGAAGGGCATCCTCGATCGCAAGGAGAAGCTGATGGGCTTCGGCCACCGGGTGTACCGGGCCGAGGACCCGCGCGCCCGGGTGCTGCGCGCGACCGCGAAGCGGCTCGGCGCACCGCGCTACGAGGTCGCCGCCGCGCTGGAGGACGCCGCGCTGGCCGAACTGCGCGAGCGTCGTCCCGATCGCGCCATCGAGACCAATGTCGAGTTCTGGGCCGCGGTGATCCTGGACTTCGCCGAGGTGCCCGCGCACATGATGCCCGCCATGTTCACCTGTGGCCGGACCGCGGGCTGGTGCGCGCACATCCTCGAGCAGAAGCAACTGGGCAAGCTGGTCCGCCCGGCCGCCATCTACACCGGCCCCGAGCCGCGCCCCGCCGCGAGCGTGGCCGGCTGGGAGAGCGTGGCGCGCAAGTGATCTCGGCCGCCGTGGACTAGCGCCCGCCCGTCGCGTACCATCCGGTCGCGTGGTGGACAGGGCGTTGTCTCGGCGCGGACTACTGGCAGCGGGAGCGGCCGCGGCCGCCGGTCTGGTCGCGGGATGTACCGCGGCACAAGGCGATTCGCCGGTCCGGCGCACCACGTCCGCGGCGCCGACGGGCGCGGCCCTCGGTCCGGCCGATCCCGTGCAGGCCAAGATTCCGGTGGCGCCCACGGCCCTCCCCGACGATGTCGCCGCCCGCTACGCGGGTCGCCAGCCCGCCCAGTGGGGGATGGATCTGCCGGGCATCCTCACCACCGTCCCGGCCGCGGGCAAACAGATGGCGCTCACCTTCGACGCCTGCGGCGGACCGGACAACGACGAGATCAACGATGTGCTGATCAATTTCCTGATCCAGCAACGGATTCCGGCGACGCTGTTTTTGAACAAGCGCTGGATCGACTTCGACCCCGGCCGCGCGGCGCGGCTCGCCGCCAACCCCCTGTTCGAACTCGCCAATCACGGCACCCGCCACTGCCCGCTGTCGGTGAACGGCCATGCCGCCTACGGCATCGCGGGCACGCTGTCCGCGCAGCAGGCGGTCGACGAGGTGTGGGGCAACCACGAGACGCTCACCGCTCTGCTCGGCCACCCGCCGCGCTTCTTCCGCGCGGGCACCGCCCACTACGACGAGGTGGCCGTGTCGATCGTGCGCGATCTGGGGGAGCAGCCGGTCGGCTTCAGCGTCAATGCCGATGCGGGCGCGACCTATTCGGCCGCGCAGGTGCAGCAGGCCATGAGCCAGGTCGAACCCGGTGCGATCAGCATCGCGCACATGCATCGGCCGAACTCCGGCACCGCGCCGGGCATGCTGGTGACGCTGCCCAAACTGCGCGCGCAGGGCTACGAATTCGTCAAACTTCCCTGACCTGCTGGACCTCCTGCGAGGCGGCCCAGTCCACCGCGACCGACTCGCCGCGATCGATGGTGAAGAACGCGACCTCGAGATGCCGCCCCAGATCGACCAGTTCGATGGCGGTCAGCGGCACCGGCTGGATCACCCGTACCCGCCACGGCCGGGACTCGTCCCACGCGCGCAGCTCCAGATCCAGCCGCAGCACCGGATCGTCCTGGCCGGAGTAGTCCGCGGCGACCGGGGTGGCGGCCAGCACGGTGGCGTCGGCGCGGCGGCCGTCGGCGAGGATCTTCGAAATGCTCACGCGGGTGGCCTCTTCCGGGCTCGGCACGTAGAGCACGAGGCGGTCGCGGTCGCCGGGATCGACGCGGCAGCCCACCACGTCGCCGGGCTGCATGGCCGCCAGATCGGCCGCGCTCACCCGCTGCCGCACCCGGGTCTCGTAGGGTGGCTGCCCCTCGACCTGCACGCGCACCCAGAAGCGGTGGCCGGGTTCGGTGCGTCGCGGGCGCACGCCGAGGATCGTCGCGGTCCCGGCCAGACCGCGCAGCAGCAGTTCGCGGCGCGCGGCGGGGGAGAGCGCGCAATGGGTCGACCACCGGCCGAGTAAGCCCGGTCCGCCCGAGGCAACCATGCTCATGGCGCAACGGTAGCTGGCGGATGGCCCGCGCCACGCCGGAAATGGACGTGCAGATGAAAAATCGTTCCGGCGCACAGGGGGTGCCCCACGGTGTGATCAGCGCGGGCGACCTCTAGGCTTGAGCCCATGACCGCTGCGTTCCCGACCATTCCCGCCGATCTGTTGCCCGCCGACGGACGGTTCGGCTGCGGACCGTCCAAGGTCCGGCCCGAGCAGTTGCGCTCCCTCGTCGAGGTGGGCGCGTCCGTGATGGGCACCAGCCATCGGCAGAAGCCCGTCAAGGACGTGGTGGCCCGGGTGCGTTCGGGCCTGCGCGAATTGTTCTCGCTGCCCGACGGTTACGAGGTGGTGCTCGGCAACGGCGGCACCACCGCGTTCTGGGACGCCGCGGCGTTCGGTCTGATCCGGGAGCGTTCGCTGCACCTGACCTACGGCGAGTTCAGTTCCAAGTTCGCCGCGGTGGCCAAGAAGAACCCGTTCATCGGCGACCCCATCGTGGTCTCGAGCGAGCCGGGCACCGCGCCCGAGCCGACCGCCGACCCCGCGGCCGACGTGATCGCCTGGGCGCACAACGAGACCTCCACCGGCGTCGCGGTTCCCGTCCGGCGCCCGGCCGGTTCGGAGAACGCCCTCGTCGCCATCGACGCCACCTCGGGTGCCGGTGGTTTGCCGGTGAACCTCGCCGACGCCGACGTCTACTACTTCGCCCCGCAGAAGTGCTTCGCCGCGGACGGCGGACTGTGGGTCGCGCTGATGAGCCCGAAGGCGCTCGAGCGGGTGAGCGAGATCGCGGACTCGGGTCGCTACACCCCCGAATTCCTGTCGCTGCCCATCGCTTTGGACAACAGCACCAAGGATCAGACCTACAACACCCCCGCGCTGGCCACGCTGCTGCTGTTCGCCGATCAGATCGAATGGCTGAACGGCAACGGCGGTCTGGACTGGGCCGTCAAGCGCACGCTGGACTCGTCCTCGCGGCTGTACTCGTGGGCCGAGTCGAGCGAGTTCGCCACCCCCTTCGTCGCGGATCCGGCGCATCGCTCGCAGGTGGTCGGCACGATCGACTTCGCCGAGTCGGTGGACGCCGCACAGGTCGCGAAGGTCTTGCGCGCCAACGGGATCGTCGACACCGAGCCGTACCGGAAGCTGGGTCGTAACCAGCTGCGCGTGGGCATGTTCCCGGCCATCGATCCCGACGACGTCTCCCAGCTCACCCGCTGCGTCGACTGGGTCGTCGAGCAGATCGCCGGGTAGCCTTCGGGTTCGGGGAAGCAGAACAGATTAGCGCGCGGGAGAGTCCGTCGCCGGATTCTCACGCGCGTGTCTTGCCCCACGAATCCCAGAAGTGCACTACTGTTCCATAAGTGGGCGCGCGATAAGGAGGTAACGGTGCGTGAACTTCGAGTGATCGGATTGACGCCCGATTCCGCGCATATCGTGTGTGCCGATACCGAGACGGGGCAGAAGTACCGGCTGCCCGCCGACGAGAAGTTGCGTGCCGCCGCCCGCGGCGACCTTGCCCGATTCGGCCAGATCGAGATCGAAACGGAAGCCACGATGCGTCCTCGCGATATCCAGGCTCGGATCCGGGCCGGTGCCTCGGTGGAACAGGTCACCGAGGAGTCGGGCATGCCCGCGAGCCGGGTCGAGCGGTTCGCCTACCCGGTGCTGCTCGAGCGCGCCCGGGCCGCGGAGCTGGCGCAGAAGGCCCATCCGGTGCGCAAGGACGGCCCGGCCGTAGAGACCCTCATCGATGTCGTGGCCGCCGCGTTCGCCGAGCGCGGGCACAACATCGACATCGCCGAGTGGGACGCCTGGAAGGACGAGAAGAACTACTGGGTGGCCCAATTGCAGTGGCAGGCGGGCCGTTCCGTGATCGCCGCGCACTGGCGCTACCAGCCCGACGCGCACGGCGGTTCGGTTGTCCCGCTGGACGATCCGGCCAACGACCTGATCGATCCCGATTTCGGTCGCGCGCTGCGCGGTCTGGCCACCATCCTGCCCGAGCCCGCCGCGGAACCCGCACCGGTCGAACCGGTTCCGCCGACCCCCGCCCCGCGCGAGGAGGTCGCGGCCACCCCGGCCCGGACCACCGATACCGAACCGGAGTTCTACGAGCAGCGGGCCGCGGTGGGCGGCGCCGCGGTTCCGGTCGCCGCCACGGCGCCCGCGAGCCCGGCCAAGTCCGCGCCCGCGGCCAAGGCCACCCCGGCGGCCAAGGCCACCCCGGCCAAGACCGCGCCGCCCGCGCCCGCGAATCCGCCCGCGCCCGCGGCGGATTCGACTCCCGCTCCGGAGGCGACGGCCCCGCCCGCCGAACAGCCCGCCCCCGCGGCCCCGGCCGCCACCGCACAGCAGCCCGCCAAGACCGCGCCCAAGAAGCCCAAGCGCGGCAAGGCCCCCATGCCGTCCTGGGAGGACGTGCTGCTCGGGGTGCGCAGCTCCGGTCACTGACGGACACTCGAGCGGACACGCCTGTCCGGTATGCGAAGCCTCGCGGTTCCGGGCGTGTTCGAGAGGTAGATTTCTTCCGAGCAGGTCACGGGAAATCGGGTGTGCGCCCGGCCTTGGCCGGACCACCGCCCGAACCAGTACCGGGAGGTGTCGGGAGTGCCGTCTACTGCGTCGTCCGTGTGGTACATCGACGATCCGGATCCCGCCGCGGTGCTGCGGGCCCACCCGGACCCCGATCCCGAGGCCGCGTTCGCCCTCGCCAAACAGCTGCATCCGGATCGTGACGTGGTGCCCGCCGCGTCGGGCACGCTGAAGGTCTGGGCGGGACCGGATCCCGGCTCGGTGTACATCGGGTGCTATCCGGGGGTGACGGTCGTCTGCACCACGCGGGCCCTGCTCGGCCATCCGCGGCTGCTGCCCGAACCGCTGGTGCGGCCGCTCGCCTCCGAGCACACCTATCTGGTGGCCTTCGACATCCCGCGCGGCTGGGGCGCGTTCGCCCATTGGGAGCGCGGCGAATTCCGCCGGGCGTTCAGCTCCACCCGGGTCAACATCCTCCAGGACGACGGCCTGCCGCTGGTGTGGGAACGGCCGTTCTGGGCGGGTGAGCATCCGGTGCCGCTGCGCGCGGGGGAACTGCCCGATCCGCAGATCCTGCCGTTCGATCCGCCCGCCTTCGCCGACGCGGCCAACGAGGAGTGGCTCGGCTTCCGCTATCACGGCGGGACCGGCCCGGAACCGTTGCGGCCCAACGAGATCGAGGTCTGCGGGTTCAGCCTCTACCCGAAGGGCGAGGCGCCGCCGCTGCTCGCGCCCGAGGCCGAACCGATCGCGACCGCGCCCAACGGGAAACGCTGGTTCGGCTGGCTGCGCGGCCGGGACCGGGTGTCCTAGGCCGCGATCGCGGTGATCAGCAGCACGAGCCAGCCCAGCCCCACCCCGGCCGCGAGCCCGGCGACGACCCAGCGCGTCACCGGGGTGGTGCGCCAGCGCCACGCGGTCGGGGCCGCACCGCCCACGGCGATCAGGTTGACCGCGACCGAGAGCGTCCAATGCACCTGTGCCAGCGCGAATCCGAAGGAGTAGACCCCGGCGGCGGTGAGCGCGGCGACGAATACGGCGACGGCCACGCCGGGCGCCCAGGGCGTGGGCTCGGGGGCGGGCTGGTAGGGGGTCACGAGGTGCGCACCCTTTCGTAGAAGGCCATCGCGGCCGCGGTGGCGACGTTCAGCGAATCGGTGCCCGGCGACATCGGGATCCGGGCGCGAATGTCGGTGGCGCGCATGGCCTCCTCGGTCAGGCCGGGTCCCTCGGCGCCGAGCAGCAGCGCCACCCGGTCGCCGGTCAGCGCGGTCGCCAGGTTCACCGCGGCCGGATTCGGGGTCAGGGCAATGATCCGGAAACCGCGCTCGCGCAGCAACCCGAGCCCGCCGGGCCAGGACGGCAGGCGCGCGAACGGCACCCGCAGCACATGTCCCATCGAGACGCGAACCGCCCTGCGGTACAACGGGTCCGCGCAGCGGTCGCCGAACAGCACCGCGTCCGCGCCGAGCCCGGCCGCGTTGCGGAAGATCGAACCGATGTTCTCGTGATCGTTGACGCCCTCCAGCACGGCGACGGTCCGCGCGCCGTCGAGCACCTCCGCGACGCCGCGCTCCGGCGGCCGGTACGCGGCGGCGAGCACCCCGCGATTGAGATGGAAACCGACCACCTCGGCCATGACCTGCGCCGACGCCCGGAAGTACGGCACGTCGACGTCGTCGAGATCGGCCGCCAGCTCGGCGAATCGGCGGTCCACGCCGAGCAGCGCGAACGGCCGATAGCGCGAGGCGAGCATGCGCCGCACGACCACCGCGCCCTCCGCGATCACCAGACCCTTGCGGCCCGGCAGGTCCGGGCGGCGATCCGCGGAGTTGAGATCCCGGAAGTCGGCGACCCGGGGATCGGCGGGGTCCTCGATGTCGATCACGTCGGCCACGGGCATCCATATTGCCCGTTCCGACCGTGCGGAGGATCACCCGGGCGGTGCGAGAGGTTTCGCGAGCAACGATATGGTGAACCCTACGTCGGCTTTACCCATCGAACGGAAGAGGACGCATGACCAAGCCGGAAGTCGAGTTCCAGGACGGCCCCGCCCCCACCCAGCTGGTGATCAAGGATCTGGTGGAGGGTGACGGCGCCGAAGCGGTCCCCGGCGGCACCGTGCAGGTTCACTACGTGGGCGTCGAATACGACACCGGCGAGGAGTTCGATTCGTCGTGGAACCGCGGCGAGGCCATCACCTTCCCGCTGCGCGGCCTGATCCAGGGCTGGCAGGACGGCATCCCGGGCATGAAGGTCGGCGGCCGCCGTCAGCTCACCATCCCGCCGGAGCAGGCCTACGGCCCCGCGGGCGCGGGACATCAGCTGTCGGGCAAGACCCTCGTGTTCGTCATCGACCTGCTCGACGTGGTGAACTGATCACTCTCGCACCACATCCACCGGATTGCTCAGATTGGTAGCGATCGCGGTCTGCGCCGAGCCGCTGTGGGCGGGCAGGGCGTCCAACGCCTTTCCCGTCTGCGCGCTCAGATTGGCCACGATCTGCTGGAGCTGGGTCACCCCGCCCGAGAGGGCGGCCAGCGCGCCGGTCAGCTGGCTCGCGCCCTGATCGGCGAGCTGCGGGACCTGCGCGGCCAGCGCGGCGCCCTGGTTCAGTTGCGCGCCCGCGGCGCTCAGCCGGGCGGCGGCATCGCGCAGCAGGGTGCCCACCGGGGTGCCGGGATCGGTGCCGCTGCCGGTGAGCTGGGCGAATCCGGCGAGCTGGGTTCCGGCCTGGCTCGAAACACCGTGCAGCGCATCGAGTTTCGCGATGGCGTCGGCGAGCCGCGGATCGCTCGCGAACGGTAGCGCGCGCAGCAGCGGCAGCACCTGGTCGAGTCCGGTGGTCACGGTGTTCGCGGTCGCGTCGATCTGCCCGAGCGTCAGTCCCGTGGCGTCGAGGGTCGCGGCGAGGCTGTTCGCCTGGGCCGTGGCCGCGGTGAGGGCGTCGTTCAATTGCCCGATGCCCGAGGTCAATTGGCTCGCACCGGATTTCGCCGTATCGAGGAATCCGAGCATCTGCTGCGCCCCGCCGCCGAATTGAGCGGACGCGTCGGCGGCGAGGTTCACCCCGGCGCCCAGCAACTGCGTCGTGAAGGCGGCCTGCTGCATCGAACCGCGCGCGGAGGACATGGCGGCCAGCGCGCCGTCCACGCCCGCCGCGCCGATGCGCTGGGTGACCTGGTTCACCGCGTCGTTCACCAGATTCGGATCGGCGTCGCGATTGGTCGCGACGGTGAGCCGCGCCCGATGCGGTCGCGCGGTCGCGAGCGAGTCGACCGAGGACGACAGGTCGGCGGGCAGCGTGACGACCGCGGCGTAGCGATCGGTGCTCGCGTCCGCCGCCCGCACCGCGTGCCACTCGTGGGTTCCATCGGCCCGCAACGCCTGCACCACCCGCGCCCCGGTGGGACCGGTGTCGTCGTTCACCAGCGCGAGAGCGGTCGGCGCGGCGGCGGGCCGCAGCCACCACACCAGGCCGCCCGCGAGCGCGCCGACGGCCACGACGGCGGTCACGAAAAGGATCCAGCGAGCGCGTTTTCCGGTCACGGCCCGACTCTAGGACCCGGACCTGCGCTACGGGTGGCGGCCGTCTGAGGGTTCGGTAAGGGTCGGCGGCCGATCCGGCAGCGCCAGGACCAGGCGCACCCCGCCCAGCGTGCCGTCGTCGAACCAGGCTCGCCCGCCGTGCAATTGGGCCTGCTGGGCCACCAGCGCCAGCCCCAGCCCGGATCCGCCCTTGCCCGCGCGGCTGCCGCGGAAGAACCGGTCGAACACCGCCGCGCGTTCCTCGGGCGGGATGCCGTCGCCGTTGTCGTCGACCGAGATCACGACGAATCCGTCCGGCCGCCGGTGCGCCGACACCAGCGCCCGCGTCGCCCGCCCGTGCCGCGCCGAATTCGCCAGCGCGTTGTCCAGGGCCAGCCGCAGCCCCGCGGGGAGGCCGCGGGTGATCAGTTCCGGATCGGTGTCGATGCTCACCTTCAGCTCGGGGAAGTGCCGCATGGCGTCGTGCGCGGCCTTGTCGACCAGATCGGCGACATCGGTGTCGACGTGATCGCGCTCGTCGACGAGTTCCCCCGCCGCCAACCGCTCCAGCGCCGACAGCGTCGCCTCCACCCGGCCCTGACCGCGATGCAGGTCGGCGAGGATCTCCGCGCGCTGGGCCTCGTCGAGATCCAGCGTGCGCAGCACCTCGAGGTCGGTGCGCATGGCGGTCAGCGGGGTGCGCAGCTCGTGGGCGGAGACGGCCGCGAAATCGCGGGCGGTCTCGAGCGCGGCCGCGGTCGCCGCCTGCGCCCGGTGCACGCGGTAGAGCAGCGAATTGATCGCCTCCGCAAGCTGTTCCGCCTCCCGCACGCCGGTCACGTCCACCGGCGCCTCGGGTTCGCCGGTGCCGCTGCGCGCGCCGACCTGCCGGGTCAGCTCCGCGATCGGCCGCACCGCGCGCCCGCCGAACACCCAGCCCAGCCCGGCCGCCGCCGCCACCGCGAGCCCGGCCGCGCCCAGCACCCAGCGCCGCTGATCGGCCGTGGTGCGATACGCCTCGGTGAGCGGAATGCCCAGGGAGACAAGGTGTCCCGCGGGTTGATTCGCCGCGGTGGTCAGCACCCGCCACGGCGTCCCGTCGATGGTGAGGGTGTGCGACCCCGGGGTCAGCTCGGGCAGCCGCATACTCGTGGTCGCCAGCACCGCCCCGTCGGCGCGGACGGTGACCGCGATGTCCTGGTTCGGTCCCACGAACGACAGCAGCCCGACCGCGAGCACCGGTTGCAGCAGAACCACCCGCGAGGCCAGGGTCAGTTCCTGATCGGCGTGCGCGATGTTGTTGCGCTCGAGCGCCTGCACCGAGACCCAGCTCAGCACGGCGGTGATGATGAACGCGCCCAGCGCGGCCGCCGCCGCCACCCGGGTGCGCAGCGAGTACGACCGACCGCGGCGGCGGAGAAACCTTGTCCGCCAGGTCATTTCGGGGTCCGAAGCACGAAGCCCACGCCCCGGATGGTGTGCAGCAGCCGCGGTGTGCCGTCGCTCTCCAGCTTGCGGCGCAGGTAGCCGACGAACACGTCGACCACATTGGTGTCGGCGGCGAAGTCGTAGCCCCACACCAGTTCCAGCAGCCGCTCCCGGCTCAGCACCACGCCCGCGTTGCGCGCCAGCGTGGACAGCAGCTCGAATTCCCGCTTGGTGAGCTCGATCTCGCGGCCGTGCAGCAGCGCGCGGTACCCGGCCTCGTCGACCTCGAGCGGGCCGACGGTGATCGAGTCGGTCGGCTCGGGGGAGGCCGCGGCCGGATCGGCGCGGCGGCGCAACAGCGCCTTGATCCGGGCCACCAGCTCCGCCAGCACGAACGGTTTGACCAGATAGTCGTCGGCCCCCGACTCCAGGCCCGCGATGCGGTCGTCGACCGAACTGCGCGCGGACAGCACGCAGATCGGCACCTCGTTGCCCATGGCCCGCAGCGCGGTGACCACGCCCGCGCCGTCGAGGACCGGCATGTTCATATCGAGCACGATGGCGTCGGGGGACTGCTCACCCACACAACGGAGCGCGGCCGCGCCGTCGCGGGCGATCAACACCCGGAAACCGGACAGGCGCAGGCCGCGCTCCACCGAGGCCAGCAGGTCCTCGTCGTCGTCGACCAGCAGGACCGTCGGAGTCTCACGCTCGCTCGTCACGGGTCCATTGTGGTCATAGCGAGCTGGATCAGTAGTTGGCGCAGGTGTCGGCGAGCCGCTGGATCAACTGCTGGGCCTGCGCGGCCCGCGGATCGTTCTGGGCCCGCTGGACCTGGTCGGGATGCTCGGCCAGGTACTGCTCGGCCTGCGCCCGGCGCTGCTCGATGGGCTGGTCGAAGGCCGCCTTCAGCTGGGCCTTGGCGTTCGGGTTGGCATCGAGCGCCGACGCCAGCTGCGGCGCCTGATCGTGCAGGGCGGCGTCGACCTGGGCGAACGAGCAGGTCGAGTTCAACAGCGGGGCGAGCTGATCCATCGGGGCGGCCGAGGCGGCGCCGGGCAGCAGCACGGCGACGCCGGTGAGGGCCCCGGCGGCCAGGGTGGTGAGGGCGAATCGGGTACGCGCAATCATCGGGTACAGCCTTTCGATCGGTTGTCTCCCGCCGCGACGGAGCGGGCTCGGGCGGGATCCCGGTCCCGCGTCCGCCGCGCTACGGGCGATTCGACGTTAGGCTCCCCGTCTGATCGGGTTGTGAACCAATCGTGAGAAAAGTGTGAGGGCCGTCACTTGGTCTTGCAGTCCTCGGCCACCTTCTCGAACACCCCGCGCAACTCGGCCAGCCGAGGGTCGTTGGCGACCCTGGCCGCCTCCGGATCGGACTGGATACGCTGTTCGACCTCCGCGCGATGCGCCGCGATCTTCTCCTGCCGCTGGTCCAGCGGGGTGTCGAGGATGGCCTTCAACTCCTCGCGCTTGCCGGGTGTCTTGTCCAGTTCCTCGGCGAGCATCGAGGCCACCGGGTCGTCGTGCATGGCCCGGTCGACCTGATCGAAGGAGCAGCTCGAGGTCAGCACCGGTTCCATGATGTCCAGCGAGTCGGCCGCGGCGGTGCCCGCGAGCAGGGTGGTGGCGGCGGCGAATCCGCCGAGAGCGAGAGCCGTCCGAGTGAATCGAGCACGCGACGAGATCATCAATGGTCCCTTTCGTCCGAAACGTCTGCGGAACTACCTCTTTCGTCGCGCAGACCCTACGACCGCGGGGGACCGAGCCGGGGAAGCGACACCGGCGCGGACGCTGAGAAAACTATGAGGGTGTGATCAGGGTGCGACGGTCTCGCCGTCGGGCGCGCTGTCGTTGTCGGTCACCTCGCCGGCCGGATCGGCCGCGTCGGCGCGGGCCGCGAGGATCTGATCCTCGAGGGCCACCAGCACCGCGGGGTCCTCGATGGTCGCGGGCATCTCCCAGGTCTCCCCGGAGGCGATCTGACGCATGGTGCGGCGCAGGATCTTTCCCGAACGCGTCTTGGGCAGCGCCTGGACGATCACCACGTCGTGCAGGGTCGCGATCGCCCCGATCTGCTCGCGGACCCGCGCGATCAGTTCCTCCCGCAGCCGCTCGTACGCCACGTCGGCGTCGCTCTTGAGCACCACGTACGCGATCGGCCGCTGCCCCTTGAGCTCGTCGGAGACGCCGATGACCGCGCATTCGGCGACCGCGGGATGCCCGGCGACCGCGGCCTCGATACCGCCCGCCGACAGCCGATGCCCGGCCATGTTGATCACGTCGTCGCTGCGGCCCAGGACGTAGAGATAGCCGTCCTCGTCGAAGTAGCCGGAGTCGCCGGTCAGATAGTGGCCGGGGAAAGCCGACAGATACGAGCGGGTGAACCGTTCGTCGTCGCCCCACAACCCGGTCAGCGTGCCCGGCGGCAGCGGCAGGCCGATCACGATATTGCCCTCGGTGCCGGTGGGTACCGCGTCGCCCTCGTAGTCCAGCACCCGCAGCCGATAGCCCGGCACCGGCACCGACGCCGAACCCGGTTTGATCGGAAGTTCTTGCAGCCCAAGGGGATCCGCGCAGATCGGCCATCCGGTCTCGGTCTGCCACCAGTGATCGACGACCGGGCAGTCGGGCCGATCGGCCAGCAGCGTGTCGCGGGCCCACTCGTAGGTGGCCGGATCCAGCCGCTCCCCGGCGCAGAACAGCGCGCGCAGCGTGGACAGGTCGTGGCGGTGCGCGGCCGCGGCGTCCGGATCGGCCCGGCGGATGGCCCGCAGCGCGGTCGGCGCGGTGAACATCACATGCACCCCGTGCCGTTCCACCAGCCGCCAGAACGCGCTCGCGTCCGGGGTACCGACCGGTTTGCCCTCGTAGAGCACGGTCGTCGCGCCCACCAGCAGCGGGGCGTAGACGATGTAGGAGTGTCCGACCACCCAGCCGATATCGGAGGTGGTCAACATGACCCGGCCGGGGCCGACGTCGTAGATGTTGCGCATGGACCAGGCCAGCGCGACCGCGTGCCCGCCGTTGTCGCGCACCACGCCCTTGGGCTTCCCCGTGGTGCCCGAGGTGTAGAGGATGTAGAGCGGATCGGTCGCCGCCAGCGGGACCGGATCGGCGGGCTCGGCGTCGCGGATCATGTCCGACCAGTCCAGCCATTGCGCCGCAACGGTTTCCGTGTGCCCCGGTAGGTGCTCGGTGGACAGGCTGAACCGGATGACGTCGAAACCCGGCCGCTGCTTGACCACCACGTGCCGCGGCGCGGCGATCCGCGCGAGATCCAGCGCCTGCAACACGATCGGCGGGTACTCGACGCGCTTGTTGGGCTCCAGCCCGCCCGAGGCGGTCACGATCAACACGGGCTGCGCGTCATCGATGCGCGCGGCCAGCTCGTGCGCGGCGAACCCGCCGAACACCACCGAGTGCACCGCCCCGATCCGGGCGCAGGCCAGCATGGCGACGACCGCCTCGGGGATCATCGGCATGTAGATGACGACCCGATCCCCGGTCCGCACCCCGAGCCGCAGCATGGCGCCCGCGAAAGTGGCCACCTCGTCGAGCAATTCGGCGTATGTGTAGACGCGTGTGGCGCCCGTCATAGCGGAGTCATATATTAGGGCCGGTTGGTCGGCGCGGCCGCCGGTCGGTCCGAGGGAGTCGGCTCCTGTCGAGTCCTCTTCCGATGTGAGATCGCGCACATGACGGTCGAGAGCGTTGTAGGAGGTGTTCAGGCGAGCGTCCGGAAACCAGCGGGCCGTCGGACGGGCGGTGCTGTCCAGGATCGTTTCGGGCGGGACATCCCAGGTGATGGAGTCAGCGGCGGAACGCCAGAAGTCGGAGGGATCGACCAGGCTCGTCTGGTAGGTAGGCCGGTACTCCTGCTTCGCCTTCAACCGTGTGACTCCCTGCCTCGCATCGATGCCCGCCTCGATAGATCAGCCTGATTGTGGCAGACTTCACGCGACGTCCGGGCGGACGCCGCGACCTTCGATTTTGCCTGAAACCGGCAGGTCACCGGCCGGTAGTTGCCCAGAGGTCACACAAGAAGTTATTGATCCGTTAGAATCGCATGTCACATATTTCGGCCGTCATGGACGCAATTTCTCGGCCAGCCGCAGTTCTCGGCCCGCACTGCCTGCCGAGCCGCGCGTGCGATCGCGGAGGCTCGCTGATGGCGCGTGGCTGGGGCCAGTTTGGAAAGTGAGTGGGAGATGCGTGACGCCGCTAGGTCCGGCAACAAGCGTTGGGCGCTTAGCAACTGGGACCTGCGCTGGAAGGTTACGGCGGTCCTGGCCGTGCCCCTCCTCGTCGCGGTGGTGCTCGGAGCATCCAGGATTGCGGCACAGTTCGGGGACTCGAGCGAGCTCTCCGACGCCGTCAAGCACGTCCAGGCGATTCCGGCCGTCACCGGCCTGAGTGCTCAGCAGGGTGTCGTCGCGGTCGAGCAGATGATCATGCTCAGCCCCACCCAGTCCCTGGTGCAGGACGCGGACCTGACCGCGCTGGACGGCGCGATCGCCGCGGCCGAGAAGGCCGCCCCGCGCCTGGACGGCGTGGCCGGTGGTCGCACCGCGCTCGATCAGATGATCGCGGGCTCCAAGGCGATCCGGCAGCAGGGCACGATGCCCTCGAAGTCGATCCAGGACGCCATCAACCAGGAAGAGGCGATCCGCCAGAACAGCGTCCGCACCGCGGAGGCGATCACCTCCACCATCTCCGACCCGAAGGTCGAGGAGTCCAAGCTCCGCCTGATCGACGCGCTGAACACCCGCGCGGTGATGGTCCAGGAGAGCGCGGCGCTGGCCGAGGCGCTGCGCAATCCGGCGGGCGTGAAGGACGCGGTGCAGAACGCGCTGATCGCGGGCAACACCGAACGGCAGATGCTCGGCATCATGGCCCACCGGTACCCGGACAACGATCCGATCATCACGGATCTGAACCAGCTGGTGAACAACCGCATCCAGATGCTGTCCAGCCCGCAGGTGGCGACCGGGCAGATCCCGTTGCAGGATCTGCGGCAGTCCTCGGTGGACAGCCTGGACCAGTATCAGAAGATCGTCGACAAATCCAGCGCCGACGTCATGACGCGTGTCAACGCGCTGGCCGACGACGCCCGCTTCGGCGCCATCCGCTACGCGGTGATCGTAGTGCTCACCATCCTCGCGGCCCTCGTGCTCGCGGTGATCATGGCCCGGTCGATGATCGTGCCGCTGCGCAAGCTGCGCCTGGCCGCGCTGCGCGTCGCCGAGCACGACCTCGGCCACGAGGTGGCCCGCCTGCGCGACGGCGCGAGCCCGGAGGACGTGCCGCTGGAACCGATGCCGGTGCACACCGACGAGGAGATCGGTCAGCTGGCCCGCGCGGTCGACGACATCCACGGGCAGGCGCTGCGCCTGGCCGCCGATCAGGCCGCCATGCGTACCCAGGTCAACGACATGTTCGAGACCCTGGCCCGGCGCTCGAAATCCCTTGTCGACCATCAGCTCTCGCTCATCGAGGCGATGGAGTACGACGAGAAGGACCCGCGCCTGCTGGAGAACCTGTTCCGGCTGGACCACCTCGCGGCCCGCATGCGCCGCAACGGCGACAACCTGCTGATCCTCGCCGGTACCCGGCAGCGGCGGACCAAGTCCGCGCCGGTCGAGATCGCCGACGTGCTGCGCGCGGCCATCTCCGAGGTCGAGGACTACGAGCGCGTCAAGCTGGGCGCGACCCCGCGCGGCGCGATCACCGAACCGGCCGCCTCCGATATGGCGCACCTGTTCGCCGAGCTGCTCGACAACGCGCTGCGCGCCTCGCCGCCGGAGACCGACGTCAAGTTCACCTTCGCCCAGGCCGACGACCAGGGGCTGCTGATCGAGGTCGCCGACCGCGGCATCGGTATGCCCCCGGCCGAGATGGAGGTCATCAACCGCCGCCTGGCGTCCACCGCCGAGGTCGGTCCGGACACCGCGCGCCACATGGGTCTGTTCGTGGTCGGCCGGTTGGCCGAGCGGCACGGGCTGTTGGTGCGGCTGCGCTCGACCTTCGACACCGCGCGCGATCCCGGCGTGACCGTGACCGTGCACGTGCCCGGTTCGCTCATCGTGGCCCCGGGCGGCAGCGCGCTGACCGTTCCGCCGCAGCAGCAACACCAGCCGACCCGGCAGGCGCCGGGACCGCAGGGTCCGCAGGGCCAGCAGCCGCAGCAGCGGCCGAGCGCGGCGGCCGCCATGCAGATGCGCGCGGTCACCCGCACGCCGAGCGGCAATGTCATGGTGACCGTGGATCCCGGTGTGAGCGGGCCGATTCCGGCCGGTGAGCGCGGGGAACGTCCGGGTGCGCCCGCGCCCGGCGGCGCACCGGCGGCCCCCGCCGCCGCGGGTGGTCTGCCGCAGCGGCAGCCGGGTTCGGCCGCGCCGGGCGGACTGCCTCAGCGCCAGCCCGGCGCGAACGGACCGACCGTGCGGCACGGCCTCGCCGACGCCCGTCCCGGCGACCCCGACAAGGGCGGCCTGCCGCAGCGTCAGCCCGGCGCGAACGGGCCGCTGGCCCCGCCCGCGCAGCCGGGCACCGGCCTGCCCCCGCGGGGTCCGGGTGGCCCCGCCGGACCGCAGCCGGGTCTGGCCGCCAATATGCTCAAGCGCCAGCCGGGCGGCGGCGCGCAGCCGCCGCGGCCCGCGACGCCCGGCGGTGGTCTGCCGCAGCGTCAGCCCGGCGCGAACGGTCTTCCGCCGCGGGAGCCGAGCGCCGGTGGTCCGCCCCCGCGCGGCGGTTCCGGTCTCCCGCAACGCGACCCGGGTGCGGCCGGACCGGCCGGTGGCCCGCCGCCGCGGGAGCCGGGCGCGGGCGGCCTGCCCCAGCGGCAACCGGGCGCCAACGGTCTCCCGCCGCGCGGCCTCGGCAACAGCGGCCTGCCGCAACGCGAACCCGGCGCGGCCGGACCCGACGCCACCCCCGGCCTGCCGCAGCGCGGCGGCTCCGAAACCGGCCTGCCCCAGCGTGTTTCCGGCGAGACGGGCATCCCGCCCCGCGACTCGGGCGCGATCAGTCTGCCGCAGCGCGGCGCCACCGGATCGGGGCTGCCACAGCGCGGTGCCCCCGAATCCGGGTTGCCGCCCCGGGACTCCGGAGCGATCAGCCTGCCCCCACGCGGGACGACGGAGTCGGGTCTGCCCCAGCGCGGGACGACGGAATCGGGTTTGCCCCAGCGCGGGACGACCGAATCGGGTCTACCGCAACGCGGGACGACGGACTCGGGTCTGCCGCAACGCGGTTCGACCGAATCGGGCCTCCCGCAGCGCGGCACCTCCGAAACGGGTCTGCCGCAACGTGGCTCGGGCTTGCCGCAGCGTGGCACCTCGGAAACCGGTCTGCCCCAGCGTGGTTCGGGTCTGCCGCAGCGCGGCTCCACCGAATCGGGCCTCCCGCAGCGAAGCACATCGGAAACCGGTCTCCCGCAACGCGGTTCGACCGAATCCGGACTCCCGCAACGTGGCACATCCGAAACGGGCCTGCCCCAGCGTGGTTCGGGTCTACCGCAGCGCGGCTCGACCGAATCGGGCCTCCCGCAACGCGGTTCCACCGAATCGGGCCTGCCGCGCCGCGGCCTGACCGACTCCGGCCTACCCCAGCGCGGCACGTCCGACACCGGCCTACCCCAGCGCGACACCTCGGCCACCGGCCTCCCGCAGCGGGGCGCCTCCGATACGGGCCTACCGCAGCGCGACAGTTCGATCCCCGGTCTACCCCAGCGGGGCACGTCCGAGACCGGCCTACCGCAGCGGGCGGCCGGGGCGACCGGCCTGCCGCAGCGTGAGGCGGGCAAAACCGGTCTGCCGCAACGGGAACCGGGCGCGAACGGCCTCCCGCAGCGGGGCGCCAACGGTCTGCCGCAACGGGACTCCGGCGATTCGGCGCCTCGGCATTCCGCCGCGGGCGGGTTGCCGCAGCGTCAGCCGGGCGCCGGATTGCCGCCGCGCCCCGCGCCCACCCCGGGCCTGAGCCTGCCCAAGGCCGAGCGCCCGGCGCCGGAGCGGCCCGCCGCCGACGCCGGTGACGGTGGACGCGAACGCGGCCGCCACAGCTTCCGGTCCAACCCGGAGAAGACGGCCGCGTTCTTCCAGACCCGCTTGCAGCCCACGGTCGAGTCGAGCGCCTCGGCCGACAGCCCGATCTTCGCGGAGATGATGTCGGCCTGGCTGTCCGATCCGAATCCGGACCGGTCCCAGGTGGCCGCCTCCTTCGAATCACCGGGTGACGAGGGCTGGCAGGCCGCTCGGCGCGCGGTGGAGGCGCAACCGGAGAAGCGGACGGCCGCCGGGCTGCCGCAGCGTGATCCCGGCAATCGGCTCGTTCCCGGTGGCGTCACCGGAACCGCCGACCGTGCGCCGCGTCGTGACCCAGAATCCATCAGGTCAAGTCTGAGTCGTCACCAGCAGGGCGTCCGGGATGGCCGCGCAATGAGAGCAATGAACCTAACCGGAGATAAAGGAGACCGATGAACCCCGATCTAGGTGGTACGAACCGTCAGCTGGATTGGCTGGTTTCGAACTTCGCCAACGAGGTTCCGGGCGTCGCTCATGCCGTGCTGGTTTCGGCGGACGGTCTGTTGATGGCCGCGAGCGCTCAGTTGCCCGTGGACCGCGCCGAACAGCTGTCGGCTGTGACCGCGGGACTGGCCAGCCTCTCGGTGGGCGTGTCGAACCTGTTCGAAGGCGGCACGGTATTGCAGTCGGTGGTCGAGATGGAACACGGCTACCTATTGCTGATGGCGGTCGGCGACGGTTCCTACCTCGCGGTCCTGACCAATACGTCCTGCGACATCGGGCAGGTGGGATACGAGATGGCGTTGTTGGTCGAGCGGGTTGGCCAGACAGTACAGGCCACGCCTCGCGTCACGATGGGTTCCTGATGGTGGGATGGAAATAGACAACCAGCGCGTGGGGAGCGAGCCAAGCCTCGTCCGCCCGTATTCCTTGACCTCCGGTCGCACGCGGCCGAAGGTGGATCTGGCGTTGGAGGCGCTCGTCGCATCGCATCCGGTCGCCCTCGAGCGGCAGTTCGAACTCACCAACATCGAGACGTCAATCGTGGAGTTGTGCAGAGAATCGCCGTCTGTCGCCGAAGTGGCTGCCCGGCTGGGCATTCCGATCGGGGTGGCGCGAGTACTCGTGGCCGACCTCATCGAGGCCGGCCACGTACGAGTTTCGGCGACTTTGAAAGACGATTCGAGCGACGATGAACGTCGCGAGCTGATCGAAAGGGTTCTCAGTGGACTCCGGCGTATTTGATTCGACGGCCCAGGTCGATACCCGTACCAGCAAGCCAACGTCGGCCAAGATCGTGGTCGCCGGTGGCTTCGGCGTCGGCAAGACGACGCTGGTCGGTGCCGTCTCGGAGATCGTTCCGCTACGCACCGAGGCGTTGGTGACCAATGCCAGCGTCGGCGTCGACAGTCTGGCGGCCGTGCCGACGAAGGCCACCACCACGGTGGCCATGGACTTCGGCAGGATCAGCCTCGCCGACGACCTCGTGCTCTACCTGTTCGGCACGCCCGGCCAGTACCGCTTCTGGTTCATGTGGGACGACCTCATCCGCGGCGCCATCGGCGCCGTGGTGCTGGTCGACACCCGACGACTGGAGGACAGCTTCGCCGCGGTCGACTACTTCGAGGCGCGCAGCCTCCCGTTCCTGGTGGCCATCAACGAGTTCGACGATGCGCCCCGGTACCCGATCGAGGACATCCGTCAGGCCCTCGCGGTCCCGGCCGACGTCCCGATCCTGTCGATCGACGCCCGGCGGCGGGAGCCGGTGAAGCAGGCGCTGGTCTCGGTCACCGAGTACGCGTTGCGCAAGGTCGTGCAGGGCTACTGAACCGGCCCGGCACCGCGGCGGGGATTCCGGAGCTGCGGTGTGGGCCGGTTAGGCTTCGCGCGTGACGATCTCGGCGCGTGAGTTGCTGGACGGACTGCTCGACCCCGGCTCGTTCGAGAGTTGGGACCGTCCGCCGCTCGCGGTGTCGGCCTCGGCCGAGTACGACGCCGAACTGCGCGCCGCCGAGCGCCGGGCGGGCACCGACGAGTCGGTGCTGACCGGCGCGGGGACCCTGCGCGGGCGGCGGGTGGCCGTGATCGCCTGTGAATTCGGCTTTCTCGCCGGTTCCATCGGGGTCGCGGCGGCCGAACGGGTCGTCGCCGCGGTGGAGCGGGCCACCGAACTGGGCCTGCCGCTGTTGGCGTCACCGGCCTCGGGCGGCACCCGGATGCAGGAGGGCACGGTCGCCTTCGTGCAGATGGTCAAGGTGGCGGGCGCGGTCGCCGCGCACAAGGCCGCCGGACATCCCTATCTGGTGTATCTGCGTCATCCGACGATGGGCGGCGTCTTCGCGTCGTGGGGATCGTTGGGGCACATCACCTTCGCCGAACCGGGCGCGCTGATCGGCTTCCTCGGGCCGCGCGTGTACCGGGCGCTGTACGGCCGCCCGTTCCCGGACGGGGTGCAGACCGCCGAAAACCTGTATCGCAGTGGGGTGATCGACGGCGTGGTCCCGATTCCGGTGTTCCGGCGGATCGTGCATCGGGTGCTGAATGTGGTGAACGGCGTTGGGGGTCAACCGATTTCGCCAGTGCCCGCCGAAAGCTATGTGCCGCAACCGATTACGGATTCCGAGGACGCCACCTGGCGTGCGGTGCTCGCCTCCCGCCGCCCGGACCGCCCCGGCATCCGCGCCCTGCTGCGCCGCGCGACGGACCGGGTTCCGTTGAGCGGCACCGGACAAGGCGAATCCGATCGCACGGTGGTGCACGCCCTGGCCCGGTTCCGGGGTCGGCCCTGCGTGGTCTTCGGGCACGACCGCTCCGGCCAGACCGGCGAGAACACCATGGGCCCCGCCGCCCTGCGCGAGGCCCGCCGCAGCATGCACCTCGCCGCCGAACTGCGCCTGCCGCTCGTCCTGATCATCGACACCGCGGGCGCGGCCCTGTCCCGCGAGGCCGAGGAACGCGGCCTCGCCCCCGAGATCGCCCGCTGCCTGGCCGACCTGGTCACCCTCGACACCCCCACCGTCTCGGTCCTGCTCGGCCAGGGCAGCGGCGGCGGCGCCCTGGCCCTGCTCCCCGCCGACCGCGTCCTCGCCGCCGCCAACGCCTGGCTGGCTCCCCTTCCCCCGGAGGGCGCCAGCGCCATCGTCCACCGCGACACCACCCACGCCCCCGCCCTCGCCGCCGCCCAGCGCATCGCCGCCCCCGCCCTCCACGCCGACGGCATAGTCGACCGCATCATCCCCGAAACCCCCGACGCCGCAACCGAACCCACCGCCTTCGCCCACCGCACCATCACCGTCATAGCCGAGGAACTGGCCCTCCTCACCACCACCCCCACACCCCGGCTACGCGCCCTCCGCCAGTCCCGCTACCGCCGCCTCGGCGTCCCGACCGACCGCTGAAATCGGGTCGAACACACGAACCGGGCTGTTTGACCAGGGGCCGAACCGCTTCTACCGTCGGAACGTGACCTTCAAAAACGAGAGCACCCCCGTACCCTCGGTCGTTCTGAACGACGGCACCGTGATTCCCAAGCTCGGCTTCGGGGTCTTCCAGGTGCCACCGGACGAGGCGGTCGCCGCGGTGAGCACGGCGCTCGAGGTCGGCTACCGCAGTATCGACACCGCGGCGATCTACGGGAACGAGGCCGAGGTGGGGCGGGCGATCGCGGCGTCGGGGCTGGCCCGCGACGAGGTCTACGTCACCACCAAACTCTGGAACGGCGAGCAGGGATACGACTCCACCCTGCGGGCATTCGACGAGAGCATGACGAAACTCGGCCTGGACTATCTGGATCTGTACCTGATCCACTGGCCGGTGCCGCGCCTGGACCGCTACGTCGACACCTTCCGGGCCTTCCAGGCGCTGAAGTCGCAGGGCCGCATCGGCTCGATCGGCGTGTCCAACTTCAATCGCGACCACCTCGAGCGTCTCATCGACGAGACCGGCGAGACCCCGGCCGTGAACCAGATCGAGCTGCACCCGACCTTCGCGCAGGCCGAACTGCGCGCTTTCCACGCCGAGCACGGCATCGCGACCGAGGCGTGGAGTCCGCTCGGCCAGGGCGCGGAGCTGAAGGATCGGACCGTCACCGAGATCGCGCAGGAGACCGGGCGGACCCCCGCTCAGGTGGTCATCCGCTGGCACCTCCAGCTCGGCAATGTGGTCATCCCGAAGTCGGTGACGCCCAGCCGGATTCGGGAGAACTTCGACGTGTTCTCCTTCGAACTCACCCCGGAGCAGATGGACCGCATCGCGAAACTGGACTCCGGCAACCGGATCGGCGGCGACCCCGAGACCCTCACCCTCGGCGTCGATCTGGACTGATCCCTACGAACGGACGGACAGACCCAGTTCCGCCGTCAGCTCGACCGCGGCGGCGCGACCCGCGCGGTTCGCGCCGATGGTGCTGGCCGACGGCCCGTAGCCGAGCAGATGGATGCGCGGATCCGCCGCGACCCGGGTGGCGAGGCGGCCGTCCATGGCGATGCCCCCGCCGGGCCCGCGCAGCCGCAGCGGCGCGAGATGGTCGAGGGCGCTGCGAAATCCGGTGGCCCACAGGATGACCTGGGCCGGTCGGAACGTCCCGTCGGCCCAGCGCACCCCGTCGGGTTCGATCCGCGCGAACATCGGATGCCAGTTCAGCGCGCCGCGGGCGCGGGCCGCGCGCACGCGATCGTCGACGGGCAGTCCGGTCACCGACACCACCGATCGCGGCGGCAGCCCGCGCCGCACCCGATCCTCCACCATCGCCACCGCGCGCCGGCCCGCCTCGGGCGTGAAAGGCCCGTCGCGCCACCGGGGTTCGGTGCGCGACACCCATGTGGTGGTCGTGACCCGGGAGATCTCGTCGAGCAGCTGCACCGCCGAGATGCCCGCGCCGACCACCACCACATGCTTGCCCGCGAATTCGGCGGCGTCGCGATAGTCGTGCGCGTGCAACTGCCTGCCCGCGAAACTCCGCGCGCCCGGGTAGTACGGAATGTAGGGCCGATCCCACGTCCCGGTCGCGTTCACCAGCCCCCGCACCCGGAACGTCGGGCCCGCGGCCCCGTCCGGCCCGACCGTCTCCGCGTGCAGGAAGCCGTCCGCCTCCCCGGCCGCGCAGGTCGAGGTCGTCGCCCGATCGCACACCACCCGCACCGACAACGGCCGCCGCACCCGCAACTCGAACCGCTTCTCGTACAGCTCGAAGTAGTGCGGCACGGCCGTCGCCGCGGGCACGTCCGCCGACCCCTCCGGCAACGTCTCGGCGAACGTCATACCGGGCAGATCGTGCACCCCGTTGACCGTGCCGATAGTCAGTGACGGCCACCGGAACTGCCACGCCCCGCCCGGTCCGGGCGCGTGATCGACGATGAGAAAGTCCGTCCCGGGCCGCAATCCGAGCCGCCGGAGGTGGTACCCCGCCGACAATCCGGCCTGTCCGGCGCCGATCACGAGGATCGCGAAATCGGAGGGGGTCACCGACGTCACGCTACGCCGGGTGCGTCGGGTGCCGGGGAGCGACCTCGGGCCGAATACAGTGAAAGGACCGACACGCATTACTGGGGAGGCCAGATGCTGGGAGTGAGCCGCGACGGCGACGTGGTCACCATCGAATTGCAGCGCCCCGAGCGCCGCAACGCGCTCAACGCCGAATTGGTGACGCGGCTGCGCGACGCGGTGCCCGAGGCCGCCGAGACCGCGCGGGTGATCGTCCTCACCGGCCAAGGCCCGATCTTCAGCGCGGGCGCGGATCTGAGCGGGGTGTACTCGCAGGACTTCCTCGACACGCTGGTCGACATGTTGCACACCATCGAATCCGTCCCGATCCCGGTGATCGCCGCCATCAACGGCGGCGCGCTCGGCGCGGGCGTGCAGCTGGCGCTGGCGTGCGATCTGCGGGTGATGACCCCCGACTCCTATCTCGCGATCCCGGCCGCGAAACTCGGCCTCACCGTGGACGGTTGGACCGTGCGCCGGCTGGTGTCGCTGATCGGCGGCGGCCCGGCGCGCACCGTCCTGCTCGGCGCGGAACCCGTATCCGCCTCGGACGCATACGCTTTCGGCTTCGCCAACCGGATCGGCACGCTCGCCGACGCGCAGGAGTGGGCCAAGTCGATCGCCGAGCTCGCGCCGCTGTCGCTGCGGCATCTGAAACTGGTCCTCAACGACGACGGCACCCGCGGCGCAGACACCCCCGAACAGGTGAGCGCCCTCGAGGCCGCCTGGACCAGCGCCGACGCGCAAGAAGCAAGGTCGGCGCGGGAGCAGAAGCGCGCGGCGAAGTTCGTGGGCCGCTGATGAGCCCGCGCACGGTGTTCCGATTCGCGCGCCGGGCCGCCCTCGGCGTCGCCGCGGCGACGGGCCTGACCTGGGCCGTGCGCGCCGCGTGGGGCCTGCCGTCGGCGATGGGCGCCTCCCCGTCGTCCATCGCGCCGGTGGCCGCGGGCTCCGCGCGCTACCGCAACCGGCAGTTCTCCAATACCGAACCCAGCACCCAGGTCGCGCCCGGCTCCGCGGTGTCGCTGATCCTGTCCGCGCTGACCCGGCACCGGGTCGGCCGCCCGCCCGGCGAAATCCCCTTGGCCACACCGGAAGTCCCCGACCGCGCGGGCGATCTCGCGGTCACCTGGTACGGCCACGCCTCGGCGCTGATCGAGGTGGACGGCTTCCGGGTGCTCACCGATCCGGTCTGGAGCGACCGCGTCTCGCCGTCGGCGGTGGTCGGCCCGATCCGCATGCATCCGGTGCCGGTGCCGGTGACCGAGCTGCCGCCGGTGGACGCCATCCTCATCTCCCACGACCACTACGACCACCTGGACCGGGAAACCGTGCGCGCGCTGGTGCGTTCGCAGGACGCCCCGTTCGTGGTGCCGATCGGCATCGGCGCGCATCTGCGCAAGTGGCGGGTGCCCGAGCGGCGCATCGTCGAATTGGATTGGGGCGCTTCGTATTGCGTGACCGCGACCGGACCCGGCGCCGGTGATCTCGTGCTCACCTGCACCGAGGCCCGGCACTTCTCCGGTCGCGGGCTGCTGCGCAACACCACGCTGTGGGCGTCGTGGATCATCGCCGGACCGCGGCGGCGGGCCTACTTCGGCGGCGACACCGGATACACCAAGGCGTTCGCGGAGATCGGCGCGACCTCGGGCCCGTTCGATCTGACGCTGCTCCCGATCGGGGCCTACGACGTGCACTGGCCGGACGTGCACATGAATCCGGAGGAGGCGGTGCGCGCGCACGCCGACGTCTGCGCCGGCGACGCGCGGCACGGCCTGCTCGTGCCGATCCACTGGGCCACCTTCAACCTCGCCTTCCACGGCTGGTCGGAGCCGGTGCGGCGGCTGGCGGCCGCGGCCCGCGCGGCCGGGACATCGGTGGCCGTGCCGCTGCCGGGCGGCCGCATCGATGCCAATGCGGTATCGCCGCAGGTCCGGTGGTGGGAAGATGTCGACAAGGCAGTGACCGACGAGTAAGGAGTTGAGCTGATGAGTCTGCTGGACACTCTCAAGGGCCTGGTCGGCAAGGGCCGCGAGGCGGCCGCCGAGAACGCCGACAAGATCCACGGTGCCGTGGACAAGGCCGGTGGCTTCATCGATCAGAAGACCGGGGGCAAGTACTCCGATCAGATCGGCAAGGGCGCGGAGGCGATCAAGAAGGCGGTTCCGGAGCAGAGCGGCGGCACCCCGCCGCCCGCCCAGGAGCCCCCGGCCCCGCCGACCCCGCCGACGCCCCCCACGCCGCCGACCCCGCCGACGGGCGAGGGCTCGTAGTCAGAGGGCCTGTCGGTGGTGGCCCCGCCGACGGGCCAGGGCTCCCAGCGCGGACGCGGGAACCTGTCGGTGGTGGCCCCTAGACTTGGAACATGGTGTCCCGCCGGGATTTCGGGGGTGTCGAGGTTGAGCTGAGCAACCTCGACAAGGTGCTGTACCCGGCGACCGGCACCACCAAGGGCCAGGTCATCGAGTATTTCACCACCATCGCGCCCGCCCTGCTGCCGCATATCGCGGGGCGGGCGGTCACCCGCAAGCGCTGGCCCAACGGCGTCGACGAGCCGTCGTTCTTCGAGAAGAACCTCGCCGCGCACGCGCCGAAGTGGATCCAGCGCCACAAACTCGAACACTCCGACCGCCGCGTGGTCTACCCCGTCATCGATTCGGTGGCGGGCCTGGCCTGGCTGGGCCAGCAGGCGTCGCTGGAAATCCATGTGCCGCAATGGCGTTTCGTCGAGGGCGCGATGGGTCCGGCCACCCGCCTGGTCTTCGATCTGGACCCCGGCCCCGGCACGGGTCTGGCCGAATGCGCCGAGGTGGCGCTGTGGATCCGCGATACGGTGGCCGACGTCGGCCTGCGCGCCTACCCGGTCACCAGCGGCAGCAAGGGCATCCACCTGTACGTGCCGCTGGACCGGGAGCTGAGTTCCGGCGGCGCGTCCACGGTGGCGAGACAACTCGCGACCGGACTCGAGCGGCTGCACCCCGATCTGGTCACCGCGACCATGTCCAAGGCGGCGCGGCCCGGCAAGATCTTCCTCGACTGGAGCCAGAACAATCCGGCCAAGACCACCATCGCCCCGTACTCGCTGCGCGGACGCGCCGAGCCCACGGTGGCCGCGCCACGCACCTGGGACGAGATCGAGGACCGAAAACACCTGCGGCACTTGACCTTCGACGAGGTGCTGACCCGCTGGCGGGCCGACGGCGACCCGCTCGCGGACCTGGACCCGCCCCTGGCGTCGGACGCCGATCCGCTGACCACCTACCGTTCCATGCGCGACGCGTCCCGCACCCCCGAGCCGGTGCCGCCCGGTCCGCCCGGCGCGGGCGCGGACGACCGGTTCGTCATCCAGGAACATCACGCCCGGCGGCTGCACTGGGATCTGCGGCTCGAACGCGGCGGGGTGCTGGTGTCCTGGGCGGTGCCCAAGGGCCCGCCGACCTCGAGCGACGAGAACCGGCTGGCCGTGCACACCGAGGACCATCCGCTCGAGTACCTCACCTTCCACGGCACCATCCCCAAGGGCGAGTACGGCGGCGGGGAGATGACGATCTGGGACACCGGCACCTACGAGACCGAGAAGTGGCGCGAGGACGAGGTCATCGTCCGCCTGCACGGCGACCGGATCGACGGCCGGTACGCGCTCATCCGGACCAACGGCAACCAGTGGCTCATGCACCTGATGAAGCCCGACCCCGACTCCGGCGAGGGGGCCGCCGCGAATCCGTCGCGCCGGAGCGCACCCGCCGACCTGCCGCGCGGGTTGACACCCATGCTCGCCACCCCCGGCGACGTGTCCACCCTCGACGACCGGGACTGGGCGTTCGAGACCAAATGGGACGGCTTCCGGCTCATCGCCGAGATCGAGGACGGCGCGGTCACCCTGCGCAGCCGCAAGGGCCTGATCGTCACCGGCCGCTATCCCCGGCTCGCCGCGCTGGGTCGCGAACTGTCCGGACACAGCGTGGTCCTCGACGGCGAGGCGGTGGTCTTCGACGATCACGGCGTCGCCAATCTCGGCCTGTTGCAAGCGGATTCGGCGCAGGCGGTCTTCGTCGCGTTCGACGTGCTGTACCTGGACGGCACCTCGCTGCTGCGCAAACGCTACGCGGATCGCCGCCGGGTGCTGGAGGCGCTGGCCGGGCGCGCGCCCTCGCTGGTGGTGCCGCCGCGACTGGACGGCCCCGGCGCGGAGGCGCTGCGCTACAGCCAGGAACAGGGCATGGAGGGTGTGGTCGCCAAGCGCCGCGATTCGGTGTACCTGCCCGGCAAGCGCGGTCACTCCTGGGTCAAGACCCGCAACTGGCGCACCCAACAGGTGGTGGTCGGCGGCTATCGCCGCAGCGACGCACGGCAATTCGCGTCCCTGCTCGTCGGCGTCCCGCACGACGGCCGCCTCTACTACGTCGGCCGGGTCGGCACCGGTTTCAGCGATCAGGAGATGGCCGAGTTGGCCGCGAGATTGCGCCGCCTGGAACGCAAGACGATGCCCTTCGACAACGACCTCACGGCCGAGGAACGCAAGGACGCCGTCTGGGTCGGCCCCAAGCTCACCGGCACGGTCCGCTACATGAACTGGACAGAAGCCGGCCGCATGTGGCACCCGGCGTGGATTCCCGCCTCGGACTGAACAATCGGACACTCCGGACATCCGGGTCGTTGACCTGCGCGTTTCGCGGGGATACCGTGAATTCACAAGAGCGGGACACATCCTCGATCGTGGATCGGCGAACGGGGGTTCGGTGTGCGAGAGCGTGCGGTGATCCCGGCGCGGCGGATTCGGTTGGTCGTGCTGACGAGTGTGGCGGCGGTGTTGCTGGCCACGGGGTGGCTGCCCGGTGCGCGTGCCGATGTGCCGTTTCCGGACGACGATCCCTTCTACGCCGCGCCCGCGGATCTGGCCGCTCGGCCGCCGGGTACGGTTCTGGGCACGCGCCCGATCTCGTTGCTCGGCCTGTCTGTTCCGGTGTCGGCGTGGCAATTGCGGTATCGCACAACGGATTCCGCGAATCGGCCGACGCTGAACGTGACGACGGTCGTGGTGCCGCCGCAGCCCGCGGCCGGGCCGCGGCCGCTGCTGGCCTATCAGATTCCCGAGGACAGTTTCGGCACCCGCTGCGCGCCCTCGTACGCGCTGCGCGGCGGGCGGGACCCGGGCGTGGTGAACACCCTGATCGATCTGCCGTTCCTGGCCGAGACGCTGCGCCGGGGCTGGGCGGTGGTGCTCAGCGATTTCGAGGGCCCGGGGTCGCGCTTCTTCGACGGGGTGAACGCCGCGCACGGTGTGCTCGACGGGGTGCGCGCGGCGCGCTCGTTCGCCCCGGCCGGGGTCACCGCCGCGAGTCCCGTTGGCGCGTATGGATATTCGGGCGCGGCCTTCGCCACGCTCTGGGCCGCCCAGCTGCGTAAGGAGTACGCCCCCGAGGTGGTGTTCGCGGGGGTCACTGCGGGCGGCGTCCCCGCCGATATCGCCGGGATGGCCCGCTCGGTCGACGGCGGTCAGTTGTCCGGGCTGGCCCTGTTGACCCTTCTCGCCCTGGCCCGCGATTATCCGGATTCCGGACTGACCGAGTTGTTGAACGACCGGGGCCGCGCGGCGGCCGCCGAGAGCGCCGGAGCCTGCGGTTCGGAATTCGTCCCGAAATACGCCGGAACGCGCTTGGACGAATTCACCCGGGCCCCGAACATTCTGGACAGTACGGCATTTCGGGCCGCGGTCGCCCGCGCGGAACTCGGCGCCCGAGTGCCGGACGCTCCCCTGTACCTCTATCACTCCCGAACCGACGATCGGATTCCCGTCGCGGGTTTCTCCGCGCTCGTCGACCGTTACTGCGCGGGCGGCGCCACGCTCACCGCCGTCCATTCCCCGTTCCCGACCCACAACGGGGGAGCCCTCGGCGAATTCCTCGGCGGAATGGATTATCTGTCGGACCGTTTCGCGGGCCGCCCGCTCGCACCGGGATGTCACATTCGCTGATCCGGAGACGACCGTGGGGCGCGGGTGTGCCGGACCCGCGGCCCACGTGTTCGATTCAGCGACGGCCGGTGGTGTCCATCCACTTGGTCGTGCCGGGCGGTGCGGTCAGCGTGTTGATCAGGTCGATTCCGGCGACGATCAGCGCCGGGCCGCCCACGACCAGGGTGCCGATGATGCCGCCGATGCCCGCGCCCGTGATGATGAGCACGGGGTCGACCGGGAGCACGGCCAGGCCGATGATCGCCCCGACGACCGCGCCGATGGCCGTGCCGATGAATCCGCCCACGGCCGTGGCGATTCCGAACTGGGTCGCGAACGCCTCCATGGCCTGCTGGTTCTCGGCGTTCGACGCCACCGGCGTGGCCGGCGCCGGGCGGGCCGCGGCCTCGTTCTTCACGGCCGTGAGGTCCAGGACGCGTCCCGAATCGCGCACCTGGAAGGGGAGGGGGTATTCCTTTCCGTCCTGCCGGAAGGACAGGGGCAGCACCACGACGGCGGCCCCCGCCTTGTCCTGGATCGCGACCGTCCGCTGGTCGTCGGAGACCGCGAAGGTTCCGCCGTCCAACGTCGTCTCGACGACATTGCCCACCAATTTCGCCTCGTAGCGCACTGTTTCCGGCGCGCCGGGATCTGCATGGACCGTGCCCGCCCCGAGGGCCACGGTCACGACCGCCGGTGCCACGGCGGCAGTGAGCTTGTGCAGATTCATTCCGGTATTCCCATCTTCATCAGGTGTAGCGAGCGGTCGAAACCGCCGGAGAAACGCGCGTGAAAGAAGAACCGATGATCCTCCCGTCTCACCACCCCGGTGCGCGCGTGGCCGCGATGCGACCGACTCTCAAACTTAACCGTACCTTCACTGAGAAGACAAGAAGAGTGAATTTCGGCTGATGACAATATGTTTCGCCATACCGACGGGTTTGCCCTAACCGAGGATCCCGATGGCGATCGACACCGCGCAGACCGCGAACACCACCGCCAGCGCGAGCGCGTCCCGGCGGCCGGGCGCGGTGGGATGGGCCGTGAGCTGGCCGATTCCGCCCCGCGCGGTGATCGCCTCGGCCAATTCCCCGGCCCGACGGGTGGATACGGCCATGGCCGCGGTGAGGATGTCGACGATCGGATTGTCGGTGGCCCGCCGCATCAGTCCGCTCTTGGGCCGCAATCGGCGCGCGGCGCGCAGCACCCGCATCTCGTCCAGCAGCAACGGCAGCCCGCGCAGCGTCAGCGCGACCACCACGGCCCATTCGTCCACGGGCACGCGCACTTTCCGCAGCGGCGCCCCGAGGGTGGCCAGGGCGGGCGCGATCTCGCCCATCGGCGTGGTCCAGGCGATCAGGAACGAGGCCGTCAGCAGGATCAGGCCGAAGACGGTGACCTGGGCGTAGCGCAGCAGCGCCGGGCCACCGCCGGGAATGTTGAGCACCGCGCCCAGCGCCATCAGGCCCCAGAACCAGGCGGGCAGGCGCGGCAGCGCGCCCAGCGGCAGCCGGGCCAGCAGTCCGATCAGGATCAGGAACGTCACCATGATGCCGAGCACCGGCCAGGTCGGCCAGAGCATGAGCACCACGCTGATCGCGAAGGCGCCGATCATCTTCGTGCCCGCCCAGAGCCGATGCACCGGACTGGGGACCGGAACCTCGCGCAACAACACCACACTCATCGCGGCTCTCCCGTCCCGGTCGGTTCGGCCACCGATTCCGCGGCCGACGCGTCGGCGGGATCGTCGGCGATGCGCCCCGCCCGCAACCGGACCGTCCGATCGCACACACCCGCCAGATCCTCGACGTCGTGCGAGATGACGATCAGCGTCAGACCCGAATCCCGCAGCCGCGCAAGCAGTTCCACGATCTCTGCGCGGCCCTGCGGATCGAGTCCGGCCAGCGGCTCGTCCAGCACCACGACCTGCGGGCGGCTGGCGACGATGGCCGCGAGGACCACGCGTTTGGCCTGTCCGCCCGACAGTTCCTCCACCGAGCGCGAGGCCGTCATCCGATCCAGCCCGACCGCGTCGAGCGCCCGGCCGACCGCGCCCGACCCGGTGCCGCTGCCGCCCCAGTCCTCGATCTCCGCGCCGACGGTCTCGCGCTGCAATTGCAGGCGGGAGTGCTGGAAGGCCAGCGCGACCCGGCCGATGCGCTTGTGCACCGGGCGCGCGCCCGCGTAGTCGCGCAGTTCGCAGCGGCCCGCGGTGGGCACGACGAGCCCGGCCATGATCCACGCCAGGGTGGACTTGCCGGAGCCGTTGCCGCCCACGACGAGCAGGGCCTCACCGCGCCGGACGGTCAGATCCACCCCGTGCAGGGCGGGCGCGGACCACGGGGTGCCGCGGTTGTAGGTGTGGTGCACATCGCGCAGTTCCAGCAGCGGTTCGCCCATCGGGCGGCGGCGCGAATCCCGAACGGGCCGTGGCCAACTCGGCAACCGGTCGACCTGCCGCCCGGCGTCGAGATGGACCACCCGGTCGGCCGCGGCCGCGTCTGCCTCGTGATGGGTGACCAGCACGACGGCCATCGGATGGCGGCGCGGCAGATCGGCCAGCAGCGTGACCAGTTCGCGGCGGCCGGCCGGATCGATCATGGCGGTCGCCTCGTCGGCCAGCAGCAGCGCGGGACGGCGGGCCAGCGCGGCGGCGACGGCCAGGCGCTGCTGCTGACCGCCGGACAGCGTCGCGGTCTCCATCCGGCCCAGCCCGGCCAGGCCCACCTCGCTCAGCAGCGCCTCGACGTCGACCTGGGCGGCGAGTTCGGGCGGCAGACCCCAGACCACGTCGTCGGCGACCAGGACACCGAGGGTCTGACTCTCGGGGCGTTGCAGCACGAGCGCGGTCCCGCCGAGCAGTCCCAGCCCGGCCGAACCGGGTCGCTCGACCGTGCCACCGGTCGGCGGCCGCCCGGCCAGCACCCGCGTCAGGGTGGATTTCCCGGAGCCGTTGTGGCCGACCACGGCCACGAATTCGCCCGTCCGCACGGTCAATTCGATGCCGCTGAGCGCGTCGACACGGGCATTGGGGTAGCGGAACGACACATCGCGCAGGGTGACCGGCAGCGGTTCGACGCGCCGATCGTCGGGCGGCGCGTCGAGCAGATCGCGGCCGGGCAGCCAGGTGAGCCGGTCCAGGACCGACCCCAGCACGAACCAGGACAGCAGCGCGGTGGCGATCACCCCGACGAAGGCGCCGGCCCCGATGTAGAGCCACCACCAGCGCAGCACCGCGTCCGCCGCCGCGGTCACCGCGTGGCCGACCTCGGCGAGGTGGAGTTGGTCGGTGGCGATGGCGGCCGCGCCGTGCGCGGAATTGCGGATGTTGTCGAAGATCAGTTGCCGCGTGGTGCCGAAGACCAGCAGGAACACGACCGGCACGGCCGCCCAGAACACGCCCGCGACGGCGGACATCCCCAGCACGACGATCAGCCCGCCGCCGCGGCGCTTGACCGTGCCGATGATCCCCCCGACGGTGGCCGCGGCCACCAGGCTCACGGCCGCGAGCAGGCCGGCCGCCACGAAACTCACCAGCGCGGCGGCGGCCGTCGCCGACACCGAGGCGCGCAGCCGATACCGCTGCGCGAGCAGTCCGAGCGGAACGGCCGCGATGAGATTGAGCGCGGCCGCGGCCGGGACGATCGAGCCCAGCGTCACCAATCCGACGGTCAGCCCGCCCAGAACCGCGCCGGTGGCGAGTTCGATCGGGCGCAGCGGGCCGTGGATCGTCGAGGGGACGTCGGGTGGAGCGGTCACGGATCAAGTCTGCCAGCCCGCGAGCCCGGCGCGGGCCGACCGAAGTTCTTCGCGCGATTCACATATTCGGCCATAATCGGCGGATGGCGACGGTGCAGCAGCCGGTGATCCGGAACTGGGATTTCCCGCGAGGTGTGGCGAGCGCCGCGCTCATGGTCGGTTACGCCCGCGAGCACGGCGTCTCGACCGCTCGCATGTTGCGCGGCACCGGACTGACCGAGCGGGCCCTCGCCGATCCGGACGCGCAGATCGACGCGCGCACCGAACTGGCGGTGATCCGCAATCTGGTGCGCGCGCTGGCGGACGAGCGGCCCGCGCTCGGCGTGGAGGTGGGCCGTCGCTACCGCATCACCACCTTCGGCATCTTCGGCTTCGCGTGCGTGTCCAGTCCGACGCTGGGCGAGGCGATCTCGTTCGCGATGCGCTACCTCGAACTCAGCTTCACCTTCTGCATCCCGGTATTGCGTTCGGAGCCTGGCGAATTCGTGGCCTGGATCCACGACGAGCAGGTTCCCCCCGACGTCCGCCGCTTCCTCGTCGAACGCGATTCGCTGGCCATGCACCAGATGATGAACGATCTGCTCGGCCACGACATCGCGCTGTCCCGCGCCGAATTCGATTATCCCGAACCGGAATACGCCGACCTGCTCACCGAGATCGTGGGCGTGCGCCCCGCCTTCGACCGCCCACAGAACCTGTTCGTCCTCGATCCCGCACTGCTCGAGCAGCCCCTCCCGCAGGCCAACGAGCACACCTGGGCCATGTGCCTGGCCCAGTGCCGCGATCTGGTCCATCGCCGCCGCGCCCGCACCGGCATCGCCGCCGAGGTTCGCGAACGCCTCGTCCCGCGCGGCGGCGCCGACGGGTTCGCCGCGCCGCCCGGGATCGACGCGGTCGCCCGGGATCTGAACATGAGCACGCGCACCCTCCGGCGACACCTCGACGCGGCCGGGACCAGTTACCGGGCGCTGCTGGACGAGGTGCGCCGGGCGCTCGCGGAGGAAATGCTCACGGCGACACCGCTTTCCGTGAGCGATGTGGCGATCCGGCTGGGCTATGCCGAGGCGTCCACCTTCATCTACGCGTTCAAGAGGTGGACCGGGACCACGCCGTCGGCGTATCGGAAGGAGGCATGACCGCGATCCGTCCGCCCATCGGAACGGTCCGGACGATCGAGGTGAGCCGCCCGTCCTCGACGATGTGCAGGACGAGGGACGGGTCCGGGGCGTAGTCGATCGGAACATGGCCGGGCGCGGGCACTTCCCACGCGCCGCCGATGAGCGAGGCGACGCTCGGTGCGACGATGAGCGGCCGGGTGCCGAACAGCGTGGTGGCCATCGCGTGCATATGGCCGGTGAGGGTGCCCAGGACGCGCGGATCGGCGGCGATGATCCGCTCGAGACGGTCGGGATCGGCGAGGCGGATCGGGTCGACGACCGTGCTGTACATCGGCAGCGGCGGATGGTGCAATGCGATGAGAACCGCTGTGTCGCTGGGGGTTTCGTCGAGCAGCGCGGTGAGCCAGGCGTAGGTGGCGTCGGCGAGTTCGCCGTGGCTCGCGCCGGGGACGGTGGAGTCGAGCAGGGCGACGGTCAGGCCGTCCAGGCGCAGCGCCTGGTTGATGGGGGCGTCGGACGGCGGCTCGTCGAGGAGGATCTCGCGGAGATTGGCGCGGTCGTCGTGGTTGCCGGGCAGCACCCGCAGCGGGACGTCGGCCACCAGGCTCGCGCGCGCCTGCTCGAACTCCTCGGCCTTTCCGGAATCGGTGATGTCGCCGGTGACCAGGATGGCGTCGGGGCGGCGCGGGAGGTCGGCCAGGAAGCCCATGACCCGTTCGACGCGTTCGGCATTGCGCGTGTGCAGGTCGAAATGCGTATCGCTGAGCTGCGCCAGCAGAATCATCGGCGTTCGCTTTCTCGTGGGGACCGCGCCATTGCGCCCGAACTGCCCGAGGGCACCATTACCAGGCTAAATGACCGCGGCCCCGGCGTGCGCGTGAGGCACGCCACCGGGCGTGCCCCGCGCCTATCACTCCGCGGCCGCGCCGAGCAACGCCGCCGGGTCGTCGGTCAGGGCCGTGCCCGCGACCGTCCAGAAGTCCGCGCCCGGCGCGGCGGTCGGGGCCAGTTCGCCGGAGGCGCGCCACGGGGCTTCGAGCCGCAGCCGCCAGGAGTGCAGGTGGGTGCGCGCGTGCGTGCCGGACCGGTCGAACAGCGGATCGCCCGCGATGGCATGGCCGATCCACGCCAGATGCACGCGGATCTGATGCCGCCGCCCGGTGATCGGCCGCACCGTCAACACCGTGTACGCGTCGGTCCGCAACACGGTCGCGAACTCGGTGCGCGACGGATAGTTCCGGCCCGCCAGCACATCTCGTTCCGCGACCGTCCAGCGGTCCCCGTCCCGCACGATGCTCTCCCGCGGCGCGGCGATGCGCACCCGGTTCTTGCGGCCCACGCTCAGCGGCAGGTCGATCACGCCCCGATCCGGCAGACCCGTCGACGCGGTGATCGCGAGGTAGGTCTTGTCGGCCGTGCGCTTGGTGAACTGCCGCGTCAGCTGGCCGTGCGCCCCGAGTTCCTTGGCCAGCAGCACCAGCCCCGAGGTCACCTTGTCGATCCGATGCACCGGATACAGCGTCTCCCCGCAGCCGGCCGCCAGCTCCACCAGATCGGTGTCGTGCCGCTCGCCGGTCACCGAGATCCCGGCGGGCTTGTTCAGCGCGAGCACCGCCTCGTCCTCCTCGACCAGGCATTCCTCCCGCAACCGCGGCCACCGTTCGTCCACGCCCCTACCCTAGAGCGCGGGCGGCGGCCTCAGACACGAGCGCAGGCGGCGGCCTCCATTTCCCGCAACGCCGTCTCGATGTGCCCGATGAACCGGGACAGGTCCGGGACCGAGCGACGGCAGCCGACGAGCCCGAAGTCCAGATTGTCGGCGGTGCTGGTGACCGTGATGTTCATGGCCTGACCGTCGAAGGGGATGGACAGCGGATAGTTGCTCTCCAGCCGGGCCCCTTGCAGGTACACCGGTTTGCGCGGGCCGGGCACATTGGAGATGACCACGTTGAACGGAACCCGGGGCAGCGCTTGGAATCCCGGCGCGAACACCAGCGGCAGCGGGGACAGCAGCAGGGCCGACAGGGCGACGGCCTCCAGCGGCGGCAATTGGGCGAAGACCTCCTTGGACCGCCGCATGGACTCGCTGATGGTGTGCAGCCGCGCCACCGGATCGGCGATATCGGTGCCCAGATTGCACAGCAGCGCCGCGACCATGTTGCCATCGGAGTCGGCGTCGGTCTCCCGGCGCAGATTCACCGGCACCATGGCCGTCAAGGGCTTGTCCGGCAACGCGTTCCGTTCCAGCAGGTAGGCCCGCAGCGCCGCGGCCGACAGCGCGAGCACGACGTCGTTGACGGTGGTGCCCGTCGCCTTGCGCACGGCCTGGACGCGTTCGATCGGGAACGATCCGACCGCCACGTCGCGCGCCGCGCCGACCGGCACGTTGAGCATGGTCGGGGGCGCCGACATCGGCAGTTCGAGCCGTCCCTCCCGGACCGCGCGCAGCGTCGCCGCGCCCGCCCCGACACTGGTTAACAACCGAGGGGCGATGCCGCGCAACTGATCCCACACATTCGGCGCCTCGTCCGGATCGGTGGCGTCGCGGCCCATCGTCCACGGCACCCGCAGCCGCGTGTCCAGCGGATCCTCGGTGCAGGTGCGCTGCAACAGCCGCAGCGCGGACACCCCGTCCATCAGTGCGTGATGGATCTTGACGTACACGCCGAACCGGTCGCCGCGCAGCCCCTCGATGATCCGCCCCTCCCACAGCGGCCGGTTCCGATCCAGCGGGGTCGCGTGCAGCCGGGCGGTCAGATCCAGCAGCTCGGCCTCCCCGCCGGGCGCGGGCAGCGCGCACCGGCGCAGGTGATAGCCCAGATCGATCCGATCGTCGTGCGCCCAGGACACATTCGTGAGGTTCCCCAGGAGCTTGCGCGGCCTGCGGCGGAAGCGCGAGCGCACCTCGGTGGCGCCGCTCAGCCCCGCGTAGAGCTCGCGGACGAAATCCTCGCCCGCGTCGGCGGGTGGCTCGAACACCTGCAGACCGCCGACATGCATCGGATGCTCACGGGTCTCGGCGGCAAGGAAGATGGCATCGATCGGATTGAGCAGGTCCATATCTGTTCCCCACGGGTGGCCGGAGTGCGCGTGCAGCGGCGCCGTTGCCCTCGCGTCGGTGAACTATCAACAACCTTACCACCCTGCGGTTTTGCCAAACCTGGCTCGGGACAGATCACAAACAGCCGTCGTCGAGATCCAGCGTCGTCCGGTCCAGGGAGTCGAGCAGATCGAATTGCGCTGTGGTGCGCGGTAATTCCCATCGGAAGAAATAGCGCGCCGCCGCCCGCTTGCCGTCGTGGAACCGGCTCGTGCGCCCGTGCGCGGCGACCGCCTGCGACAGCCAGATCCAGGCCAGCACCACATGCCCGAACGCCTCCAGATAGGCGGCCGAGTTGGCGAGCGCGAGGTCGGGATCGCCGTCCTTCCACAGCGTGGCCGTGGTGGTGGCGATCCGGCCCGTCGCCTGGGCGAGCGCGTCCGCGAAGTCCCCCAGTTCGGCGTCGGCGGTGGCGCGGGCGGCGGCGACGGTGCCGCCGATGGTCTCGAGCAGCAGCGCCGTGCCCGCCCCGTCGTCGGCGACCACCGCGCGTCCGAGCAGGTCCAGGCTCTGAATCCCGTGCGTCCCTTCGTGAATAAGGTTGAGCCGGTTGTCGCGATAGTGCTGTTCGACGTCGTAGTCGCGGGTGTAGCCCGCCCCGCCGTGCACCTGGATGGCCAGATCGTTCGCGGCCAGGCACCACTGGCTGGGCCAGCTCTTGGCGATCGGGGTGAGGATGCGCAGCAGCGCGCCCGCGCGCTGGTACTCCGCGCCGCCGGGGGCGCTGCGCTGCTCGTCGATCAGGGTCGCGCAGTACAGTTGCAGGGCGAGCGCGCCCTCGGCATAGGACTTCTGCGCCAACAACATTCGGCGCACGTCGGGATGGCGGACGATCGGCACCTGCGGGGTGCTCTGACCCTTGACCGTCACCGCCCGGCCCTGCGGTCGGGTCCGCGCGTAGTCGAGGGCCTTCAGATAGCCGGTGTAGCCCAGCGCCGTGGCGGCCAGACCGACCCCCAGCCGGGCCTCGTTCATCATGTGGAACATGTAGGCGAGCCCGCGGTTCTCCTCGCCGACGAGGTAGCCGACCGCGCCGGGCGCGCCGCCGGGCAGATAGGCCCCGTCGCCGAAAACCGGTGCGGTGTTGACGGTTCCGCGCCAGCCCATCTTGTGATTGATCCCCGCCAGCACCACGTCGTTGCGCTCACCGAGCGAACCATCCTCGGCCACAAGGTATTTCGGCACGATGAACAGCGAGATGCCGCGCGTGCCGACCGGCGCGCCGGGCACCCGGGCCAGCACCAGGTGCACGATGTTGTCCGAGAGTTCGTGGTCCCCGCCCGAGATCCACATCTTGCGCCCGAACAGCCGGTAGGCGCCGTCGTCCTGCGGGACGGCCTTGGTGGTGATGTCGGCGAGGCTGGATCCGGCCTGCGGCTCCGACAGCGCCATGGTCCCGAAGAACCGCCCGGCGATCATCGGGCGGACATAGCGGTCGATCTGCTCGGGGGTCGCGTGCGCGGCCAGCAGGTTCGCATTGCCCATGGTCAGCATCGGATAGCTGGTGGTGGCCACGTTCGCGGCGTAGAACCAGGCCATGCAGGCGGTGAAGACGGTGTGCGGCAATTGCATTCCGCCGACCCGCTCGTCCATGCCCGCGCCCACCAGCCCCGCCGCCGCGAAGGCGTCCAGGGCCTGCCGCACCGCGGGCAGCAGATGCACCTTCTCCCCGTCGAAGGTCGGCTCGTGCAGGTCGTTGTCGCGATTGTGCGGCGCGAAGTACTTCTCGGCCAGATCGCGGCTGAGTTCGAGCACCTGATCGAAGGTCTCCCGGGAATGCTCCCGATACCGCTCCCGATCGAGGAACCTCGTCACGTCCAGCCACTCGTAGAGCAGGAACTCGAGGTCGCGGGCGGACATGATGAGCGAAGTCATGCCCCCAACCCTCCAGCCCGCCGCCTCGCCGCGCAACCCGTCATCCGTCCCAGCCGAAAGCATCCGGGGTCGGGTGCGCCCGAAGCGTCCGAGGTCGGGCGCGGGGTCGGGGCGATCAGATGTGAGCGTTCACGAACAACGGGGCGACGAACCGTCGCAGCATCTCCCGCTCCTCGTTCTCGTCGCGGCCCGGGACGGTCAGCAGCGAGACGATGATCCGGGTCAGCCAGCGCGCGAGCAGCGCCGGATCGCCGTCGCGCGGGCGGGCGCGCGCGCCGAACAGGGAGACGGCGATGGCCTCGATGACCTCGGAGGTCTGGGCGATGCCCAGCGCGATGCCCGCGTCGCCGGGCCGGAACCAGGCGATCAGCAGCGGATCAGCCCGCACCGCACGCAGACTCGCCGCCACGCCCGCGACCACGCGCGCCCCCGGATCCTCGAGGGCGCCGATCTCGGCGGCCACGGCCGCGCCGATCCGGCGGGCCTCCCGATGCACGAACGCCGACTGCACGGCCTGGCGACTGTCGAAATAGCGGTACAGCGTGGCCCGGGAGCAGCCCGCGGCCTTGGCGATATCGGCCATCTGGGTGGCGGCCACCCCGCGTTCGGCGAACAATCCGGCCGCGGCGTCGAGAATGCGCTCGGCCGCGCCCAGCGACCGCGGCTCGGCCATCCAGTTCACGAGCCCGCCACGAACGGCACGTGCACCGGCCACCGCACGTAACTGCCCTCGGAGTAGCGCACCCCGTCCAGGTCCACGGTGAAGTCCGGGCAGCGGGCCAGCAGCTCCCGCAGGGCGATGGTGGCCTGCATGCGGGCCGCGGCCGCGCCGAGGCAGTGATGGTTGCCGTTGCCGAAGGTGAGGATGTTGCGCGGCCCGCGCGTCACATCGAGTTCGCCCGCGTCCGAACCGAATTCGCGTTCGTCGCGATTGGCCGACGCGTACAGCAGCAGCACCCGCCGCCCGGCCGGAATGGTCACGCCCTCGATCTCCACGTCCCGGGTGGCGGTGCGGGCCAGGCCCTGCACGGGCGAGGTGAGCCGCAGGAACTCCTCGACCGCGCCCGGAATCAGCCCGGAATCAGCCCGGGATCGTCGAGCAGCCGCCGCCGCTGCTCGGGATACGACGTCAGCAGTTGCACTGCCCCGCCGAGATTGCCGGTGGTGGTGTCGTTGCCGCCGGTGATCATGGTGAAGGCGAATCCGAGGATGCGCAGGATCCCGCTCACGTCACCGTCCGCGCCCAGCCCCGCGGCGACCAGATGGGAGATGGTGTCGTCCCCCGGTGCGGCGCGGCGGCGTTCGATCATGGCCGTGAAGTACCCCATGAGCTCGCCGACCGCGTCCTGAGCGTGCTGCACCCCGCCGTGCGCGGAGGCGGCCACGATGGCCTCGCTCCACTCGTCGAATTTCGGCCGATCCGCCTCGGGCACACCGAGATAGTGCGCCACGACCATCGTCGGCAGCGGTTTGAACAGCTCCACCGAGATGTCCCCGCCCCCCGTCGCGCGCAGCCGTTCCAACCGGTCGATCACGAATTCGGTGACGGCGGGGCGGATCTCGGCCACCTGCCGGGGGGTGAAGCCCTTGGCCACACTGCGCCGGAATACGGTGTGGTCCGGCGGATCGGTGAACACGAAGGGCCGGTCGTCGCCCAGCCCGATCTCGCTCAGATTGTTGTAGTCGACCGTCAAACCCAGTGCGGAGGAGAAGGTTTCGGGATCGCGTACGGCCTCGTACACGTCGGCGTAGCGGGACAGCACGTAGTAGTCCTCGTGCTCGCGCCCCGGGGGCACCACGTGATGCACCGGATCGTGTTCGCGCAGCGCCGAATACATCGGCCAGGGGTCGCGCCAGCCGTCGCCGGACCGCAGCTCGAACCGCGCCGCGTGAGACACATCGCTTGTCATGTCTCGACGGTAAGACACCGCGCCCCGGATGTCTAGAACCTGTTTCAGTAGCCGATCATGGTCCGGCGGGTTCGCGATGCAACCGGATCGGCTGGGTCGGGGGAGTGCGCAGCAGTTCGGCGGCGCTGTCGAGCAACTCGCCCACCGCGCTCTCGTGCACCGGCTCGAAGTCGCCGTACCAGTGCCCGATCGTGTGGAACAGCTCGGGCGTCTCCAGGCAGATCACATTGTCCGCGTGCGCGGCCAGCGCCCGGATCGGGCGGCACGAACCCACCGGCACCGCGAACACCACCCGCGCGGCGCCCCGGCGGCGCGCCAGCAGGCAGGCCGCCCGCGCGGTCGCGCCGGTCGCGACGCCGTCGTCGACCAGCACGGCCGTCCGGTCGGCCAGCGACAACCGCTCCTGGACGCGGCGGAACCGAGCGGCCCTGCGCAACACCGCTTCTCGCGCCTCGCGTTCCAGCCGCGCGCGTTCCGCGGGCGAGACGAACGCGCGCACCAGCAACTCGTCGTCGACCACCCGCACGCCGCCCTCGGCGGCCGCGCCGAACACCAGCCGCGGCCGGTGGGGCACCTCGAGTTTGCGGACCACGGCGACATCGAGCGGGGCGCGCAGCGCGGTCGCCACCTCGTACGCCACCGGTACGCCGCCGCACGGTAATCCGAGCACCACGGTATCGGGCCCGCTGAACGCCCGCAGGCGTCCGACGAGCCGTCGGCCGGCTTCGCGGCGGTCGAGAAATGGCATCGTCACACCCGGATGTCGGAGGTGGGAGGGGGAGCCGCGGTTCTGGACTCGGAAGACAGCTGGCAACTCTACGCCGAGATCGCCCGGGAGGGAGGCGAATCGGCCGCGAACGGACTCGCGGGCAACGCGGGCGAACCGGCGCGTGCTCCCGTACGATCGCGATCGGAGGCAGACAGAGGGGGGCGCGTGGAGTTCCGGGCACCGGGGCAATGGCTGCGCTGGGTGCGTCGCTTCGCCGCGACCACACCCGGCGTCCTCGTCGCCGTCGTGATCGGCGGCGTGCTGGCGTGCCTGCTCACCGGCCTGGTCTGCGCGCAGGAGGCGAGCGCGCGCACGGCCCGCCGCGACGCGGCCCTGCAACACACCGAACCCCTCGCCGACGCCGCGCAGCGGCTGTACGTGGCGCTGTCGAGCGCCGACGCCGCCGCGGCCACCGCCTTCCTGTCCGGCGGCATCGAATCCCCGAGTGTGCGTGCGCAATACCAGCAGGCGCTCGCCGACGCCGCCGACGCGCTGGCCACCGCCGCCGCGGGCGCCGCCGACGAACCGACCCGGCAGATCGTCGCCCGTGTCGCCGCGGACCTGCCCGCCTACACGGGTCTGGTGGAGACCGCGCGGGCGAACAACCGGCAGGGCCTCCCGGTCGGCGCGGCCTATCTGCGCGAGGCGTCGGGCCTGATGCAGAAGTCGTTGCTGCCGAACGCCGCTCGGCTGACCGAACAGCGGTTGGCCGCGGTGCGCGCCGATCAGCGAGCGGTCACCGGGCCGCCCTGGTTCGCGCTGATCCTGTTGGTGCTGGTGATCGGCGGCGCGGTCGCGGTCTCGCGAGTCCTGCTGCGCCGCACCAATCGTCGCGTGAATCTCGGCCTGGTCGCCGCGGCGGGCGCGGCGATCCTGGCGCTGCTGTGGTTCGTGGTGGCCACCGTCGTCGCGGGCAACGCCGTCGACGGCGCGCCGCACGGGCCCACCGCGCGCGGTGAGAACCTCTCGCAGGCAAGGATTCTCGCGCAACGCGCGCGCACGGACGAGACGCTGGAGCTGATCACCCGCGGCGACCCCACCGAGAGCGAACAGGCCTTCACCGCCGATACCGACCGCCTGAGCGCGACACTGGACCGCGCGACGACCGCGGATTCGCCCGCGCGCCGGCAACTCTCGCAGTGGCTGGCCGGGCATCGCGCGCAGCTGGATCGCTACAACTCCGCCGACTATCCGGCCGCGCTGAACCAGGCGATCGGCGACGGCCCCGACTCCTCGGCCCGGCGGTTCACCGACCTGGACACCAGCCTGCGCGACGGCCTGGCCGCGACCCGCGCGGAGCTGCGGCGGCAGATCGGCGGGGCCGGGACCGCCTGGTTCGGCGCGGCACCGGGCACACTGGTGTTGATGGTGTTCGCGGCCACCGGCATCGCCGCCGGGCTCTGGCCGCGGCTGAAGGAGTTCCTGTGATCGGCGGGCGGGTGGCGTGGGCGGCGGCGATGATCGCGATCGCCGCGACGACGGCGGGCTGCGGCGCCGATCCGGCCGTCCCGGTCCGGCCCCCGGTCGCGGCGGTGGCGCCCGAACCGCCCGCCGCCGCGGAGCTGACCACCGCGCCCGCGGCCGAGGGCGGCTGTGACGCCGAGGCCAGCCTGCGCCCCGGCCCGCAGCCGAAACCCGGTACGCCGCTGCCGGATTCGGCGCTGGCGCGGATCGTCGCCAAGGGCCGGGTCACCGTCGGCGTGGATCAGAACACCTATCTGTTCGGCTTCCGCGATCCCGGGACCGGACAGCTGCGGGGCTTCGACATCGATCTGGCCCGCGAGATCGCCCGCGATCTGCTCGGCGATCCGAATCTGGTCGAGCTGCGCTCGGTCTCGACGGCCGAGCGGATCCCCGCGTTGCAGCGGCATCAGGTGGATCTGGTCGTGCGCACCTTCTCCACCACCTGTGACCGCCGCCGCGACATCGACTTCTCGGCCGTGTACTACCGTGCGGCGCAACGCATTCTGGCCCCCGCGGGTTCGGGGGTGAACGGCGCGGCCGACCTGCGCGGCAAGCGAGTGTGCGTGACGTTCGGCTCCACCTCGGCCCGGCCGCTGTTCGCGCTGCCCGATCGGCCCACCGTGCGCGCGGTCGACAACTGGACCGACTGCCTGGTGCAACTGCAACAGGGTCAGGTCGACGCGGTCAGCTCCGACGAACCGATCCTGACCGGACTGGCCCAGCAGGACCACAACCTGCGCGTGGTCGGCGATCCGCTCGGCTTCGAGTCGTACGCGATCGGCATCCCCAAGGGCGAACCGGAGCTGGTGCGGTTCGTCAACGGCGTGCTCGAACGCATCCGCGCCGACGGCACCTGGCAACGCCTCTACGCCGCCCATCTGACCGCGCTCGGTCCCGGCTCCGGGCCCCCGCCCCCGCGCTACAGCGATTGAGCCGCCGATGACCGTGCTCACCGTCGCCGAGATCGACACCGAATTGGCCGCCCGCGGACGGGAACTCGACGCGATCACCGCCACCCTGCTCGAGCTGGACAAGCATCCGGGCCTGACGCTGCTGCGCGGCTACCCGCCCACCGGCGTGACCGCCGAACGCTGGCGGCCGGTGCGGCGGCTGCTCGATCTGATGTGGGAGGACTTCGGGCGATTGCAGACCATCCTGGAGCAGGCCCGCGTGCTGCGCGCCCGGCACACCACCCCCACCGACGCCGAGCGCGTGGAACTCACCCGGCTGTTGCGCGACCGCCCGCACGAACTGTCCCGGGTGCCGATCCCGATGGCCGAACGCTCGCTCACCGGACCGAGCGAGAAGGTGCTGTTCGTGGGGATCGCCGACACGCTGCACCGGATGCGCACCTCGTTTCCCGTCATCGCCGAACTGCTCGACGCGGTCGACGCGGTCAACTCCCGGGTGCTGTCCGGTCTCGCGCCGGTGCAGGCCCAGCTCGACCGGCTGGGCGGCGCGTCCCCGGAACTGCGCGCGATCGCCGCCGCCGTGACCGACCTCGTCGCGCGCTCGGCCACCGATCCGCTCGCCCTGACCGTGCCCGAGATCGACTCGCGCACAAGCGAACTCGCCGACCGGCTGCGGCGGGAGTCCGACGCCCTGGTCCGGTTGCGGGCCATGACCGCCGACTGGGACGCGAGCCTCGCCGAGACCCGGGCCCGGCTCGCCGATCTGCGCGCGGTGCACGAACGGGCCGCGACCGTGCGCGCGGAGGTGGAACGGAAGATCATCACCGCGCCGTTGCCCGCGCACGGCGATCCCAGCGCCGCGCTCGCCGCCGAACTGGACGCGCTGCCGCGCCCGGACGGCGAATCGGCCCTGACCGCCGCGCGGGCGCTGCTGGAGTTCCGGTTGCGCGTCGCCGCCGCGCTGGACACCGCCGCCACCGACGAACAGCTGGCCCGCGGGCTGCTGGACCGCCGCGCCGAACTGCGCGGACGGCTCGTGGCCTACCAGGCGAAGGCCGCCCGACTGGGGGTGAGCGAAGATCAGGATGTGCTGTCGTCCAACCGCATCGCCACCGGCCTGCTGTCGCGCCTGCCGTGCGATCTGGCCGCGGTGACCCGCGCGGTGGCCGACTATCAGCAGATCATCGCGGAGAAGGCGGGGCGGCGGGCATGAACTGCGGCGAACCGGGCTGCGCCGGAACGATTGTCGACGGCTACTGCGACACCTGCGGCATCGCGCCCGAAACCCCCACCGCCACAACGGAAACCACGTCTTCGGCCACGACCCGATCGGCGCGCACCCGATCCACCTCGGCGCGGTCGCGGCGCGGGCGGCTCGGCGCGGGCATGGTCGAGGTGCCGCGGGTGCCGCGCACGGACCCGGCCGGCGCGGTGCTCGTCGATCCCGTGGTGCCGGAGAGCAAGCGGTTCTGCGCCACCTGCGAACGGCCCGTCGGCCGCGCCCGCGCGGGCACGCCGGGCCGCACCGAGGGCTTCTGCCCGCACTGCGGCACCCGATTCTCCTTCTCGCCCACGCTGAGCGCGGGCGATCTCGTCGGCGGTCAGTACCGGGTGGCGGGCCCGATCGCGCACGGTGGGCTGGGCTGGATCTATCTGGCCACCGACACCAAGGTCGACGACCGATGGGTGGTGCTCAAGGGGCTGTTGAACGCGGGCGACCACGAGGCCGCCGCGGCGGCCGCGGCCGAACGGCGGTTCCTGGCCCAGGTCGAACACCCCAATATCGTCAAGATCTTCAACTTCGTCGCGCACGAGGGCACCGACTACATCGTCATGGAGTACGTCGGCGGCGTCTCCCTCAAACAGGTGCTGCGCCGCCACCGCGAGACCGAGGGCGCCCCGCTGCCGCCCGCGCAGGCCATCGCGTACGTGCTGGAAATGCTTCCGGCGCTGGGTTATCTGCATTCGCTGGGCCTCGCCTACTGCGACTTCAAACCGGACAATGTCATGCAGACCGACGAGCGGCTCGAGCTGATCGATCTGGGCGCGGTCATGGCGATGGACGACGAGCACAGCGCGATCTACGGCACCGCCGGATATCAGGCTCCCGAGATCGCCGACACCGGTCCCACGATCGCCAGCGAGGTCTACACCGTGGGTCGTACCCTGGCGGTACTGATGCTCACCGTGCCGCAGCGCGACGGACATTTCGCGGAGCTGCCCGGGCCCGCCGCCGAACCGGTGCTGGCCCGGCACGATTCGCTGTACCGATTCCTGTTGCGCGCCACCGATTCCGACCCGCGGGCGCGGTTCACCTCGATGGAGGAGACCGCCGACCAGCTCACCGGAGTGCTGCGCGAGGTGCTCGCGGCCGAGGACGACACCCCGCGCCCCGGCCTGTCGGTGAACTTCGGCCCGCCGCGCGCGGTGTTCGGCGCGCGCCCCGAGGGACTCGGCGACGCGCGCGCGATCGTGGCCGCCCTGCCCGTGCCGCTGGTCGACCCCGCCGACAGCGGGGCGGCGCTGCTGGCCACCACGGGCGGCACGACGGTCCGGGAACTGGAACCGGCGCTCGCGGCCGGGCTGCGGTCGGTGGTGACCGGATCGGCGGAATCGGTGGAGATCCCGCTGCGCCTGGTGCGCGCGGCGCTGGAGGCGGGCGACGCGGCCGACGCGCGGACCCGGCTCGACGCCCTCGCGCCCACCCTGGGCGAGGACTGGCGGCTGGCCTGGTACGGCGGGCAGGCGCACCTGATCGCGGGTGAATTCGCCTCCGCCGCAACCGATTTCGAGTCGGTGTACGCCACCCTCCCGGGCGAGGCCGCGCCCAAACTGGCGCTGGCCGTCGCGGCCGAGCTGGCGGCGCGCGACGGCGCCGACCCCGACCGCGACCGGGCGCGCGCCGCGGACTGCTACGCGACCGTGTGGCGGACCGACCGCGCCTATGTCAGCGCCGCGTTCGGGCTGGCCCGGCTGCGCCGCGCGGACGGTGACCGCGCGGGCGCGGTGACGGTCCTCGATCAGGTGCAGCCGTCCTCGGCGCTGTACACCGAGGCGGGCATCGCCGCGGTGGAGGCGCTGCTCGACGACGGCGGCCCGGTCGACGACGGGGTGCTGCGCGAATGCGGCGAGCGGATCGAACGGCTCGGCATCGAGTCGAAACGGCGTGCGGCCCAGGTGCGGCTGCGGGTATTGGAGGCGGCGTTGGCGTGGTTGGCGGCGGGACGCGGTCCCGCGAAGGAGGGCCCGTTACTGGGACGGGCCTTCGACGAGGCGGGGGTGCGGGCCGGGATGGAGCGGTGTTACCGGGAGTTGGCCCGGGAGACGGAGGACATGTGGGCTCGATTCGAGCTGGTGGACCGCGCCAACGCGGTCCGCGCGAGGACGACACTGTGAGCGCGGCGAACTGCCCGGAGTGCGGTGCGGCCGTCGGCTCCGGCGACCGGTTCTGCGAGCAGTGCGGCGGCGAGCTCGGCGTCCGCCGCGCGGCCCTGCCGGAACTGGATCCGGCGACGGCCGCGGCGTGCGCGTCCTGCGGCGCGGCGACGTTCGACGGCGACGGCTATTGCGCGTCCTGCGGCGAGTTGCGCCGTCCGCCCGATCGGGCCAGCGCGGATCTGGGCATGGTCCAGCTGGTCACCGATCGCGGAAAGGCGCACGCGCGCAACGAGGACGCGGTCGCGGCGGCCGTGCTCGGTGCGGACACCGTGATCATCACGGTCTGCGACGGGGTGTCGACCTCCGAGGATCCGCAGGCCGCCTCCGGTGCGGCGGCCCGCGCCGGGGTGGATGCCTGCCTGACCGCGCTGGCCGCCGACCGCGCCGCCACCGACGCGGTGATGGCCGGGCTGGAGGCGGCGTTCCAGGCCGTGCGCGAGGTCTCGGTGGCCGCCGGGCACAATCCGTCGTGCACCTACGTGACCGCGGTGCTGCGCGGTTGCGCCAATGGGGAATTCGAGATCACCGTCGCGAATGTCGGTGACAGCCGGGCCTATTGGTTGCGCGCGGGCGGCGCGAGCGCCGACCCGCCCTCGCGGCGGCTGACCGTCGACGACTCCTGGGCGCAGGCGCTCGTGGACTCCGGCGCGATGGACGAGACCGCGGCCATGCGCGATCCGCGCGCACACGCCCTGGTCCGCTGGCTCGGCGCGGACTCCCAGCACTCCGCGGCCGAGACCGCGGTGCGGTCGCTGCGCGTGCGCGGACCGGGCGTGCTGTTGCTGTGCAGCGACGGCATGTGGAACTACCTGCCCGACGCCGGAGATCTGGCCGGGATCGCGACCACCGCGCCGCCCGCCGTCGCCGCGCGCAATCTCGTGGACTACGCCATGCACTGCGGTGGCGGGGACAACATCACCGTCGCCGTCGCGCCGGTGGGACAGCCGGGGGAGTGAACGTGGGTTCGCAAGAGGGACAGGGCGTTTCGGTCGCCGTCGATCAGAACCAGTATCTGGCGGAGGGCGCCGACACGGTCGACGCGATCGTGACCGTCACGGCCGGAACGGATTTCGCGGTCGCCGCGCCGCCGCCGGAACGGCTCGAGATCATCATCATCGACTGTTCCGGCTCGATGGCGGCGGGCGATCGGTTTCCGGGCGCGCGCCGCGCCACCGCCGCCGCCCTCGACGAACTGCCCGACGGCACTCTGTTCGCCATCGTGCAGGGCACCTCGGAGGCTCGGGTGGTGTATCCGGCGCGCGGCCCGCTCCAGCGCGCGAGCGCCGAATCCCGCACGGCCGCACGGCATGCGCTGGACGCGTTGCGTCCCTACGGCGGCACGGCGATGGGCACCTGGCTGGGTCTGGCCCGGCAGATCGCCGCACAGCATCCGGCCGCGATGGCACACGCCATCCTGCTCACCGACGGCAAGAACGAGCACGAGACGCCCGAACAGCTCGCCACCGAGATCGAGCGGTCGCTGGGGGCGTTCACCTGCGACTGCCGCGGCGTCGGCTCGGATTACGTTGTCGCCGAACTGCGTTCGATCGCCTCGGCCCTGCACGGGTCGGTGGACGTGGTGCGGGAGGGCGCGGAGCTGGCCGGGGACTTCCAGGCCATGATGCGGTCCGCCCTGGCCAAGACCATCCCCGATCTCACGCTGCGGGTGTGGACCCCGGCCGGGGCGACGGTGCGGTTCGTCAAACAGGTGGCGCCCACCATCGAGGACCTCACCGGCCGCCGCGTCGACACCGGACCGCAGGTGGGCGAGTACCCGCTCGGCTCGTGGGGCGCGGAGGAGCGCGACTACCACGTGCAGGTCCGGCTGGAACCCGCCGCGCCCGGACGGGAGAAGCTCGCCGCCCGGATCAGCGTCGCCGTGGGCGCGGAGGTGGTGGGCCAGGGCCTGGTGAAGGCGGTGTGGACCACCGAGACCGAGCTGTCGGCGCGCATCAGCCGCCGCGTCGCCCACTACACCGGCCAAGCCGAACTCGCCCAGGCCGTGCAGGAGGGGCTCTCGGCGCGCAAGGAGGGCGATCCGATCACCGCGACCGCGCGGTTGCAGCGCGCGGTGGAACTCGCCGCCGAATCCGGGAACGAGGACACCGCGAAGCTGTTGCGCACGGTGGTCGAGGTCGACGAGCGCACCGGTACGGTGCGGTTGCGCCGCACCGTGGACGCCTTCGACGAGGCCGCGCTCGACGCCCGCTCGACCAGGACCGCGCGGGTGCGGAAGGAGCAGTGATGGTCACCTGTCCCGAGGGGCATCCGTCCACGGCGACGGACTACTGCGACGTCTGCGGGACGGCGCTCGGGGCGAACCCCACCGCCGTGGAGGCGACGGCCGAGTGCGCGGTGTGCGGGGCGCCCATCGCGGGCCGGTTCTGCGAGGCGTGCGGCCACGATTCGGCCCTGCCCCCGCTCTCGCGCGCGGCCGAGACCGTCGTGGTCGCTCCCGCGGAAGAGGTTGCGGCGCAGGAGATCTGGACCGCCACCGTGACCGCGGACCGCGAATTCTACGAACGCGTACAGGCGCGCAAGGGGCCCGACGCCGACCAGGTGCAGTTCCCGTCCTACTACCCGCCGCGCCGGATCGCCCTGCGCGGCAACGATTTCCTGATCGGCAAGCGCAGCGTCTCGCAGGGCGTGCACCCGGACATCGACCTCGGCATCGCGCCGATCGACATCGGCGTCTCCCGCGCGCACGCCCGGCTGCGGATCGACGGCGACGCGATCACGATCACCGACCTCGGCTCCACCAACGGCACCTCCCTCGACGGCAGCGACGACCTCATCCCGGCCGACACCCCGGTGCCGCTCGCCGACGGCGCGCGCATCCACGTCGGCGGCTGGACCACGATCACCGTGACCCGCGGCCCCGCCGCCGCGGGGACGAGCGGGAACACATCGGACTGACCGACGTCTCGTCCCAGCGGACGAAATCCGACGAGGGCATTCGTCCGAAAAGACAAACGGGATGTTACCGCTCACATCTACACTGCCCCGGACCAGGTAGTGCAAGGAGCGACGTTATGCCAGGCAGTCCAGTCATGCGGGACCTCTTCCGGCGCAAGCCCATCGAGCAGATCGACGACGAGTCCAGCGGGCTGCAACGGGCCCTGGGCCTGTGGCAGCTGACCGCGATCGGGGTCGGCGGCATCATCGGCGCGGGGATCTTCGCGCTCGCCGGCGCGGTCGCGCACGAGAAGGCCGGTCCGGCCGTGCTGATCTCGTTCCTCATCGCCGGGGTGGCCAGCGCCGCGGCCGCGCTGTCGTACGCGGAGTTCGCCGGACTGATCCCGAAGGCCGGATCGGCCTACACCTACGGGTACGCGGTGCTCGGGGAGCCGGTCGGCTGGTTCATCGGCTGGGATCTGCTGCTGGAGTACACCGCGATCGTGGCGGTGGTGGCCATCGGGATCTCGGGCTACATCTCGTTCCTGTTGGAGCAGTTGGACATTCACCTGCCGGTGTGGATGCTGGGCGCGCCCGGCACCGGCGCCGGGCACAAGGTGGATCTGTTCGCGGCCCTGCTGTGCCTGCTGATCGCGTACCTGCTGACGCGGGGCATCAAGGCGGCGGCGCGGTTCGAGACGGCGGTGGTCGGCATCAAGATCGCGGTCGTGCTGGTGGTGATCGTGGTGGGGGCCTTCTACATCAAGGGCGCCAACTACCACCCGTACTTCCCGTTCGGCTTCGGCGGCGCGGTGACGGGCGCCTCGACGGTGTTCTTCGCGGTGTTCGGCTACGACGCGATGTCCACCGCGGCCGAGGAGTCGGTGGACGCCAAGCGGCACATGCCCAAGGCGATCATCTACTCGCTCGTCGTCTCGATGGTGCTGTACGTGCTGGTCTGCCTGGTGCTCACCGGTATGCAGCACTACACCGAGATCAATCCCAAGAGCGGCCTGTCCTCGGCGTTCGAATCCGTCGGCCTGTCCGGCCTGGGCAGCCTCATCGCGGCGGGCGCGATCGTCGGCATCATGACGGTCCTGTTCACCTTCATGCTCGGCGTCACCCGCGTCTGGTACTCCATGAGCCGCGACGGCCTGCTGCCCCGGTGGTTCGCCAAGACCGATCCGGTTCGCAAGGTGCCCACCCGCATCACCTGGATCGTCGGCATCGCCTCGGCCGTCCTCGCGGGCCTGCTGCCCATCGGCCAGGTGGCCGAGCTGACCAATATCGGCATCCTGCTGGCCTTCGTGGTCGTCTGCGCGGCCGTCATCGTCCTGCGCTACCGCCAGCCCGACCTCCCGCGCACCTTCCGCACGCCGCTCATGCCGGTCATCCCCCTCGTCGGCATAGCGTTCTCCGTCTGGCTCATCACCTACCTCGAACCCGTCACCTGGCTGCGCTTCGCCGTCTGGTTCGTCATCGGCATGATCATCTACTTCGCCTACAGCCGTCGTCACTCGCTGCTGGCTCGGGGATCCGAATCCTCGGGCGTGCGTTGACTATTCGCGCGAGGTGAGCGCCAGGGCGGTGACGAGCAGCAGCGCGCCGCCCCAGCCCCACGGCGAGAGGCGCTCGTGCAACAGCGTCACCGACAACAGGGTCGCGGTGAGGGGTTCCAGCAGCGCGGCCACGGCGGCGAAAACCGCTGGGGCCGTGCGCAATCCGCGGAAGTAGAGGGTGTAGGCGAGGGCCGTGGGCACACTCCCGAGATAGGCGGCGGTCGCCAGCGTGCCGGGCGACAGGGGAAGGGTCATGCCGAAGGGCAGGGCCAGCGGCGTCAGCAGCAGACCACCGATGAGCATCCCGAACGCCGTGGTGCGCAAGGGATTCAGCCCCGGCACGGGGGTGGTCGTGAGCAGGGTGAGGCAGGCGAAGCCGAGGGCGGCGGCGAGGGCCGCGCCGACGCCGAGCAGCAGCGACCAGTCCGCCGCGGCGTCGAGGCGCGAACCCGTGAGCAGGCCCAGCCCGGTGACGGCGAGACCGATCGCGGCGAGGGTGCCGGAATCGGGCCGGCGGCGATCGCGCACGGCCGCGCCCAGCGCCACGAACACCGGCAGCATGCCGATGGTGGTCATGGTCGCCAGGCCCACCGAGGTGGCCCGCACCGCAACGAAATACGCCCCCTGGAATAACCCGAGCAAGGCCCCGGTGACCAGGATCCGGCGCGCGGCGGCCCGGGTGCGCGGCAGTCCGCGCAACCCGCCCGACAGCGCCAGCCCCACCACGGCCAGCGCCCCGCCCAGCAGCAGCCGATAGGCCGCCACCCCCAGCGGGTGCAGGCCCGTCGAACGGGCGAGCAGGGTTCCGGCGAGACCGCCGGTGCCCCAGAGGATTCCGGCGGCCACCAGGGCCACCGCGGAACGGTCGCGCGCGGGCGCGACGATGTCGACAGACATGAAAAGGAGTGCTCCTGCGTCGAAGGACAGCGAACGACGACGCGGGGCAGTCGGTTACCGGACTCCCGGCTGGAGGGCCGCCCCGCTCAGGAGGCGGGGGGCGGGGTGACGGAGAGGACTCGATGCACGAGCGCGAGCCTAGCACGGGCCTGATGAACATCATTTTCAACAAATGTGTCCAATTGGACACAGCCGCAATCGGACACGCCGGGAAATGAAACGGGTTCGACTTACACCCGTGTAAGACTGGCCACGCACAGTAATGCTCTCCTCATCACAGGAGGACGTCTATGGCGAATTCTGTTGCACCGCTCGATCTGCCCACACCCTTGGTGATCACCCTGGGAAATCTGAAGGGCGGCGTCGGCAAGACCACTTCCGCCTTTTTCCTCGCCGGTTACTTCGCGCGGGTGCACAACCTGCGGGTGCTGGTGATCGACGCCGACCCACTGAGTCAGACCGGCTACTCCTGGTATCGCCGGTTGCTCAAGGGCGAGATCGAGGTGCCCTTCACGCTCATCGCGTTTCCCTCCCGGCACGTCGACGATTGCATCGCCGACAATTCCGGGAACTACGACGTGGTGATCGTGGATGCCGGAGGTGAATCGGCGGATATCTTCAAGGCCGCCATTCCCTCGACCGACGAGCTCGTGTTGTTGACGAGTGTGAGTCCCTCGGAGGTGAAACGAGTGCCGAGTACATACCGGGCCGCCGAGGAGGCGGCCGCCGACGCGGATCGCGAGATCCGGGTCCGAGTGCTGATGACGAAGGTTCCGGTCACGATGAAGAACGGCGTCAACGTCTCCACCGAATATCGCACCCAGCGTTCGCATCTGGAGGACGCCGGGTACGAGGTGTTCGAGTCCTATCTCAGCGCGTGGAAGTGGTATCGGGAAGCCGCCGATGGGGAAGTCGGCGAGGGGGCCGAGAATCCACTGCACGATCTGGGCGAATACGGCCGGGTCGGCGACGAGCTCGTCGCGCCCTACCGCGTCGCGCTGGGGGTGCCCGCCTGATGCCTCCGCAACGCAGGAAATCGGTCATCGGCGGCGCCGCCGCGGCCAATCCGCTCGCCGACACCGCCGAGCACACCCCACCGGTCTCGCCGCTGCGCGACGCGGAGTGGCGTCGCTCCGGCGCCGCGCTGTCGGTGGTGCCGCCCGCGCCCGATCCGGCGTCGAACGTGCTGACCATGCCGCTGCCCGATCCGGGCGACGGCCCGCTCAGCGAGCACGAGCAGGCGCAGCTCTCGGACTGCGAAACCTCCATCGGCACACTGCGACTGGCGTTCTGGGCGGCCGGTCGGGCGTTGCAGATCGTGCGTGACGGCCGTCTCTACCGCGACGCCTACGCCACCTTCGACGACTACGTGGAACAGCGCTGGGACATGCAACGCTCCTACGCCCACAAGCTGATTCGCGCGTGGCCGCTCGCCGCCCGGCTGCATCCGATGGCCCCCGGCATCAACGAGGGCCAGATCCGGGAGTTGCTCCCGGTCGCGGCCGAACACGGCGAGGAGGCGGCGGTCACGCTCTACGCCACCCTCGCCGCCGGGGAGAGCAAGGTCACCGCGGGGAGGATCCGGGAGGCGATCGCGGTCCTGCCCGATCGCTTCGATCGCGAACAGGCCGTCGCGCGGTTGCAGTCCTGGCTGCGCGGCGAACTGCCGCAAGCCGCCGCGGCCGATCGCCCGGTGGATCTGTTCAGTTCGGTCGAATCCCGCCTGGTCGCCCTGGGTCGCCGGGTGGTCAAGAGCTCCGGCGAGGATCCGGACGCCGCCCGGGAATTCGCGGCGAAATTGCGTGATCTGGCCGCGCGTATCGAACAGCAATTGAGCGCCTGATACGTCCCCGGAAATGCCCCGCAACGGATAAACAATCCAATGCGGGGCATTTCTTCGTGATCATTGGGTTTTCGATTGGTTATCGCGTTGTTATCATTATCGGGTGTGTTCCTGTTGGTAATTGATTTGCGGTGGGCGAATGATTGCTCCTCGGATCCGCTGGACCGAATGCACATCGCGTCGTTTTTCGAAACTGTTCAAAGGAGCCGGGCAGAGCGTCCGGCCTCCGAAGAAAGGGATCGAAAGGACCGCATCATGGCAGGAATCAGCGAAGGTCGATATTCCGGGTATCTGCGGGGATTGCTCTGGTGGACGATGGGCGCGGCGGTGGTCGCGCTGGGCGCGCTCGGCGCGCTGGTCCTGACCTCCGGCCAGGCCCAGGCCCAGACCCTCGACATTCCGGGTATCGGCGTACTCGACATTCCGGGCGAGGTCCCGACCCCCGGACCGCTGCCGGGCACGCTCGTGGCGATACCGGAAGACGTCGCGCCGGCCGTGCTTCCGGACACCGGCCAGATCGCCGCCGCGACCCCGGTTCCGGAGGTCACGGTCGAATCCGCCGCCGCCGATGTCTGGGCCGCCGTGCGGTCGTTCGCGCCGGGCCTCGACTTGCGTTCGCTGCCAGGCTTTTCCGTGCCCGCACCGCAGGCCGCGCCGCCCGCGGAGCCGCAGAAGTCGACCGGCCAGCTCGCCGTCGAGGCGGCCGAGTCCAAACTCGGCTCGAACTACTCCTACGGCTCGGCCGGACCCGACTCCTTCGACTGCTCGGGTCTGGTGCAGTGGTCCTACGAACAGGCCGGGGTGGATCTGCCCCGCACCAGCTACGAGCAGCTCGACTCCGGCACCCCGGTCGGTTTGGACGAACTCCAGCCCGGCGATCTGGTGTCGTTCTACGGCGGTCAGCACTCGGCCCTCTACGCGGGCGACGGCATGGTCGTCCACGCGGCGACGAGCGGCACCGGCGTGGTGATGTCGCCCATGGCGGAAATGCCCGTCACGGGCGCGCGCCGATTCTGAATTCTCATCCGTTCCGCGATGAATGCCGCTCGAGTCGTTCTTGCAAATGGCGTTGCCACTGTCCGCACACCGCGCCGAACCCGTACTGTCGCCCCTGTGACGCGGATTCTTCCGACGAAATCTTGTTGCCGCGCAAGGCGGTCGACGATACTGGGAGGACGAGCGGTGGGCAGTGGAGGGGAAGCAGGTGGTCGAGGACAACCGGGCGAATTCCGGTGACGGACCGTTCGGACCTATTCGTCCGGAACACGCGGCAGACGGCTGGGAATTGGCCGGCGGCCCGGGGGAGTGGTGGTTGCGCAAGGACTTCGGCGAATTCCGCGGCCGGATCAAGGCGACGACCAGAACCACCTGCGCGTGGCGGATCGGCCGCCAGGACGGCAGCCTGATCCGGGAGGCGTCCGCGCGGTCGGTCGAGGACGCCAAGCTCGCCGCCGAGGACTGGTTCCGCCGGGCGAGTTTCCCCGGCTGAGGCGAAGTTTCGTTCCCGATCACCCGGGTACTGCGGCAACGCGCCCGCAACGATCAGGAGTTCGTCATGTCCGGCAACGGCTCGGGACACAAACCAGCGGTCATGCCCTCGGATGTCGGTGGCAAGCCCTCGGTGTTCGACCGCTTCGCGACCACCATCGGGGAACGGGTCTCCCAGCCCTGGTTCTTCAGCCTCTGCGTCCTCATCGTCGTGCTGTGGTTACCCACGCTCGCGCTGACCGATTTCGACACCTGGCAGTTGATCATCAACACGGTGACGACGATCATCACGTTCCTGTTGGTGGCGCTGTTGCAGAACACCCAGAAACGATCCGACGCCGCGGTGCAGCAGAAGCTCAACGCGATCGCCGAGGGTCTGGCGAATCTGATGGCGGCCGCCGCGCAGGACAATCGCGGACTCGCCGACGACCGCCGCGAACTGCTCGAGGCGGTCGGCCTGGAGAACCGGGAGAGCGCCGACTGAACTCAGCGCCGCGGCTCGGCCCGCGGCCGGGGCCGATGCGCGCCGACCTCCTGGCGCGGCCACTGCCGCCCGCTCGCGGCGAGCGCCGGATCGGCCACGGGCCGACGCCGTTCGGCGGCACGCTCGGCCGAATCGATCTCGGCCAGCCCGACCAGCACGATCAGCATCATGGTCACCAGGGTGACGGTCACGATCAGCGGCGTGAGCAACTGCATGGGATCCGAACCGCCCGGCATCGCGTCGTGCCGGCCGTGCTCGGCGTGCATGGAAGCCATTCCGGTGTAATGCATTCCGCACACCGCGAGCCCCATGATCAGCGCCGCGCCGAGCGTGGCGGGATAGCCGTCCAGATGCAGCATGAACCACAGCGCGGCCGTCGCCGCCACCACCGCGATCACCAGCGACAGCGCCACCAGCCCGAGGTCGTAATGGATGTCGGCCGCGCACCGCATGGCGTACATGCCGAGATAGTGCATCGACGCCACGCCCAGCCCGGTGATCGCACCGCCCAGCGGCAGCGCGATGATCTCCCGGCTGCCGCGCACCACGATCGACAACCCGACCCACACCACCACGATCGCGATGGCCGCGCTCGCCAGCGTGATCGGCATGTCGTAGTGGACGGTCACACCCTTGATGGCGAAACCGAGCATGGCGGTGAAGTGCATGACCCAGATGCCCGCGCCGCCGAGCGCCACGGCCGCGGCGATCAGCCAGCCGCCGGGCCGTTCACCGGCTCGAGCGTGGAAGGCGCAGCGCAGACCGAGGATCGAGCCGATCACCGACATGAGATACGACAGGGCCGGGGTCACCCAACCGTGGTTGAAATGGTCCAGTTCCAGCACAGCTTCTCCGTCGTTCGGTCAGACGTCGATCAGATGGTCGGGCGTGCGGGTAGGGCACACCTTGTGCACGAAATCGCGGCGCAGCGCGTGATAGGGCTCGCCGGGGGCGTGGAAGTTGCGCCACATGTGGCCCAATTCCGTTGCGCGGTAATCGGATAGCGGTCGCTCCGCCTCGTCCGCCGCGCGGCGGCGCTTCTTGCGCACCAGCCGGTCCGCCAATTCCGGTGCGGCCGAAAGGGTTTCGGCATCGCGGCGGACCTGGTCCCAGAAGTGGGCGGCGTCGCCCGGCAGCGCGCGGTCGACCAGTCCCAGGCTCACGGCGGCACGCGCGCCGACCGGCAGCGCCTCGGTGGTGAGCCGTTCGGCGGTCGCCGCGCCCACCCGGCGCGGCAGGGTGTAGGTCCAGTACTCCGACCCGTACAGGCCCATCAGCCGGTAGTGCGGATTGAGGACGGTCGACGCCCGGCACCACACCTCGTCGGCGGCCAGCGCGAGCATCACCCCGCCCGCCGCGGCGTTCCCGGCGAGCGCGGCGACGACCAACGTATCGGTGGTGGTGAGGATCGCCTCCACCAGATCGTCCATCGCGTTGATATTGGCCCAGGACTCCGCGGCCGGATCGGGCGCGGCCTCGATGACGTTGAGATGGATGCCGTTGGAGAAGAAGTCGCGGGCCGGGCCGAGGACCAGCACGTTCACCGGCCGGGTGGCGGCCTCGCGGTAGGCGGCGAGCAGGCGGCGGCACTGCTCGGTGCTCATCGCGCCGCTGGTGAAGGCGAATTCGAGGTAGCCGACCTCGTTCTCCTCGCGGTAGCGGATCTCCGACCAGGTGTCGCGGGTGGCGGCCTCGGCGGGCGACACCGGCGCCTCGGGGATGCCGGGCGGCAGGTCCGCTCCCAGCGCGGTCGTCGCGGGCATCTTGAAAGTGGTTGGGCCACCGGGGATTCGGCGCGGGCGCAGTTGGGGCAGCCAGACCGCGCCGTCGACGGTCGCGCGGCAGATCGCGCCGTCGCGGGTCGCGATCACCGCGCCCGGCGCGCCGCGCAGGCGGTCCTCGGGATGGCCGCCGTGCACGAAGAACTCCCGGCCGTACAGCTCGTCGAGCACGCCGGGCTGCGAGTCGGCGGCGCGCAGGCGGCGCAGCACGGTCGCGGTGTCGTCTGTGGTCCAGTCGATGCGCCGGTACTGCTGAGCGTGGTAGGGCCGCAGCACGCCGCGCACGTCGGGCCGATCGTAGTCGAGCGGCTCCGGCACGAAAGCGCCTGTGGCGTAACGATTCACGGCCGTCAGCACCGCGCGCACCGCGGCGTCGGCGACCTCGGTGCGGTAGAGCTCGCTCTTTCCGCACGCCGCGACCGGGAACGGTTCGGTGGCCCAGATCGGTCCCGCGTCCATCTCCGCGACCGCCTGCAACACGGTGACGCCCCACTCGTCGGCGCCCTCGTGGACGGCCCAGTCCAGCGACGACGGCCCGCGATCGCCCTTCGGGCCGGGATGCACGATCAACACGGTGTGGGCGGACCAGATGTCCTCCGGAATCGCCGAGGTCAGCATGGGCGCGACAATGAGATCCGGGGCGAATTCCGCCACCTTGGCCCGGATCGTGTCCTCGCCCAGCGCCAGCACGACTCCCACGCGATGCCCCCGCTCCCGCAGCTCCGCGTGCACACGCTGGGTGAGACTGTTGAAAGCGCTGGCAACCAGCAGGATCCGCACGGCCGTGCCTCCTTCTCGGGAGTTCCGGGTGTTAGGCCGTGAAGGAACGTAGTCGTCCTTTCCACCCGACGCATCCGGGTGGGTTGGTTGCAATAGCCAACCGTAGGTCGGAAATCGCCTTGTACAGCAGTAAGTTTGGCAAGGTGATTTAGGTCACCCCCTAGACGGTGGCGTCGCCGGTCGCGAATGGGTTTGACCTGCAAGCCTTTACGCTGTCAGTCTCCAAAAATGGCTTGCCGCAACATCATTCGAGGAGCCTCGATTCGACCCCGTCTCACCAGCGCCGCGCCGCGGTTCGCCCACGTCGGACGGCCCGCGCGGAAAACGATCCCAGCCGGAAGCGCTTCGGCTCCGAATACGGGGTGGCGCGGCTCATCCTGAGGGCCACGCCGCCTCGGATACGGGCCGGTGTCGTCGCCTCGGCGGCGGCACCGGCCGCGACCCTCGGGGGATCAGTCGGCGCGGGTGATCGTCGGCTGTTCCGTCCCGCCTCGGCCTGCCCGGTCCGCCGGACCCCGCGTGCCGGGGGCGGGATCGGGAGGTTCGAGGTGGGACCACGGGGCGGTCTGTTCGAGCTGGGCCGCGAGGCGCAGCAGGAGCGATTCGCTGTCCGGCGGCCCGATGAATTGGGTTCCCAGGGGCAGATTCTCGGGGGTCCGGTGCAGGGGCACGCTCATCGCGGGCCGCCCGGTCACATTGGCGAGTTGCGTGAACGGGGTGGCGGCCATGGTGGCGAAGACGGTCTCGCGGAAGATCTTGTGCCGGGTCACCCAGCGGCCCGCGCCCAGTTGCAGCAGCGGACCCACCACCGATTCCAGCACCGAATGCAGCGGACGGCTGCCGACCCGCGGCGGCGGCTCGGCGACCGTGGGGGTCAGCAACAGATCGTGGTCGGCGTGCAGCGCGGCCAGCGCGCGGGCGTAGTCGTTCCAGCGTTCGTAGGCGTCGATCAGCTCCCGCGCCGCCAGCGCCCGTCCGGCCGCCGCCAGCGCGCGCGTGTCGAAATCGAAGGCGCGCTCGGGCGCTCCGGTGCGACGACGGGCCCCGGCCACCTCGGCGGCGGCGTGCGCGGTCCACACCGTGGTGAAATCCGTCGCGAACCGGATGCCGTCGATCTTCGGTGCGGCGTCGACGATTTCGTGACCGAGGGATTCCAGCAGGGCCGCGGTCCGCTCGACGGCGCGCGTCGCCTCGGCGTGGATCGGCGTGCCCAGCGGCGACCGCCGATCGACGGCGATGCGCAGCCTCCCCGGCGGTGTCCGCACGGCCTCGGCGTACGCGCCGCCCGGCCGCGGCCGGTAGTAGCGCGCCCCGGGATCGGGCCCCGCGAGCACGTCGAGCATGACCGCCGAATCGCGGACCGTGCGCGAGAGCACCCCGTCGGCCGCCAGCCCGTGCAGCGCGTCGCCCCCGCTCGTCCCGCACGGCACCAGACCGCGTCCGGGCTTCAGGGCGAACAACCCCGTCCACGCCGCCGGGATGCGCAGCGAACCGCCCCCGTCGTTCCCGCCCGCCACCGGCACGATGCCCGCCGCCACGGCCGCGGCCGAACCACCCGACGAACCGCCCGGCGTGCGCTCCGGATCCCACGGATTGCGGGTCGCGCCGAACGCCGAACTCTCGGTGACGGCCTTCATCCCGAACTCCGGCGTGGTCGTCTTACCGAAGATCACCAGCCCCGCGTCCAGCCACCGCCGCACCAGCAGACTGTGCTCCTCCGCCGGAATCGCTTGCAGCGGAGCGGTTCCCGCCGAGGTCGGATATCCCGCGAAATGCTGTTCGAGATCCTTCACCAGGAACGGCACCCCCGCCAGCGGACCGGTGAGCGGACCCGCCGCCCGCGCCCGGCCCACCTCGGCCAGCAGGATGGCCATCGGATTGAGGACCGGACCCACCCGCTCGTAGCGGGCGAGCGCGAGCTCGAGCAGTTCGAGCGGCCGCACCTGCCCGTCCGCGACCAGCCGAGCCAGGCCGACGGCGTCGTGGGCCCGGTATTCGTCGTAGCGCATGACCAACGATAGATCCGGGCGGCCCGTTCCGGCCGCGACCAGCTAGTCGGCGGATTCGACGAACGCGGTCACCGCGTCGACGACGGCCTCGGGCTGTTCCTCGGGAATGTAGTGACCGGCATCGGGAATCAAGACGCCGCGCGTATTCCCCGCCCAGGGCTTCAGGGAGGCGGCCATATCCGGGATCGAGCCGCGGGACGAGGAGATGCCCAGGACCGGGACGGTCAAGGGCCCTCGATCGAGTGCGGCGCGATTGCGGCGCGCCGACTCCGGGGCGTCGCGGTAGTAGCCGAGCAGCGCGCGCAGGCCGTCGTCGGCCGCGAGGGCGGCGGCGTAGTGGTCGATCTCGGCGCCGTCGAACACGTCGGGCGTCAGTGCCTTGGTCGTCAGGAACCAGGCCACGTAGGCGCGCTCGCGACCGGCCAGCAGTGTCTCCGGCAGATCGGGCACCATGTGGAACGCGAAATGCCATGTCTTCCAGAACTTCTCGGGATCCAGGGGCACAGCGTCCGGAAGGGTGACGCCGGGAATTCCGGCGTCCAGCAGTGCCAATCCGTGCAGCCGCTCGGGATGGTTCAGGGCGAGGGAGAAGGCGACCCAGGCCCCGATGTCATGGGCGGCGAGCCAGTACGTCGGCACCTCCAGCTCGGTCACCGCGGCCTGGACGAACTCCGCGACGGTGTGCGTGTCGTAATCGCCGTGCGGCCGATCGGAATGACCCTGGCCGGGCAGATCGATCGCGATCACCCGGAATCGCCGGGCCAGACCCGGCATCACCCCGCGCCACGCCCACCAGGTCTGCGGAAATCCGGCGAGCAGGACGACGGCGGGGCCCGCGGGCCGACCGCCCGCCACGACATGCAGCCGAATGCCGTGCGCGTCGACCCAGCGATGGGCGAAGCCCGCGAGGTCGGGGAGCGGGAGTTCCGGAAGGGGGTGCCCCGCCTGCGCTGGGGTCGCTGTGTTGGTCATGTCTCGAACCTAGCCATCTTGAACTGTTTGGTTCAAGATAGGATGAGAAAGACCACAACGGACGGAGGCGCACGCGATATGGCCGGTAGGAAGCAGTTCGATATGGACGTCGCGCTCGACGCCGCGATGCTCCAGTTCTGGCGCACTGGCTACGCCGACACCTCCCTGGACGACCTGTCGCGGGCGACCGGGCTGAACCGCAGTTCCATCTACTCCTCGCTGGGCGACAAGGATTCGCTGTATCTGCGCTGCCTGGACCGCTACGCCACGCGGTACGGCGCCCGATACGACCAGGCCCTCTCGGCGGCCCCCGTGGACCCGCTGCGCGCGATCCGGGGCTTCTTCGACGTCACCCTGCACCGCATCGCCGATCCCGACCTGCCGGACGGCTGCCTGATCAGTCAGACCACAATGGCCATACCGACTTTGAGCCCCGCCATCGCGGCCCGAGCCCTCGACGCCCTCGCGTCCCAGCGAGAGCGGCTTCGAAACGCCTTGTCCGCCACGGGATTATCCGCCGAGGACGCCGAGAACTTCGCCGTCCACCTCGCGGCGGTCAACCAGTCACTGGCGGTGATGAGCCGGGGCGGGGCGAGCGGGCAGCAGTTGCGCACCATCATCGACATCAGCCTGGGCGCGCTCGCGCGGGCGTTGTAGGTCCGGCGTCGGTCGCTCCGCCGCGCTGGGAAGCGGCGCGAATTCCGTTCCCGGACGGTCGATTTCGATCGTGCCGTCGGCGAGATCGAGGACCATGCAGCCGAGACGGTCGCCGCGGGTGATGTAGTGGGCGCGCAGGGGAGTGATCCGGATCTCGCCCGCGCGCATCCGCCCGGCGAACAGCGAGTCGCCGCCGCGGTGGCATTCGGCCCACTCGTACAGATCGGCCCACGCCTCCAGACCGTTCGGGTCGAATTCGTGATCGTAGGCGTACAGCGTGGAGGTCACGTTCGCGGCGGCGGCGGTCAGCCAGGCCAGGGCCGCGGCCCGGCCGCGCGCCACGCAACGACCGGCTACCTCGATCTCGATCTCCGGATGGAAGTGCCGTTCGGCGACCGCGGCGAAGTCCCCGGCATTGTGCCGGACCAGATAGTCCTCGTAGGTGGCCCGATCCATCCGCTCGCCTTTCGAACCGGCCGCCCCACCGGTGCGGCGGCCATCTTCGAATGGAACCCCGCAGCGGCTCGAATTGCAATGGCAATGGCTCAGCGAAACTCCGCCGCGTGATCGGCGGCCCACTCCGCGAAGGTGCGCCCGGGTGGTCCGGTCACCGATTCGACGGTGGGCCCGACCGGGGCGGGGCCGGTGCCCGCGGCCGCCCACAGATCCAGAACGGGCCGGAACACGAACTCCGCCGCCTCGTCGTAGCCGATCCGCTCGAGCCGGATCGGCTCGCCCACCGCTTCGGCCAGAATGTCGATCATCGCCCGGAACGACAGCGACTCCGGACCGGTGAGCGGGTAGATCGCGCCCGCGTGCCCGGGTTCGGTGAGGGCCGCGACGGCGGCGTCGGCGAGATCGGCCTCGTGGATCGGATTCTGCTGCACGTCCGGAAACGGATGCCGCACAACACGTTCGGCGGCGATCGAGTCCCGCCACAGGCGGGCGTTGGACGCGAAGGCCCCGGGCCGCAGAATGGTCAGCGGCAGCCCGGACTCGCGCAGCGGACCCTCCACGGCCAGATGGCGATCACCGATCGGATTGCCCGGGGCCTCGGCCGCGATCGAGGACAACAGCACGATGTGCCCCACCCCGGCGGCCCGCGCCGCGGCGAGGAAATGCTCCAGGCCCGGACTCGCGGCGTACAGGAACACCCGGTCCACGCCGTCGAGCGCGGCGGCGTAGCTGCCCGGATCGTCGGGATCGGTCGCGGCCACCGCCACATCGGCGGGCAGCTCGGTGTCCTCGGGCCGGGAACTGACCGCCCGCACCGCGTGTCCGGCGGCGCGCAGGCGGTCGATGACCGTGCGGCCGACGAGGCCGCGCGCACCGGTGACGAGAAACGTCATTCGTCTTCTCCTTCTGGGTTTTCCGCTGTCGCGAGGTGAGCGAGGATGCGCCGCAACTGTTCTCCGTACCGCTCCTCGAATTCCATTGTGCGCGGCTCGATCCCGAACAGGTCCCGGACCATGTCGGGCAGCAGGACCGGCGCGGCGACCATGCCGATCACCGCCAGCTGGAACGCCGCCGGATCCAGGTCGGCGGCGACCTCGCCGCGGTCCTGCCGGGCCCGGGTCGTCGCGAGGTCGGACTCCGCGGTCGACGGCGGAATCGGCGCGGCATCGGACAGGGCCCGCCACACCGCGAGCCGGACGCCGCGCGGGTCGGCGAGCATGTGGTGCAGATACCGCAGGACGAGCTCCGCGATCGGCGCGTCCGGATCCGCGAATTCGGCCTCCCGGTCCAGCCACTGCCGCTGCAACGCCCGATACAACCCCGCCTTGCCGCCGAAGTAGTACGTGATGAGCTGCTTGTTCACCCCCGCCCGCTCGGCGATCTCACCGACCCGCGCCCCGGCGAACCCCCGGGTCGAGAACTCGTCGAAGGCCGCCTCCAGCAAGCACTTCCGGGTGCGGTCGGCATCGCGTCGGCGGGTCTCCGGTTCGGCGGCGGGCACGGCCTCCACCGTACCGGACAATTTTACGGATGGTTGATTATCTTCCGCCTCGCGATCCAGCTCGACCAAGCGCCCGAGCACGGGCAGGGCGCGGGCCAGGGCCGTGCGGTCGGCGGGCGACAGCCGCGCGACGAGGGGCGCCAGGTGTCGCACCCGATCGTCGTGCCGGGAGCGCCCGACCCGCCGCCCGGCCGCGGTGAGCCGCACCAGCGTGGCCCGCCGGTCGGTCGGATCGGGTCGCCGCTCGACCAGTCCGTCCCGCTCCAAACGGCTTACGAGTTGGGTCAGCCCCGGCTGGCTGAGCTGTTCGGTCCGGGTCAGCTCGGTCAGCCGCAGCGGTCCGTCGGCGGCGGCGAGCGTGTCCAGGACCGACAGCGTCGTGAACGACAGCCGCTCCCGGGTGGGGATGCGGATGTAGAAGCGGTTGAAGTTCTCCACGGCCGCGGTGAGGGCCGAGACGTACGCGTCGGTGTGGTCCACCCTGGAAATATATCCACTACTTATATAAATTGCGGGTATGACCGTGGAGCAGCCGCAGCCCAGCCCGATTCACGTCCCCGACGAGGTCCTCACCGATCTGCGCCACCGCCTCGAGCGGACCCGCTGGTTCGACGATGTCGCCAACGCGGACTGGTCCTACGGCGTCGACGGCGGCTACCTCCGCGAACTCGTGGACCACTGGCGCACCGACTACGACTGGCGGCGCGCCGAGGCCGCCATGAACGCCTACGACCACTATCGCGTCGAAATCGACGGCGCCCCCATCCATTTCATGCGCCGCCCCGGCGTGGGCCCGAACCCGATCCCGCTGATCCTCAGCCACGGCTGGCCGTGGACGTTCTGGCACTGGTCCAAGGTCGTCGACCCGCTGGCCGATCCGGGCGCGCACGGCGGCGACCCCGCCGACGCCTTCGACGTGATCGTGCCGTCGCTGCCCGGCTTCGGCTTCTCCGGTCCACTGCCCGCCCGGCCGGACATGAACTTCTGGAAGATCGCCGACCTGTGGCACGTCCTGATGACCGAGGTGCTCGGCCACGACCGCTACGCCGCGGGCGGCTGCGATGTCGGCGCGCTGATCGCCGGGCAGTTGGGCCACCGCTACGCCGACGAGCTGTACGGCATCCACATCGGCTCGGGCCAGATGCTCACCCTGTTCAACGGCGACCGCGCCTGGGACATCACCGGCGGCCACCCCCTGCCCGAGGGGCCGCCCGAGATCCGCGAACGTCAACTCGCCCTGGAGAAGCGCTTCGCCGTCCACCTCGCCGCGCACATGCTCGCCCCCAGCACCCTCGGCCATGCCCTCGCCGACTCACCCGTGGGCATGCTCGCCTGGATCCTGGAACGCTGGGCGCACTGGAGCGACACCGGCGGCGACATCGAATCCGTCTTCGGCAAGGACGATCTGCTCACCCACGCCATGATCTTCTGGGTCACCAACACCCTGCCCAGCTCGATGCGCACCTACGCCAACAACAATCGCTACCCGTGGACCCCCGACCACGACCGCGTCCCGCAGATCGAGGCGCCCACCGGCCTCACCCTGGTCGGCTACGAGAATCCGCCCGGCGTCGGAACCGACGGGCGCGCAGCGCATTTCCGCACCAGCGCGCGCGGTTCCTGGTACAACCTGGTCGAGGTCACCGCGCACGAGCGCGGCGGCCACTTCATCCCGTGGGAGATCCCCGGCGCGTGGGTCGAGGATCTGCGCCGGACCTTCCGCGGCCGCCGATGATCACCCCGTAGGATGACCCATTGGCGAGGTTTGGTACGGAGCTCGAAAGGATGCGAGCATGCGGGCGATCAAACGGATCTGGCACTACGCGAAGGCGTTCGGCAGCATGCGCCGGAATCGGACGGACCTGATGGGCTGGCTGATCCGCAGGCCGCAGCTGCTGTTCAGCACGCTGACCTACGAGACCATGCTGCTGTTCTCGAATCGCCTGGACCCGAAGCTCAAGGAGCTGGCCGAGCTCAAGATCGCGGGCATGATCAACTGCGAGTACTGCCTGGACATCGGTTCGGCCCTGGCCAATTCGGGCGGGCTGACCGAGCGGCAGATCACCGAACTGCCGCGCTATCAGACCAGCGACGCCTATTCCGAGCTGGAGAAGCTCGTGCTGGCCTACGCCGAGGCGGCCACCAAGACCCCCGCGGTCGGCATCGCCGAACTGCGCGAGCAGCTGCTCACCCAGCTGACCAAGGGTCAGCTCGCCGAGCTGGCCGCCGCGATCGCGTGGGAGAACCAGCGCGCCCGGATCAACCAGGCCCTCGGCGTCCGCGCCACCGGCATGGCCGAGGGCATGACCTGCGCGCTGCCCGAACAGCGTTCGGCCTGAACGGGGTTCGAGCCTGGCCCATCGGTGTCCCGCGGCCCTTTGGTGTCCCGGGGCCCTTCGGTGTCCCGGGCGGGACTCACGGGTAGGGCAGCGGACTCTCGCCGCGCTGCCGCAACAACAGGCTCATGTACCCGATCTCCTGGGTCTGATCCTGGATCATGCCCCGCGCGACCCGCGCGACCGCGGCCGAGTTCAGCCGCGGTATCGCCGCCTGGGCCATATCGATGCCGCCCCGGTGATGCCGAATCATCAACTGGAGGAAGTGGATCTCGGCGTCGCGGCCCTTGGCGCGGCCCAGCGCGTTGATCTCGTCCCAGGTCGCCATCCCGGGCATCGCCGCGGGCGGGTGCTGCGGCATGGCCATCCCCGCGTGTTGCGGGGCGGCCTCCGGCCCCGGCCGCAACGGCGCCTCGATCAGCATGAGCCACCCTCGCATGGTTCCGATCTCTTGAATCTGGTTGGCGCTCACCTGCTGTGCCAGCGTCACGATCGCCGGGTCGGCGCCCTTGTCCAGGTTCTGGGTCAGGAAGATCGCCTGCTCGTGATGCACGGACATGTCCTGGGCGAAGTCGATCTCGGCGTCGGTGAGCCGCACGGTGTTCGCGGTGTCGGCGGTCCGCGGCCACCACAGCGGCCCCAGCGCCGCGCCCATCACCAGCAGCAGGGCGGCCAGGCCCAGCGCGGGCACGAGCAGCAGCCAGTGTTTCCCGATCGGTCTCATCTCAGGCTCCGACGGTCGATTCCTGGTTCTGTGGTGGGGTGTTCATGTCCCTCACGCTCCCACGGTCGATTCCTGGTTCGGTGGGGGCGTGTACACGTCGTTGTCCAACTGGATGACCATGAACCCGTTGTCGCTGCACGTGGTCCACAGCTGGGTGCCGTGCCACTCCGGCGGCGACAGGCACCAGTCCGAGGACAGGTCGCCGTTGAACGACAGCGCGCCGCGGGCCTGTAAGGCGTTGAGCACGTTGGGATTCCCGGTGAACGCCGCCCGCGCCATGGAGATGAAGCTCAGCAGCGGCAGCCCGATCACCGACGCCTGCGCGTGCGGCGAGTTGACCAGGTTCAGGTTCTCCCCGGTGCGGGCGGGCGGGTTGTAGTAGGCGATCTCGTGGATGTTGCCCGGATCGCGCACGTCGAACACCCGCACCCCGGACGACAGCCACGAGCAGGCCATGGCCGTCGGATCGTCGGGCCGATCCACCGTGCAGTAGTGCGGATCGTAGGTGAGCACCGACCCGCCCTGCGACGAACGCACGTTCTCGTCGATGTTCTGCGGCACATCGATCGCCAGCTTGACCTTCTGCACGATCCGGATGTTCGCCGGATCGGCCACATCGATGAGTTTCACACCGCCGGAACCGATTTCGTCGGGCGTGAAGGTGTAGGGATGACCGTGATAGGTCACCGGGATGCTGTGCTGGGTGACCTGCCCGTCCAGCCAGAACCGGTGACCCAGGTGCGGCACCTGCGGATTGGGGTCGCGCCGCTGCACCGCGCTGATATCGAGGATCGTCATCCCCGCCCACGCCGACAGGTACAGGGTGTTGCCGTCGGGGCTGATGCCGAAGCCGTGCCCCTCCACACCGGTCAGGCCCTGCCAGATGATGTGCGGATTCGCCGGATCGGACACGTCGATCGCGCTGAGCAGGCCGGGGAACACGCCCGAGGCCCAGTAGGTGTTGCCGTCGGGGGAGAAGCCGCCCTCGTGCGACAGGAACGGCAGCGGCATGGTCATATCCGTGCCCGCGCCCCGATTCAGCAGCCGCGGATGCGCGCAGTCGGAGATGTCGTAGATGGAGAAGTAGCCGCCGCCGACGACGCCCAGCGGCACCGAGGACGCGGCGAGCAGCTTGCGGCTCTTGCTGATCTTGAGTGTCTCGAACGTGCCGCCGGTCATCGCGGGTTCGCGTAACATGTCCGTGCGCACGGGATTTCGCGGATCCGACACGTCCAGGACGGTCACGCCGCCGTCGCCCTGCAACACCCCGCCGGGGAAGAACGTGCCGGTGTAGGAGCAGTGATCGTAGGACGCCGACAGCATCCCGCCGCCGGTCCCCTGATATCCGCCGACGAACGAGGTGTTGCAGGTGTAGCCCAGTTTGCTGCGCCCGTTGTCGCGGTCGGCGACCGGAACATCGCCCTGGAGACCGGTTTCCGGCGACGAACCCGGCCCGCAGTCGGCCGTCGGCACCGATTCGGTGCCCACCTCGGTGAACGTCGCGAGGTCGTCCTGGGCGGCCGCGGGTGTGGCGGGGACCAGCCCGGCGAGCACCACCCCCACCGCCATCAGGCAGCCGGGTACCAATCGAGACCGCATGTGCACCACCCTCTTCGCTTCGCACCCATCCCGGTCGAATTCTGCTCGCCGCCCGTGCGACCGGTCAGTAGCAGGAATTTGCCGTGGCGCACGGGAACTCGGGGCTGGGGAGAATACGGCGGTCGCCGCCGCCCGGGCCGCGACCGCCAGGAGGTGCCCGATCATGAATACGACGGCATTGGGACCGGACAAGCTGCGCGGTTACGCGCGTCTGGGCAATCTATATTTCTTCGATCCGCATCTGTTCATTTTCGCGGGTCTCTCGTTGCTGCCCACCGCGGTGCTGCGCGACGGGTGGAATTGGATTTCCTTCGTATTGCTGAGCGCGGGATATTTCCTCGTCCATCACGCCACCGCGGCCTTCGACGACATCACCGGATTCAAGGACGGCTCCGACGCGCGCAATTATCTGGGCAATCCCAGTTATCTGCGCAAGGCCGAATCCAAACCGCTCATCACGGGTCAGCTGGAATTGCACGAGGCCCGTTGGTGCGCGTGGTTGTGCGCGGTGGTCGGGGTGGCGCTGGTGCTGACCGGATTCCTGCTCGCACCGCATCATCCGGTCTGGCTCATCGTGTTCTCCTTCGTCGCGATCCTGCTGTGCGTGCAGTATTCCTACGGGCTGAACCTGAGCCGGTACGGCGGTCAGGAACTGGTGCTGTTCTTCGGTTTCGGACTTCCGGTGGTGGTGCTGTACGCGCTGTTCACCGGGACCATCGCGGCGGTCGCGGTGATGGAGTCCGTGCTGATCGGGCTGTATTCCGTTCTGGTGTCGATGTATTCGAACCTCAACGATCTCGAGGTCGACCGGAACAACGGCCGCATCAATCTCGCCACCACCACCGACGAACGCGGATACGCCCGCGTCGTGGCGGCGCTGGCGGTGGCCGAACCGGTCGTCGCCATCGTCTTCGCGCTCACCACATCGGTTTCCTGGTGGTATCCGATCGCCTTGATTCCGACCTACGCGCTGCGAATCGTCCAGTACCGTAAGGGTTTCGCGGATCGCGATCCGCTGCTCGCTCGGCAATACGGACGTCGCATTCACGAACTGGGGGTAGCGCTGCTGGTGCTGGTCAACATCTTCGCGCTGCACTGATTCGCCCCGAGGAAGGGTTTTGTCATGTCGGATCAAGAGGTCGTCGTCGAGGCCGTGTCGGTCGGCAAGGAGTTCGCCGTCGGCGAGGTGACCGTGCCCGCGGTGCGCGAGGTCAGCCTGACCGTGCGCGCGGGGGAGATCCTGGCGATCGTCGGCAAGAGCGGCAGCGGGAAGTCCACGCTGTGCAATCTGCTGTCCGGACTGGACCGCCCCACCAACGGAACCGTTCGGCTGCTCGGCCGCGACATCGCCGACTACGACGAGACGGCGATGTCGCGGCTGCGGGCGAGCCGGATCGGCTTCGTCTTGCAGAAGGACAATCTGGTGCCGTCGCTGACGCTCGCCGAGAACGTCGCCGCCCCACTGATTTTCGCGGGCACCAAGCCGAAGGCCGCGCTGGCGGCGGCCGCGGCGATCCTCGCCGAGGTCGGGCTCGAGCACCGGCGCTCGGCGTGGCCCGCGCTGGTGTCCGGCGGCGAGGCGCAGCGCGCGGCGGTCGCGCGGGCCTGCGTCGGACAGCCCGCGATCGTGTTCGCCGACGAGCCGACCGGCGCGCTGGATTCGGAGAACGGCCGGATGGTGATGGAGCTGTTCCGCAAGCTGGTGACCCAGCACAACTCGGCGGGCGTGATCGTCACCCACGACCTGGATCTGGTCGGCGACGCCGATCATGTGATCCGGCTCGTCGACGGCCGCGTCGAGGAAGAGCGGGTGGGCGCGTGAGCGGCCTCGACTCGACCGGGCTGGTCGCCCGCGCCCTGGCCCGGAGCTGGTGGCGACGCCCGATCCGGCTCATCGCCGCCATCGTCGCGGGCGTCGGCGGCATCATGCTGACCACGGCCGTGCTGTTGCTCGCGGCCACCGTCATGGGCGCGATCCGCAACGCGCCCGTCCAGGGCGTGGCCGACGGTACCCTCGCCGTGGAGGCGCAGTCGCAGGCGGGCATGTCCCCGGCGATGGTGTCCACGATCGCCGCCGCCTCCCAGGGCGCCACGACTTCCCGTCTGCTGGTTGCCAATACCGAGCTCGACACCGGCGGCCGCTTCCGGCCCGTCATCGTGCTCGGCGTCGATCCGCTGCTGCCCGGCATGCTCGATCCCGCGGCGCTCGCGCTCGACGACGGCCGCGTCACCCTCACCCCGGGGGCGGTGTACCTGGCGAAGCCGTGGGCGAGCGAGCACGGCATCGCCACCGGCGACGACATCGCCGTGTCCACCTCGACGGGCGTGGCGCGGTGGAAGGTCGCGGGACTGCTGCGCGAGGACTTCGCCAATCGCGGCGCGGTCGTCGTCGCGCCGCTCGCCGATGTCGCCGCCGCCTTCGACCGGGGTCCGAATACCGATGTGCTGCTGGTGAAACCGGGTCGGCTCGACGAATCCGCCACCCGCGCAAGCGTTTCCGCGGTGCTCGACGGCGCGGCCGTGGTCAAGGATCCGGCGGACCTGTTCTCCGGGTTCAACCGGACCTTCAAGACGCCGCTGTCGATCCTGGCCATGTTCGCGGCCATCGCGATCCTCACCGCGAGCGTGGTGCTGTTCCTGACCTGGCGGCTGGTGCTCACCGACGCCGGGCCGATCCTGTCGCGGCTGCGGCTGCTGGGGGCGCGGCCGCGGGATCTGATGCTCGGTTCGGGGGCGGTGATGATCCCGATCCTGCTGGTCACCTATGTCGTCGGCGCGGCGGCCGGGCTGGTGCTGGGTCGTCGGCTGTCGGCGTTCACCACGCAGATCACCAATCTCACCCAGCAGGCGCTCAACCCCGGATTCCCTTGGCTGCCAGCGGTTCTCGGGGCGTTCGGCGGGGCGATCGTGATGTTCGGGGTGGCGTGGCTGTCGGGTCTGCTGCGGTTGCGGAGGGTGGCGGCGATCGACGCGGTGAGCAATCGCGACACCGTGGCCGTCGCGACGTCGCGGATCACCGTGCCGCTGGTGACCGCCGCCGGGGCGCTGGTCCTCGCGATCGTCGTGCTTCTCTTCGCGCCGACCCTGGTGAAGGCCGCCGCGCTGGTGCCGCTGCTGTACTCGGTGGCGGTGTTCTGCACGGTGGTGCCGGTGCTGGCCGGAATCGTGCTGCGGCGCAACGCGAACGGGCCGACCGGTCTGTTCGTCGGGCGTCACCTCGAGGTGGGCTGGCGACGCAACGCTGCATTGAGCATCACCTTCGCCGTCGCGATGGTCACCGCGCTGGCGATGTCGGGGGTGTCCACGAGCATCAAGAACGAGGTCGGCCATTCCGTCGACCGCTGGTCCACGGTGGATCTGTTCGTACAGGCCGCGCCCACCGGCGAACTGCTCACCGGCGAGGCCATGCCCACCGCGCTGGCCGCCGAACTCGAGCGCGTCCCCGGAGTACGGACGGCCTACGGGTTCTCCTACGCCAGCGTCGGCATCGACGGCGCGCGCTATCCGCTGTGGTCGTGGAGCGGTTCGCGGCTGGGCGAACTCACCCGGCTGCGGGTGACCGACGGCCCGGCGAACGTGCTGGAGAGCCTGACCGGCGACACCGTGGCGGTCACCTCCAATTTCGCCCGCATCCAGCACAAGTCGGTGGGCTCGACGCTGGATCTGCCGCTGCCCGACGGACATCGGACGGTCCGGGTGGCGGCGATCGTCGACGACTCGGTCTCCGACGGCGGCACGGTGATCGCGAGCGACGCGCTGTTCCGGCAGCTGGTCGGGGCGAGCGGTGTCAACACCTTCTGCCTCGACCTCGCTCCCGGCGCCGACCACGCGACCGTCGAACGGGACGTGCGGACCCTGTTGCACGACCGCTACCCGCGGGCCCGGACCATCGACGAGGCCGGTCTGCGCGCCAGTTTCGTCTCCCTCACCGGGCGGCTGGTGAGCGCGTTCGAGGCGTTCGCCTGGGTGATGTTCGTGGTCGCGACCGCGGTCGGCGCGGCGACGCTGGCCTCCGGTCTGGCCGAACGCCAGCGCGCCATCGCCCTCACGAGACTGGCCGGGGGACAACGCGGTTCGGTGCGCCGCCAACTCATGATCGAATCGGCGCTGCTCGCCGCGGTGGCCTGGGTGGTGGCGGTTCCCGGTGGGCTGCTGGCCATTCCGGCCATGATGAGCGCGCTGTCGGTGCAGAGCGGGCTGCTGCCGCCGGTGACCATCCCGGTGCCGCTGCTCGTGCTGAGCCTGCCGCTGACCTTCGCCGCGGTGGTGCTCGCGCTGTTCGTGGCGCGGCGCTCCTCGCAGGAGATCCCGCTGGCCGAACTCGTCGCCCAGGAATGAAATACGATCTTGTCGAATTAATGCGGAGGTAAATGCCGTAAACCCCTGGCGACATTGTGCGCCCGGCCCGTCCGGGAATGTATAGCAGGTATTTGCTAGCCGGGGGCGGCCGAGGTCAGTGCGAGGCATTCGGAAAAACGTCCGGAATAATGTCCGAAACATTGTTTCAGGCCGGAATTCCGGTTAATGTAGCGGTTGCTGGCGGGCGCTCGGGGAGATCGAGTCCGGCAGCAGAGGATACGCCGAGCGGGGGCGTTGTGATACTCCGTGAACACACCCGAAGGGTCGCCGCGCGTCCGTCGGTCGCTGTTCCGGTCGTGAGGAGGCGTCGTGAAGGCCTACCGACTATCCGCCGTCGAGCATCGAGAAACCGAACTCGCCGAACTCGCGGCCATTCTCGCCGATCCACGGGTCCGGTTACTCACGCTGACCGGAACGGCCGGGGTGGGTAAGACGCAATTGGCGCGAGAAGCGTTGCGCACCAGTACTTTCCGCGACACTACGGTGCTGGTCGATCTCGGTGCGGCGACCGATCGCGCGACGGCCTGGACCACCGTGCGCGCCGCGCTGCGCCGGGAGTGCGGCGCGGCGGACACCGCCGAACCGGACACCACGCTGGCCGAGGTGACGAGCGAGATCGGCGGTGAGCGCCGAGCCCTGTTGCTGGACGACTGCGATCTCGTGGCGGGCGCGATCGCCCGCGATATCGCGGCGCTGCTGCAACGTTGCCCGCGGCTGCTGATCGTCACGACCACGCGGGTGCCGCTGAATCTCGACCACGAGTGCGTGTTCTGTGTGCTGCCGCTCCCGGTCGGGCACGGCGACGAGCACGGGCCCGGTTCGACCCCCGCGGCGCGACTGTTGTTGGAGGGCATCGACAGTCGGTACCGCGATGCGATCACCTTCTCCGATCAGCTGCTGCTCGACGAGATCGCCCAGGTGCTCGACGGCGTTCCCCTGGCGCTGCGGCTGGCGGCGGCGACCGTCGCCCGCGTCGGCGTGGTGCGCACCCTGCGCGTCATCCAGTCCGGCGGCGATCTGGTCTCCACCGGGTACGCCGACACCCCGCCGCGGCACCGTTCCATGTACGCCGCGGTCGCCTGGGGCATGGACGATCTCGACGCCTACTCGACGGAACTGCTGCTGCGCCTGTCGCTGTGCGAGGCGGCGGTGGATCGCGAGACGGTGCTCATGCTCGGCGGCATGGACGCCGAGGCCACCACGACCTCCCTCGCCACGCTGGTGAACCGCAGCCTGCTGCACTACCACGCCGACGAGAACGGCGACGGCCGTTACGAACTCCCGGCGCCGGTGCGGATCTGGTGCCGCCGGACGCTGGCGGCGGACCGGGACCGGGCGCGGCGGCTGCGGGCCGACCACGCCGACCGGATGGCCGAACTCGCCGAGACCATCGGTCATTGGATCCGCCGCAACGGTTCCGGCCGCCCGCTGCCCCGGGCCGCGGCCCGCCGCGCCCGCGACTTCCTCGGCACCGTGGGCGATTTCGTCGCCTCGGGCGATCTGGACCGGGCTGTGCGCATGGCCGGGGTGCTCGAGGACGTGTGGATCCCACTGGGTCTGCTGGCCGACGCCGAGCACATCGTGAGCGATGTGCTCGCCGCCCGCCCGCTGGAACTCCCGTCCGCCGCGCATCGCCGCTGCCTGGAACTGCTGGGCCGCTGGGCATTGCGCACCGGACGCAACGCGCGCGCGGTCAAACTGCTCGCCGAGAGCGAGGCCGCCGCACGGCGTTCCGGGGATCGCGAGGCCGAACTGCGGTGCGCGGCCATGGCGGGGGAGGGCCTGCGGCGGCTGGGTCGGCGGGCGGAGGCCGAGGCGCGCCTGCGCATCGCCGCCGACTGGACCGAGCCCGGCTTCGATCCCGGCGCCGGATCGATCCCGATCGCCACCGCGATCCTCGCCCTGACCGACCACGACGACACCGCCTGGGCGGAGGTCCACCGCCGCGCGCTGGCCCTGGATTTCGACCGCGGCGGCGCGTCGGCCCTGAACGCCCTTGCCGCGACCCGTCTTTCGCGCCCCACCCTCGGCCGAGCACGCCAGCTGTACCTGAGCGTCCTGGAACACGCCCAGTCCCGCTGGTGCCTTCCCGAGACCATCCGAGCCGTCGAGGGCTGCGCCCGCGTCTACGCCCTCGCCGGACCCGAACACCTCCGCACCGCAGCCACCCTCGCGTTGTCGGCCGAACACCTCCGCCGCCGCGGCGGCATCCCGCAGCTGGAATCGCCCGATATCGACCACGACGACGGCGAGTGGCGAAAGATGCTGGGCGACAAGGTGTTCTGCGAGATCCTGCACGAGATCTCGGGCCTGGACCCTGTCGCTGTCATCGACCGCGTCCGCTCCGCCCCGGACCTGTCCCAGGACACCGAACCCCTGCTGGCCGTGCTCACGCCCCGGCAACGGGAGGTCGCCGAACTCGTGGCGACGGGCCTGACCAACCGGATGATCGCGAGCCGCCTCGGCTTGTCGGAGTGGACGGTGGTGAATCACCTGCGGCAGGTGATGATCAAGCTGGATTGCCCGTCACGGTTGCACGTGGCGTTGGTGGTGCAGCGGGAGTCACCGGATCTGGCCGACTCGGAATGTAGGATTCCGGACAAATAGTCGGCCTCACTCGGCGACGGTCACGATTCGTCCAGCTCGATCGCCAAGGCCGGGCACACCCGCGCGGCCTGACGCACCGCGGCGTGCTGGTCGGCGGGCGGACTCTCCTGCAACAGCAGCACCGCGCCGTCCTCGTCGCGCTGGTCGAACACCTCCGGCGCGAGCAGCACGCACTGACCGGAGCTCACGCATTTGCTTTGATCCACAGCGACTTTCATGACAATCGTTCCTTACCAGGTGATGGGAAGCGAGTGGACGCCGTACACGACCATGTCGTGTTTGAACCGCACCTCGTCGAACGGAATCGCCAGGCGCAGTGTGGGAATGCGTCGATACAGCGTGCCGTAGACGACCTGGAGTTCCATCCGGGCCAGCGGCTGGCCGAGGCACTGGTGCACGCCGTAGCCGAAGGCCAGGTGGTGGCGGGCCTCCCGGTGGATGTCGAGGCGATCGGGCTCGGGAAACGCCGCGGCGTCCCGGTTTCCGGCATCGGTGCACAGCACCACGCCCTCACCGGCGCGAATCAGTTTGCCGCCGACCTCGACGTCCGCGGTGGCCACCCGCCGCCGCCCGCCGTGCACGATGGTCAGATACCGCAGCAGCTCCTCGACCGCGTTGGCGATCAGCTTGGGATCCTCGGTCTCGCGCAGTTCGGCCAGCTGCTCGGGGTGTTGCAGCAGCGCCAGCGTCCCGAGCCCGATCATATTGGCGGTCGTCTCGTGCCCGGCGATCAACATCAGCAGGCTCATATCCACGACCTCGTCGATGCTCAGCGCACCGGTGGCCACATGCTCGGTGAGCAGGCGGCCGATCATGTCCTCGGTCGGGGATTTCTGTTTGGCCACAACAAGATCCAGCAGATACGCGCGTAGCTCGTGAGTGGCCGTCAATGCGTCCTCGACGGATGTCTCGCGCGAGACGAGCTTCCTGCTGCACGCCTGGAAGAAGTCGTGATCCTCGTACGGCACCCCGAGCAACCGGCAGATCACCAGCGAGGGCACCGGCAGTGCGAACGCGGTCACAAGATCCACGGGCCTCGGGCCGGCGAGCATGGCATCGATCAGCTCGTCGACGATCTGCTGCACCTGCGGCCGCAGCGCCTCGACCCGCTTGATCATGAAGTTGCGGGTGAGCATCTTGCGCTGGCGATCGTGTTCGGGGTCGTCCATCGCGATGAACGCGCGGGTGCCGCCGGCTCGGCGGCGGGCCTCGATCGAGGCGGACTGGTAGGGGTATCCGTCCTTGCGGACATCGGCGCTGAACCGCTGGTCGGCGAGCACGGTGCGGACATCCTCGAAGCCGGTGATCAGCCAGGGCGTGGCGCCGTTCCAGATACGCACCCGCCCAACGGTTTCCACCTCACGCAGCCGTGGCGGCGGATCGAAGGGGCGGTCCGCGGCCCGATCCATGGGGAAGGAGGGAAGGGTTTCGGTCATCATGACCCCCAGAGAAGTTACCAAACGATTGTTCACTAACTCTCCCCAGAGTAGTTCCATGTGGTTACGCTGAGCAATGACCAATCGCGCGAAGAGGTTTCGAGCTACTCGACGACGAGGGAGATGAGCTGGTCGACGAACTCCATGATGGACGCCGCCTGCGCGGCGTCACCTCGACTGTGCCACAGCGCGACTCGGCCGTGCGCGCCGACGAAGACGATCACCGCGGCCTGCTCGGCCGGGACCCGCAGCCGCACACCGATTTTCTCGCAACGCTCCAGCAGCGTGATCACCTGCCGCACGATCTCCACCAGCGGACCGGAACGAATCGGCGGCGCGGGCCGATTGTCGATGATCAGCCGGTAGTGCCCCGGATTGTCCAGGGCGAAGCGACAATACGCCTTCATCCGCGCCCGCACCCGATCCAGCGGCTGCTCGGCCGGCCACTGCGCCTCGGCCGCATCCATCGCCGCCGCCAACTTCTCGTAGTCGTAGGAGATCAGCCCGTCGACCAGCGCCGCCTTATCGCTGAAGTGCTGATAGATACTGCCCGGCGAGATCCCCGCCGCGCGCGCCACCCCCCGAATCGTCAACCCCTGTTCGCCCCCCAATTCCGACAGCAACCGCGCGGCCGCCTCGAGAATCTCCACCCGCAATCGCTCCCCCTGCCCCCACGGGTTGCGGACGCGCTGCGAACTTCCGGCCATCGGGAAACTGTATCCGCCCACAGGGACAGTCAGGTGGCTGCTCTGGTCGGGCGGATCACGGGATGAGTGGGCGGACTTTCTCGGCGAGGAATCGGAAGAATCCGGTGGGGTCGGGTTCGTCCGGGGTGGGTTCGAGGACCACGGTGTCGGCACCGGCCTGTGCCCACCGGGTGACGGTGTCGGCGATCGCCTGGGCATCACCCACGGCGCAGAGCCCATCGTTCATGTCGTGACCGAGTTTTCGCACCTCCGCCTCGGCGCGGTCGGCCGCGTCGGGTCCGGTGGCGGCCACCAGCTGGACTCCGAAGGAGAAGCCTTTGCTGGCCGTGTGTTCTGCCCGACCCTGCCGGGTCAATTCGATGGCCGACTCGATACCTGCCAGGGTGGTGCCGGTGACGACCCCATCGGCGTACTCTCCGGCCAGCCGCAGGGTACGCGGCCCGAACCCGCCGACGATCACTGGCGGCGGGCTGGCCGGGGGCCAGTCGAGAGCGACGTCGTCGAGTCGTACGTACCTGCCCTCCACGGTGATTCGCTGCCCTGCGAGCAGGTCCTGGAGAGCGTCGAGGTATTCGCGCAGCAACGTCATCGGCGACGCCACCCGAACACCGGCTTGGCCCATCCACTCCTGATTTCCATGGCCCACGCCCCAGATCGTGCGGCCGGGAAACATCCGCTCCAGGGTGGCGATCTCCATCGCCGTCACCGCGACATTACGCAGGGGTGCCGGGAGTACGCCGACACCGATGGTTACGTGCTCGGACCAGGCCAATGCGGCCGCGGTGGCCGAGATGCCGCCTTCGGCGAAACAGTCCTCACACAGCCAAAGCTGTTCCAGCCCAGTGGAATCGGCGACCCGCACTACCTCCCGCAGGCGTTCGGGAGGGTTCTGTGGCTTGAAGACCACACCCAGTTTCGTCATAGCCGCATCGGTACCACGTGGTGCCGTGGTAGTCGACGGAATATTCGGGTAGCTCCAGGCATCACCTGGCGTCTGGGCGTTCGGCTCGGGTATGGAGGTCGGCCGTCCACAGGGGTTGGAGCATGTGCCAGTCGGCGGGGTGGTTGGCTATCCCTGCGGCGAAGCGGTCGGCGAGGGTTTGGGTGGTCTGCTGGATGCCTCGGTCGGTGTCGATCGGGGCGTCGATGTGGAACCCCCAGCCGGTGGGGGTGAACCAGCAATGGACCGGCAGCAGTGGCGCGCCGGTGTCGATGGCCAGGCGTGCGGGGCCGGAGGGCATTCGGGCCGGTTCGCCGAAGAAGGTGACCGGTACGCCGGTGCCGGACAGGTCGCGTTCACCCAGAAGGCCCACCACCCGGCCCTGTCGAAGCCGGGCGGCCAGTTGCGGAAAGGGCGGGGTCGCGCCGCCGGTGAGCGGGATGATCTCGAAGCCGAGCCCCTCGCGGAAGCGGACGAACCGACGATACAGCGACTCCGGCGCCAAGCGTTCCGCGACAACCGTGGGCTGGCCTATGCGCTGAACGACCCAGATTCCCGCGAGATCCCAGTTCCCGCTGTGCGACAGCGCCAGCACCGCGCCGGTCCGGTGGTCGATCGCGCGATGGATGTGTTCGAGGCCGGTCGCCGAGGACTCGACGGTGTCGGCCAGGCGGACCGGATCCATCGTGGGTAGCCGGAACGCCTCACGCCAGTAACGCGCATAGGAGCGCAGGCTCGCGCGCACGAGTTCGGCCGGCACCTCGTCGGGGGAAACGCCCAGCACTCGAGACAGGTTGCGTCGCAACTGAGAATGCCCCCCGCGCCGAGCCGCTCGGTCGGCCGCGGCGTCGAACAGGCGAACGGCCGCCCGCTGCGGCAGGGCACGGACCAACCGCCACCCGGCCGCATAGCCGAGATCCCAGGCGCTACCGGCCAGTGTCATCGGCCCGTACCGTCGCGGGTCGTCGAATCCCCCGCAGCCGGGCCGGACGCACTACGGAAACAGGGTTGGTGGACGGGACCGTCCGTGACCGGCGAGGTCTCGACCGGGTCGCTCGGGTGGCTGAAGAGGACGGAGCGGGCGGGATCTTCAGGACTCATCCTTGCATCCTCCTCCGCTCGCGCGAAAACGACGAACAGGGCTTCCCGTCGTCGGGACTTCAACGAGCCGAGATGGCACGTCACCGCACGGCGGGCAGTGTGAGGGCGTGGCATTCCGGCAGCGTAACGAGGAAGCCGGGTACGAAGGGGCCGTTTCCAGCCGGGCGGGCCACCGACTGTCCCCATTCCCTCATGGAACCCCTGAATCTTCACCCTTGCCGTGTTGGAAGGTGCTCGACTCCTTGATCATTCGACTCCATGAAATGCGGCAAATGACCTCGATGCGGGCGATAATCCAGGTGTCATGGGGGAGATTCGTAACCCCTTGTGAGGGAGGAGATATCGCCATCCCTGCACACGGGACAAGGTCGATTTCAGCGCGATGTGAATCTAATCGATTGGTGCGCAACCAATTTCATATACTTCTTGCAGAGAACTCCAGCTCGTGAGTCGCCGGGCCGTGCTACTGTGCAACGTGGTAGCCGAATGGGTGCGCGAACGGTTCTCCCCGCGCTGAACAGAGATGCGCTGTCGTACTTGCGTATCGCGATCGGCGGCAGGCGCATTGGCGCGTCATGCACATACGCGAGCTTCCAGTTGGGGGATTCATGCCTCGGTTCCGTACTGAAATCGACGACTGCACAATCGAACTGGAGACCGCAATACCGGCTCCCCCCGACACTGTCATCCTCGAACGGAAGGGCCTCGGCCACCCCGATACGCTGGCCGATCATCTGGCCGAGGAACTGTCGAGGGTTTACAGCCGTTTCACGCTCGCGCGGTTCGGAGCGATCTTGCACCATAATTTCGACAAGCTGGCGCTACTGGGCGGTGCCAGCGAAGTCCGGTACGGCGCGGGCCGCATGCTCGAGCCGGTGCGCGTTCTGGTCAACGGCCGGGCGACGCGATCCTGTGATGGCCAGTCGATCGCGGTGGACGAGCTTGCAGAAGCCGCGGTCCGCGCTTTCTTCCACGAGAGGTTGCCGGAACTGGAGGGCCACCTCGACATCAAGCTCAATATCACCAGCAACTCGAGTCCGGGCGCGGTGCACACCGAGGCGGGTGCACCCGAGCGAACCGACTGGTTCGCGCCCAAAACAGTAACGGCCCTGCGGGAACATCAAGTCCGCCTTGCCAATGACACCTCCCTGGGAACCGGCTGGGCTCCCGACAGTGCCGTGGAGCGGTTCGCTCGGGAGCTGGCCGACCACTTCTCGGGGGTCAGCCCGTTCACCGAGGCCCATCCGTGGTGCGGCTCCGATGTGAAGGTGATGTGCTACGCCACCGCTCACGAACTCGACGTGGTCGCCTGCGTCCCACAGAAGTCCGCCTATGTCGCAAGCCGTGTGCAGTACGAGGCGAACAAGGATGCTGTTGTCGCCGAGTGCATTCGACTGGCCGCCGCTGCGGCGCTGGCAGTCCCGGCGCGATTCCGGATCAACGTCCGGGACATTCCCGAACGGGACGAACTGTACCTGACGTACACGGGAAGCTCGATCGAATCCGGTGATGAGGGTGTGGTGGGCCGCGGCAACCGCGTGAACGGCCTCATCACGCCCCTACGGCCGATGAACGTCGAGGGCGCGAACGGGAAGAACCCGGTCTACCACGTCGGCAAGCTGTACAACGTCGCCGCTAAACGGTTGGCGGAGCAGCTATTTCGAGAAACCGGCGGCTACGCCGAGGTGCACATGGTCAGCGCGACGGGGCAGCGCCTCGACCGGCCATGGCGCATCTTGGTCCGAACCATGGCTCCCATCCAGCTGCACGAGGTGAACGTGTTGGTGCGAGAGACGTTGGAGAGCTTTCCAGCCCTTACGGACGAAATCGTCTCCGGCAAGGTGACATTGGCATGATCGCACGCCGGTACAAATCTCCGTGGCGCGCTCGGGGCGGGTCTATCGTGGAGTTGTTGAAGGGATGGCGCGTGAAACCATCTGCTGAGCGTCTCTGGAGGCAGGTGTGAGCACGACCTACCTGCTGCGGCACGCGGAGAGCATCTACAGCACGGCGTTTCGGCTCAACGGGGATCCGTCGGTCCCCGTACCCCTCACCATGACTGGGGAAAAGGCTTGTGTCGCAACACGATCCCTGGTCCCGATCGACGAGATGGCGAACTGTGTCGCGAGTCCATTCCCGCGGTGCGTGCGCACAGCTGAACTGCTCCTGGAGAACCGTGTCCGTGTTGTGCCGGAAACGCGCCTCGGCGAACTCGACTACGGCGTCTTCGAAGGCGAAAGCTTCGTCGAGTACGCACGATGGTTGGCCGGGAACGGCCCCGCGGCTGTACCGCCTGGAGCGTGCGAATCCCAGCATGGTGGTATCGGTGGACTGATGCACGGCCTGCGGGCTGCACTGACCTTGCCCGGTCCCCGCATAGTTGTGGCCCACGGGCTGCTGCTTTCATTGGTCTCTGGCCGTCGTTGCGGTGAGCGACGATCAGCTGCGTGCGGTGACGGCGGAACGGCTCGATGACCTCGCGCGATACGGTGACGATCTCGGGTGGGTCGTGGACCTGCGGGTATTCCCCTCGGAGCTGAGAGGCCATATTGCTACCCTCAACACCGAGCACCGGCACTGAACTAACACATTCACAACGCGGACGAGGCAGCCAATGCATGACGCACGGACCCTGCTCGAACTGGGCGATGAGGCCGTAACCCGGCTCGCTCGGCGGGGCTACACGCTCGATCTAGCCGTAATTGGCGAATTGTTCGAGCGCCGCAATTCTTCGATCAAAGCCGCTGACGCACTGCGCTCCGAGTCCAAGAAGGTGTCGGCCGAATTCGGTGCCACTGCCAAGAAGGGCGGCGATACGACCGAGCTGCGGGAACGGTCGCTGTCTCTCACTGAGCAGATCGACGCGATCGAGAGCGAGAAGAACAAGGTCGATGCCGAACTGCACGAGCTGCTGCTGACGATCCCGAACTTCCCGGCTGACGACGCCCCGGATGGCGTGGACGAAACCTTCAACGTCGAGATCCGCAAGCACGGCACGCCCCCGGCATTCTCCTTCACCCCGCGCGACCACATCGAGATCGGCGAAAGCGCGGGCATAATCGACTTCGGCCGTTCTGCCAAGCTGGCCGGTTCTCGCTTCAGCGTCGCCCGTGGCGCCGGAGCCGTCCTGGAACGCGCGCTCGCTACCTTTTTCCTGAGTCTGCACACCGGACGTCACGGCTATGAGGAAGTCTCGGTTCCATATCTGGTCAACCGCCCGACCATGACGGGCACAGGGCAGCTGCCGAAGTTCGAGGAAGACCTGTTCCGCACGACGCTGGCGGACAAGGAACTGTTCCTGATCCCCACCGCTGAGGTGCCGCTGACCAATCTGCACGCCGGAGAGGTACTGCCCACCGAAGAACTGCCCTATGCCTACACGGCATGGACCCCGTGTTTCCGGTCCGAGGCAGGTTCGTACGGTCGTGACACCCGCGGCCTGATCCGGTTGCACCAGTTCAGCAAAGTCGAGATGGTTCGCATCGTTGACCCCGCACAGTCGCGCGCCGAACTGGAAACAATGCTCGGGCACGCCGAAACATGCCTGCGCGAACTGGGTTTGGCCTACCGAGTCGTCAAGCTCGCTGCCGGTGACCTGGGGTTCGCGGCGACGTTCACCTACGATCTGGAAGTATGGATTCCCAGCCAGAATACCTACCGTGAGGTCAGCTCCTGCTCGGATTGCGGCAGCTTCCAGGCTCGCAGGGCGAGTATCCGCATCAAGAGCAAGGACGGCAAGAAGGGGTTCGCTGCGACGCTGAACGGTTCCGGCCTGCCGATCGGCCGAACCATGGCGGCCCTGTTGGAACAGAACCAACAGCAGGACGGCTCGGTGTCGATACCCGAGGTGCTGGTTCCTTTCACCGGCTTCCGCCGTATCAATCCGGATGGAACGACAGAATCGTGATGCGCAGTGCTCGTTGGGGTTTGCGACTTTCCTGGTAGTTACGCATTTCCACCACACGGTTACGGCGGCATCGAACGATGGCTGTGGGCAACGGCCCTGGGAGCCAGGCGATCCGGGGCCGAAGTTCACCTCCTCGGCCCCGCCTGGCGTGCAGAGTTGTCTTCTGACTGGATCATTCGTCCCCACCGACTCGAAGACCTCGAACCCGGATCGTCCAGTAGAGCCGAGCTACGGGCCGCCCGGTACGACTTACTCATCGTCGGTCACGAGTACCCTTCGCTGCCCGCTTGGCGTGCGGTTGGCGACGAATTAGCTTGCGACATAGTGACTTTCCAACATGATCCGGATTTCCGGCACCAGCCCGGAACATTCGACCAACAACGCTGTCGGCTCTACTGCTACTCCCCGGAGATGATCGAGCGCTATCGCGCGCACGCCCCGATTCGCACACTCTCGGTCCAGATCGGCCTGAACGAAACCGAACCACCCGCGGTGCCCGGTGCCGACCTGGTATGGGTGGGCCGTGTGGACTCGCAGAAATCCCCACACATCGCCGTTATGGCGGCCGGGCTGCTGGGACGCCGCATCCACATCGTCGGCCCGATCTTCGACAGCGGCTACTACCGGCGACACGCCAAATTGTTTGCATCAGACCACGTTCAGATCGCCGGTGAACTCGGCGGTCCTGCCAAGACCGCCGCGTTCGCTCGGGCCTCCACTTGCGTCTACACCTGCGGCCGAAGCTATGTGGAGGCGGGGGTGGCCACTTTGGGTGAGTCGCTTCGCGCGGGCACTCCTGTCGCGGCGCTTGCGTGGCGCAGTGGCACATGCGCCGAGGTTGGGCTGTGCGATGCCACCGGAGCTGTCGCCGTCGTCGACCCATCCAGCACCGATGAACACGCCGCAAACGCCCTGGCCCAGGCTATCGCTACGACCGACCTCATGGACGCCTCCACGGTCCAGGCCATCGGGCTCGAACGTTTCGACCCCGCAACGCATTTCAAGGCACTGGCTACCCGCCCATGACCACCGACCACGCGCTCGGATTGCCTGACGCATTCCGCGACGGGCTCGGCCCGAACTGGTCGTATCGGCACGACGGCAACCGACTCCACATTCGATACCGGCAAACCATCGGTACCTTTCGCCCGCCGCGGCGATCGCCTGAGTGGCCTGAACTCCTCACCGCAATCGAATCCAGCTTTGCCGCACGAGGAGTACACCGTGCACCGCCGCTGCCGCTTCGATGGGGAAGAGAAACCGACTTCACCATCTCCGCGGTTCAGGCGCTTGATCCTTACCTGAAGCACTGCAAACCATTTGTCTTCCGCGAGGGATTCCTACCCCAACCCGTCGTAAGGTTCACCGGCGAGCGCAGCCCAGACGGTCAACTCGCCGATGGCTTCCTGACCTCGTTCGTAAACTTGTCCCACGTCCGCCGAATCACCGACCTTCACGAGCACGCGAGAATTCTGGACGATTGGATCGGCGTTCTCTCCGACCTCGGATTGCACGCCGGGCATCTAACGATGCAGGCAAATCTGGACGTGTGGCAGCGCAGGCAGGTCAAGGGCATCACCCTGCACATCGCCCATGACGGAATGCCTCTCGGCGACTGCGTATTGCTGTGGAACGCAAAGGATCCCCGGCATATGGTCACCGATCTAGGGTCAGGGCTCGAACGAATCCATTGGGCACTCACCCGTCGTGATTGGCGGAAACTCGTGCACGGGAGCCTTTCCGAACACGAACCGAATACTCTCGACGCGCTGCGAACAGCGACCCTCGCACTGGGCAGCGGGATCCCACTCGCCAGCCGCGGATGCGGCGGAGCGATACGCCGACTACTCGGCGGAATCCCGAGGGAGGCAACTCCTTTCGGCGTCAGCCGCGCGGTCCGTGCAGCACACGGCTTCTGGTCGCTGGTAGCGCCCCTGCCTCTGCCCTGGTACGAAGTTGTGCGGTTGATTGAAGATGCCATTCCCTGATACAGGGCAACTAGGCTTTCAGGTAAGGAGATGCCCCCAGGGTGATGCTGCAGCAGATCGCCGCTCATTCCGGGGTGGCAGCACACGGTGAGCCCTGTCGCGGTGACGTGCCTGGTGCTGGGATGGCGCGGCAGCCCTACTACCAGGGGCTCGCGGCCCCGATCACTGACGTCGGACTTGCGCAAGCGATCGGACCCACGCGTTGTTCGGCGCCGACATCGTAGCGGTGAGATGGGTAGATGAGCCCGGTCAGAAGCGAAGTGCGGGAATGGCGTTGAGGTCGATGCCGTGACGAGCGTAGATCTTGATGGTGTTCTCGCCGGTCAGGTCGGATTCGGTGTATCCGAGAAGTTCTGCGGTGCGGATGACGTCGGCCTTGGTGGCGGCTTCGATCTCGAGGTAGGGCGGGATGTGTGGCCAGGTGTCGAGTTCGAGTTGTGCGCCGTCGATGGCGTCGCTGGTGATCTCTTTGACCGCGAGCCTGATGCCAGTTCCGTTGTCGCGCAGCCTGATCCACTTGGACTCGTCGCCCGGTGTGATGTCGTAGACGTAGCGGCGCATGAAGCACTCACCGAGTTTGTGTCCGCCTTTTTCCTGGATGCGGCGCTCGACGGTATCGGGGTCTATGCCGAGGATCTTGGCTTCGTGCTCGATGGCCACGGGTGGCTCTCCTAGTCCGTAGACGTGTCGAGCTGACGTTATCCTCGCGTGGACATCCACCCGGTAACGGGGCGCGGCGATCGTATCGGCGGCTAGTACTCCAGCCGGACTTCGTGATCGATGGTGTTGCTGGTCAGTGGGCTGGACGTGGAGCGGCCACCGCGTGATCATGTCGTGTTTGTGTG
>NZ_JBIAMW010000014.1:0-179965 GCF_042874315.1 Nocardia sp. NPDC004068
CCACCGACCAGGAGGAAACCACCCCAGCACTGACCGCCTGACCGAACAGGATCACGCGGCAATCACCCCGTTACACCACCCGTTTGGACTTGACCGTGTTCGAGAATTGCGACTCGTCAGGACAATGGGTTGCACACATAAGGCGGATTCAATCGGTCGTCGCAACACCGGATTGTCGGAGCGATCGTAGCTGTTCGTTGAAGGCTTCGGCGGGCGTCTTCCAGCCGAGGGTCTTACGGGGTCGGGTGTTGAGGGTGTGTGCTATGGCCGCGATCTCGCGCGCAGACCAGCGGGACAGGTCTGTACCCTTCGGAAAGTATTGGCGCAGAAGACCATTGGTGTTCTCGTTGGTGCCGCGTTGCCAGGGGCTCTTCGGGTCGGCGAAGAAGATCCGCATGCCCGTGCGGGCGGTGAACCGGGCGTGGTCGGACAGTTCCTTGCCCCGGTCCCAGGTCAGTGATCGGCGCAGCTGAGGCGGCAACGGGCGCATCGTCTTGGTGAGAGCATCGGTCATGGTCACCGCGCCGTAGCCGGCCAGAGCGGGGCCGTTCTTGGTGCGGGCGATGACCCCGTAGCCGTCCTCACGGGGCAGGTGGATCAGCATCGTGAATCGCGTGGTGCGCTCGACCAGGGTGCCGATCGCCGAACGCTGCAGCCCGATCACAAGATCACCTTCCCAATGCCCGACAACCAGCCGGTCGTCGACCTCGCCGGGCCGGTTCTTGATCAACGTCTGGACGGTGACATGCGCCCAGGCCCTCTGTTTGGTGCGTGCGCGCGGGACCCGCAGCGCCCGGCCCCGGCGCAGGCAGCCGACGAGCTCGCGTTCGAGCCCGCCCCGGGATTCGACATATAATGCCTGGTAGATCGCCTCGTGACTGATGCGCATGGACTCGTCGTCGGGAAATTCGAGCTTCAGCCGATTGGAGATTTGCTCCGGGCTCCACGCGGTCACCCACCCCCGATCACCACGGTGCGGCTTGTTGCGGCCCTTCCACTCCGGACCGGCAGGACCAGCCACTACGCGCCCGTCAGCATCGCGCACGACCCCGGACAGCTTGTCCTGCACGTATTCTCGCAGCCGGTCGTTGCCGACCAGTTTGGCGGTCTTGGGGCGCCGGGCGCGCCGTTCGGCATGCCACTGCGCCGTCGAGGCCTTGTAATCCAGCCGGTAGGTGCGGGTGGAGGCGTTGCGGCGCAACTCCCGCGAGATCGTCGACGGATTCCGGCAGAGCCGGCGAGCGATCTCGCGAACTCCCGCGCCCTGGGCGCGCCACAGCGCGATGTCCTCGCGTTCGACCGATGACAGATACCGACCCGAAACCGACTGGGGCAAACGAGGATTCACTCCGCCAGCATGCCGGAACCAGCGGAACCCGACCGGTGAGGACACCCCTGCCTCGGCCGCGGCGTCCTCGGTCATCACTCCACGCGCGATCGCGGCCCAGAACCGGGCCCGATCCTCACGCCAGGCCACCGTCGGCCGGCCCGGCGACGGAATCTGTCCCCGATACTGCCGAACATCCTTCCACCGCTGAACAGCTCCCACTGTCAACACCCTCTATGATCAGGGGTGTTGCGACGATCAGTTGAATCCGTCTAAGGTGCCCCGGTCGGAGTGCTGTAGACGTCCAACACACCGCCGTCGTGCTGGCACATTTGCAGCGCGCCGGCCCCAACGGTGAGCAGTCCGACCACCATTGCGGTCGGGGCGCCCATCGCTTGTGCCACGGCTGCCGCCCCATCAGCGGTCCAGACTCCGCCGATGACCTTGTTCGCCAGACTCGGCTCCATGTGGTAATGGAATCCATACCAATGGGTTTCGATATATCCCTGAGGCCCCGACCACCTGCCGATGAACTGAAGTTCGGTTTGGTTGATGGATGTATTGCTCGGCGCGGGCTCCTGCGCGCCCGCGTTGGCGGCAAGGCCGGTGGCGATCGCGGAAACCGCGCCGAGGATCAGGATCGTGCGATAGAACTTCATGAGATCATTCCCCTACGTGAGCCGCGTAATACGTTGTGCGACAGCTCATTTGATGAAGTCCGCTAACTGCGGATCACTTGCTTGGACGGCGCGATGAGAAGGTCCGTTCCTTGAAGTGACGACGATCACATAGTGGTCGCAAGCCGTGGACCGGCAGCCGCGGACGCTTGCCTTACCGCTTGTTCCGGCTGTTCCGGCCACCGGGAAGCCAACCCAGCAAGCCGAACAAGATACCGGCCCCTACAGCGCCCTGTGCGAAGTAGATCGAAACGTGGTCGATGGTGTCGAACCGGATCACGTAGATGACGAGGCTGGTCAACGCCAAGGCCATCACGACGCATACCGCCAGCCATGACCGCCAACTCCACTGGGGACCCCGCATGTTCGACACGATACCTCGTATTGAAAGGTTGGGGGGTCCGATTCCCCCCGGCGCTCTCGCCCAATTCGCTTTCTACCAGCAGGTTTTCGGTATTGCCGCCGTTGGTGCGGCCGCGCGGGAGATGCGGTCGGCCGGGTACCAGCCTCTGAGCCTCGAGGCACATGGAGGGTTACCCAGGACGGAAGCTTATTCGGTAGAACGACAAATGGGCTTCGGCTGCTGTGTGCCAATCATATTGTGCTGCAAGGGCTTTGCCTTGGGCGGTCCGGGACGGGTCGGGGATCAGGGCTCGAGCCATTGCCGCGGCCATTTCAGCCGGGTCGGTGGCGTAGGTGATCGTGTCGCCGAAGACCTCTCGGAGCACCGGCAAGTCGCGGGCTACGACCGGGACTCCGGCTGCGAGGGCTTCCATGGCGGCTAGGCCGAAGCCCTCCTTGGTGGAGAAGAAGGGGACGAGGGTGGCGCCGGAGACCAGGGCGGGGAGGGTTTCGTGGGGGACTGTGCCGAGGATGGTGGGGTGGATGTCGAGGGTTGTGGCGCGGGTTTCGAAGGTGGTGCGGTAGGTGCGGTAGTCGAAGAGGGTTTCGCCGCCTGCGAAGACCAGGCGGAGGTGGGGGTGGGTGTGGTGGAGGAGGGAGAACGCCTCCAGGAGGTCCAGGCTGCCTTTGCGGGGTTCGATGCCGCCCAGGGCGAGGATGTAGGGGCCGAGGCGGTGTTGCCAGGCGGCTACGGTGGGGGCGGAATCGGTTGTCGCGGAGGCGAAGCGGGTGTATTCGACGCCGTTGGGGATGACCGTGGGGTGGAGGTTCCAGCCTGTGCGGACCTCGGCGGCGACGGCGGCCGAGACGCAGATGTGGGCGTGGGGGCGGGTGATCGCGCGGTCGTGGCAGCGGATCAGTTCGGGGGTGGTGAAGGAGTCCAGGTGGTGGATGGTGCGGATGCAGTGGTCCACGGCGTTCGCGGTGATGCAGTCCTGGGCGTGGACGATGTCGTAGGACCGGGGGGTGAAGGCCGCGCGTAATACGGTGATGGAGCGCATGATTCGCGGTCCGACCGGTTCGCCGTCGATGCTCTCGAATGGCACCACACGGACCTCCACCGCGGGGTCGACGGGGCGGAAGAAAGCCGCGTCGCCGCCGCGGCCGAGGGTCCACACCGTGACCCGGACCCCGAGTTCGGCCAGCGCCTCGGCCAGGTTCAGCGTATGCACCACGCCGCCACGGGGTTTGGTCGAGTACGTGAGCAGCGCGACCCGCATCAGGACCTCAGCAGATTGTGGTAGGCGTCGACCCGCCGCTCCTCCAGATGCCGCAGCACCCGCCGGGCACGCGTGACCTCCGCGTCGATATCGATGTCGGCGACTGCCAGGCCGCCCTTGGACCAGGTCTTGGCCAGGATGTCGCCGCCGGGGCCGACCACCTTCGCCTGTCCGAGGAAGCGCAGCGAACCGGTGATGCCGGTTTGGTTGGAGGAGGCCAGCACCACCTGGTTCTCGGCCGCGCGGGCCTGGTCGTAGAGGTCGAACAGGCGCGACTGGCGGTCGTTGGGCAGGCGGGACGCGCGGTCGGTGACGCTGGCGGGCCAGGCGGACAGGGCCGCGATGGTGCGGGCGCCGTCGAGGGCGAGGGCGCGGGCGGATTCGGGGAAGGTCTTGTCGTAGTCGATGAGCATGCCGAGGCGGCCCACCGGAGTGTCGAAGGCGGCGAAGCTGTTTCCGGCCGCGTAGGCGAGATGCTCCCCGGCGGGCTGGTGCACCTTGCGATGGCGGCCCAGCACGCCGTCGCCGGTGAGGCAGACCGCGGCGTTGTAGCGGGTGTCGCCGCGGCGCTCGGCGTAGCCGACGCAGATCGTCATCGCGCCCGCCAACCGGCACAGCAACCGGATCTCGGGTCCGTCGGGATCGATCGGCTCGGGTCCGGCGGCCGGATCGGGATCGCGCAGGTCGCCGATGTAGCCGCCCACGGTGGCGTCGGGCAGGACCAGCAGATCGACGCCGTCGGCGGCGAGCCGGTCGACGATGCCGGTGATCTTGTCCAGCGCGCGGGCGATATCGCTGCCGAAATGGGCGGCGACGGCGGCGATCCGGGTGACGGGCATCTCAGGCCGCGACCGTCGTGGCCGCGGTGCGGGCGATCCGGTCGGCGAGGTGTTCCGCGTCGCGGGCGATCGCGGCGAACCGGCCCGAACCCCAGGTGTGCAGCCACGGCAGCCCCAGGAAGTACAGGCCGGGCGTGGTGGTGACGCCGCGGTTGTGGCACGGGTGACCTTCGCCGTCGAAGACGCCGACCCGCAGCCAGCGGTAGTCGGTGCGGAAGCCCACCGACCACACCACCGCCGTGATACCGCGTGCGGCCAGGTCGATTTCGGTGATCTCCCGTTCGGGCCGCCACACCGGCCGATAGCGCGGTTCGGTGGGCGCGTCGATGCCCGCGCGGGCGATGTAGTCGTCGATGCCGTCCTTGATGCTCTCGGCCACGGCGTCGGCGGCGTCCAGATTTTTCGCCAGCGACGGCTCGAAACGCGCTGTGCTGCCGGTGATCTCGACCAGGCGGCCGTAGAGCGTCATCCCCTCGAGCGCGAACCGGCGCAGGTCGATATCGCGCCCGCCGCCGCGGCCGGTGACGTAGTGGTTGGTGTTCTCGCGTTTGCCCAGGCCACCGGGCTGATCCTCGATGGGGACGTCGTAGTGGCCCATCTCGTGCAGCCACGCCACGCAGTCCCGCCCCCGGTACCGGCGGGCCACGCGCGGGGCGCTGCCGACCGCGAGATGCACCCGGCGCCCGGCCAGATGCAGATCCTCCGCGATCTGCGCGCCCGACTGTCCCGTGCCGACCACCAGCACCTCACCCTCGGGAAGGCTTGCGGCACTGCGGTATTCGGCCGAGTGCAGTTGCCGGATCGAGCGCGGCAGCCGCTCGGCGAAGCGCGGGATGGTCGGACGGTGATAGCCGCCGACGGCGACCACCACCTGATCGGAATGCATTGGCCCCGAAGTGGTTTCGATATCGAACCCGTGTGCGGCCACGGTCACGGCGGTGACGGCGACGTGTTCGCGGACGGGGGGATCGAAGGTGTCGGCGTAGCCGCGCACCCAGGCGTAGACCTCGTCGCGGCTCATGAAGCCGTCCGGGTCGGGGCCGTCGTAGGCGTACCCGGGCAGCACGCACTGCCAGTTCGGGGTGACGAGAGTGAAGTTGTCCCACCGGGTGTCGTGCCATTCGTGGGCGATGGTGTCGCGTTCGAGAACGACGTGGTCGATGCCGCGCGCGGTCAGATGCCAGCTGATCGACAATCCGGCCTGCCCGCCGCCGATCACGACGACCTCGTGATGTTCGCCGTGCTCAGCCATGGATCGCCGCCAGTTCCTCGGGCAGCGCCGGCCGCCCCACCACGCCGTGCCGGGCGACGACGCTGGCGTAGACCTCGGGGCGACGATCGCGCAGGTTGTACATGCCGCCGCCGCGGGCCAGGCCGAGCGCGCGCTCGACGTCGACGGTCGCGGTGGCCAGGCCCGGTGCGGTGCCCGTGGTGGCGAGCACCTCGCCGCCGGGGCCGACGATCTTGGCGCTGCACACGAAGCGCAGCGAACCGAACGTCCCCGCCTGATTGGACGCGATCCACACCACCTGGTTCTCCACCGCGCGGGCACGGTCGAAGATGTCGAAACGCTGGGTCCAGCGGTCGTCCTCGAGCCGTTCGGCGGTGGCGGTGCGGGCGGTCGGCCACGCCGACAGCGACGCCACGAGTTCCGCCCCGTCCAGGGCCAGCGCCCGCGCGGCCTCGGGGAACGCCTTGTCGTAGCAGATCTGCATACCCATCCGGCCGACCGGCGTGTCGAACGCGCGGTACTCCGAACCGGCCGCGTAGCAGAGGTTTTCGCCGAGCGGTTGATGCACCTTGCGGTAGGAGCCGAGGATGCCGTCGCCGGTCAGCGTGACCGCGGCGTTGTAGCGGCGGTCCCCGTCGGCCTCGCAGAAACCGAGGGTGACCACGAGATCCCCGGCGAGCGCGGCGATCCGGCGGAGTTCGGGTCCGTCGAGCGTGAGGGCGGGCGGGAGGCTGCGCAGCCGCCGCAGCCGGTCCTCCTCGCTCTCGGTGTCGCCGCCGAGGCTGGGCAGATATCCGCCCAGGCATGCCTCGGGCAGGACCAGCAGGCGGCTGCCGCGTTCCCGGGCGGTCTCGATCAGCGCGGCGATGGTGCGGTAGCAGGCGTCCAGGTCGCGGCCGAATTCGGCGGCGGCGACGGAGATGGTCAGTTCGGTCATGAGAGTCCCAATCCGGTGACGGTGCCGGGCACCGCGGTGGTGGTGATGCCGTCCGGCCAGCGCAGGCGCACGCCGGGCGTGGCGGTGAGGACGCCGCAGACGGCGGAGGTGGCCGGTGCGGGATCGGCGACGGCCGCGCCGGGCCGGTCGGCGGTGAGCATGGCGAAGCCGGGGAAACAGGTGATCCAGTCCGCCACCGCGGTATTCCCCGGGCGCGGAATGCGCGCCACGTCGAGTTCCGCGCCGACCCCCGACGCCTCGGCGAGCATCCCGGCGGTACCGGCGAGACCCGCCATGCTGACGTCCTTGGCGGCCGCCGGGGCGGTCTCGGCCACGAACCGGCCGAGCGCGCGCAGTTCGCCGCCGGTGCGGTGGGACGACGAATCCCATTGCCGCCCCGCGTATCCGGCGCGCCAGCGGCCGCCCAGATCGGCGGTGAGGCGCAGTTCGTCGCCCACCTTGCCGCCGCCGCCCGGTACGGGCCGGGCGGTGCGGCCGAGCGCGGTCACCGCCAGCGCGGCCGGTCCGATCTGGGTGTGCCCGCCCAGGACCGGCACGCCCCAGGTGTCGCTCGCGCGGGCCAGGCCCCGCAGGACGCGGGTGAGCAGGGATCGGGTCGGTGCCGCGACCGCGTCGAGCAGGCCGACCGGTTCGGCCCCCATCGCCGCGAGATCGTTGAGATTGACCAGCGCCGCGCACCAGCCCGCCCATTCCGGATCGCGTTCGACCATCGAGGCGAGGATGGCGTCGCAGGCCGCGACCAGATCGCTGCCCGGTACGGGTGCGCCGTCGTCGCCGCGGAAACCTTTGCCGCCCAGGCCCATCGGCTGGCGGCCGAGGTCGTCGAGCAGCGGGCCGAGCATGGCCTTGGTGGCGCGCGTCAGGCGCTCGACGCGGTCGATCGGCCAGCGCACGCGGACATGCGCGACGCCCCCGATCACGGTGTCGCCCAAGGGAATCCAGCCCAGTCGCAGGAACAGGGCGGCGTGGCGGCGCTGGACCGTGGCCTCGAACCGCAGCACATTGTTGTTCTCCGCGTACGCGCAGGCCGCGCGCACCAGCGCCTGCCCGACCCCGCGGGTGCGGCGACCGGGATCGACGACGAGTCGGCTGCCGGTCCACCAGCCCAGATCGGGGTCGAGCGCGGGGGCCAGGCGCACGCCGCCGAGCACGGCCGCGTCCGGGGCGAGCGCGACCAGCACGATCGTGCGCGGATCGTCGTCGGTGTCGTCGAGGTCGCTGCCCTGGAACAGGCCCTGGTCCAGGACGAAGTTCGCCCGGCGCAGCGTCCGGTAGGCGGCGAGGTGGCGGGTGTCGGCGGGGCGGATGAGGAAGCCGTCCCCGGCGGCGGGGCGCGGCCGCCCGGACAGCACGCATTGGTCCAAACGCGGTGTGGCGGAGAATGTCTCGACGTCCGGCATGTCAACCGCCCGCGGTCCGCAGCACGCTGCACGCCCCGCAGGCCGCACAACCCGCCTTCTGTTGATCGCCGGTCATCCCCGCGCGGCGCAGCTGCGCGGCGACCCGGCGGGTCACGTCCTCGAGCAGCGCCGGGGACGGAGCCGTGGCGCCGTCGACGTCGGTGGCGAGGGTGCCCGCCAGCGGCCGGAACGGCACCACGAACGGGTACACGCCCATCGCGATCAATTCCGTTGCGCCGCTGACCAGTTCGTCGGGATCCTCACCGAGGCCGACCAGGAGATACGTGGAGACCTGATTGCGGCCGAAGATCCGCACGGCCTCCGCCCAGGCGGCCCGGTACTCGGTGAGCGGGACCGTGGACTTGCCCGGCATCCAGCGGGCCCGCACCCGATCGTCGAGGGATTCGACGTGGATGCCGATCGCGTCGGCGCCCGCCGCGCGCAGCTCCGCCAGTGTCGCCAGATCCCCGGGCGGTTCGCACTGCACCTGGATGGGCAGTTCCGGCACCGCCTGCCGTACCGCGCGGACACAGCGCGCCAAATGCCGTGCGCCCCGGTCCTTTCCGGCGCTGGTGCCGGTCGTGAGCACCAGCTGCCGCACCCCGTCGAGCCGGACGGCCGCCGCCGCGACCTCGGCGATCTGGTCGGGCCGTTTCACCGCGACCGTCGCGCCCGCGGTCAGCGACGCCTCGATGGCGCAGAATCGGCAGCGCTGGTCCTCGTCGTAGCGGACACAGGTCTGCACGACGGTGGTCGCGAGCACGTCCGCGCCGTGCAGCCGGGCGATCCGCTCGTAGGCGATGCCGTCGGCGGTGCGCAGGTCGTAGAAGCGGGGGCGGCGGACCGGTTCCACCGTGACGCCGAGGTCCGTGCCCTCGCGCAGCAGGCGATCGCCGCGCAGGCTGTAGGGACTGTCGGAGCGGAGCGGAACGGCGGCGCCCGCGCCCTCGAACAGCACATGCCCGTCGTCGCTGGGACCGGCTCCGGCGCGCCGCCGCACCGGCACGTCGACGCGAATGCCGAGCAGCGCCAGCTCGACTCGGGTGGACACCTCGGTCATGGCGGCCGCCTACACCTGATAGGTGGAGTTGATGATCGCGCCCTTGCGGGCGTAGTGGATCAGCGCGTCCTGCACGTCCAGCGGATGCGCCGGGATGACGCCCGCGATGAGGTCCTCCTCGCGCGCGCCGTGCAGCGCCAGGCCGAACCGGCAGGCGAACACCCGGCCGCCCTCCTGGATGAACGTGGTCAGCGCGTCGTTGATGTTCTGCTCGCCGGGAAAGCCGCTGTCGCCGGTGGTGGGGAAACCGCGGTTGGCGACACAGTTGATCGCGCCGGGACCGTAGAAATAGATCGCCGATTCGAAACCCTTGCGCAGCGCCCGGGTCGCCTGCAGAACGGCCACGAAACTGACCGAGGATTCGTGCGCGATGCCGTGGACGAGCGTGAAATACGTTTCCCCGGCCTCGGCGCGATAGTCGGGGAAGATCTTGGTGCCGCCGTAGATGTTGGTGCCCTTGGGCAGCGCCGGGTGCGGGATCTCGGCCAGCGACCGCGCGATGTTCTCCTCGATCGCCTTGTCGAGGTCGTCGGTGGTCTCGGTGGGTGCGGACATGCTCGGCTCCTGGGATTGTCGACGAGATTCGATGAATCAAGTTGACGCCCGGGGTATTTCGGATTGGTCACATCCGGAGTAAGAGGACATTTCCCGGACCTCACCGGGCCGAATAACGCCGAAATTCCCCGAATTAGCTGTCTCGCAAGCGTTTTCGCGCTCGCGACGGTGTGAATTCGGGGAATTTCAGAGAAACGAGCCGCTGCCGCGTAATCACCGTGCTGGGCTTTTCCGCGCGCCGTTAACATCGCACGCGCGCGGCCCGCACCGATCCGTAACACCGCCGTCATCCGGCGACGGGGCGATCAGGACACCAGCCCCCGTCCCGTGGTCAACGGCAGGTCCAGCGCCGTGAGCAGTCCGGGCGCGGCCTCGACCACCGCGGGGACGGCGCTCACCAACCGAGCGGCCGTCCCCACCACCCCGGCCTTGGCGTGATCACCCCCGCTGTACAGCTGGAGATCCAGCTGATAGTCGGGCTCTCCCTCGATTTCGACTCGATAGCAACCCTTTCCGGCGGGTTGCGGCCAGTCGGGGGCCAAGTCGGGGTGCAATCGGGTGACGTGTTCCAGGGCCAGCACCTCGCGTCCGGCGCGCAGGCCGCTGAGCCGGAAGCGGAGGGCGGCCGCGGTGCCCGCCGCGACCTCGCGGTCGGCGACGCGGAGGGTCTGCGTGGCGGGGAGGCGTTCGAATCGCTGTGTGACATCGTCCAATTCGACATCCAGCGCCGCGGCGAGTTGGCGGATGACGCTGCCCCAGGCCAATGTCAGCACGCCGGGTTGCAGGAGCATCGGCAGCTCGTCCAGCGCGCTGCCGAAGCCCATGATGTCGAACAGGACCTTGGGATTGTCGTAGGTCGAGTAGTCCATGATCTCCGAGCAGACGACCCGGTCGATGCGTTCGCAGCCGCTGGTCAGCAGCAAGGGGAGCCAGTCGTTGGCCCAACCGGGGTCGATGCCGTTGACCCACAACGACGCGCCGCCCTCCCGAGCGGCTGCGGCGATCGGCTCGATGGCCTCGGAAGGCAGTGTGCCGTACGGGTATTGGAGGAACACCGGGCTGCTGGAGACGACATTGATGCCCGCCCGGAGGAAGGTCTTCAGATCCTCCACGGCCTCCATCAACCGGTCGTCGGCCATGGCCGTGTGCAGGATGCAGTCGGGGCGCAGGTCGATCAGGGATCGGGCGTCCGTCGTGGCCAGCACGCCGGTCGGCCGGTCCAGTCCGGCCAGTTCGGCGGCGTCCTTACCGGCCTTGGCGTCGCTGGAGACCCAGACGCCCACCAATTCCAGTTCCGGCCGGGCCAGAATGGACCGCAACGCCCACCGCCCCACATTGCCCGTGCTCCACTGCACTACGCGATAGGTCATCGTCGGCTCCTCACAGATCCGGAATGCCCAGTTCGAGATTCGGGCTCTCGATGCCGCCGTCGATCTCGAGCACCTTGCCGGTGACGTAACCGCCCGCGGCCGAACACAAATAGACGATGCCCGCGGCGATCTCCCACGGTTCGCCGAGGCGGTGCAGGGGGGTGGCCGCCTCCATCGTCGACTTCACCTCCGGATTCTGGGCGACCACCTCGAGGGCGGAGGTCAGCACCGAACCCACCGCGATGGCGTTGACCCGGACGCGGGGCGCGAGATCCGTTGCGGCCAAACGGGTCCAGTGCGCGAGGGCGGCCTTGGCGGTGCCGTAGGCCAGGAAGCCGCGGCCGGGGGAGCGGCCCATCATCGAGGAGATGTTGACCACGCTGCCGCCGTCGCCGCGCAGCATGTGCGGGACCGCGGCCCGGGTGAGGGCGTGTGCGGTGGAGACGTTGAAGCGGAACGCCTCCTCCAGGAATTCCGGTGTGGTGGTGAGGAAGGTGTTCGGCATGGTGCCGCCGACATTGTTGACGACGATGTCGAGACGGCCGAATTCGGCCGCGGCGGTGTCGGCGAAGGCGGTCACCGCCGACAGATCCGACAGATCGCAGGGCACGGTGAGGGCGCGGCGGCCGAGTGCCCGGATCTTGTCGGCCACCTCGTCGAGCTGGGCGGCGGTGCGGGCGGCGATGGCGACGTCGGCCCCGGCCTCGGCCAGGGCGAGGGCGGTCGCGGCGCCGATGCCGCGGCCCGCGCCGGTGACGACGGCGACGCGGCCGTCGAGCCGGAAGGTGTCGAGAATCATCGCGACGGGTCCTCCTTGGAACTGCTGAGCGCGTGATGAGAGTCACAAGCAGTGTTAAGAACAAGTGCTTAACTGTCAAGGAGTCGAGTTCAACACCCAGGTGGCGGGCTATTCTTCCGGATGTGGAACCGACTACGGCCCGGGAGCGGCTCATTCTCGCGGCGGAACGGCTGATCGCCGAACGCGGCGCGGCGGTCCCGCTGCGCGATATCGCCACGGCCGCGGGGCAGCGGAACAACTCGGCCATCCAGTACCACTTCGGATCCCGCGACGACCTCGTCGCGGCCGTGGTCGAGCACCGGATGGCGACGCTGGAGGTGCGGCGGTTGGAGCTGCTGGCCGAACGCACGGCCGACGACGTCCACGACCTGCTGTGGGCGCTGGTCGTGCCGATGTTCGAGCTGAGCGCGCGGCACGGCATCGACCACTACGCGCGCTTCCTCGAGCGCATCCGCGCGCATCCGTCGGTGACCGACGCGGCCAATCTCGACGACGAGAACCGCGCCTCGGTACGGATCATCATGCGCGGTCTCGAGCGCGCCCTGCCGAATCTGCCCGCGCGCCTTCGGATTCGGCGGTTGCGGACGCTGCCGACCGTGTTGTTCGCGCTGCTGGCCGATCACGAGCGGGCGATCGAGGCGGGCCGCGTCGATCCGGGGGACACCGCGGCGTGGGCCGAGGTGGTGGACATGCTCGCGGGCGCGCTCACCGCCCCGGTCTCCCAACACAGCGCGAGCCGTTGAGGTTTGGACGCGCTACCGTGGACGATTGTGGACACCGCGCACGTGTTGCCCGGCGGACGGGGCGAGATCCGGCCGGGGTGGCGAGCCCTCGGGCAGCCGCTGCTCGTCGCCGGGGTGGCGGCCGGGGCGGCGGCGGTGCTGCACTTCCGCGATCCGCACGTATCCGGTTCCTACGGCATCTGCCCGTTCTACGCGCTGACCGGCTGGTGGTGTCCCGGCTGCGGCGGCCTGCGGGCGATGCACAATCTCACCGAGGGCCGGGTGCTCGACGCGGTGCACAGCAATATCGTGGTGCTGCCGCTGCTCGTCGCGTTCGCGGCGTGGTGGGGCGGCTGGGTGCTGCGTCGCTGGCGCGGGCAACCCGGAAGCGCGGTGTCGTTCACGCTGAATCGCACCGGCCTGATCGTGGTGCTGACCGCGCTCACGGTGTTCTCGGTGGTGCGCAATACGCCGTGGGGCGGCTGGCTGGCCCCGGTGTGAGTGCCGCCCGGGCGGGCATGCTTTCGATATGAGTGATTCGTTGAAGGCGCGCGTGCGCGAGAAGATCCTGCGGCAGTTGAACGAGGACGGCCGCCCCGACCCGGAGCAGGACGATACGCGACAGGTGTCGGTGGAGAGCGATCTCGAGGCGCTGGACGCGGTGGCCGACGACGATCCCCTGGTCGAGCGCCTCGCCGAACGCTATCTGGTCCCCTAGAACGAGCAGGGCGCCGCGCCCGCCACACCGCCCAGCCCGGGCCGGGTCTCCGGCACCGGATTCCACTGCCCCGCGGTGCGCGCGTAGTTCCAGGCCGGACCCCGCTCGACCAGGGCGGCGATCGCCTCGACGAGCCGGTCCACCTCGGCGGCGCCGGTGCCCAGGCCGATGCTCGCGCGCAGCGCCCCGTCGACTCCGAGGCGGGCCAGCAGCGGATGCGCGCAGAAGCGCCCGTCGCGCACGCCGATCGCGTGTTCGGCCGACAGGTACGCCGCGACCCGGCCCGGTTCGAAGCCGTCGACGGTGAACGCGACGATGCCCACGCTGTCGGGGCTGTCCGGCCAGATGCGCAGGAACCGAACGCCCGCAACGGCTTTCAGGCCCGCCCGCAGGCGCTCGGTGAGGGCGCGTTCGTGCTCGAGCACCGCCCGCTCGTCGAGCGCGGCGAGCGCGTCGCAGGCGGCGGCGAGGGCGGCGACGCCGAGCACGTTCGGCGAACCCGCCTCGTGCCGTTGCGGCGCAGGGGCCCAGCCGACCTCGTCGACGCCCACCTCGGTGACCGCGCCGCCCCCGGCCAGATACGGCGGGGCGGCGTCGAGCCAGTCGCGGCGGCCCACCAGCACGCCCGCGCCGAACGGCGCGTACAGCTTGTGGCCCGAGAACGCCAGGTAATCGATGCCGGTGGCGCACAGGTCGATTCGCCGATGCGGGGCCAGCTGCGCGGCGTCGACGAGCAGCCGCGCGCCGCACTGATGCGCGACGGCGGCCAGCCGATCCAGCGGCAGCACCTCGCCGGTGACGTTCGACGCGCCCGTGACCGCCAGCAGCGCCGCGGGTTTGGCGCACAGCTCGGCGACGACGCGGCGGATGGTCTCCTCCACGGTGTCGGCGGCGGGCACCACGCGGCGGCCGCGGCGGGTCCAGGGCAGGAGGTTGGCGTGGTGCTCGATGTCGAGCACGACGGTGTCGCCGGGCACGCACGCGGCCAGCAGGTTCAGCGCGTCGGTGGTGTTGCGGGTGAACACGACGACCTGATCGTCGGCGCTGTTCAGGAAGCGCGACACCGAACCGCGGGCGGCCTCGTAGCAGTCGGTGGAGATCCGGGAGGCGTACCCCGCGCCGCGGTGCACGCTGGCGTAGTAGGGCAGCAGTTCGGCGATCCGGTCGGTGACCCGCTCGAGGGCGGGGGCGCTGGCGGCGTAGTCGAAATTGGCGTATGCGCGAGTTCCGCCCTGCACCAACGGAACTCGCAGATCACATCCGGAGACGCGGGCGAGGGCGGTGCGGGCCTGTTCGAGTACGGCGGTCATCGAAGAAAATCCCTTCGGCTCAGGGACTCCGGGGGGATCGGTGATCGGAGTCCGCGCTTGCCGCGCCCGGTCGGGCTACGGCCCGGTCGTCACCCGGAGCACCCCACCGCGGAGGAGGGTTGCCGGCCAGCAAGCCGGGGCTTCGCGCTGGCACTCATGACCTTGGTGGAAAAGGCTGGCAGATCGAGGGCCGGGCTGTCAAGAATGGACCGATGAGTGTGTCGGTGCTGCTCGGATTCCTCGGGCTGTGTGTGCTGCTGTCGGTGACGCCGGGACCGGATACGTTCCTGGTGCTGCGCTACGCGTTGGCGGGACGACGACCGGCGATCGCGTCCGGCATCGGTTCCGCGCTGGGCGGCATCGGCTGGGCGATCGTGGTCGCGGCGGGCGTGGCGGCGCTGCTCGAGCAGTCGGCGACGACCTATCGGGTGGTGAAGGTGATCGGCGGAATCTACCTGGTGTACTTGGGGATTCGCACGCTGCTCGCGCGGCGGCGGGCGAACACCGCGACCACGGCCGAGGCGCCGCGGTCGGTGACGGCGCGGTCGGCGTTCGCCGCGGGCTTGCTGTCGACGCTGCTGAATCCGAAGGTCGGACTGTTCTACCTGGCGGTGCTGCCGCAGTTCCTCGCCACGCCGACCTTCCTGCACACGCTGACCCTCGGCGCGATCGAATCCGCCGTCGCCGCAGTCGAAATGGTGTCGCTGGCGCTGGCCGCCGCCCGGCTCGCGGGCCTGTTGCGCCGGGAGCGGGTGCGCGATCGGCTCGAACGGCTCAGCGCCGGGGTGCTGGCCGCCCTGGGCATCGGGACGGTGGCCTCGGCGGCCTGAGTCACTCCAGCTCGGCGGGCCGGTGGTAAGCGCCCTGGTAGTACACCAGCGGCGCGCCGACCGGATTGTCGGCGGTGTTGTCGTACACCCGGGTCACCAACCCGACGACGAGCGTGTGATCGCCGATCGGGATGGTTTGCTGCACGGTGGCCCGAACCCAGATCGGGGTGTCGTGCAGCACCGGCTCGCCGGTCTCGAGGGTCGACCACAGCGAGGTGTCGGCGAAGCGTTCCTCCGCCGCGCGCGAGAACCGCCGCGCCAGCGCGTGCTGATGTTCGCCGAGGAAGTGCACGACCACCGAATCGGCCGCGAGCATGGCGGCGAGGCTGGAGGAGGTGTGCGCGATATTGAACGAGATGAGCGGCGGTTGCAGCGACAGCGACGCGAAGGAGCTGGAGGTGAAGCCGACCGGGCCGGTAGCCGCGCCGATCGTGACGATCGTCACCCCGGCCGGATAGTGCCGCATCGCCGCTCGATACTGCGCCGACGTGATGCCGCTCAGATCCTCCGGCACGCGTAGTCGATCGCTCACGCTTCCAACCTACTTCTTCGATCAGTCCACATCGATCGCCAAGCCCGCGGTGATGCGGACGAGCTCGGGAAACGAGGTGCGGAACACGGTGTTCGGATGCCCGGCCGCGGCCCACAGCTCACGATGGCGCGCCAGCGCGTTGTCGACGTAGGTGGGGAGATTCGCCGGATGCCCGACCGGTGCGACGCCGCCGATCGGCTGCCCGGTCACCTCCCGGACCAGGGCCGCGGGCGCCCGGGTGAGGGTGCCGTCGAGCCGCTCGCCGGTGCGCGCCACATCGACCTGATGGGCGCCGGAGACCAGCAGCAACACCGGCTCGTCGTCGAGCAGGAACACCAGCGATTTGGTGATCGCGCCCACGTCCACCCCGAGCGCCTGCGCGGCCTGCTCGGCGGTGTGGGTGGGTTCGGACTGGGTGACGATCACGCCGTGGTGCCCGCGCGCGATGAGCGTGTCCGAGACCCGGGACGCGACCGGGGGCAACGACCTGCGCATGGCACCCAGCCTAGAGGCCGGGCGAGGGCCCTGCCCGCCGAAAATCAGTATTCGGGATAGCCTTCGACCGGGCCGAGCACCCGATCGAGCCGAATTCGCGTGATGCGCGCCAGTTCCGCCACCGACCGGTTCGAAACGGGCTCGCGCGCAAGCGAATCGAACATCCGATCGCGGTCCGCCGGGGACAGCGCCCGCAGTTCCACCTCGACGGCGGTGTACAGCGTCTCCCGGGTGGGGTAGGGGCGTCCGTCGGCGACCTTCTCCGCCCAGGTGACCGCGCAGCAACACGCGTAGAGCGTGTGCACCGCGCGGGCGCGGGGGAGTTCGTTGAACGCGTCCAGGCCGAGACCTTGGTAGAGCGACATGAGGGCCTCCGGAGCCGTCACGCGAAGAGATAGGACTCATATGGTCCGTCCGCGATCGGCCGGAAAGCACCGCGACACCGGTTATTTGACGCAGGTTTTACACGCCCTGCCGAAGCGTCGGGCGAGGTCGCTACGCTGGGCGGATGACCGAATGGAAGGCCTTCACCGTCGCACGCGACGGCCACGTCGCCCGGGTGACCCTGACCGGCCCGGGCAAGGGCAATGCCATGGGCCCGGATTTCTGGCGCGAGCTGCCGCTGATCTTCGGCGAACTCGACGCCGACGCCGAGGTGCGCGCGATCGTGCTGACCGGATCGGGCAGGCATTTCTCCTACGGACTGGACCTCCCGGCGATGAGCCCGTCGTTCGCGCCGCTGCTGGGGGACCGGGCGCTGGCCGCGCCGCGCACGGCGTTCCTCGACGACATCCGGCGCATGCAGGCGGCGGTCACCGCGGTGGCCGACTGCCGCAAGCCGGTCGTCGCGGCGGTCTCCGGCTGGTGTGTGGGCGGCGGCCTGGATCTGATCGCGGCCGCCGATATCCGGCTCGCCAGCGCCGAGGCCACGTTCAGCCTGCGCGAGGCGAAGGTCGCGATCGTGGCCGATGTGGGTTCGCTGCAACGGCTGCCCGGCATCATCGGCGAGGGTCACCTGCGCGAACTCGCCTACACCGGCAAGGACATCGACGCCGCGCGGGCGGAGAAGATCGGCCTGGTCAACGACGTCTTCCCGGATCAGGAGGCGGTGCTCGCGGCGGCCGACGCGCTGGCCCGGGAGATCGCGCTCAATCCGCCGCTGGTGGTGCGGGGCATCAAGGACGTGCTCGAGCAGCCGCGCGCGGGGCGGATCGCCGATTCGCTGCGCTACGTGTCGGCGTGGAACGCGGCCTTCCTCCCGTCGGAGGATCTGACCGAGGCGTTGCAGGCGGTGTTCGAGAAGCGGCAGCCCGAGTTCAAGGGCCGTTGACGCGGGTTTTCGGAACGGTCAGATGTTGAAGTTCGCCGTGCTCGGTGAGGTTCGTGCGTGGCACGGTGAGCGGTCGCTCGAACTCGGTCCGCGGCAGCGCCGGGCCGTGCTGGCCGCGTTGCTGCTGCGCCGCGGGCGCTCGGCCACCGTGGGGGATCTCATCGCCGACGTGTGGGGTGAGCGGGCCACCCCGAGCGCGGTCGGCGCGGTGCGCAACCACGTGCTGCACCTGCGCCGGGTGCTGGAACCCGACCGTCCGGCGGGCGCGCCGCCGCAGGTGCTGGTCGGTTTCGCCGGGGGTTACGCGCTGCGGCTGCCGCCCGGCGCGGTGGATGTCGAACTGGCGGAACGGTTCTCGGCCGAGGCCGAGACCGCGGGCGACGCCGCCGCGGCCCGCGAACGGCTCGCCGCGGCGCTCGCGCTGTGGGCGGGCACCCCGCTGGCCGGGCTGCCCGGTCCGCACGCCGAGCGGGCCCGCGCCCGGCTCGTCGAACTGCGGCTGAGCCTGCTCGAACGGCGGCTCGAGGCCGATCTGCGGCTGGGCCGCCCCGGTGAGGTGGTGGCCGCGCTGCAACCGCTGGTCGCCGAACATCCGTTGCGGGAGAAGACGCGCGAACTGCTCATGACCGCCCTCTATCGCGCCGGGCGGCAGGCCGAGGCGCTGGAGGTCTTCGCGCAGACCCGCCGAATCCTGGTGGAGCGCTCGGGAATCGAGCCCGGCCCGCGGCTCGCGGAATTGCAGCAGCGCATCCTGCGCGGCGAGCCGCCCGGCGGCGAGGAGCCGCCGACCGAGCCGATGTGGCTCGGCTGGGCGGCCGTGCTCGCCCCGATCGCCTCGGCCCGCGCGGCCGTGGGCGCGCTGCCGCCGCCCGCCCAATTGCCCCCGGACATCGCCGATTTCACCGGTCGCCGTGCCATCGTGGAGCGGCTGGTGGAACGTCTCGAACACGCGGGGGCCGCGGTGCCGGTGTGCGCGATCACCGGTATGGGCGGCGTGGGCAAGAGCACGCTGGCCGTGCACGTGGCCCATCTGGTGCGGCACCGGTTTCCGGACGGGCAGCTGCATGTGGACCTGCACGGCGTCGAACGGCCGGGCGGGGTCACGGCGGGCGACATCCTCGGCGATTTCCTGCGCGCGCTGGGCATGCCCGAGGGCGAGATCGCGCCCGCGCCGGGGCAGCGGGCCGCGCAGTTCCGCGCCCGGCTCGACGGCCGCCGGGTGCTGATCGTGCTGGACAACGCCCGCGACGCCGATCAGGTGCTGCCGCTGATCCCGGCCACGCCCGGTTCGGCGGTGCTGATCACCGGCCGGGCCGCGCTGCCGGGGCTGCCCGGGGTGCTCGCGGTGCGGCTCGACGAGATGGCCGCCGACGAGGCGCTGACCCTGCTGACCCGCATCGTCGGCGCGCAGCGGGTGGCGGCCGACGCCGGGGCGGCCGACGCGGTGGTGCAGGCGTGCGGGCGGCTGCCCCTGGCGGTGCGGATCGTCGGCTCGCGGCTCGCCTCGCGCCCGCGCTGGGAGATCGCCTCGATCGCCGCGGGACTCGCCGACGAACGCCAGCGCCTGGCATTGCTGCGCACCGGCGACCTGACCGTGGCGGCGGTGTTCCGGCTCGGCTACGACCATCTCGAACCCGCGCAGGCGCAGGCGTTCCGGCTGCTGGCCGTCCCGGAGGTGGAGGATCTGCCGCTGGCGGGCGCGGCCGCCGTCCTGGAATCGACCGTGGCCGAGGCGGAATCGCTGTGCGAGACGCTGGTGGACCTGAGCCTGCTCGACACGACGGCCATGGGCCGCTACCGCTATCACGATCTGCTGCGGCTGTTCGCCCGCGAGGTGGAACCCGCCGACGACTCGGGCGCGGTGGTGCGGCTGCTGGATTTCTATCTGGCGACCATGAAACACGTGGTGCTGGTGTGCAATCCGGGCACCCGGCTGCCGGACTATCTGAAACCCACGGTCGCGCAGGGCAATTCGTTCCGCGACGGCGCGCAGGCGCGGGCCTGGATCGACACCGAGCGCTTCAATCTGATCGCGCTGCTGCGGCAGGCGGCCCGGATCGGCGGCGCGGCGCTGACCCTGGCCGCCGATCTGGCCTGGGCCATGGCCGAATTGATCGAATGCGGGCCCAACGCGCAGGAACACGGCCGGGCGCTCGAGGAGCTGCTGCGGGCCGCGCTGCGCGCCGGGGATCGCGGGCTGGAGTGCCGGGTGCGGGTCGCGCTGGGCACGCTGTCCACCTTCGCCCTGGCCCGGATGCGCGTCGGGCGCGATCATCAGCGGATCGCGTTGTCGCTGGGCGCCGACTCCGCGGACGCGTTGCGGCTGACCGCCTTCGCCGCGCAGTTGCTGTCCGCCTCGACCCGCGAGGGGGTGGAGGCCGCGGCCTCGCTCGCGCACGCCGACCGCGCGATCCGCTTGGCGCGCCGCATCGGGGACGCGGCCATCGAGGCCGGATGTCTCGTGCACGCCGCCAAGACCCTGTCGGACGCGGGCCGTTTCGACGAGGCGGTCACGCACGCCGAGCAGGGGCTCGCCCTGGCCCGGCGGATCGGCAACCACGGGCTGACCGCCATGGCCACCCACGAACTCGGCGCGGCCCTGGCCTTCCGCGGCGAACTCGATCGCGGCCTCGAATTGTGCACGCGCGCGGTCGAATTCGCGCGCGCCAGCGGATCGCGGCTGCGGTTGGGCTGCGCCCTGGGCCGGCTGGCCCAGCTGGGCATGCTCGCGGGACGGCTGGCGGGCGCGGAATCGGTGGCGGCCGCGGCGGTGGAGGCGGTGTCCGGGGCGGCGGGTCCGCTGGACCGCGCCCGGCTCCAGGTGCTCTACGGGCTGGTGCTGCTGGCCCGGAACCGAAAGGATCAGGCGCGCGCGGCCTTTCATTCCGCCGCGGAGATCTTCGCCGGACTCGAGGACGCGCATCTGGTGCACGAACGCCTCGACGAGGCGATGGAGGCGCCGGTGGTGGAGATCCTGCGGGTCCATCTGGACGAGGTGCTGGCCGAGAAGGCCCGAAACTGAGGCGAGCGCGTCATTTTCGCGTCATCTCCGCCTCATCGAACGCGCCGACCTGCGCGAACGGGGTGCCCGTCGGGATGCGCCGGGCGGGCGCGCCGCACTAGCGTGAGAAGCGCGGCCGAGCGTGCGGCCATCGTCGTTCGGGGGGTCGGCGGTGGTGGCACGCATGCCGGTCGCGAGAGGCGAACGCTCGGTGGAAGTTCCGCGATCCGGATCCTCCACCGAGCGTTCGACTTCCGATCAGTGGCCGCCCTGCTCCTTCAGGCGGGCGAAGGCCTCCTCGACCAGCGTCTCGGCCTTGGCCTTGTCGGCCCAGCCGTCCACCTTGACCCACTTGCCGGGCTCGAGGTCCTTGTAGTGCTCGAAGAAGTGCTCGATGGCCTTGCGGTCGAATTCGCCGATGTCGGAGACGTCCTGAATGTGGTTCCAGCGCTTGTCGCCCGCCGGGACCGCGACGATCTTCTCGTCGCCGCCGGCCTCGTCGCTCATCAGCAGCACGCCCACCGGACGCGCCTCGACGATGACGCCGGGGTACACCGACTCCGGCAGCAGCACCAGGCAGTCCAGCGGGTCGCCGTCGGAACCCAGGCTGTTCTCGATGTAGCCGTAGTCGGCCGGGTAGACCATCGGGGTGTAGAGGTAGCGATCCAGCCGCACCCGGCCGGTCTCGTGGTCGACCTCGTACTTGTTGCGCTGTCCCTTGGGGATTTCGATGGTGACGTCGAACTCCACGTCATCTCCTTCGTTGGTGCGGTTGCGGCTGCCGACTCGCCATCTCGTTCGGGGGAACGCCGGCGAGGTGAGGATAGTGTGGGCGGCGAACTCGTGGGTGCGGCAGGGACGTCACTCGGTGAGCAGGGAGACAGCGGTCAGGTGGTCAGTCGCAAGAGCAGGAACGTGTGGATCGGCGTGAGCGCCGGACTGGTCGTGGTGGTCGCCGCCGCCGCGGTGGTCCTGGTCGCGGTGAAACCGTGGACCCCGGAGTTCCGGCACGGCGGCCTGACGATCGCCGCGCCGCCCGCGCCGCGGGATCCCTCGCCCCGGGTGGCCCCGGCCCCGTCGAGCGCGCCGCAGCCCAGTCCGGCCGGGTTGGCGGCGGCCCTGGGCCCGGTGGCGGCCAATCCGGATCTGGGCGCGTTCTCCGCGTCGGTGACCGACGCCGAGACCGGAGCCGTGCTGTGGAGCGCCGACCCCGACAAGCCCGTCATCCCCGCCTCCACGGCCAAGGTGCTCACCGCGGCCGCCGCGCTGCTGGTGCTGCCCGCCGATCGCCGGGTCGCGACTCGCGTTGTGGCAGGGGCGAATCCGAACGAACTGGTCCTGGTCGGCGGGGGCGATCCGACGCTGACCGCGCAGGCCGACGGCAAGGGCTATTACCCCGACGGCCCCCGGCTGGCCGACCTCGCCGCGCAGGTGCGCGCGGCGGCGCACGGGGTGGACACGATCCTGGTCGACACCTCCGTCTATTCCGGGCCGACCGCGCCCGCGGGCTGGGATCCGGCCGATATCGCGGGCGGTTCGTGGGCGCCGATCGAATCGGTCATGATCGACGGCGGGCGGCTCGATCCGCTGGTCGAGTACTCACCGCGCAGCGCGACCCCGGCACTGGACGCCGGACGGCGGCTGGCGAGCGCGCTGGGCCTGGATCCGGCGAAGGTGCGCGCGGGCCGGGCCCCGACCGGCGCGGCCGAGGTGGCGCGGGTGGAGTCCGCGCCGCTGCGGAACCGCTTGCGCGACATGATGATCCACTCCGACGACGTACTGGCCGAGACCATCGGCCGGGAGATCGCGGCGGCCACCGGCGGCGAGCAGTCCTTCGCGGGCGCGGCGACCGCCACGAAAACCGCGCTCGCCGCGGCGGGTTTCGACACCGCGGGGCTGAACCTGTTGGACAACAGCGGTTTGTCGACCGACGACCGCGTCCCGGCCCGGCTGCTCGATCGCGTGCTGGCCGCGGCCGCCGCCCCGCCGAACGGCACGGGTTCGCCGCTCGCCCCGCTGCTGGACTATCTGCCGGTCGCGGCGGCCTCGGGCTCGCTGGCCGATCGGTTCGTCACCCCGCGCGATCACGCCGGGGCGGGCTGGGTCCGGGCGAAAACCGGAACTCTGTCGGTATCCAGCGCGTTGGCAGGGTATGTGCTGGACAACGACGGCCGAGTGCTGACCTTCGCGCTGATGTCGAACGATCGCCCGCCGGAGGCGAGTCGGCCGGCCCTGGACGCCGTCGCTGCCACGCTACGCAATTGTGGCTGTCGATGACGGGTGGTTGACCATGAGCGGACCCGGTGACGAGAAGACCCTGAAGCGGTCCGCCCTGTCCGGGGCGGTGGACTGGAACACCGCGGCGCGCACCGCGACCGCCCTGGTGCCCGCGGGCCCGCGCACCTCGCGCTATTCGGCCGAGCAGGTGGTGGCGGAACTGGCCGCGGCCTCGACGCGCGCCGAGGGCCCGGTGCGGGAGGTCAGCGGGCTCGTCGACGACGGCGTGATCCCGGACGCGCGAATCGTGGACCGCCCCGGCTGGATTCGGGCCGCGGCCGACTCCATGGCCCAGCTGACCGGCGCGCCCGAGGGCGACCGCGGCCGGTTCGCGGGTAAGCCCGCCGGGGTGCAGGCCGGGGCCATGCTGGCCTTCCTGGCCACCGCCATCCTGGGCCAGTACGACCCGTTCAGTGGCCGCGACGGCACGCTGCTGCTGGTGGCCCCCAATATCGTGGCGGTCGAGCGCGCGCTGGGCGTCTCGCCCGGCGACTTCCGGCTCTGGGTGTGCCTGCACGAGGTGACCCATCGCGTGCAGTTCTCCTCGGCGCCCTGGCTGTCGGACTACATGCGCGAGAACGTGACCACCCTCGGCGAGGTCGGCGAGGAGCCGCTGGCCGAGATGCTGCAACGGCTGCTGGACGAGGTGCGCGAGCGCCGCCGCGGCCGCGCCGAGACCGACGATCCGGCGAGCAACGGGGTGCTCGGACTGCTGCGCGCCACCCAGCCCGAACCGCAGCGCGCGGCGCTGGACCGGCTGCTCATGCTCGGCACCCTGCTCGAGGGGCACGCCGATCACGTGATGGACGCCGTGGGCCCCGCGGTCGTGCCGTCGGTCACCGAGATCCGCGCGGCCTTCGACCGCCGCCGCCACCGCCCGGTGAATCCGGTGCAGCGGCTGCTGCGCGCGCTGCTGGGCGTCGACGCCAAGGTCGCGCAGTACGTGCGCGGCAAGGCGTTCGTCGACGAGGTGGTCGGCACGGTCGGCACGACGCGGTTCAACACCGTCTGGTCGGAGCCGGACACGCTGCCGCGCACCGACGAGATCGGCGAACCGCGACGCTGGATCGCCCGGGTGCTGGGCTAGATGCCGCTGCCCGAGACGCCCGCGGCGCTGGAAGTCCGTCGCGCCGTTCGGGATTGGCTCGCGCGGTACGCGCCGGCCGGGGTGGTCGCGGTCGCGCTGTCCGGGGGCGCGGACTCGCTGGCGCTGACCGCCGCCGCCGTGACCGAGGCCGAGGTGGTCGACGCGTTGATCGTCGATCACGGACTGCAAGCGGGCTCCGATCGGGTCGCCGCCGCGGCCGCGGAGACCGCGCTCGCGCTGGGCTGCCGGTCCGCGCGGGTGTTGCCGGTGCGGGTCGCGGGCGCGGGCGGGCTCGAGGCCGCCGCCCGGCGGGCCCGCTACGCGGCGCTGGACTCCGCGCGCGACGGCCTGCCCGTGCTGCTCGGCCACACCCTCGACGATCAGGCCGAGACCGTGCTGCTGGGCCTGGGCCGCGGCTCCGGCGCGCGCTCGATCCAGGGCATGGCCCCCGTCGCCGCGCCCTGGGGGCGGCCGCTGCTGGGCGTGCGGCGGGCCGAGACCCGGCGGTTGTGCGCCGAGCTGGGGCTGCGGCCGCACGAGGATCCGCACAACAGCGCCCCCGAGTTCACCCGGGTGCGGCTGCGCGCCGAGGTGCTGCCGCTGCTGGAGGAGGTGCTCGGCGGCGGCGTGGCGGCGGCGCTGGCCCGCACCGCCGAACAGCTGCGCGCCGACAACGCCGTCCTCGACGGACTTGCCGAGGAGTTGCTGGTCGCGGCGACCGAGGGTCCGGCGCTGTCGGCCGAGACGCTCGCCACTGCCCCGGCCGCGCTGCGCCGCCGGGCGCTGCGGGCGTGGCTCACCGCGGGCGGCGCAAAGGGCTTGACGGACAAGCACTTACGCGCGGTCGACGCGCTCGTCGTCGACTGGCGGGGCCAGGGCGGCGTGGCCGTGGGCGGCGGTCCGCCCGGGACGAGGTTGGTTGCCGAGCGCGAACATGGCAGGCTGACGCTGGTAACACGAAACCAGTGAAGGGAAACCAGCGGACGTGTACGGGGACGACATCGCGTCGGTGCTGATCACCGAGGAGCAGATCCAGGCGAAGGTCGACGAACTCGCCACACTGATCGCCAAGCGGTACCCGGCCGACGCCCCCGAGGGCGATCTGCTGCTGGTGGGCGTGCTCAAGGGCGCGATCTTCTTCATGACGGATCTGGCTCAGGCCCTGGGCATTCCGACCCAGATGGAGTTCATGGCCGTCTCCTCGTACGGCTCGTCGACCTCCTCGTCGGGTGTGGTGCGCATTCTCAAGGACCTCGACAAGGACATCGCCGGGCGCAATGTGCTGATCGTCGAGGACATCATCGACTCGGGCCTGACGCTGTCGTGGCTCAAGCGCAACCTGTCCAGCCGCAATCCCGCCTCGCTCGAGGTGGTGACGCTGCTGCGCAAGCCCGACGCGCTGCGCACGCATGTGGACGTCGCGCACGTGGGCTTCGACATCCCCAACGAATTCGTCGTCGGGTACGGGCTGGACTACGCCGAGCGCTACCGCGATCTGCCCTACATCGGGACGCTGAATCCGAAGGTCTACAGCACGCCGTAACTCGTTCGGCGTGTCTCTTCGCGGCACGCCGATGGTGTGAGGAATTTCACTTCTTCGCCGACGGTCCTGCATGTCCCCTTCGGGTGAATGTTGCTGGGCGCGCGGCCATTTCGCGTTCGCACGGCGGTGGCGTCCGTCGCGGGCGTGTATCGCGGGTATCGCCGCTGCTCAGCTCCGTCGGTGTGCCGTTTTCGTGCGGTCCGGGCGGAGTTGTCCGGAGATTCGCGGAGCCCGATGTGCGGGGGTTATGCAGAGGCTCTATGCTGTGAGTAACAAACCTGATGGCTGTTTCTGGGCCTCTATCCCAACTTCGAGGTCTGATACAGCTGGATTTCCAAAACCAATTCTGATAGCAAGGGGCTATGGATCCGCACTTGCGCGACCTGCGGTATTTCGTCGCCGTCGCTGAGGAACTTCATTTCACCAACGCCGCTCAGCGGCTGCACATCGCCCAGCCCACGCTGTCCCGCCAGATCCGGCAGCTCGAGCGGCAGCTCGACGTGGTGCTGTTCGACCGCAATCAGCGCAGTGTCGCGCTCACCGTGGCCGGTAAGGAACTGCTCGAGGGCGCCCGCAAGATCCTCGAACTGTGGGAGGTCACGAATGTGGCCCTGCAGGAGGCCGGGGAGGTGCTGCGCGTCGGCATCCAGAGTTCGATCGGGCGCGGCCTGATCGCGGATCTGGAGAGCGCCAGCGGGCACCGGCTGGCCCTGCACTCGGCCTCGTGGACGGATCCGTCCAGCGGATTGGCCGGGCGGCAGGCCGATCTCGCGTTGATGTGGTTACCCGTGCCCGACGTCGGACGCTACCGCTGGCAGGTGCTGCGCACCGAGCCGCGCTGGGTGCTGCTGCCGGAGAATCACGCGCTCGCCGACCGGGAGACCATCGAGTTCGCGGATCTCATCGACGAGCCCTTCGTCGCCATGCCCTCGGAAGCCGGTGCGGCGCGCGACTTCTGGCTCGGCAACGACGGCCGCAACGGGCGGCAGCCCAAGATCGGTGGCGAGGCCGCGACGGCCGAGGAGCGGCTCGAGGCCGTGAGCCTGGGCCTCGGGGTGTGCCTGCTCGCGGAGAGCAATGTGCCGATGTACCGCTGGCCCGGCCTCACCGCCCGGCCCGTGAGCGGTTTGGCCGCTTGCGAATTGGCGGTGGCGTGGCGCGCGGACGACGATCGGCCGACCATCCTCGATTTCGCCAATCGGGTCATGGCGGGCGGATTCGGTACGCCGCAGGACTGATTCGCCACCCGGCGCCTCCGGCCGCGGATCCCCGCGGGCCGCTCGAGGCGCCCGCCGCGCTCGATTCGGGCCGGGGCCGCCGCGCCGCGAATCACTCCGGGGCTACGCGCCGCCAGGGCCGGGCCGATTCCAGTTGGGCCGCCAATCGCAGCAGCGTGGACTCGCTGCCCGGCGGCCCGGCCAGCTGCGCGGCGACCGGGGTCCCGGTGCGCCCGTGCAGGCCCATCGGGACGCTCACCGCGGGCCAGCCGACCAGGTTCCACAGCGGGGTGAACGGCGCGAAACGCATGTTGGCCAACACATTCGGCAGCCAGCGGCGGGTGTGCCACGCCTTGGCGGGCGGCGGCGGACCGGCCAGGGTCGGGGTGATCACGACGTCGTGGTTCTCGAAGAAGTCCAGCAGCCGGGCCTCGATGCGGTCGACCTGTCCGGGCCGGACCAGTCCGGCGCGCAACACCGCGCGGCCGAGGGCCACATGGGTGCGGGTGCGCCGCTGTAGTCGTTCCGGATGGGGTAGTGCGGCGGCCTCGCGCGCGGCGTTCGCGGGCCAGCGCAGCGCGACCGCGCCGACCCCGCCGGAGTAGGGCAGCGTCGCCGAGGCGACCACGTGCCCGGCCGCCGCGGCCAGTTCGGCGGCCGTGCGGGCGGCCTCGGCCCACTGCTTGTCGACCATCAGCAGCGGCGAGGGCGCGGCCACGGCCAGCGCGACGCGCAGCTGCGCGGGCGGTTCGAGTTCGGCGAGCGCCGGGCGGTCGGCGAGCACCGAGAGCACCAGCGCCGCGTCGGCGACCGTCGTGGCGAGCACGCCGTTCTCGGTCATCCCGCCCCACGAATCGACACCGACCTCCGCGGGCACCAGTCCGCGCCCCGGCTTCACCCCGAACACCCCGCAGCACGCCGCCGGGATGCGCACCGAGCCCAGCCCGTCGTTGCCGTGCGCGACCGGCACCAGACCCGCGCCGACGGCCGCCCCCGAACCGCCGGACGATCCGCCCGCGCTGTGCCGAATGTCCCAGGGGGAGCGCGTGATTCGCTCGGGGGTGTCGGTCACGCCCCACAGGCCGAACTCGCACATCTCGGTCACCCCGACCACGATCGCGCCCGCCGCGCGCAACCGGCTCACCACCGGATGGTCCGATTCGGCGGGCTCCTCGCTCCCCGCCGCGGACCCCGCGCGGGTCACCTCGCCGGCCACGTCGATATTGCTCTTGACCACGATCGGCACGCCCGCCAGCGGCAGCGCGTCGAGATCGGGGCGTTCGGCCAGGGCCCGGCTCTCGGCGCGGGCGGCGTCGGCGCGCACCCGGCTGAAGGCGTTGACGCGCGGATCGCCGAGCCGGATGCGTTCGAGCGTGGCTTCGACGATGTCCTGGGGGTCGAGCATGCCGTCGCGCACGGCGGCGGCGATGGCCGTGGCGGTCCTGGGCTCCGGCGTGTCCACCGGTACCTCCTGAGCGGCTCCGGTGGCGGCGGTCGATGTCGCGGCCGCTAACGCGGTGCCCTCGTGCTGCATACTCGTGCCCCCGTCGCGTCGTGGTCGAATCGGGTGTTTCGGTATCGACGCGCAAATTATCATTTCCGGCAGTGCTCGGGAATGATGGTCTCGGGGTGTGGCGGATTCTATTCGCCGGGCCTCCGGCCGACCAGTGCCGATATCGGTCGTCGGGATCCTTTGTTCGGGCCTCCGGTGAGCCGGGCGCGGCCCGGAATCGTTAGGTGCGATATGAGCTACAGTTCCGACTCCGCCAGTGGCTACGGGCGACGCACGGCCGGTATGGAATTCGGCGCCGTGGCCGCCTTCGCCGCCGCGTGGGAGTCCGACGGGCGGCCCCCGGAGATCGCGGACTTCCTGCCGGACGCGCAGACGCTGCGGCTCGACGCGTTGGTCGAGCTGATCCGGATCGATCTGCGGCATCGCTGGCTGCGGCGCTCGGCCGCGACCGCCGGGCCGGCGCGCAAGCGGCTGCGCGAGTACTGCGCCGAGTTCCCCGAACTCGCGGTCGACCGCGTGCCGGCGGGGCTGGTCTACGAGGAGTTCGTCATCCGGCGGCACAGCGGCGAGCGGGTGGATCCGCGCGACTGCCTGCGGGAGTTCCCCGAGCAGGCGGCCCAGTTGCGGGAGATGCTCAACGCCGACGACGAGGATCAGAGCACCCGCCGCGCCCTGCCCGAGGCCACGGCCACGGCGACCGCCGCCGCGCCCGGCACGGCGACGGCCGCGTCCGGGACCGCGACCTTCCTCGGCGACGCCACCCGCACCACGACCGATCTGACCCAGGCCGAGTCCGACGGCCTGGACAGCATCCGGGTCGGGCAGCGCATCGATGATTTCGACCTGCTCACCGGGCTCGGCAGCGGGGCGTTCGCGCGGGTGTTCCTGGCCCGGCAGCGGGCGCTGCAACGGCTGGTGGCGGTGAAGATCTCCGCCGACCGCGGCACCGAACCGCAGACGCTGGCCCAGCTCGACCACGACTACATCGTGCGCGTATTCGATCAGCGGCTGCTCGACGATCCCATCCTCGACTCCGGGGTGGATCTCGGCTCGCGCCGCCTGCGGCTGCTGTACATGCAGTTCCTGCCCGGAGGCACCCTGCTCGGCGTGCTGCGCTGGGTGCGGGCCACCCCGCCCGAGCAGCGCAGCGGGCAGCTGCTGCTCGACGCGGTCGACGCGGCGATGGAGGAGAAGGGCGAGATCCGCCCGACCGATTCCAGCGTGCGCGCCGAACTCGCCGCGCTGAGCTGGCCGGAGACCGTGGCCTGGCTGGGCCGTCGCCTGGCCGAGGCGCTGTGCTACGCCGACGGCCAGGGCGTGCTGCATCGCGATGTCAAACCCGCCAACGTGCTGCTGACCGCCGAGGCCGTGCCGAAGCTGGCCGACTTCAACATCAGCTTCAGCCGCAATCTGGAGGGCACCAGCCCCGTCGCGTACTTCGGCGGGTCGCTGTCGTACATGTCCCCCGAACAGCTCGAGGCCTGCCACCCCGGCTACCGGCGCACGCCGGGGGATCTCGACACCCGCTCCGACATCTACTCCCTCGGCGTGGTGCTGTGGGAATTGCTCACGGGCGCAAAGCCTTTCGACGATCTCACCGCCTCCGAACACGGCGACACCACGACTCTGCGGCAGATGCTGGCCCAGCGCCGGGCCGGGGTGGACGAGGCCGCGTTGGCCCGGGTGCCCGACGACTGCCCGGCCGCGCTGCGGCGGGTGCTGCTGACCTGCCTCGAGCCCGACCGCGCCAAGCGCTGGACCGACGGCGCGGAACTGGCCCAGCAGCTGGAGCTGTGCCTGGACGAGCGGGCCCGCGATCTGGTCGATCCGCCGCCGCGCAGTTGGCGACTTCGGTTGCGGCGGTGGCTGATTCCGGTGGTGGTGCTGGCCATCGGCTTCCCGAACATCGTCGCCTCGCTGTTCAACATCCAGCACAACCGGTCGCTGATCATCGACCGGCTCAGCGAACCGGCGCAGCACACGTTCCTGATCGTGACCGCCCTCATCAACGGGGTGTTCTTCCCGGCCGGGGTGGCGCTGCTGGTCTATCTGTCGCGCACGCTGCTCGTCGTGCACCGCGGGCTGCGCAAGGGGCGAACCTACGATTCGCGGACGCTGGCGCGGGCGCGGTCGGACGCGCTGCTGCTCGGGGATCGCGCTGTGCTGGTGGCGTTCTCGCTGTGGGGCGTGGCGGCGGTGTTGTTCCCGATCATCCTGCAGGTGGTGAACGGGGAGGTGACGACGCGGATCCTGGTGCACTTCCTGTGGTCGCTGCTGGTGTGCGGGGCGATGGCGGTGGCGTATCCGTTCTTCCTGGTGACCTTCTACATGATGCGCAGCATCTATCCGATCTTCCTGCGGCAGGGCGAGATCGGGGCCGCCGACGCCGAACATCTGCGGCGGCTGGACCGGCGGTGCACCACGTATCTGGCGGTGGCCGCCTCGGTGCCGCTGCTCGGGGTCGCGGGGGTGACGCTGCTGCCCGCCGCCGACATCCCGCGGGTGATCGTGGCCGTGCGGGTGCTGTGCGTCGGGGCGATCGCCGCGTTCCTGGTGGCGTATGTGCTGTTCCGGGCGCTGGAGGCGGATCTGCGCGCGCTCGAGCGGGTGGTCGATCCGGGGTCGGCGGGCCGGGCCGCCGACGCGCGGCCGCGAGCGGAAGGATGACCGCGTGAACACCGCCCCGGCGGCGACGGTCGCGCGTTTCGCCTCCGACTGGGAGGCGACCCTGCGCGAAACGCGTTTCGAGCCACCGGTGCTCGCGCGCTACATCCCCGACGGCAGCGCGGTCCGGCTGGCGGTGCTGGCCGATCTGATCCGCATCGATCAGCGGCAGCGGTGGCGGCGCGGGGCCGGGCGGCGCATGACGGAGTACGGCGAGCAGTTCCCGGATCTGGTGGGGACCGCGCAGTACACCGAGCTGGTGTGCGAGGAGTTCACGTTGCGCCGCCGATTCGAGGCGGTGGAGCTGGCGGAGTTCTGCGCCGAATACCCCGACCAGGCGGCCGAACTGCGCGACCGGTTCGGCGATTCCGAAGCGCCACAGTATCTTTCGCGGCCCGACGCCGCGCTGCCCGCGCGGATCGAGGTCGGCATCCGGGTCGACGATTTCGATCTGCTCACCCAACTGGGCGGCCGGGAGCACGCGAAGGTCTTTCTGGCGCGGCAACTTTCGATGCAGCGGCTGGTCGCGGTGCGGGTGGAGGCGGGGGACGCGCACGATCCGCGCCGGGTCGCGCAGCTGGACCACCAATACATCGTGCGGGTCTTCGATCAGCGCGTGATCGCCGACGCCGACGACGCGGCGCTGCGGTTGCAGTACATGCAGTACCTGCCGGGCGGCACCGGCGCGGATCTGCTGCGCTCGATGCGGGCGGACACGCCGGACGGCGGTGCGCGGCTGCTGCGGGCGGTGGACGCGGCGATGGAGGCGCGCGGGGAGATCCGCCCGACGGATTCGGCCGTGCGCGGGGAGATCGCCGCGTTGTCGTGGCCGGAGACCGTGGCGTGGGTGGGGCGGCGGCTGGCCTCGGCGCTGGATTACGCGGACCAGCAAGGGGTTTCGCACAGCGCGATCAAACCGGCGAATGTGTTGTTCACCGCCGAGGGCGTGCCGAAGCTGGCCGATTTCGCCTGCGAGATACCGGCTTCGGCGGATCCGGAGGCCGTGCCGTATCAGGCGCCGGAGTACCTGGCGGCGATCCTCGATCCCGCCGCCCCGCAGCCGGACGCCCGCGCCGACGTCTTCGCGCTGGGCGTGCTGCTGTGGGAAATGCTCACCGGTACAAGGCCGTTCGCGGATCCGCCCGGCGACGACCCGGATCCGTTGACCACCATGATGCGCGCCCGCGCGGCCGGTGTCGACGGGAGCGCACTGGACGAACTACCCGCCGATACGCCCGCGACCCTGCGCCGCGTGCTGCTCACCTGCCTGCGTCCCGAGCCCGGGCGGCGCTGGCGATCCGGTGCGGAACTGGCGGGGCAACTGGAGTTGTGCCTGGATTCGCGGGCCCGCGATCTGGTCGATCCGCCGCCGCGCAGCCTGCGCTTCCGGGCCCGCCGCTGGCTGTTCCCGATCGCCGCGCTCTGCGTGGGCATTCCGAACCTCGCCGCCAGCGTCTACAACATCCGGCTCAATCAGGTCTTGATCGTGGACGCGCTCGCGGCGTCGGATCAACAGCGGTTCCGGACCGTCGCGCTGGTGAACAATCTCGTCAGCTTCCCGCTGGCCGGGATCGTGATGCTGCTGCTGTGCCGACGGGCGCTGGTCGCGGGCTATCGGCTCGCCTACGGGCGCGGCTACCCGCCGGCCGAGGTGCCGCGCGCGCGGACCGAGACGCTGTCGGTGGGGGATCGGCTGGTGCTGGTGCCGTTCGCGATGTGGCTGCTGGCGGGGGTGGCGTGGCCGCTGGCGCTGATGCGGACCGGGGTCGTGCTGCCGTCGCACAATTTCGTGCAGTTCTACACGGCCCAGGTCGTCTGTGCCGCGATCGCGTTGGCGTACCCGTTCTTCCTGGTGACCGTGTACATGATCCGGTCGATCTATCCGCAGTTGCTGGTGGCCGGGCCGGTCGGTCCCGAGGACGGGCGGCAGCTGGCGCGGCTGGCCCGGCGGAGCAATCTGTATCTGGCCGCGGCGGCGTCGGTGCCGTTGCTGGCGGTGGCCAGCGCGACCTTCGTGCCGGACGGGCAGCTGCCGTTGGTGATCGGCCCGGTGCGGGTGTTGAGCGTGGCGGGGATCGTCGCGTTCGTGCTGACCTATTGGCTGTTCCGGTTGTTGGAGGCGGATCTGCGCGCGCTCATCCGGGCCCTGCCGCGGGGGACCCGATGACGCCCTTCGGCCGGATCGTGAACCTGTCGCATGTGCACGATCCGGCGACCACGCCGCTGTATCCGGGCGATCCGGCGTTCGAGTTCGAGACCGTGGCCGAGATCGCGGCCGACGGGTATTTCCTGCGCTACGTGCGGCAGGGCGAGCACACCGGGACGCATTGGGGCGCACCGGCGCATTTCGATCCGACGGGGCTGACGGCGGACGAACTCGACGCGGAGGATCTGTTCCGGCCCGCCGTGAAGATCGATGTGCGGGAGCGGTGCGGGGATCGGGACTACGCGATCACCGTGGCGGATCTGACGGCGTGGGAGGCCGAGTACGGGCGCATTCCGGACGAGGCGGCCGTGGTGGCGTGGACGGGATGGGACGCCAAGTGGGGCGGCCCCGATTTCGTCGGGGTCGGCGAATCCTTCGGCCATCAGCCGGGATTCGCGCCCGAGACGGTGGCGTGGCTGCTGGCGACCGGGCGGCTCGGGCGGCGGGGCGCGCTCGGGATCGACACGTTCGGGCCGGACCGGGGGATCGATCACGAGTATCGGGTGTCGCGGATGGTGTATCGGGAGCATCGAATCAGCCTGGAGTGCCTGGGAAATCTGGCCGCGCTGCCGGTGACCGGGGCGTGGGTGCTGGCCGGGGGACCGATCTATCGGGGCGGCTCGGGCGGTCCGGCGGGCGTCGTGGCGTTGGTGCCGTGAGCGGCGCGCTGACGCTGGCGGAGCTGGCCGCGCGGGTGCGGTCGCACGCGGCCGGGCGGTCGCGGCGGTTCGTCCTCGGGATCGCGGGACCGCCGGGGGCGGGCAAGTCCACCTTCGCGGCGGCGCTGCGGGCGGAACTCGACGGGCTCGCGGAGGTCGCGCCGATGGACGGATTCCATCTCCCCAACGCCGAGCTGCGGGCCGCGGGCGCGCTCGCGCGCAAGGGCGAGCCGGACACCTTCGATGTGGCCGGATATCTGGAGCGGCTCCGGCTGCTGCGGGAAACGCCACTCGGACAATCGATCTCGTGGCCGATCTACGATCGGGACCGGCACGAGCCGGTGGCCGACGGGGTGGTGTTCGAGCGGCAGCCGATCGTGCTCACCGAGGGCAACTATCTGCTGCTCGACGACCACCGGCCCGCCGGATGGGCGGGCGTGCGCGCGCTGCTCGACGAGGCGTGGTATCTCGACGCTCCCGTCGAACAGCTGCGAGACCGCTTGGTGCGCAGGCATATTCGCGGCGGCCGCAGCGCGGAATCGGCCGCGGCCAAGGTGGCGGACAGCGATCTGCGCAATGCCGAACTGGTCGCGAGCACGAGGGAGCGCGCCGATCTGGTGCTGCGGTCCGACGGGGAGAACTACTCGCTGCGGTAGTGCCGCATCCACTCCCGGGTACCGAGATAGCGACACGACGCCGAGGCGACCTCGGCGGCCCGGCGCAACGCCTCCGGGAAATCGCTTCCGGCCGTGCGGAAATGGCAGAACGCGCCGTGCAGGATGTCGCCCGCGCCGAGGGTGTCGACCATGGGCCCCCGCGCGATCGCGATCTCCCCGCGGTCGGCGGGGGTGGCGTAACGGATCGACTCGCCGCCCCGGGTGACCGCCACCTGTCCGACGCCGAGTTCCAGCAGATGATCGAACAGCCCCTCCGGCGCCAGCCCGGGCGGGGCGAAGGACGCCGAGCAGATGGCGATGTCGGTCAGCGGCAACAGGGCGGCGTGCTCGTCCCGCCACCGTCCGGCGTCGAGCACCACCGGAACACCGGATCGCCGTGCCGCGCGGGCGAATTCGAGCGCCACCGCCGGGTAATGGCCGTCGAGCAACAGGATCTCGGCGTCCGCGAGCGTCGGCGACGGATCCGCGTCGAGGGTCGGGGAGATTCCCGAACCGTCCCGGGACACGATCGTGCGGGTGGCCGCCTCCGTCGCCACCACGATCGACGATATGGGCGGGCGATGCGTCCCGTCCGGGGTGAGATCGCTTGGCGCAACGCCGAATTCGTCCAGATCGTGCCGGATGAGTTGCGCCAGGGGGTGTTTCCCGAGCGCGGTCACCAGGGTCGGCGCGCGACCGGACAGGAACGCGTAGGCCACGGCGGCATTGGCCGCCGGGCCGCCCGCGCCCAGGAACTGATCGCGCGCCCGGGTCTTGCTGTCCTCGGCCGGATACCGGTCCACCGCGTACGCGATGTCCAGCGTGGCCAGCCCCGCGAATACCGCCGTCGCCATGCGGCGACCCTAGCGGTGGCTCACTTCGTATCCGAGCGCACCCGCTCCTCGTACGCCTTGCGCGCGCCCGCGTCGACATCGTCGAGGAAGGCGCGGCCCGAACCCAGCGAGCGGCCCAGCGCGTCCGCGACGTCCTGGGGCAGCAGGCCGAAGAACCGCGAGATCGTCCCCGCCACCCGGGTGACGCGCACCTTCGCGCGCGGGCGCACCAGCAGATTCGCGATGGCGTCGGCGATCTCCTCCGGCTCGGCCGGGCGCAGCAGTCTGGGCGCGGTCACGCCGGAACCCAGATCGGTGTTGGTCAGCGTCGGCAGCACCGACGAGAACGACACCCCGCTGTCGCGGTACTCCTCGCGCAGCGTGTCGGTGAAGCCGAGCACCGCGTGCTTGGAGGCGTTGTAGGTGGCCAGCCCGGGGACATGGGTCTCCCCGGCGAGGGAGGCGATATTGATGATGTGCCCGCTTCGGCGCGGCAGCATCCGCGCCAGGGCGAGTTTGGAGCCCAGGATCACGCCGTAGACATTGATGTCGAGGATGCGTCGGGTCAGCGCGTCCGGCTCCTCGACCACGCGGCCGGTGGGCATGATGCCCGCGTTGTTGATCAGCACGTCGATCGGGCCGAGCCGCCGTTCCACCTCGTCGAGGAAGGCGGTGAAGGACTGCTGGTCGGTGACGTCGAGCCGGGCGTAGTGCTCGAAATCGCGGGCGCTGCCGGACTCCTTGACGGCCACCTCGTCCACGTCGCCGATGGCGATCTTCGCGCCGTGCGCGCGCAGCGCGGTGGCGGTGGCCAGCCCGATGCCCCGGGCGCCACCGGTGATCACCACGACCTTGCCGCGAATGATGCCGAAATCCGTCACTTGCCCCGACCTCCCACGGTGTTGATCACGTCCAGCACGCCCAGCCGCCGCATGCCCCGGGCGCCCGCCGCGCGCATGGCCGACAGCGCGATCGCGAGGCGGGTCTTGTTGTAGGGGAACCAGAACAGTTCCCGCTGCTGTGTCGGCAGCATCGGCGTGGTGAGCGCCTGCTTGCGGCAGTACTTGCGCACCCCCTCGGCCCCGCCCCAGCGCGCACCGATGCCGGATTGCTGCCAGCCGCCCATCGGCAGGGCGAAATTGAACAGGTTGGCGAAGACGTCGTTGACGTTCACCGCGCCCGCGTTCAGCCGCCGCGCGATGCGCTCGCCGCGCACCTTGTCGCCGGTCCACACCGACGCCGACAGGCCGTAGATCGAATCGTTCGCCAGCGCGACGGCTTCCGTCTCGTCGGCGACCTTCATCACCGGCAGGGTCGGGCCGAAGGTCTCCTCGGTCATACAGGCCATCGTGTGATCGACGTCGACCAGTACGGTCGGCTCGAAGAAGGTGCCCACGCCGGTCGGCTTGCCGCCGGTGACGGCCGTGGCGCCCTTGGCGATCGCGTCGTCGACGTGCCGCGCGACGATGTCGCGCTGCGCCTCGGTCGCCAGCGCGCCGATGTCGAAGCGGGCGCGGCGATCGTCCTGGCCCTGGCGCAGCGTGCGCACGTGCGCGGTCAGCTTGGCGACGAACTCGTCGTACACCGGGGCCTCGACGTACACGCGCTCGATCGAGATGCAGACCTGGCCCGCGTTGAACAGCCCGCCGAACGCGACGCCGTACGCCGCGCGATCCAGATCGGCGTCGGCGAGCACGATGGCCGGATCCTTACCGCCCAACTCCAGGCTGTAGGGGATCAGCCGCCGCGCGCAGGCCGTGGCGATCGCCCGGCCCGTCCGGGTGGACCCGGTGAACTGCAGATAGTCGACATTGTCGACCACGGCCGCGCCGGTCTCGCCCGCGCCCGTCACCACCGCGAACACCGGCGGGGCGCCGATCTCGGCCCAGCCGCGGGCCAGTTCCAGCGCCGAGAGCGGAGTCACCTCCGACGGTTTGAGCAGCACCGCCGCCCCGGCCGCGAGCGCGGGGATCACGTCCAGCGCGGGCATGGCGAGCGGGAAGTTCCACGGGGTGATCACCCCGACCACCGGATACGGGCGGTAGACCGTGGTCAGTCTCTTCACCCGGGCCAGCGGGCTGTGCGGGGCGGGATGTTCGTCGGCGAGGAAACCGGCCGCGCGGCGGGCGTAGTAGCCGATCAGATCGACCGCGAAGCCGGGATCGATCAGGGCGTCCACGCGAGGTTTGCCGGATTCGGACTGCACCACGTCGGCCAGGTGATCGGTGTGGTCGATCAGCCAGTCCTGGAGTCTCAGCAGCCACTCCTTGCGGCCGTCGGGGCCGATGGCCTCCCACTCCCGCTGGTACAGCCGCAGTTCGCGGACCTTGGCGGCGACGGCGGCGGCCGACTCGTTCGGCACCGTGCCCACCACCGCGCCGGTCGCCGGATTGCGCACCTCGATCCCGGCGGCGTCGGCGGGTGTCGTCTGGGGGTTCGTCACGATCTGTTCTCCGGGTACACGTTTCGCTGAATTGTGAAATGGTTCACTGAACTATGATCGTGACACAATCGCGCGGCGGCTTCTTGGCCGTGACGGTCAATCCTCCCCGCGCGGTTTGTACTCCGGATACAAAAGGAGGGCGGCGATGACGCGGACCGCGGGCACCCATCCGCTGGTGCGGGAGTGGCTCAACGACTTCGTCGCCGAGACCCTGCGCCCGGGCATCCTCGACCAGATCGTGGACCGGCTCGACGACGAGGTGGTGGCCCGGCTGCCGGAGCTGGCCGATCGCGACATCCGCCGCGATCTGGCGGCCAGCACCCACGCGCACGCGCTGGTCATGCTGGGCGGGCTCACCCAGGACCGCGCCGACTACCCGGTGCCGCAGCAGGCCCACGACTTCGCCCGCACCCTGGCCCGCCGCGGCCTCGAGCTGCGACTGCTGCTGCGGGTCTACCACCTGGGTCAGGAGGCGGTGATGGACTACATGACCGAGGTGCTGGACCGGCGCGGGCTGCCGCCCGACATCGAGCGGTCGGTGCTGATGCGGCTGTTCGAGCGGTCCATCCGCTGGGTCGGCACGTCGGTGGAGGAACTCACCGAGACCTACATCGAGGAGCGCGAACGCGGCCTGCGCGCGGCCCTGAACCAGCGCACCGAACTCGTGCGCGCGCTGCTGGCGGGCGCCGACGCCGACATCGACCAGGCCAGCGCGCGGCTGGGCTACCGGCTCGCCGGGCGGCACCTGGCCTGCGTGGTGTGGACCGACGACGCGATGCCGGGCCCGGTGACATTGCCGGACAACGGTTTTCGCGCCGAGGTCGGCGACGGTGAGACGCTGGGCCTGCTCGACCGGGTGGTGGCGCGGCTGGCCGCGGCCCTGGGCAGCCGCAGCGTACTGACCGTGCCGTCGGGCGCGAGCGCGCTGTGGGCCTGGATCGCGGTGGAATCCGACGCCGCCCGCGCGCCCGCGACGGTCGAGGCGCCGGTGCGGATCGCGGTCGGCGCGCCCGCGGCGGGGATCGCGGGCTTCCGCGCGAGCCATCGGGAGGCGGTCTCGGCGCGGCGGGTGGCCGAGCGCGCGCGGGGCGAGATCGGGCGGGTGCTGCACTATCCGGAGGTCGAGGTGGCCTATCTGGCCGGAACCGACGAGGCGGCGATGCGCGCGCTCATCGCGCGGGAACTGGGCCCGCTGGCCGCGCCGGACGCGAACTCCGCGCGGCTGCGCGAGACGCTGCACGCCTATCTGCGCTGCCGTCGCAGTCCGGACGCGGCCGCGAAACGACTGGGCGTGCACAAGAACACGGTGCGCTATCGAATGCAGCGCATCGAGGAACTACTGGGCCATCCGATCGAACACCGCGGCCTGTGGCTGGAGATCGCGCTGGAGTGCGCCGCGATCTACGGAGTTCGATAGCCGTGAGCTATTGGTCCGCGTTGGCCGCCAGCCGTCGCAGCGGAGGTTCGGTGGCCGGGGGCACCCGGCGATCGGGCAGTTCGGCCAGCAGTTGCGTGGTCGCGGCCGCGACCGCCGCCACCGCCTTGTCGAACGCGGGCTTGGTGGTGGAGGACAGGCCGGTCAGCCCACCGACCTTCCGCACGTATTGCTGTGCGGCCGCGTAGATTTCCTGATCGGTCGCGGGCGGCTCGAGCCCGCGCAGGACGGTGATGTTTCTACACATGGCGCCGAGAGTAGCGCTCGGTAACCGACCGCGACAGGTCAAGAAACCACAGATGTGAAAATTGTGTGTTGCAGCCGCGCCGGCCGCGCGGCGGCGGCGTGACGCGCGTCTCGACGGGGATGGGCGAACCCGCCGCGCATCGATACGACACAATCGAAGATATGGCCACCCGCGACGTGCCGACATTGACCACCTTCCCCTACGAGGAGCTGGACCGGCGCGAGGACGACCACTGGTCCGGTGCGCAGGTCTCCGACGACGAGCTGCGCGCGCTCTCGCTGGGGGCGTTTTACTCCGCGCGCTGGGACGCCTTCCACGACGCGTTGCTGCTCGGCCCCGAGCGCGAGCATCCGCTCGGCGACCGCCGCGAACTCGCCATCGACACCCTCACGGGCGCGTGGGGCATCACCGACGGCACCGAGGCCATGGCCTCGATGGAACAGCTGCTGGAGGGGATGCACTCCCCGCTCTACGCGCTGGTGCATCCGCTGGTGATGGCCGCGATCAACTCGCCCGAGCGGGACCGGTTCGGGGAGCGGGCCGATCGGCACCGGGCCTTCCTGCGGCAGGTCGGCTCGTTCCGGGGCATGGAGAACCCCGAGGCCCTCGTGCGCGACTACGACATCTGGTCCCAGGCCATCAAACTCGGCCTCACCGAGCATCTGGTGCAACCGCTGCCCGCCGACATCCAGGCGTGGGATCTGGCCCGCGTGGTCGCGGTCGCGCGGATGGCGTTCACCGCCGGATATCTCGACGCCGACGCCGCCTGGGACTACGTGATGCGGGCGCTGCCCGCGGCCCAGCGCCGCTACCGCAACTGGCGGCAGTTCGGTGACTCTTATCTCACCGGCTGGACCTACTGGCAGGCGTGCGAGGATCTGGCCGAACTGAAGTCCGGCGGCGTGGACCGGCGCCTGGAACTGGTACGGCTGTGGATGCGGCCCACCAGCCCCTGGCGCCGGATCTCGTTGCAGCCCACCGAGGCGAGCGCCTAGCGCTCAGTCGGGCAGCGAACGCAGGATGCCCCGGCCGTAGCGCTGGAACTGCGAATCGTCGACCATGCCGAGCGAATGCCGCTCGACCAGCAGCTCCCACTCCGAATACAGCTGGGCCACACCGGGATCCGGCGGGGCGACGGCCCCGTCGGCGGCCTCCCGCTGGATCGCGAAGGTCAACGCGCCCACCACGCGCTCGGTGTCGGCCCGGTCGGCGCCGACGAAGGTCAGCGTCATATTGCCGTCGCAGACCTGCACGCCGGGTTCCCCGTCGGTGTCGGCCGAGCGCGCCGTCATGAGCGCGGCGACGGGCATCTCGTGGGCGTAGCGCTCGGCCGGGCCGATCGCGACGAACAACAGGCGCGCGGTGGTGACCGCCAGCAGTCCGCGCCCGCGTCCGGCCGGGGGCTGGGCGGTGACCAGCGCCGTCTCGAGCGCGAACTCCTCGGGGGTGACCAGCCGGTGCAGCGTGGTGACCGCGGCCTTGGTGTCCCGGCGCGGGGCCATCCGGCGGACCGCGCGATCGACGTCGGCGCGGGTGGGACCGTTCTTGCCCCACACCGGGGCGGGCGGTTCCAGGTCGGGTACGGACATATCGATGCGCTGCGTGGCCGTGATCTGGGCGTTGATCCGCTCCACGATCACCGTGGCCGCCGGGACGTCGTGCTCGGCGATCAGCACGGGCAGCGGAGTGCGGTCCGCCGGGATGCCGGTCAGCAGCGAGGTGGGGTAGCGCAGGTAGATCTCGATGACGACGGCGTCGTCGGTACGCCGGTTCAGCCGGACCTTGAGCAGGTCGGAGACCGGCACGTCGAGCACGCGCTCGCCCTCCGCACCCGGTCTGAGGACCTGCAGCCGACCACCGCCGTGACGCAGGATCGCTGTGGGTGTCCGTAACTCGACTATGTCCATACCCCCTGCACTCGTGTTGTGTCCTCGCTCACAATAGGGCGCGCATGTCATCATTGTGACCACTTGGTCCGACGCCGAACACATGATGTTCGGATCGGTCTGAGCACAGGCCGGGAACCACCGCTGTTCTCCGACCGTTTACTTGTCGAACTGCATCAGGTGCCGAACTGCGCGATGTATCGAGTAGACCGTACGCGGTAACGTGGCTTGTCCGCATCCGTTCGGTCGCACCCGGTCGCCTCCGGTTGCGGATACGCCGCCCGATGCATCGTAGGCACGAACCGGAATCACCGGAAAGGACTGGCCCGCCGGCCGACGCTCTATGAACCGCAAGACAGTGTTTCGCAACCTGGCCATAGTCGCGGGCATCCTGCTCGTGATCTATCTGGTCACGTATTTCAGCAACGACACGCGCGGCTGGAAGAACGTCGATACCTCGGTGGCGCTCACCCAGCTGCAGGACAAGGCCAACGTCAAACAGGTTCAGATCGATGACAAGGAGCAGCAGCTCCGCATCACCCTGAACAAGGGCAACGACGCGACCGACGGCCAGAGCCAGATCATCGCCAAGTACCCGGGCGGCAGCGAGGTCTCCGCGCAGATCCTCAAGGACGTGCAGGCCTCCGGCGCGCCCTACAACACGACGGTCAAGCAGGACAGCTGGTTCACCCAGGTGCTGCTGTTCGTGTTGCCGATGGTGGTCCTGCTGGGCCTGTTCGTGTTCGTGATGGCCCGCATGCAGGGCGGCGGGCGCGGCGGCATGATGGGCTTCGGCAAGTCCAAGGCCAAACAGCTGTCCAAGGACATGCCCAAGACCACCTTCGCGGATGTGGCCGGGGCCGACGAGGCCGTCGAGGAGCTCTACGAGATCAAGGACTTCCTCCAGAATCCGGCCCGATACCAGGCGCTGGGCGCGAAGATCCCCAAGGGTGTGCTGCTCTACGGCCCGCCCGGTACGGGTAAGACGCTGCTCGCGCGGGCGGTCGCCGGCGAGGCGGGGGTGCCGTTCTTCACCATCTCCGGTTCGGACTTCGTCGAGATGTTCGTCGGCGTCGGCGCGTCCCGGGTGCGCGACCTGTTCGACCAGGCCAAACAGAACAGCCCCTGCATCATCTTCGTCGACGAGATCGACGCGGTCGGCCGCCAGCGCGGCGCGGGCCTGGGCGGCGGGCACGACGAGCGCGAACAGACCCTGAACCAGTTGCTGGTCGAGATGGACGGTTTCGGCGACCGCACCGGTGTGATCATCATCGCGGCCACCAACCGCCCCGACATCCTGGACCCGGCGCTGCTGCGGCCGGGCCGCTTCGACCGGCAGATCCCGGTCGGCAACCCCGACCTCGCGGGCCGGCGCGCGATCCTGCGGGTGCATTCGCAGGGCAAGCCGATCGCCCCCGACGCCGACCTGGACGGGTTGGCCAAGCGCACGGTCGGCATGTCCGGCGCGGATCTCGCCAACGTCATCAACGAGGCCGCGCTGCTCACCGCGCGCGAGCACGGCCAGGTGATCACGGGCGCGTCGCTGGAGGAGTCGGTCGACCGCGTCATCGGCGGCCCGCGGCGCAAGAGCCGCATCATCAGCGAGCACGAGAAGAAGATCACCGCCTACCACGAGGGCGGGCACACCCTCGCGGCATGGGCCATGCCCGACATCGAGCCGGTCTACAAGGTCACCATCCTGGCCCGCGGGCGCACCGGCGGGCACGCCATGACCGTGCCCGAGGACGACAAGGGCCTGATGACCCGCTCGGAGATGATCGCCCGGCTGGTGATGGCGATGGGCGGGCGCGCCGCCGAGGAACTGGTGTTCCACGAGCCGACCACGGGCGCGTCCTCCGATATCGACCAGGCCACCAAGATCGCCCGCGCGATGGTCACCGAATACGGCATGAGCGCCCGGCTGGGCGCGGTCCGCTACGGCCAGGAGCAGGGCGACCCGTTCCTGGGCCGGTCCATGGGCATGGGCTCGGACTACTCGCACGAGGTCGCCCGCGAGATCGACGAGGAGGTGCGCAACCTCATCGAGGCCGCGCACACCGAGGCGTGGGCCATCCTCAACGACTACCGCGACGAACTGGACGCGCTGGCCAGCGCGCTGCTCGAGCGGGAGACGTTGCACCGCAAGGATCTCGAGGAGGTCCTCGCCACCGTCGACAAGCGGCCGCGCATCACGGCGTTCAACGACTTCGGCGAGCGCACCCCCTCGGACCGCCCGCCGGTCAAGACCCCCCGCGAACTGGCCGCCGAGCGCGGCGAGCCGTGGCCCGACGAGTCGGCCACCCAGGTGGCGGCCCGCCCCGCGGCCCAGCCGGTCCCGGCCAACGGCTACCCGCCCGAGAGCGCGCGGCAGCCGCAGCCCGGGTATCCGCAGCCGCAGCCCGGCGGGTACCCGCTGCCCGGCAACGGCCCCGGCTACCCGCGGCCCGGCACGCACGGTTCGCGGCCGGACTACGGCGCCCCGGCCGGCTGGTCCGCCCCCGGCTGGCCGCCGCAGGAGGATCAGCAGGGCCGTCCCGCCCCGGGCGGGCAGGCGCAGGGCGGTTGGGCGCCCGGCGGCGGTCAGCGCTACGGCCGTCCCGCTCGGCATCAGCCGCACGATCAGCAGGGCCAGGGCTACCCCTCGCCCAACGGCGAAGCCGAGGGCGGCGAGTGGGACGGGCCGAACGGTCGGCACTGACCGACCGGAGATTAGGCTCGACAGCGCGGTGCCGAGAGGTAACCGGCGCCGGTCGCGACCGGCGCCGCCGGGCGCCGCGTACCCGGATTTTTGGAGGTGTCCCGAGTGTCGGCCAACAACCACGCCATCGCAGAACCCGATACCGACGCTCTGATCGCGATCGAGACCGGCCGCCGATTCGATCAGGCGCGCGCGGAGGCGGCGGTCCGCGAACTACTGCTCGCGATCGGTGAGGATCCCGACCGGCCCGGTCTGGCCGACACCCCGGCCCGGGTCGCGCGCGCCTACCGGGAGATGTTCGGGGGCCTGTACACCGAACCGGACGCGGTGCTCAACACCACGTTCGACGAGGGTCATCAGGAGCTGGTGCTGGTGCGCGACATCCCGATGTACTCGACCTGCGAACATCATCTGGTGTCGTTCCACGGCGTCGCGCACGTCGGCTACATCCCGGGCCCGCAGGGCCGGGTCACCGGTCTGTCCAAACTGGCCCGGCTGGTCGACCTGTACGCCAAGCGCCCGCAGGTACAGGAGCGGCTGACCAGCCAGATCGCCGACGCCGTCATGCGCAAACTGGATCCGCGCGGCGCGATCGTGGTCATCGAGGCCGAACATCTGTGCATGGCCATGCGCGGCATCCGCAAGCCGGGCGCGAGCACCACCACGTCCGCGGTGCGCGGCCTGCTGCAGAGCAGCGCCTCCTCGCGCGCCGAGGCCCTCGATCTGATCCTGCGGAAGTGAGCGGGCGGCCCGTGTCCGGACGACTCGTCTCCCCGCGCGGCGACCGCTCGTGCGTGGTGATGGGCGTGGTCAACGTCACCGGCGATTCGTTCTCCGACGGCGGCCGCTACCTGGATCCGAAACTCGCTGTGGCACACGGGCTCTCGCTGTACGAGGCGGGCGCGGACATCATCGACGTCGGCGGCGAGTCGACCCGGCCGGGCGCGGTGCGCGTCGATCCGGCGACCGAGGCCGCGCGGGTCGTGCCCGTCATCCGCGAACTGGTCGCGGCGGGCGTGCCGACCAGCGTGGACACCATGCGTGCCCCGGTGGCCGACGCCGCGATCGCGGCCGGGGTCTCGGTGGTCAACGACGTCTCCGGCGGCCGCGCCGATCCGGATATGGTGAAAGTCGTTGCGGCGGCGGAGGTTCCGTGGATCCTCATGCACTGGCGGGCGGACGCCGACTACCGGCACACGGGTCCGGCCGAGCACTACGACGACGTCGTCGCCGAGGTGCGCGACGAGCTGTCCATGCAGGTGGACCTGGCCATGGCCGCCGGGGTGCACCCCGGCCGCCTGGTCCTCGACCCCGGCCTGGGTTTCGCCAAGAACGCCGCGCACAACTGGGCGTTGCTGGGCGCGCTGCCCGAGCTGACCGCGCACGGCCTGCCCATCCTGATCGGCGCCTCCCGCAAACGCTTCCTCGGGGCGCTGCTCGCCGACGACTCCGGCCCGCGCCCGCCCGACGGGCGCGAGACCGCCACGGCCACCATCTCGGCGCTGGCCGCGCTGCACGGCGCCTGGGGTGTGCGGGTCCACGATGTTCGTGCGTCACTGGACGCCATCGCCGTCGCCGACGCCTGGCGGCGCGCCGAACGAATCCGACAGGGAGCCGAGTGAGTACCGACCGCATCGAGCTGCGCGGCCTGCGCGCGTACGGCCATCACGGGTGCTTCGATTTCGAGCGCCGCGACGGCCAGGAGTTCGTCGTGGACATCACCCTGTGGCTGGATCTCGCGAAAGCGGCCGCCTCCGACGACCTTTCGGCCACCGTCGACTACGGCGAGCTGGCCGGGCGGGCCGTCGCCGTCGTGACCGGACCGCCGCGCAATCTGATCGAGACGGTGGCCGCCGAGATCGCCGACGACGTGATGACCGACGCGCGCGTCGCCGCCGCGGAGGTCGTGGTGCACAAGCCGTCCGCCCCCATCCCGCACACCTTCGCCGACGTCCGGGTGGTCGCCACCCGCCGCCGCGCCGGGGCCGAGGTGATCGCGTGAGCCGCGCGGTGCTGTCCATCGGATCCAACCTGGGCGACCGGCTCGCCCACCTGCGCGGCGTCGTCGACGCGTGTGGGCCGCATGTGGTCGCGGTGTCGTCGGTGTACTCGACCGCGCCGTGGGGCGGGGTGCCGCAGGAGCACTACCTCAATGCCGTTGTGGTGGTGGACGATCCGGCCGCCGAACCGCGCGACTGGCTGCGGCGCGGCCAAGAACTCGAACAGGCCGCCGGTAGGGTGCGCGAAGTGCGCTGGGGCGCACGGACTCTCGACGTCGACGTGATCCGCTGCGCGACGGGTTCGCGCGAGGTGCGCAGCACCGACCCGACGCTGACCCTGCCGCATCCGCAAGCGCATCGCCGCGCCTTCGTCCTGGTGCCCTGGCTCGAGGTGGAACCGGACGCGGTGCTGGCGGCCGAGGGCCGGGAACTGCCGATCCGGGATTGGCTGAACGCATTGGACGCCAGCGAGATCGACGGTGTCCGCCGGACCGAACTCACCCTGCGCGCGGCCGTGTCATGAACGTCATGAAGCCGACGCGGGCCCTGGATCTGACCGCGAACGTGCTGGTGGCCGCCGTCGTGGCGTGGATCGCCACGCGCTGGGCGTACTCCAGCTTCCCGCCGATCACCGCGATCGCGGGCGCCTCGCTCTATCCGGTGGCGGCGCTGGAGGCCGTGCTGGCCTTTGTGATTCGCGCCCGGGTCAACGACGACCGGATCGGCGACGCGCCCCGGCATCTGCATCCGATCACCGTCGCCCGCGCGGCCGCGCTGGCCAAGGCGTCGGCGCTGGTGGGTTCGCTGGCGGCGGGCGTGTGGCTGGGCTTTTTGATCTGGGTCTTCCCGCAGCGGTCGACCCTGCGCGCGGCCGCGGCCGACACGCCGGGCGCGGTCGTGGGTCTCGTCGCCGGGCTGGCCCTGGTCGCGGCGGCCCTGTGGCTGGAGTATTGCTGTCGCGCGCCCAACGAACCGCCCGACGAAGCGGCTACTTCCTAGCAATTATTCGTTCGGGAATTATCGCACCGGCTTCCACCCGGAACGAGTTGACCAGGCTATCCTCGCGGTCATGGTTTCACCCGCCCGTAGCAGTACTTCCCGTCGGTGGCGGGATTACGCGGGAAAGTTCCTGATCGGAATTCTGATCCTGCTCGGCCTGATTGCCAGTGTGTTCCTGATCTTCAGCGACAGCCTGCAATTGGTCCGGGTCGGTCTGGTCGCCGCCCTGTGGGCCGCGGTCCTCGGGGCGCTCGCGGCCACCAGGTACCGGCGCGAGGCGGCCAACGATCAGGCGCGGGCGCGCGAGCTGCGGACGGTGTACGAGTTGCAGCTCGAGCGGGAGATCAGCGCCCGCCGCGAATACGAACTGACCGTCGAGGCGCGGGTGCGCGAGAAGGTCGGCGCGGACGCCGCGGAACTGGCCGCGCTGCGCGCCGAGCTGTCGGTGCTGCGGGAGAGTCTGCAACGACTGTTCGACGGCGGCCTGCCGAATCAGCGCCCGGCCCTGCACGCGGACGCGTTCCGCCTGCCCGAACTTCCGGGCGTGGCGAACGGTAACTCGCGAGAAACCGATACCTGGGACGCGTGGAACGCCCCCGCGGTCCCGCTGGACGTGACCCCGGTCTTCGAGACCGACCACACCGAGCCCCCGGCCTTCGCCAGCCCCTTCGACGATCCGGTGACCGCCGAGACCGCGGTGGTCTCGGCCGAGGAACTGGCCGACCTCGAGGCCGAGCGGGTCGGCCCCGAGCGACCGCGCGCCGAGCCGGAGCGGCCCTCGAAGCGCGAGCGCGACCGCGAATCCGGTGACGGCGACGGCGACCGAGCCGAGTCTCAGGAGCAGGCCGAGCCGGAACAACTCGGGCCGGTGCGCCCCGAGGTCGTCGACCACCCCAAGCCCGCCGAGCAGGCCGGTCCCGTGCGACTCGCGTCCGAACCGCCCGAGGCCCGGCAGCCCGCGACACCGGCGGAGCCCGAGACCTCCGAACCCGAAAAGCCAGCGCCCGCACCGAAATCCGGGCCCGAACCCACGGCCCACCACGGCCCGGAGCGGCGGACGCCGATGGGCACCGCGGGCTCGCGCCGCCGTCGCCGCGCCGACGACGAGGACGGCGACGACGACGGCCCGCGCCTGTCGGTGGCCGAGATCATGGCCAATCTCCGCGCGGAGCAGAGCGGACGCTGAGGTGAACATCACCGGGCCCGCCTCTGGGCGCGGCACGTCCGTCGTCCTATCCTCGACTCGGTAACGTCCGGTACCCGCACGGCGGGACTGGAACGACATCGAGAGGACAATGGTGACCTCAGGTAATTCTGGGAGTGACCCTGCGCCTGCACGACTGACGGTGGGAATCGTCTCGGCGGGACGCGTGGGCTCCGCACTGGGCGCCGCGCTCGAGCGCGCCGGGCACGTCGTCTTCGGCGTGGCGGCGATCTCCGACGCGTCGGTCCGGCGCGCCCGCACCCGGCTGCCGGATTCGCGGATCCTGCCGGTCGAGGAGGTGGCCGCGCGCAGCGAACTGCTGGTGCTCGCCGTGCCCGACAGCGAATTGGCCGATCTGGTCGGCGGATTGGCGACCGCGGGCGTGGTGCGGCCGGGCACGATCGTGCTGCACACCTCGGGCGCGAACGGGATCGGCGTGCTGGCCCCGCTCACCGAACGCGGCGCGCGTCCGCTCGCGATCCATCCGGCCATGACCTTCACCGGTCACGACGAGGACTTGGCCCGGCTGGGCAACGCCTGTTTCGGGATCACCGCGGCCGACGAGGTGGGCTACGCCATCGCGCAGTCGCTGGTGATCGAGATGGGCGGCGAGCCGGTGCGGGTGCGCGAGGAGCAGCGCACGCTGTATCACGCCGCGCTCGCGCACGGCAGCAATCATCTCGTCACGCTGATCGTGGACGCGGTGGCCGCGCTGCGCGCCGCGCTGGAAGGCCCCGGCCTGATGGGCCAGCAGGTGGTCGACGACCAGCCGGGCGGTCTCGCCGAACGGATGCTCGCGCCGCTGGCCTCGGCGGCCCTCGACAACGCCCTGCGCCGTGGGCAATCCGCGCTCACCGGACCGGTCGCGCGTGGCGACGCGGCGGCCGTCGCGGCCCATCTCGTGGCGCTGGGCGAGGTGGACCCGCGCCTGGCCGAGGGCTATCGCGCGCTGTCGTTGCGCACGGCCGAGCGGGCGCACGCGAAACCCGAGCTGATCGATTTGCTGGAGGGACGCTGATGTCCGATCCGAATTCCCGGCTGCTCGCCCTGCGCGGCTCCTACCGCCCGGGTGAACTCACCGTGCTGCACGACCCCGCGACCGTCTCCGCGGTGGTGCACGCGCTGCGCTCGGTCGGCCGCAAGGTCGCGCTGGTGCCCACGATGGGCGCCCTGCACGAGGGTCATCTGGAGCTCGTGCGCCGCGCCCGGCGCACGAATCAGGTCGTGATCGTGTCGATCTTCGTCAACCCGTTGCAGTTCGGGGCGGGTGAGGATCTGGATCGCTATCCCCGCACGCTCGATGCCGACGTGGCCCTGTTGCGCGGCGAGGGGGTGGAACTGGTCTTCGCGCCCAGCGCCGCGGACATGTATCCCGACGGCCCGCGCACCTCGGTGCACCCGGGACCGCTGGGCGCCGAACTCGAGGGCGTGAGCCGCCCGACCCATTTCGCCGGGGTGCTGACGGTGGTCGCCAAACTGTTGCAGATCGCCCGCCCGCACGAGGCGTTCTTCGGCGAGAAGGACTACCAGCAACTCACGCTGATCCGACAGATGGTGCGGGACTTGAACTTCGACGTCCGCGTCGTCCCGGTCGCCACGGTCCGCGAACCCGACGGGCTGGCCCTGTCCTCGCGCAACCGCTACCTCGATCCGGCCGAACGCGAACTGGCCACCACCCTGTCGGCCGCCCTGGCCGCCGGCCGCCATGCCGCGGGTCTCGGCCCCGAGGGCGTCCTCGCCGCCGCGCGTGCCGTGCTCGACACCCGGCCCGAGATCACCGTCGACTATCTGGAACTGCGCGGCGCGGATCTCGGCGAGATCACCGCGAGCGGCAATGCCCGGCTGCTGGTCGCCGCGCGTATCGGCGCGACCCGCCTCATCGACAACATGGCCGTCACCGTCGGGGTACCGATCGACGGCCACCCCAATACCCCTGCCGCACAAGCTCTTTCGTAGGAAGGCGACGACGATGTTGCGCACCATGATGAAATCCAAGATCCACCGCGCGACGGTGACCCACGCCGATCTGCACTACGTCGGTTCGGTGACCGTCGATCCGGATCTGATGGACGCCGCCGACCTGCTCGAGGGCGAACAGGTCTGCATCGTCGACATCGACAACGGCGCCCGGCTCGAGACCTATGTCATCGCGGGCGAACGCGGCTCGGGCGTCATCGGAATCAACGGCGCCGCGGCGCATCTGGTGAATCCCGGGGATCTGGTCATCCTGATCGCCTACGGCATGATGGACGAGCGCGAGATCCGCGAGTACCAGCCCCGCGTGGTCTTCGTCGACGAGCGCAACCGGCCCGTGGAACTCGGGTCGGATCCGGCGCACGCGCCGGAGGGGTCGGGTCTGACCTCCCCGCGCTCGCTCACCTTCGCCTGAGCGGCGGGCCTCGGGGATGCTGCTGACCATCGACGTCCGCAACACCAGCATCGAGATCGGCCTGTTCTCCGGCAGCGGCGCGCACGCGGAGCTGACGCAGACCTGGCGCATGCACACCAATCCGCTGCTGACCGCCGACGAATTCGCCATGCAGGTACGGGGATTGGTCGGCGACCAGCTCGACCGGGTGGTCGGCGTCGCCGCGTTGTCCACCATGGCCCCCGTGCTGCGCGAGCTGCGGGCCATGCTGAGCCGGTACTGGAACAACGTGCCGCACGTCCTGGTGGAACCGGGCGTGCGCACGGGAATCCCCCTGCTGGTGGACAATCCGAAGGAGGTCGGCGCGGACCGCATCGTCAACTGCCTGGCCGCCTATCACCGCTTCGAATCCGCCGCCATCGTGGTCGATTTCGGTCCCGCCGCCATCTGCGTCGACCTGGTCTCGGCCAAGGGCGAATTCCTCGGCGGCAGCATCGCGCCGGGCGTCGAGATCGCGACCGAGGCGCTGGTGGCGCGCACCGCGCTGCGCCGGGCCGAATTGACCCGTCCCCGTTCGGTATTGGGCAAGAACAGCCTCGAATGCATCCAGTCCGGCGCGGTGTTCGGCTTCGCGGGACTGGTGGACGGCATCATCGATCGCGTGCGCGACGAGTTCGACGCCTTCGCGGGGGACGATGTCGCGATCGTGGCCACCGGGATCACCGCGCCGCTGATCGTGCCGGAGTCGGAGACCATCGAACATCATGAGCCGCATCTCACACTCGACGGATTGCGGCTGGTCTACGAGCGCAATCAGCAACGCCGTCGCTAGGCGCCCGCTTGTGCTTCTCCCACACACTGCTAAGCTCTTGCCCGTGGCTTACCGCATGAGCGTCCAGGAGTGTTGTCGAGGCTGATTCGCCTCGACCGTTGTCGGGGCTTCGCATCCCCCGGCCGACCACTTCTCCTGGAGATTCGCTCATGCGTTCCTCTGTCATCACCCCCGCCTCTCCCGCCCTCGCGCCGCAGCGCCTCGCCCCCGAGGTCACCGAGCGCGCGGTCGCCTCGGCGCTGCCCACCCGGCTGCGCCCCGCCGACCTGCTGCGCCTGACCGACGAGGGCGCCGAGGACGTGCTGGCCGGGCGCTACGACCACCTGCTGCCCGCCGACGGCGCCTGGCCCACCGACAACCGCTGGGCCACCCGCCTGTCGGCCGACGACGAGGTCGACGTCTGGCTGATCAGCTGGGTGCCCGACAAGTACACCGAACTGCACGACCACGCCGGATCCCTCGGCGCGCTGACCGTGCTCTCCGGCGCGTTGTCCGAATTTCGTTGGAACGGAAGGGAATTACGCAATCGCACGCTGTCGGCGGGCGATCAGGCGGCGTTCCCGCTGGGCTGGGTGCACGACGTGGTGCGCGCCCCCGATCACCTCGTCGCCGGACCGGCCGATCCCACGCTGTCCGTGCACGCCTATTCACCACCGCTCACCGCCATGTCCTACTACGAGGTCACCGGCCACGGCACGCTGCGCCGCACCCGGACCGTCCTCACCGACCAGCCGGAAGGCGATGCGAAATGACCCATCTGACGATCGATCGCATGCTGGCGAACGCGCGTGAGCGGCTGCGGCGGATCTACGCGTTCGAACTGCCGGAGGCCCTCGCCCGAGGCGCCCTGCTCGTCGACATCCGGCCGCAGGCGCAGCGCGTCAAGGAGGGCACGCTGCCCGGCGCCCTGGTCATCGAGCGCAATGTGCTGGAGTGGCGGCTCGATCCGACCAGTTCCGCGCGGCTGGCGCTGGCCGTCGACCACGATGTGGAATGGATCGTGGTCTGCTCCGAGGGCTACACCTCGAGCCTGGCCGCGGCCTCGCTGCAAGAGCTGGGCCTGCGCCGGGCGACCGATCTGGTCGGTGGATATCAGGCGCTGAAGGCGGCCGGTCTGCTGTCGGTCGCGGCGAACGCCCCGCACATCACCCGCGAGGTCGTGGCGCTCGCGTCGTCGTAATTGTCACCGGCCCGGCAGGGCTCCGCCGCAAAAGAATTTTCACCGCACGATAGGGTGGTTCGATGTGAGCAACCCGAATCCTCCCGCAACCGGTGACGCCACGGTTCCGCCGCGGCAAAACGGTCCTGCCGCAATGGAAGTCGACCTTCCCGAGCAGATGCGGATTCGGCGGGAGAAGCGGGAGCGGTTGCTCGAGCAGGGGCGCCAGCCCTACCCCGTGGTGGTACCGCGCACCCACAGCCTCGCCGAAATTCGCGCGGCCTATCCGGACCTGGCGGCCGATACGGCGACCGGCCTGGTGGTCGGCGTGGCCGGGCGCGTCATTCACGTGCGCAATACCGGCAAGTTGTGTTTCGCGATGCTGCAGGAGGGCGACGGCACCAAGCTGCAGGCGATGATCAGCCTGAACGGTGTCGGCGCCGACGCGCTGACCGCCTGGAAGGCGGAGGTCGATCTCGGCGACTTCGTATTCGTGCACGGCGAGGTGATCTCCTCGCGCACCGGCGAATTGAGTGTCATGGCCGATTCCTGGTCGATGGCGGCCAAGGCGTTGCGCCCGCTGCCGGTGACGCACAAGGAGTTGAGCGAGGAGGCGCGGGTCCGGCAGCGCTATGTCGATCTCATCGTGCGCCCGGAGGCCCGGGAAATGGCGCGCACCCGCGTGCGGGTCGTGCGCGCGCTGCGAAACGCATTGGAGCGCAGGGGTTTTCTCGAGGTGGAGACCCCGATGCTGCAGACGTTGCACGGCGGCGCCGCGGCGCGGCCGTTCGTCACCCACTCCAATGCGCTCGATATCGATCTCTATCTGCGCATCGCGCCGGAGCTGTTCCTCAAGCGCTGCGTGGTGGGCGGCATCGAGAAGGTCTTCGAGATCAACCGCAACTTCCGCAACGAGGGCGCGGACTCCACGCATTCGCCCGAGTTCGCCATGCTGGAAACATACGAGGCGTACGGTACCTACGACGATTCCGCGCGCATGATGCGCGAATTGATCCAGGAGGTCGCCGCCGAGGTGTACGGCACCCTGGTGGTCACCCTGGCCGACGGCACCGAATACGATCTCGGTGGCGAGTGGAACACCGTGGAGATGTACCCGTCGCTGTCGGACTCGCTGGGCGTGGCGGTCACCCCCGAAACCACGGTCCGGGAATTGCTGGCGCTGGCCGATCGGGTCGGTCTGGAAATTCCCCAGGGCAAGGGGTACGGACACGGCAAACTCGTCGAGGAACTGTGGGAGCACACCTACGGGGACAAGCTGTACGCCCCGACTTTCGTGCGCGACTTCCCGGTCGAGACGTCCCCGCTCACCCGGGAGCACCGGGACCGGCCCGGCGTGACCGAGAAGTGGGATCTCTACGTTCGCGGGTTCGAGTTGGCCACCGGCTATTCGGAACTCGTAGATCCCGTCATTCAGCGCGAGCGCTTCATTGATCAGGCCAGATTGGCCGCGGCGGGCGACGACGAGGCGATGCGGCTGGACGAGGACTTCCTCACCGCCATGGAACACGGCATGCCGCCGACAACCGGTACGGGTATGGGAATCGACCGGTTGCTGATGGCCTTGACCGGTCTCGGAATCCGGGAAACCATACTCTTCCCAATTGTGCGTCCGGCCGCCCGGTGAACTTCGGGATTGAATGCCGAAGTCTCGTCTTGGAAATCTCGCAATTCGAGGTATTCTCGACTCGGGTATCGGCCTGGTATGCGGGTCGCACGATTTCGAAGGGACGTTCAGCTCATGGCAAAGAAGGTCACCGTTAGCCTGATCGACGACGTCGACGGTGAGTCCATCGCGGACGAGACCATCGAGTTCGCGATCGATGGTGTGTCGTACGAGATCGATCTGTCGTCGGCGAATGCGGCGAAGCTGCGGGATGGGCTGGAGCCGTGGGTTTCCAACGCCCGCCGGGTCAGCGGCCGGCGGCGCAGCAAGCCCGCGGGTACCGGTGCGGGCGCGCCGAAGAACCATGTCTCGCGCGATCGCGAGCAGAGCGCCGCAATTCGGGAATGGGCCCGGCGCAAGGGCCACAAGGTCTCCGCGCGCGGCCGCATCTCCGCCGAGATCGCCGAGGCGTACAACAAGGAAGTCGGCCGCAACAACTAGAGCGACAACTCGGTTTGTAATTGGGGGCCGCTGCCGCCCGGAGGAAATCGCGCCCCGTCCGGACGGCAGCGGCATTTTCATACCTTTTCCGCATAACCGGTGAAAGTGACGCTCCCCGGACGAGCGTCACGCGATCTTGCTTCGAGCCGAGCGGGCGCGGCACCATGGACGGGTGAGTGAGGGATCGGCACAGTGACCGGATTTCACGGATCGTTCCTGCGATTCACCGACGACAACGGCCAACGCCAGGAGCTGATGCTGACCCCCGATCGGCAGCGCGTCACCATCGGACGCTCGCCACAGGCCGACCTCACGCTGTCCTGGGACGCCGAGGTGTCCCGGCTGCACGCGGCGGTGGAGTTCCTGACCGCGGGCTGGACGATCGTCGACGACGGGCTCTCCCGCAACGGCACGTTCGTCAACGGCGAACGCGTGCTCGGCCGGCGGCGGCTCACCGAGGGCGACCGCATCCGGATCGGCTCGCAGCTGCTGTCGTTCCACGACTTCAGCGGCGTGGCCGACGACGCCACCCGCACGTCGGTGGGAATGTTCCCCACCCTGCGCTCGTTGACCGAGACCCAGCGCGCGGTCCTGGTCGCGCTGTGCCGTCCGTACAAGAACAACTCCGGCTTCGCCACCCCGGCGTCCAACCAGCAGATCGCCGACGAGCTGTTCCTCAGCGTGGACGCGATCAAAACCCATCTGCGGACGCTGTTCTCGAAGTTCGGCGTCGAGGACCTGCCGCAGAACCAGAAACGGGTCCGGCTGGCCAGCCTCGCGCTCCAGGCGGGGATCATCTCCGACCGGGACCTGTAGGCCGCCGCCGCGGCCGGTTAGGCCCTCGGCGACCCGGGTAGGACCTCGGCGGGACGAGTGTTCGCTGTCGGCGTATCGAGACGGAAACGAACCGGGCAACAGTCGCGTTATGACTGAATGACACGTGCTGTCGGAGGTCCGCAATAGGGTGGACGCACGACGGCCGCGACCCCCGCCAACTAGAGTGGAGGCGGGGGATGCAACCCCAGGGCTTCATGGCAGGCTGGCGACGGATCCCACCGAACCGCCGGAACGCCGTGGATAGCGGAGCAGGAAGTGAGGGAGCGATGTTCGAGAGGTTCACCGACCGCGCAAGGCGGGTCGTTGTCCTGGCTCAGGAAGAGGCCAGGATGCTCAACCACAACTACATCGGCACCGAGCACATCCTGCTGGGCCTGATTCACGAGGGCGAGGGTGTCGCGGCGAAGTCGCTGGAGTCGCTGGGCATTTCGCTGGAGGGTGTGCGCAGCCAGGTGGAGGAGATCATCGGCCAGGGCCAGCAGGCCCCGTCCGGGCACATCCCCTTCACCCCGCGGGCGAAGAAGGTGCTGGAACTGAGCCTGCGCGAGGCGCTGCAGCTCGGTCACAACTACATCGGCACCGAACACATCCTGCTCGGCCTGATCCGCGAGGGCGAGGGCGTGGCCGCCCAGGTGCTGGTCAAGCTCGGCGCCGATCTGAATCGGGTGCGCCAGCAGGTCATCCAGCTGCTGTCGGGGTACAGCCAGGGCGGTAAGGAGGCCGTGGAGGCCGGTGGCCGCGAGTCGGGCACCCCGTCCACCTCGCTGGTGCTCGACCAGTTCGGCCGCAACCTGACCCAGGCCGCCCTCGAGGGCAAGCTCGACCCGGTCATCGGCCGCTCGAAGGAGATCGAGCGCGTCATGCAGGTGCTCAGCCGCCGCACCAAGAACAACCCGGTGCTGATCGGCGAGCCCGGCGTCGGCAAGACCGCCGTCGTCGAGGGTCTGGCCCAGGCCATCGTCAACGGCGAGGTCCCCGAGACGCTCAAGGACAAGCAGCTCTACACCCTCGACCTGGGTTCGCTGGTCGCGGGCAGCCGCTACCGCGGTGATTTCGAGGAGCGCCTGAAGAAGGTGCTCAAGGAGATCAACACCCGCGGCGACATCATCCTGTTCATCGACGAGCTGCACACGCTGGTCGGTGCGGGCGCGGCCGAGGGCGCGATCGACGCGGCCTCCATCCTCAAGCCCAAGCTGGCCCGCGGCGAGCTGCAGACCATCGGCGCGACCACCCTCGACGAGTACCGCAAGTACATCGAGAAGGACGCCGCCCTCGAGCGCCGGTTCCAGCCGGTGCAGGTGGGTGAGCCGACCGTCGAGCACACCATCAACATCCTCAAGGGCCTGCGCGACCGGTACGAGGCGCATCACCGCGTCTCGATCACCGACTCCGCGCTGGTCGCGGCCGCCACGCTGGCCGACCGCTACATTAACGACCGCTTCCTGCCGGACAAGGCGATCGACCTGATCGACGAGGCCGGCGCCCGGATGCGCATCCGTCGCATGACCGCGCCGCCGGACCTGCGCGAGTTCGACGACAAGATCGCCGACGCGCGCCGGGAGAAGGAGTCCGCGATCGACGCGCAGGACTTCGAGAAGGCCGCGCGCCTGCGCGACAAGGAGAAGCAGCTGGTCGCCAAGCGCGCCGAGCGCGAGAAGCAGTGGCGTTCGGGCGATCTGGACGTCGTGGCCGAGGTCGACGACGAGCAGATCGCGGAGGTGCTGGCCAACTGGACCGGTATCCCGGTGTTCAAGCTCACCGAGGAGGAGACCACCCGGCTGCTCCGCATGGAGGACGAGCTGCACAAGCGGATCATCGGCCAGGAGGACGCGGTCAAGGCCGTCTCCAAGGCCATCCGCCGCACCCGCGCCGGCCTGAAGGATCCCAAGCGTCCGTCCGGTTCGTTCATCTTCGCCGGTCCGTCCGGTGTCGGTAAGACCGAGCTGTCCAAGGCGCTGGCGAACTTCCTGTTCGGCGACGACGACGCGCTCATCCAGATCGATATGGGCGAGTTCCACGACCGCTTCACCGCCTCGCGGCTGTTCGGCGCCCCTCCGGGCTACGTCGGCTACGAGGAGGGCGGCCAGCTCACCGAGAAGGTGCGCCGCAAGCCGTTCTCGGTCGTGCTGTTCGACGAGATCGAGAAGGCCCACCAGGAGATCTACAACACCCTGTTGCAGGTCCTCGAGGACGGCCGCCTCACCGACGGCCAGGGCCGCACGGTCGACTTCAAGAACACGGTGCTGATCTTCACCTCGAACCTCGGCACGCAGGACATCTCGAAGGCGGTCGGCCTGGGCTTCACCCAGTCGAACAACGAGGGCTCGAACTACGAGCGGATGAAGCTCAAGGTCAACGACGAGCTGAAGAAGCACTTCCGCCCCGAGTTCCTCAACCGCATCGACGACGTGATCGTCTTCCACCAGCTCACCACCGAGCAGATCGTCCAGATGGTGGATCTGATGATCGGCCGCGTCGCCACCCAGCTGCGGAACAAGGACATGGAGATCGAGCTCACCGAGCGCGCCAAGAGCCTGCTCGCCAAGCGCGGCTTCGATCCGGTGCTGGGCGCCCGCCCGCTGCGCCGGACCATCCAGCGCGAGATCGAGGACCAGCTGTCGGAGAAGATCCTCTTCGGCGAGATCGGCCCCGGTCAGCTGGTGCGGGTCGACGTCGAGAACTGGGACGGCGAGGGCGCGGGCGAGGACGCCAAGTTCACCTTCGCCGGTACGGAGAAGGCGAAGAAGTCCGACGAGGAGCCGGTCGCCGCCCTCGCGGGCGAGGCCGCCGCCGCGGGCGAGTAAGTCCAGCTCGAAAGCCCCTCTCGCCTTGGGCGAGAGGGGCTTTCGCGTGTGCGGGCCCGAAAATCGCTGGCGCGCGGCCGCGATCGTGGGCCATTGTCGAGCCGACCCGGGAGGAAAGGACGCCAGTGCTCACCGACGCGCAGATCGAGGGTTTCATCACCGACGGATTCGTGCGGATCGAGCAGGCGTTCCCGCGCGCGACCGCCGATGCCGGGCGGGCGATCCTGTGGCGCGCCACCGGCCGCGATCCGGACGATCCGCGAACGTGGACGGAACCGGTGATCCGCCTCGGCGAGCACGGCGAGGAACCGTTCCGCGCCGCGGCGACCGCTCCGGCCCTGGTCGAGGCATTCGATCAGCTGGTCGGTGCGGGGCGATGGCTACCGCGAATCAGCCTCGGCACCTTCCCGATCCGCTTCCCGAGCGAACGATCGGCGGGCGACGACGGCTGGCACGTGGACGCGAGCCTGCCGGGCGAGGATTACACCGACTTCCTCACCTGGCGGGTCAACGTGCGTTCCGAGGGGCGCGCGCTGCTGATGTTGTTCCTGTTCTCCGACGTCTCCGCCGCCGACGCGCCGACCCGCATCCGGGTCGGCTCGCATACGCGGCTGTCCGGTGTGCTCGCGCCGCACGGCGCCGCCGGATTGCCGATCGGCGGCCCCGAGATGCAGGCCGCCTACGCCGACACCGCGGATCTGCCGGAGGTCGCGGCGACCGGGCGGGCCGGGGATGTGTACCTGTGCCATCCGTTCCTGGTCCACGCCGCCCAGCGCCATCGCGGCGACCGGCCGAAATTCATGGCCCAGCCGCCGCTGCTGCCCCGCGAGCCCTGCGTCCTGGACCGCCCCGACGGCGCGTATTCGCCTGTGGAACAGGCGATTCGGCGCGGCCTCAGCGCAACAACGCCATGATCGGGGCGAAGGCGTCCGCGATATCGCCGGGCACGATCACCTCGTCGATGCCGTACTTCTCGTGCCGATGCCGCAGGATCTCGGCCGCCTCGTCCGGGTCGCCGGGTAGGACGGCCGCCGAGCCCGCGTCGCGCAGCGCGTCGACGCTGGGCACCTTCCAGTTCCCGGGCCAGCGCGGCACGGCGTCGCCGATGCCCATGAGCTGAACGGTGAAGGCCACCGGCCGTTCGGCGTTGTCGCGCACCACGGCGACCATGCCCGCCAGATCGTCCTCGGTCACCTGCGGTCCGGCGGCGAGCACCACGCGGTCGGCGATGCGACCGGCCAGCGCCAGCATTCGCGGCCCGGAGGTGGCGATCACGATCGGCGGCACGGGATCGACCCCGGTCCGGACCGCGGCCACTGTCTCGGCGAGATGCGCGCGGCGTGCGGTGGCCGACCCCCAGGGCTGCCCGAGTCGCTCGGCCTCCGCCGCGGCGTCGGGTCGCCCGATGCCGATCCCGAGTTCGAATCGGCCGTCCGAAAGTACTTGCAGCGCGGCGGTTTCCCGCACGGTCGCCGCGGCGGTCCGCAGCGGCGCGGCGATCACATTGGGGCGCAACCGAAGTGCGGTGGTCACCGCCGCGGCGGCCGCGAGCGCGGGAAACGGGGACGGGGTGTGCAGGGTATCGGGCAGCAGCAGCGTGTGATACCCCTGCTCCTCGACCCGGCGGGCGGTCTCGGCCCAGGCCCGACCGGCGAAGGGTACGGCCATGGTGGCGAAGCTGATGGACATGACGGCCTCTCGTCGAATGTGGATATCGGTCAGAAAAGACGCCGCGAACGGCGCAGCACCGCGAGCCGGGACAGGTAGTCCTCCTCGCTGATCTCCCCCCGGGCGAAGGCGGATCGCAACAGCCCCACCCCGCTGTCGCGCCCACACCCACGCCGGAACCGGACCGCGAACGTGATCGCGGCGAGCCAGAACAGCACCGGGAAGATCCAGAAGAAGGGCCACGGATGCCAGCCGTATTCGGCCGCCGCGGAAAGGTATTCGTTCATGTCCCCAGCCTCCGCCGATCCGCCGCGGTGGACATCGGCGCGGGAGCGACACCCGTCGTACGTCTGCATGCGTACGGGATTCGGCATCACTGCCAGCCCGGCCGCACCAATCCGGATTCGTAGGCCAGCACCACCAGCTGCGTGCGGTCGCGGGCGCGCAGTTTCAACAGGATTCGGCTCACGTGGGTGCGGGCGGTCGCGGGGCTGAGGAACAGGCGTTCGGCGATCTCGGCATTGGTGAGACCCTCGGCCACCAGCACCATCACCTCGCGTTCGCGGTCGGTCAGGCCGGTCAGTTCGGCGGGCGGCGCGGGCTTGGCGCGGGTGGCGAATTCGGCGACCAGACGGCGGGTCACGCTGGGGGAGAGCAGGGCGTCGCCCGCGGCGACCACCCGCACGGCCTTCACCAGATCGGCGGGTTCGGTGTGTTTGACCAGGAACCCGGTCGCGCCCGAACGCATCGCCTCGAAGACGTACTCGTCGAGTTCGAAGGTGGTCAGCACGACGACCCGCACCTCGGACAGGTCGGGGTCGGCGGCGATCTCGCGGGTCGCGCACAACCCGTCGAGGACCGGCATCCGAATGTCCATGAGCACCACGTCGGGACGCAGCTCGCGGGTCAGCCGCAGCGCCTGCTGACCGTTGTCGGCCTCGCCCACCACCTCGATGCCGTCCTGGGCGTCGAGCAGGGCCACGAATCCGGCGCGGACCAGGGCCTGGTCGTCGGCGATCAGTACTCGAACGGTCATCGGGTCCCCTCGTCGGTCGAGCCGAGCGGCAGCCGCGCGGCCACCCGGAAGCCGCCGTCCCCGGCGGGCGTCGCGGCCACCTCGCCGCCGAGCGCGTGCGCGCGCTCGATCATTCCGGCGATGCCGTTGCCGCCGCCTGTGGACGGCTGTGGAGAACTCGCGGGCCTGCCGTTCTCGACGGTCAGCCGCAGTTCCCCGGGCGAATAGTCCAGCGCCACAACGGCCTCCGCGCCGGGCGCGTGGCGCAGCACATTGGTCAGCGACTCCTGCACGATGCGGGCCGCGGCCACGTCGACCACGGCGGGCAGGCGGCGCGCCGGACCGTTGATCTCGGTGCGCACGGTCAGCCCGGCCGCGCGGGCCGGATCGATGAGCGCGTCGAGATCGGCGATGCCGACCGTCGGACTGGTCGGCGCCGCACCGGTTTCCGCGCCCGAGCGGATCGACCGCAACAGCGTGTGCACCTCGCCGAGCGCGTCGCGGCTGACCTGCTTGATGGCGGCCAGCGCGGTCGCGGCCTGTTCGGGTTTGCGGTCGAGCAACTCCAGCGCCACCGAGGACTGCACATTGATCAGCGACAGACTGTGCGCGAGCACGTCGTGCAGTTCGCGGGCGATGGCCAGCCGCTCCTCGGAGGCGCGTTGTTCGCGCCGGGCCAGTTCGCGTTCGCGTTCGGCCTGTTCGTTGCGGTGGGCGGCCTCGGCGCGCTGCCGCCGGGCGGTGAGGATCTCGCGGCGCTGGCGGATGCCCTCGGCGAGGCCGAGCAGCACGCACAACCAGGCCAGCACGCCGACCATCTGCCAGCCGTTGGTCGGATAGCCGCGCAGCGCGGGCAGCGGCCAGATCATGAGCAGATAGCCCACGGGCACGAACGGGTATGTGCGCCACCGTGATCCGGCGGAGGCCGCGGTGAGGAACGCGATGACCAGCGACAGGAAGATCGGCCCGTAGCCGAAACCCGCGACCAGATAGGTCACCGTCACCGCCAGCGCGCCCACGAAGACGGCCAGGGGGTAGGCCCGCCGCACCACCAGCAGCAGCGGCCCGATCAACAGCAGGCCGTACCCCAGCACGTCCACCGGCCGCGCGCCCGCGAGCCCGTGCTGTACCTCCGCGTGGTTGACCGCCGGGCCCGCGCCCAGCTGCACACCGGCGACGACGAGCGCCACCAGCACGTCTCGCCCACACGGGCGCGCGGTCGGACTCACCCTCGCACGGTAACCCCGGACGAACCCGGCGCGGTACGCCGCCACGAGGAAATACGTCGCGATACGTACGTCCGCTCACGCCGGGCGGCCGATGTGTCCGGGCAGGTCGAGGGCGGATTCTCGAAGGCATGAACAACACCGTCGTGGTCACCGAGGCACTGACCAAACGCTACGGCACCCACACCGCCGTCGACGCCGTCGCCATGACGGTCCGGGCGGGGGAGATCTACGGCTTCCTGGGCCCGAACGGGGCGGGCAAGACGACCACGCTGCGTATGCTGACCGGCCTGATCCGCCCGACATCCGGAACCGCCCGGGTGCTCGGCAGCCGACCGGGCGATCCGCGCACCCTGCGCCGCATGGGCGTGCTGATCGAGGGTCCCGGCTTCTACCCGTATCTCTCCGGCCGGGACAACCTGCGGGTCCTGGCCCGCTACCGCGGCTGCGAGATGGCGGCCGTGGCCGAGGCGCTGGCCCGGGTCGCCCTGACCGACCGCGCCGACGACAAGTTCCGGGCGTATTCGCTCGGCATGAAGCAGCGGCTCGGGGTGGCCGCCGCCCTGCTCGGCCGCCCCGATCTGCTGATCCTCGACGAACCCACCAACGGGCTCGATCCGGCCGGAATGGCCGAGATGCGCGAGCTCATCACCGGTTTGGCCGCCGACGGGCACACCGTCGTGCTCTCGTCACACCTGCTCAGCGAGGTGCAGGAGATCTGTGATCGGGTCGGCGTCATCGCCGGGGGCCGGTTGCTCACCGAGGCCACAGTGAGCGAACTGCGCGGCGCGGCAACGCTTTTCCTGCGTGCCGAGCCGCTGGAGGTGGCCTTCCCGGCGGTGCGCCGGGTGGTGGGGGAGCGCTCCGCGTTGCTGACCGCCAGCGGCATCAGAGTCGATGCCGATCGGGCGACGGCGCCCACGGTGGCACGCGCGGTGATCGAGGCCGGTGCGGATCTGCTGGAGTTGCGCACCGACGAGAAGTCCCTGGAAGAAGTGTTTTTCGAGATGACGAAGGTGGCCGCGGGATCATGACCGACCTGTTGGCTTGCGCGCGAGCCGAATTCGCGCGAATGGTGAAATGGCCCGCGATGTGGATTCTGGTCGGCACCTGGTTGCTGCTGAATCTCACCTTCGCGTATCTGTTCAACTACCTGGCCTATTCGTCCGGGTCGAGTTCCCGGATGTCCAACGGGCTGCCCCGCGACCTGCTGTTGCGGCAGATGCTGCCCGCCGCGGTGCCGGAGGTGTTCACCCAGGGCATGGCGATGTTCGGCGGGGCGCTCATCCTGGTGCTGGGCGCGCTGGCGATCGGCAGCGGTTACGGCTGGGGCACCTGGAAAACCGCTCTCGCCCAAGGGCCTTCGCGCATCGCCGTCATCGGCGGGACGATCGTGTCCCTCGCCGCGGTGGTCGTCGCCCTCGTCTGCGTCGCCTTCGTGGTCGACACCGGCGTGGCCGCCCTGATCGCCGCCACCCAACACCAATCCCTCGCCCTCCCCTCGGCCTCCCGCATCCTGCTCGGAATCCTCACCGGCACCGCCATTCTCGCCATGTGGACCCTCGCGGGCGCCCTCATCGGCGCCCTCGCCCGCGGCCCCGCCCTCGCCGTCGGCCTCGGCCTCGTCTGGGTCCTGGTCGTGGAGAACCTCCTGCGCGGCGTCGCCGCCCTCTTCACCCCCCTGCACCCCCTCACCGACCACCTCCCCGGCACCGCCGCGGGTTCCCTGGCCAACGCCATGCGCACCGTCCAGGGCGCGGCCACCCCCGGCGTGGTGGACACCCTCACCCGCCCAGTGGCTTTCGTGACGACGGGGGTGTACGTGGCGGTGTTCGTCGTGGGCACGCTCTGGCTGATCCGCCGCCGCGATATGGCTTGAGGGTCCCCTCCCACACGTCGGCCCCTCCCTTGTCCCTGCCGTCCGGCCCCCCAGGGCCGGACGGCAGGGCTACCCCACCACCGAATACGCCAACCGCGCCAACCCTTCCGCGATCTCCTCCGCCGACAGCCCCCGCTCCCGCTGATGCCGATACACCTCCGCCGCCAAGGGCGCGAGCAGGATGTCCACCTGTCGATCCGGTTGCGGCACACCGGCTTCCGTGAGTAGCGCGCGGACGTGGGCGTACCAGAACCCGTACGCACCCGTCGCGAACCGGGCCCCGCCCGTCTCCGCCCCGAGGGCCAGATGTGAATGGGTTTCCAGCAATTCGACCATCGCGGCGTAGAAGGCGGCCAGCCGTTCGCCGGGCGGCGCTCCGGGGCCCAGCGGCGGGGGGCCGTCGAGCAGGCGGCCCTGCACCTCGCGCTCGTGCTCGTCGAGCAGGGCGAGGGCGACCGAGGCGACGTCCGGGTAGCGCCGGTACAGCGTCCCCCGGCCCACCCCGGCGGCCTTGGCGATGTCGTCCATCGTCACCGCCCGGGGGTCGCGGGTGCGGAACAGTTCCGCGGCGGCGTGCAGGACCTTGGCGCGATTGCGCGCGGCATCCGCCCGCTCCCCGGGGGCCGGGTCCGGCGCGAGGAGGTCGGTCATGGGCTCGACTCTACTGCGGACGGAAGTAAGTGGACAACGTGTCCATATCGCTCTACCCTCGAAGGAAGTGGACATCTCGTCCACTTGTCTGTGAAGGAGTCCCGAAATGGGTTGGCCCCTATTGGCTTTCGCCGGTCTGATCGAGATCGCCTGGTCCCAGAGCATCAAGCCCACCCAGGGCTTCACCCGCCCGCTGCCCACCCTGCTGTGCTTCCTGCTCGCCGCCGCCGCGGTCTACCTGCTCTCTCGCTCCATGCAGACCCTGCCGGTCGGCACCGCCTACGCCGTGTTCACCGGAATCGGCGCGGTCGGCGCGATCGTCCTCGGCGTCATCGTCCAGAAGGACCCCATCAGCGCGGGCCGCGTACTGGCCCTGGCCCTGATCGTCGGCGGCATCGTGCTCGCCCGCGCCACCAACCCCGCATGAACCCGTAGCGTTCACGGACGACCGGGAGTCGGGACCCCCGGGCCGGGTCTCGCTCACGGGACGAGCGCGGACGCGGGAACGTCGGGTCGGTCTCGTCGGACGACAACCCGGAACACGGGAAGGCGGTAGGTTCGATCGCGACGGCGACCCCAAACCCACTCTGAAAGGACAGTGATGCCAACACGTACCGCGCGCACCGCTTGGACCGGCGGTCTGCAGGACGGTTCCGGACAGGTCGAGCTGGCCAGTTCGGGCGTCGGCAAGTACGACGTCTCCTTCCCCAAGCGCAGCGCCGACAACGCCGACGGCACCACCAGCCCGGAGGAACTCATCGCGGCCGCGCATTCCTCCTGCTACGCCATGGCCCTGTCGGCGCAGATCGGTAATGCCGGTGGCACCGTGCGGAGCCTGGACGTCACCGCGGACGTGACGCTGGGCCCGGATCCGGCGGGCGGCTTCCGAATCAGCAAGATCAAGTTGACCGTCCGCGGCGACGTCGACGGCATCGATGCCGCCGCGTTCGGGCAGGCCGCCGAGGGCGCCAAGGCGGGGTGCCCGGTCAGCAAGGCGCTGGCCGGAGTCGACACCATCGAACTGGACGCCGCGCTCGCGTCCTGATCCCGCGCCCGCCGAAACCGTTGCGGCCCATCGGTCGCGACGGTCCGGCGGGCGTCGTGTCCGCGCATACATCCGGCCCGTTTGTGGCACTCTGCCTGTGTGGCGTCCGGAGCGCGACATCTCCTCGGCAGTCGTACGCGGCTGCTGATCGGACTCGTCGTGGTCGTGGTCGTCGCGGTGGTGGTGGCCGCGGTCGTGCTCGTCGCGGTGCGGTCGCGCGACGGCGAATCCGCCACCGCGCCCGCGTGTCCCAGCGACACCGCCGCGGCGCGCCCGGACTGGGCGCCCTTCTCCGAGGACTTCCGCGCCGGATACGACCGGCATCCCTTCGTCGGCAACGGCTATCTCGGCCTGCGCGTCCCGCCCGCGGGCACGGGCTACGTGGAGACCGGTGAGCGCACCGGCTGGCCGCTGTACACCCCGCGCTACGACGGCGCGTTCGTGGCCGGACTCTACGGCGCCGAACCGGGACTCGCCGACGGCCGCACGGTGGCCGCCGCGCTGCCCAACTGGTCCACCCTGCAGGTCACCGTGAACGGCGAAACCCTCACGCCCGCACTGTCTCCCGACCAGGTGTCGAACTTCCGCCAGACCGAGTACCTGCGCTGCGGCCTGGTCCGCACCGCGCTCACCTGGACCACCCGCGACGGCCGGGCCACCGATCTGGTCTACGACGTCCTCGCCGACCGAGCCGACCAGCACACGGCCGCCGTCCATCTCACGCTCACCCCGCACTGGGACGGCCCCGCCACGATCACCGGCCTGCTGGACATGGCCGGGGCCCGGCGCCTGGACCGGACCGCGATCGCCACCCCGGACGCGAACACCACCGCCCTCGAATTCCGAACGCGCACCACGAATGTCGTCGGTGACGTCGTCTCGGTCCTCGCCGCCGGGAACGCCCCGGTGCGGCAACAGGAAACCAGCCAGCGCGCCGAACTCCAGGTCTCCCAGGGCAACTCGTACGAGATCATCAAGTACGTCGGCGTCGACACCTCCCTCACCGCCCCCGATCCGGCGCGCGCCGCCACCGACGCCGCCCACCGCGCCGCCGCCCGCGGCTGGGCGAGCCTGCTCGCCGAACAGGCCCGGCAATGGCGCGAACTCTGGTCCGCCGATATCGAGGTGCCCGGCGATCCGGACACCCAGCGCTGGGTGCGCGGCGCGCTGTACTCGCTGTACTCGGCGACGAACGCCCAGCAGGACAACAGCATTTCGCCGACCGGTCTGAGCAGCGACAACTACGCCGGACTGATCTTCTGGGACGCCGACATCTGGATGTACCCGGGCCTGCTGCAATTGGCCCCGAATCTGGCGAGATCCGTGGTCGACTACCGCTTCAAGACCCTGCCCGCCGCCCGCGAGAACGCGCGGCGGCTCGGCCTGCCCGGCGCGTTCTACCCCTGGACCAGCGCGGCCACCGGCGATCTGAACACCGACTGCCACAGCTGGTCACCCCCGCACTGCCTGATCCAGAACCATCTGCAAGGCGATGTCGCCCTGGCGGTCTGGCAGTACTACCTCGCCACCAAGGACCTGGGCTACCTGCGCGACCGCGGCTGGCCGGTGCTCTCGGCGGTGGCCGAGTACTGGGCCGCGCGCGTCACCGCGGACCCGGACGGCGGCTATTCGATCCGCGATGTCGCCGGACCCGACGAGTACAGCAACGGCGTCGACGACGGCGTGTACACCAATGCCGTTGCGGCCGAAGCACTCCGGAACGCGACCGCCGCCGCGCGCCTGCTGAACCAGCCCGCCCCACCGGCCTGGACCGAGGTCGCCGACCACCTGCGCATCCCCTTCGATCCGGTCAACGGCGTATTCCTGCAATACGCGGGCTACCGCGGCGCGCAGATCAAACAGGCCGACACCGTGCTGCTGCAATATCCCCTCGAATGGCCGATGTCCCCGGAGGTGGCCGCGAAGACCCTCGACTACTACGCCGAACGCACCGATCCCGACGGCCCGGCCATGACCGATTCGGTGCACGCGATCGATGCCGCGCGCAACAACGAGCCCGGCTGTTCGGTCGCCACGTATCTGGAACGCTCGGCGCGGCCGTTCGCCCGGGAACCGTTCGGCCAGTTCTCCGAGGCGCGCGGGGTGAAGGCGGGAGCCAACGACCCGCTCGCCGGATCCCCGGCCTTCGATTTCACCACCCTCGCGGGCGGCTACCTCCAGGAGTTCACCAACGGCCTGCTGGGCCTGCGCCTGCGGGAGGACCGCGTGGTGCTGGACCCGATGCTGACCCCGCGCCTGGCGGCCGGCCTCACCGTGCGCGGATTGCATTGGCAGGGACGCGTTTTCGACGTCGCCGCCGGACCGGAACGCACCACGGTCACGCTGCGCTCCGGCGACCCGCTCCCGGTCGAGACGAATTCCGGCCTGCGCCAGGTCGCTTCGAACGGGACGCTGGAATTGCCCACCCGCCGACCGGATCTGGTCCCCACCGACGACGCCGCGCGCTGCAAGGCCACCGCGGCCAGCAGCGAACAACCCGGCGACTACGCCGCGGCCGCGGTGGACGGCGACACCGCGACCAGCTGGCTCCCCGACTCGTCCCGGGCCGACCTGACCGTCGACCTCGGCGCGACGGTCACCCTCACCCGGGTGAGCCCGCGCTGGACCGAACCCGCCCCCGTCACCTCGTCCATCCTCGTCTCCGGCGACAACCGGACATGGTCGCAGGTGGCGACCACGCCGCTGGGTGAACTCCTGCAACCGACGAGCGCGCGCTACGTCCGGATCCAGGTCGACGGGGGCGATCCGACGGCCCGGCCCGGCATCCGTGAGGTGGACGTCGCGACCCGGCCGCGCTGAGGTCCTACGCGCCCTTGCCCGCCACGTCGAGCACCACCTCGAACTCGAGCAGCGAGGCGCCCGTGGCGACCGGCTGCCGCGCCTGCCCGGCGTGCGCCTCGCGCGCGGGCCCGTCCCGCCACGCCGCGAACGACTCCTCCGAATCCCATTGCGTCACAACGAAATACCGGTTCTCCCCGGCGGTCGGACGCAACAGCTGGAAACCGAGGAAACCGGGCGAGTTCTCCACCGCGTGCGCGCGAGCGGCGAACCGCTTCTCCAGCTCCGGTCCCGCGCCCTCGGGAATCTCGATCGCATTGATCTTCACAACAGCCATGCGCCCCAGCCTAGGGCAGTGGGTAGGGTCGCAGGACCCGTGGCGAGTGCGCGGCGCACGAGGAGGCGGACGAGCTGTTGTACGACGAGGGTGGCACGGGTGTGCCGATTCTGTTGCTGCACGGGCTGATGGGCAGCGCCCGGACCTGGCGGGCGCATGTGCCGTGGCTGCGGGAGTTCGGGCACGTGTACACCGTCGACGCGGCGGGGCACGGGCGGCCCGCCCCGGCGGAGTTGCGCACCGAGGCGTTCGTCGCCGATCTCGCGGCCGCGACCGCGGACATCGCCGAACCCATGATCGTCATCGGCCACTCCATGGGCGGGCTGCACGGCTGGATGTTCGCGGCCGAATTCCCGCGGCGGGTGCGCGCGCTCGTGGTCGAGGACATGGCCCCCGACTTCCGCGGCCGCACCGCGTCGGACTGGGCGGCCATGATTTCGGCTTGGCCGCAACCGTTTCCGGACGCGCGGGCCGTGCGCGAGTTCTTCGGCCCGGTGGCGGGGGAGTACTTCCTGAACTCCTTCGTCGCGGGCCCGGACGGGTATCGCCTGCACGGCTCGGTGGAGACCTTCCGTGCCATCTCCGAGGAATGGGGGACGCGCGAGTTCTGGTCGCAGTGGCGTGCGGTTCGCGCGCCGGCCCTGCTCGTCGAGGCCGAGCACACCATCACCCCGCCCGGTCAGATGCGCGAGATGGCGGCGACGCATCCGCACGCGCGCTACGTCCGCATCGCCGGGGCGGGACATCTCGCGCACGACGACCGGCCCGAGGTCTACCGCGCCCAGGTGACCGAATTCCTGCGCGACAGCATTTGATGGCAGCCGCCTTCAGTCTTCGCGCGGCCGGGCCGTATGCTCGCAGCACACCCGGCGAACGACGCGCCGGGACCGCTGGAAAAGGGTGAACCGATGATCGACTTCTCGCTGCCCGCCGAGCTCGAGGCCGAACGCGACCGGATTCGCGGATTCGTCGTCGACAAGATCGTGCCCTACGAGCGCGATCCGCGACTGACCTCGCACGGCCCGAACGACGAGCTGCGACAGGAACTGGTCGAACTCGCCCGCGCCGAGAAACTGCTGACCATCCAGGCCCCGCTCGAACTCGGCGGCCGCGGCTTGACCCACGTCGAGCAGGCCGTGCTCTACGAGGCCGCGGGCTGGTCCACCCTCGGCCCGGTCGCCATGAACTGCGCCGCGCCCGACGAGGGCAATATGTTCCTGCTGTCCAAGATCGCGAATCCCGAACAGGTCGACCGCTACCTGATGCCGGTGATCACCGGCCACCAGCGGTCCGTCTTCGCCATGACCGAACCCGCCGGGGCCGGTTCGGATCCCGATCAGCTGGCCACCACCGCCACCTTCGACGGCGAGAACTTCACCGTCAACGGCCGCAAGTGGCTGATCACCGGGGCCGACGGCGCCAAGACATGGATCATCATGGCCCGCCTCGCCGCCAACCCGCATCTGCCCGAGGGGCCGACGCTGTTCCTCACCGACGGCGACACCCCGGGCATCGTCATCGAACGCACCATGAACACCATGGACCGCAACTACGTCGGCGGCCACGGCGTGGTCCGGTTCGACAACCTGGTGCTGTCCAAGGAATCCCTGCTCGGCGAGACCGGCCAAGCCCTGCGCTACGCCCAATTGCGCCTGGCCCCCGCCCGGCTCACCCATTGCATGCGCTGGCTCGGGGCCGCCGAACGCGCCCAGAGCATCGCCGTCGAGCACGCCAAGACCCGCACCGCCTTCGGCAAGGCCATCGGCGAACACGAGGGCGTGTCGTTCATGTTGGCGGACAACGAGATCGCCCTGCACCAGTGCCGCCTCACCATCTGGCACGCCTGCTGGCTCATGGACCACGGCCACAAGGCCCGCCACGAGAGCTCGATGGCCAAATCCTTCGTCTCCGAGGAACTGTTCAAGGTCGCCGACCGCTGCGTCCAGGTCCTCGGCGGCATCGGCATCAGCGACGAGACCGTCGTGGAGATGATCTTCCGCGACATGCGCGCGTTCCGCCTCTACGACGGCCCCACAGAAGTCCACAAGTGGGCCATCGGCCGCAAGGTCTTGCGGTAATTCTGGCCGCTCCTTCGTCGCGGCGGGTTCGCGGCCCCTGAGGCCCGCCGATCGGCACCTGGTGCTCACTCCTTCATCGCTCCGCGCCAGGCCCCGATCGACGGACCGGGCCGCGAACGTCTCCCGGTGCGCCGGGTGGGCGGTTGCGGGACCGTGCCCGCCTGTGATCTGCTCGTTCGCGTACCAGGGCACGACCCGCGCACAGAGCTAGGATTTCGTCGCATGAGTTCGGAACTGCACGTCGATGTATCCGCCGGAGTCGCCGTGCTCACGTTGCATCGTCCCGCGCAACAGAACGCGTTCACCCCGACGATGGCGGCCGAACTGGGGGCGGCGCTGCGGCGGTGCGATACCGAGGACGCCGTGCGGGCGGTGGTCGTCACGGGCACGCCGCCCGCCTTCTGCGCGGGCGCGGACCTGTCCAGCCGCGTCGGCGACGTCACCGCCACCATCGACCCCGCGCCCTGGCGCATCCGCAAACCCGTGATCGCGGCGGTCAACGGGCACGCGGTCGGGCTCGGCCTGGCGCTCGCGCTGCAATGCGATCTGCGCTATCTGGCTCGCGACGCCATCTACGGACTCAACCAGGTGCGGCGCGGCGTCCTCGCCGACGGCTACGCGCACTGGCTGCTGCCCCGCCTGGCGGGTATGGCCAACGCCGCCGACATCCTGCTCACCGGCCGCACCTTCGACGGCGACGAGGCCAAGGAGCTCGGCCTGGCCAATGCCAGCCTGGACGCGGCCGAGGTGCTGCCCACCGCGCTGTCGGTCGCGCACGACATCGCGGCCGGCTCGGCCCCGCTGTCGGCCGCGCTGTCCAAGCGCCTGCTGTGGGAGGGCCTGGGCATGGGCCCCGACGCCGTCGCCGCGCTCGAGACCGAACTCACCACCTACGTCGCCAACAGCGTCGACGCGGGGGAGGGCCTGGCCGCCGTGCGAGATCGCCGCGCCCCCAACTGGACCGGACGTGTGAGCGCCGACTGGCCCGCCTGGAAGGTCCCCGCCGACCCGCCGCGCCCCGGCCTGGACTGAACCGCGGTCAGTGGCCGCCGATCAGCACCAGCAGGAAGATGATCGCCTCGATCACCATCAGAATGGTGCCGATGATCCCGAGGATGTAACCCACCAGCACCTGCGCCCGGCCGCCGAACACCTGCCCGCCGGTCTGCTCGGGATGCTCGAGGGAGAACTCGATCTGATCGAGCGCGCGCTTGCCCATCGCCCACGCCACGGGTCCCAGAGCGCCGCAACAGAATACGCTCAGCGCGCCGAGCAGCAGCACCGTGGTCGCGTGCGGATGCTCGACGGGCGAACCGATCGGCTCGTCGGGAAAATACTGGGGCGGGTAGCTGGCCACCAACCAAGTTTAGGGGGCTCGGTACCCCGAAAGCTCGCGGACGCGCGCGGTTTCCGGCTCAGCCCCGCCGCCGCCGCGCGATGTCGGCGAGCACCACACCCGCCGCGACCGAGGCGTTCAGCGATTCCACCTCGCCCGCCATCGGAATGCTCAGCACGCTGTCGCAGGTCTCGCGCACCAGCCGGGACAGGCCCTTGCCCTCCGATCCGACCACCACGACCGTCGGTGTGCTGCCGTCGAAGTCGTCGAGCGAGGTGTCCCCGCCCGCGTCCAGCCCGACCACCTGCAATCCGGCCTTGGCCCAATCCTTCAGCGTCCGAGTCAGATTCGTGGCCCGCGCGACCGGCAGCCGGGCCGCCGCGCCCGCGCTGGTCCGCCACGCCACCGCGGTGACGCTGGCGCTGCGGCGCTGCGGAATGACCACGCCGTGCCCGCCGAAGGCCGCCACCGAGCGGATCACCGCGCCCAGATTGCGCGGATCGGAGATGTTGTCCAGCGCGACCAGCAGCGGCGGCGTCCCCGAGGCGCGCGCGGCCTCGAGCAGATCGTCCGGATGCGCGTACCGGTAGGGCGGCACCTGCAATGCCAGACCCTGATGTAAACCGTTGGCGCTCATGCGATCCAGATCCGTGCGCGGCACCTCGAGGATCGAGATCCCGGTGTCGGCGGCGCGCTGCACGGCCTCGGTGAGCCGGTCGTCGTTCTCGGTGCCGTTGGCGACGTACAGCGCGGTCGCCGGAACCCCGGCGCGCAGGCACTCCACCACCGGATTGCGGCCCAGCACCAGTTCGGGACCGTCGTCGCCCTTACGCGTGCTCGGGCGGCCCGCCGGGCGCTTGGGCTGCTGGGTGGCCTTCTTCGCCGCCGCGGCGGCGCGTTTGGCCGCCGGGTGGTACTTGCGCATCTCCGCGGGCGGGGTCGCGCCGCGCGGCTCCAGCCCGCGCCGCCGCTGCCCGCCCGAGCCGACGGTCTGCCCTTTCTTGGTGCCCGACTTGCGAATCGCGCCGCGGCGCTGCGAATTGCCTGCCATCAGTTGGCCTTTCCGCTGAGGCTCCACTCGGGGCCGTCCGGGGTGTCGGTCACCTCGACACCGGCCGCGGTCAGCCGGTTGCGGACCGCGTCGGCGGTGGCCCAGTCCTTGGCGGCCCGGGCCTGCTGACGCTGCTCCAGTTCGGCGCGGACCAGCACGTCGAGGGCGTCGAGGGCCGCCGAGGAATCCTCCGGGGCGGCCCAGTGCGGATCCAGCGGATCCACACCGAGGACACCGAGCATCGCGCGCACCTGCCCGGCCAGTTCCCGCGCGGTGTCGTGATCGCCCGACTCCAGCGCCTTGTTGCCCTCGTGCACCGCCCGATGAATCTCGGCCAGCGCCTTGGGAATTCCGAGATTGTCGTCGAGCGCCTCGGCGAACTCGTCGGTCCACTTGCCGACCGGGACCTCGCCCACCCGCTCGACCACGCGCCGGACGAACGCCTCCAGCCGCTGATAGGTCTGGGCCGCGTCGCGCAGCGCCTGGTCGGAGTACTCCAGCATCGAGCTGTAGTGCGCGCTGCCCAGGTAGAACCGGAGTTCCACGGCGCGAACGTTTTCCAGCACGTTCGGCACCGACAGCGTATTGCCGAGCGACTTCGACATCTTCTCCCCGCCCAGGGTCACCCAGCCGTTGTGCAGCCAGTACCGGGCGAAACCGTCTCCGGCGGCACGGGATTGGGCGATCTCGTTCTCGTGGTGCGGGAACACCAGATCCATACCGCCGCAATGGATGTCGAATTCGGCACCGAGATAGAACTCCGCCATGGCCGAGCACTCCAGATGCCAGCCGGGCCGCCCGGGACCCCACGGCGAGGGCCAGGTCGGTTCGCCGGGTTTGGCGGCCTTCCAGAGCGTGAAGTCGCGCGGATCCTTCTTGCCCTCACCGGCGCTCTCGCCCTGGTGCACATCGTCGAGTTTGTGCCCGGACAGGCTGCCGTAGTCCGGATAGCTGCGCACGTCGAAATACACGTTGCCGCTGGAGGCGTAGGCGTGGCCGCGATCGATGAGCCGCTGCATGAGGTCGACCATCTGGGTGATGTGCCCGGTGGCCCGCGGCTCGACCGACGGCGGCAGCACGCCCAGCGCCCGGTAGGCGCGGTCGAAGGCGCGCTCGTGCGTGGCGGCCCACTCCCACCAGGGCCGACCGGCGGCGGCGGCCTTGTTCAGGATCTTGTCGTCGATATCGGTGACATTGCGGACGAAGGCCACGTCGAATCCGTTGGCGGACAACCACCGTCGCAACACGTCGAAGGCGACGCCGCTGCGTACGTGGCCGATATGGGGTTCGCCCTGCACGGTGGCCCCGCACAGATACACCGACGCGCGGCCGGGGACCAGCGGCGTGAAATCACGCAGGGTCCGCGTCTCGGTGTCGAACAGGCGCAGAGTCACGACCAGCCATCCTAGCTGTTGAGAATTTGCAGATTACGGGTGGTACAGGGGGGAGCACGGGCACGCGCTCCGATGCCGGAGAGGCGCAGGGGTCAGTGCGAACCCGGACAGGAGGGGCTACAACACTGGAGTAAGGCGGTGGCGATCGCCGCGATCCCCTCCCCGCGACCGGTCAACCCCAATCCGTCGGTCGTGGTGCCCGACACCGAGACCGGCGCGTCCAGTAATTCTCCCAGCACCCGCTGGGCCTCGCCACGGCGCGGGCCGATTTTTGGACGATTCCCGATAACCTGGACGGCGGCGTTGACAACCGTGAAACCGGCCTCGTCGAGCAGGCGGCGCACTTCCTTCAGCATGGCCGCGCCGGAGACGCCCGCCCATTCCGGGCGTCCGGTCCCGAAGACCGCGCCCACATCGCCGAGCCCGGCGGCCGAGAGCAGCGCGTCGCAGAGCGCGTGCGCGGCCACATCGCCGTCGGAGTGACCCGCGCACCCGCTGTCACCCTCGAACAGCAGCCCGGCCAGCCAGCAGGGACGGCCGGGTTCGATGGGATGCACATCACTTCCGATGCCGACGCGCATCGCCGCGAGGTCGGCCATCACGACACCGCGTCCGGTACGGGCCGATCGGCGAGCAGGGCGTTGGCCAGCCGTAGATCCAGCGGGGTGGTGATCTTGAAAGCCATTGTGTCCCCGGGGATCACGCGCACGCGCGCGCCGAGGCGTTCGACCAGTCCCGCGTCGTCGGTGGCGGGAACGTCGAGCGCGTACGCCTCGCGCAGCAGCTGTGCCTCGAAACCCTGCGGGGTCTGGATCGCGCGCAGTCCCGCGCGGTCCGGGGTGCCGGTGACGGTCTGCCGCGAATCCACCGACTTGATGGTGTCGGCCACGGGCACGCCCGGCACGACGGCCGGATACCCGGCGCGCAGTTCGGCCACCACCCGCGCGATCAGCGACGGCGGCGTGAGGGCGCGGGCCGCGTCGTGCACGAGCACATGGGTGGCCTCCGGCGCGGCCGCGAGTCCGGCGCGCACGGAGTCGATGCGTTCGGCGCCGCCGGCCACCACATCCGCCGGGAATCCGGCGGGCAAGGCGGATTCGGCGTGTCGGACGAGTTCGGCGGGCGCGATGATCACGATGCGGTCCACGACCCCGGACGCGATCAAGCCGTCGACGGCGAGCGTGAGCATAGGGCTGCCGCCGATCGGGACGAACGCCTTGGGCATCGCTTCACCCAGGCGCACGCCCCGACCGGCGGCAGGCACCAATGCCACGACACGACTTGCGTCGTGTGCGGCGTTCACGGTCAGGAGGCCGCGGCGAGAACCTCGTCGAGCAGGGTCTCCGCCTTGACGTCGTCGGTTCCCTCGGCGAGGGCCAGCTCCCCGACGAGGATCTGGCGCGCCTTCGCCAGCATCCGCTTCTCACCGGCGGACAGGCCGCGGTCCTGCTCCCGGCGCCACAGATCGCGGACGACCTCGGCCACCTTGTTCACATCGCCGGAGGCGAGCTTCTCCAGGTTGGCCTTGTACCGGCGGGACCAGTTGGTCGGTTCCTCCGTGTGCGGTGCGCGTAGCACCTGGAAAACTCGGTCGAGACCTTCCTGGCCCACGACGTCGCGGACGCCGACGTACTCCGCGTTCTCGGCGGGAACGCGTACGGTGAGATCGCCCTGGGCGACCTTGAGGACCAGATACTCCTTCTGCACGCCCTTGATGGTGCGAGTCTCGATAGCTTCGATCAGCGCCGCTCCGTGGTGGGGGTAAACGACGGTGTCTCCGACCTTAAAAATCATGTGTCCCGTGCCCCTTTCGATGTTCACAGTTTAACATGCGACTCGGTAACGGCGCGATCAACGACGCAGGTCAGGGCCACAACGAGGCGGCGGCGGGGGTTGACAGAACGCCATTGGTGTGCATCCCGTTGTGCCAGAAGGATTTACGGATCGGCCCGCATTCCGCTCGTCGAATGGTACCGACCGCCCATTGTTGAGCTTACAAGTCCCCCTACCCGACACGAGGCGTCGCGGGGCGACTACTACGCTGCCTACTACTACTCTGCATCGTGGAGTGAGCCGGTCGACATGGAGGACAAGCCGTGACTGCCCAGAAAGCCACCACAGCGTCGAAGGCGCGCCGCCACGCCGTGACCGTCGCCGCCTTCGCCGCGGGCGCGATGCTCGCGCTGTCGGGGTGCGGTGCCGGTCAGATCTCGCAGACCGCGGACCAGGTCGCCGCGGTCAACGGCAACAGCGCGAACATCGGCAAGGTGGCGCTGCGCGACGTGCGCCTGCTGCTGCCGCAGTCGGAGGAGTACACCAACGCCAAGGGCGGCAAGGCCGTGCTGGCGTTCACCGCGGTGAACGCCGATCCGGCCCGTGGCGACGAGCTCACCAGCATCACCTCCGATCTGGGCACGGTGAAGATCACCCCGGCCAATCCGCAGTTGCAGTCCGGCCAGACCGTCGTCGCCGCCTCGCCGAAGGCGGTCCACGCGGCCGCGCCGACCACCTCCGCCGCCGCCAGCACCACGGCCGCGCCGACGAGCACCGGCGCGTCGGCCACCGCGAGCGCGGCGCCCGCGCACGGGGTGGGCGAGGGTTCGCCCGATCAGCCCGCCGACCCGGCCGCGCATCCGCTGCTCATCGAGATCACCGGCCTGACCAAGGACGTGTCGCCGGGCCTGACCTACCAGGTCACCTTCAACTTCAAGAACGCGGGCACGGTCAAGGTGGACGTCCCCGTCGACGCGGGTCCGGACCTCGAGCGCAAGGCGGGCGAGACGGCCGCCGAGGGCTCGGGTCACTGAGTCGGCGCCCCGGCGCGCGGAATCGCCTCGCGCCGTTGCCCGCTCGTGTCGGACCCGATCTCTAGGCTGCGCACGTGGCCAAGGTGAAATCGCAGTACCGATGTTCCGCGTGCGGGCACGAGGTCGCCAAGTGGGTGGGCCGGTGTCCCGGCTGCGGTGAGTGGGGTTCGGTCGACGAGGCCGCCCCCGTCGTGTCGTCCACCGGCGGCTCGGCCGCGCGCCGGGCGTTGCTGCCGTCCACCGCGGCCGCGCCCATCTCCACGATCGATTCGCAGATCACCCGCGCCCGCTCCACGGGGGTGAGCGAACTGGACCGGGTGCTCGGCGGCGGCATCGTCCCCGGGTCGGTGGTGCTGCTGTCCGGCGAGCCCGGGGTGGGCAAGTCGACGCTGCTGCTCGAGGTCGCGCATCGCTGGGCGCGCCAACGCGACGAGCGGTCGCTGTACGTCACCGCGGAGGAGTCGGCCGGGCAGGTCCGGCTGCGCGCGGACCGCACCGACGCGGTGCACGAAAGGGTCTATCTCGCAGCCGAATCCGATCTGTCGACCATTCTCGGGCACGTCGATCAGGTGCGGCCGACGCTGCTGGTGGTGGACTCGGTGCAGACCATGCTGGCCGCCGACGTGGACGGCGTGATCGGCGGCGTGACGCAGGTGCGCGCGGTCACCGCGGCGCTGACCTCGCTGGCCAAGGCGAGCGGTATCGCCGTGTTGCTCGTCGGGCACGTCACCAAGGACGGCAATCTCGCCGGGCCGCGCACGCTGGAACATCTGGTGGACGTGGTGTTGCAGTTCGAGGGCGACAAGCATTCCACGCTGCGCATGATCCGCGGCATCAAGAACCGCTTCGGAAGTGCCGACGAGGTGGGCTGTTTCGAGATGCACGACGACGGCATCGTCTGCGTCGAGGACCCGTCCGGCCTGTTCCTGCATCACCGCGCCGACGCCGTTCCCGGCACCGCCATCACCGTCGCCATGGACGGTAAGCGCCCGCTCGTCGGGGAGGTCCAGGGCCTCACGGTGGAAACCCAGGCGGCCATGCCCCGCCGCGCGGTCAGCGGTCTGGACTACAACCGCGTCTCCATGGTGCTGGCCGTCCTCCAGAGCCGGTGCGGCCTCTACCTCGGCAAATTCGAGGTCTACGCCGCCACCGTCGGCGGTATGCGCCTCACCGAACCCGCCGCCGACCTCGCCGTGGCCCTGGCCATCGCCAGCGCCGAACGCGGCAAACCCCTGCGCGCGGGCACCGTCATCCTCGGCGAGGTCGGCCTCGCGGGCGAGGTCCGCCGCGTCGCGGGCGCCACCCGCCGCCTCGCCGAGGCCGAACGCCTCGGCTTCACCGAGGCCCTGGTCCCGCCCGGCGTCGACACCTCCGGCCTCGGCCTGAAGATCCACGAGGTCACCGACGTCCGCACCGCCCTCACCGTCACCGGCCTGGCCAAACGCAACCGCCCCCGACTGGAGGCCGTCGAATGAGACCGGGCCGCTGGGTCACCAACCTCCTGGGCCGCCCCCTGGCCGCCGCGGGCCTGTCCCTCCCGCCCGCGGCAAATGCCCACTCCGGCAACGACTCCCACGCCGACCTCCCACCGGGCCCACACGGCCACCTACCCCTCGCATCGCCCGGTGGCCTTTCCCCGGGGGGCCTCTCCCTCGGTTCCCCTCGTGACCTTTCCCTCGGTTCCCGCCGCGACAGCGGCGCGGACGCTCTCGTCCGGGCCGTCGTGGCCCGGCTCGTGCCGGGGACAGGGCTGCGGGACGGGATCGATCGGATTCTGCGGGCTCGGACCGGGGCGCTGATCGTGCTCGGGTACGACGAGAGCGTCGAGCGGATCTGCGACGGGGGATTCGACCTGGATACGGAGTTCTCCCCGACGCGACTGCGGGAGTTGTCGAAAATGGATGGGGCCGTGGTGCTTTCGGCGGACGGGATGCGGATCCGACGGGCCAATGTCCACCTGGTCCCCGATCCGCTGCTGCCGACGACGGAGACGGGCACCCGGCACAAGGCGGCCGAGCGGACCGCCGCGCAGATCGGCTACCCGGTGGTCTCGGTGAGCCGGTCCACCAACCTCATCACCGTCTACGCCCACGGCGCCCGGCACCTGATCCAGCCCTCGGAAACCATTCTGGCGCGGGCGAATCAGGCCATGGCGACCCTCGATCGGTATCGGACCCGACTGGACGAGACGCTGCGGCGCCTCTCGGCCGCCGAGCTGTCCGACACGGCGACCCTCCGCGATGTGCTGAGCGCCCTGCACTGCCTCGAGCTGGTCCGCCGGGTGACCCACGAGATCGAATCCGACGTCCTCGAACTCGGCACCGACGGTCGCCAACTGGCCCTGCAACTCACCGAGGTGGTCGGCGACACCGATCGCGTCCGCCGCCTGATCGTCCGCGACCACGCGCGCCCGACCGCCGACGAGACCGTCGCCGACCGCGCCCTGGACGCCCTCGACCAACTCCACGAACTCGACCTGCTGGACCTGCCGAATCTGGCCCCGCCCCTGGGCTTTCCCGCGACGCTCGAGGCACTGGACACCACGACCGCACCCCGCGGCTACCGCCTCCTCGCGCAGCTCCCGCAACTCTCCGGCGAAGCCACCGAAACCCTGGTGGCGGCCTTCGGCACCCTCACCGACCTCCGCGCCGCCGACCTCCCCGGCCTCACCGCCCTCCCCGGCATCGACGAGGGGCTGGCCCGCCGAATCCGCGCGGCGCTCACGCGATATTGAACGGCTCCGGCACACTCCGCACCGAACCGAACTGCGCCACAACGGCATACGCCCCCGCCCCGACCGGCACCCGTTCCCCGGCGCAGTTCGGCTGCGAGGTCGTCCCCGACCAGGTGAGCGTGAACTCCGCCTGCTGCCCCCCGTTCAAGGTCCGCACATCTCCCGGACCGCCCTGATCGCAATCGGTGTTCGCCCACAGTCGGCGCTGCCCGTCGAGCGAGGTCACCGACACCTGCTGCAATCCCGAACCCATGTCCCGGGTGCAGGCGGCGGTGGAGATGTTCGTGATCACGATGCGGAACACCGGCTGTTCGCCCGATTTGTAGTTGGGTTGTCCCACCGCGACCTTCACCGCGAGCGACTGATCCGGACACTGCGACGGCGACCCGCTGGCCGCGGCGTTCGTGGTCGCGGCCGCGCTCGGCGAACTCTCCGCACCCGCGGCGGGCGCGGCGGAACCGGGGGAGGTCGAGGTCGAACTCGGCGCCGCCGCGGAGCTCGGCTTGTCGTCGCCCCCACCCAGCAGAAAGACCGCCAGCCAGATCAGCAGCGCGAGCACGACCACCAGCGCCGCGATCGCGAGCAGGCGGCGCCGCCAGTAGACCTCGGGCGGTAACGGTCCAGTCGGTTCCAGCACAGCGACAACGGTAAGCGCACGATCCGGCCGGTCCGGCTCACGCGCACGGCGTGTCGGCCCCGGTCAGGCCACTTCGCCGATGTTGCCGACGGCGCGATGCAGCTGCACCTTGCCGTCGGTGAGTTTGTATGTCACGCAGGCGATCGCGCACTCACCCGTCGCCACCCGCTGCGAAATGATCATCGAACGCTGCATGAGCAGGCGCGCGGTCTCCATCACGTGCCGCGCCTCGAGCTCGTCGACCTCGGTCAAGCCCTCGCGACGGCCCACCAGGATGGACGGGGTGACCCGCTCCACCACGCTGCGGATGAAGCCGCCCGGCACATCGCCGCCGTCGAGCGCGTCGATGGTCGCGCGCACGGCCCCGCAGCTGTCGTGGCCGAGCACGACGATCAACGGCACGTTCAGGATCTCGACCCCGTATTCGATCGAGCCGAGCACCGACGAGTCGATGACATGTCCCGCGGTGCGCACCACGAACATGTCGCCGAGGCCCTGATCGAAGATGATCTCGGCGGCGACGCGAGAGTCGCCGCACCCGAACAGGATCGCCGAGGGCTGCTGACCGGCCACGAGTTTGGCCCGGTCGGCGGCACCCTGGCTAGGATGCTGCAGCGTGCCGCTCACGAACCGCTCGTTGCCCTCGCGGAGGGCCTTCCAGGCACTGATCGGGTTGGTATGAGGCATGTGTCCCATTTTCCATACTGGGCCGGTTACCGGCGAGTCCGCCAAGTTACGTCCCGGCAAACCGGTGTCGGCCGGGTACGGGAAGTGTACGGAATGAGTGGTGCGGCGGCGGGCAGCGTGAGGGCAAACTGCGAGAGGACGGCGAACGCGTGAGCATCGACTCCGACGCCTTGATCGACTGGTACGACGAGACCGCCCGCGACCTCCCGTGGCGGCGGCCCGGGGTGACGGCCTGGCAGATCCTGATGAGCGAGATCATGCTCCAGCAGACCCCCGTCGTGCGGGTCGAGCCCATCTGGCGCGAGTGGGTCGCCCGCTGGCCCGTCCCGTCCGCCATGGCCGCCTCGTCCCAGGGCGAGGTCCTGCGCGCCTGGGGCAGATTGGGTTATCCCCGCCGCGCCCTGCGCCTGCACGAATGCGCCCGGGTCCTCGCCGACGAACACGGCGACGAGGTCCCCGCGGACGTGAACGTCCTCCTCGGCCTGCCCGGCATCGGCGCCTACACCGCCCGCGCCGTGGCCTGTTTCGCCTACGGGCAGCGAGTTCCCGTGGTGGACACCAACGTTCGCCGAGTGGTGGCCCGAGCCGTCCACGGCCGCGCCGACGCGGCCAACCCCGCCGCCCGAGACCTCGCCGAAACCGAGGCCCTCCTCCCCGGAGACGTCCCCCGGGCCGCCAAATTCTCCGCCGCCCTCATGGAACTCGGCGCCCTGATCTGCACGGCCAGAACCCCCACCTGCACCAATTGCCCCCTCCCACACTGCACCTGGAAATCCGCGGGCCACCCCCCATCCACCACCCCCCGCCGCACCCAGAAATACACCGGCACCGACCGCCAGGCCCGAGGCCGCCTCCTCGACGTCCTCCGCAACACCCCCACCCCCGTCCCCCGCGCCACCCTCGACCTAGCCTGGCCCCAAAACCCCACCCAACGCACCCGAGCCCTCGACTCCCTCCTAACCGACGGCCTCATAGAACAAACCCCCGAAGGTCTCTTCGCCCTAGCAGGCGAAGCCACCCCCTAACCGCAGCGCACGAACCCAGCCGCACCCTTTATTCGAATCCGCACCCCTTCCAGAGCCCTGAAACGGGTGCGGATCCGAATAAAGGGTGCGGCTGGGTTGTCGTGCCTGCGGGTCAAACGGGTATGGGGGAGCGGCGGTTTCGGGTTCTCGTGCCTATGAGGCGGCAGATGACGTAGATGGCGAAGGAGATCGCCGTGATGAAGGTGGAGACGGGGACGCCGGGGGCCAGGGAGAGGAGGATGCCGCCGACCGCGGAGATTTCGGCGAAGGCTATGGCGAGGAGCGTGGTGCGGAGGGGGCTGGCGGTCAGTTGGGCGGCGGCCGCGGCGGGGGTGATGAGGAGGGACAGGACCAGGAGGGCGCCGACGATCTGGACGCCGAAGGCGGCGGTGATGCCGAGCAGGACGGCGAAGACCACCGAGAGGGCGCGGACCGGAACACCGCGGGCCACGGCCACTTCCGGATCGGTGCTCGCGAACAGCAAGGGGCGGTACACGAACGCCAGCACCACCAGGACGCCGACGGTGCACGCCAGCAACAGCCCCAGCCCGCCGTCGCCCACGCTCACGACCTGCCCCGTCAGCAGCGAGAACTTCGACCCCGCCCGGCTCGGACCCAGCCACAGGAACAGCACCGACAACCCCAACCCGAACGACAGCACCACCGCGATCGCCGAATCCCGTTGCCGCGCACGGGCTCCCAGCACGCCGAACAACACCGCCGCCACCACCGAACCCGCGATGGCCCCGACCCCGACCCCGATCCCGGCCAGCAACGCCGCCGCGGCCCCGGTCAGCGACAGCTCGCTCGTCCCGTGCACCGCGAACGACATCTGCCGGCTCACGATCAGCGGTCCGATCGCCCCGGCGAGCAATCCGAGCAGCGCCGCGGCCAGGATCGCCTGCCGCACGAAGTCGTAGGAGAGCAGATTCGCCGTCACCTGGAGATCGACCATCCGCGTGAAGACCTCGGACAACTTCTCGATCACGCCGCGCCCTCCTCGGCCCCGACGACGACCAGCCGCCCCCGCACCCGCACGACATCGACCTGGGTCCGGTACAGCTCCGAGAGCACCTCGGAGGTCATCACCTCGTCCGGCGTGCCGATCCGGAACTTCCCGTCCACCAGATACAGCACCCGATCCACCAGCGGCAGCACCGGATTGATCTCGTGCGTCACGAACAGCACCGCCGTCCCGTGGTCGCGCCGCCGACGGTCGACCAGCTGCGACACCAGCCGCTGATTCGCCAGATCCAGGCTCAGCAACGGCTCGTCGCACAGCAACACCTTCGGATCCCCCGCCAGCGCCTGCGCCACCCGCAGCCGCTGCTGCTCCCCACCCGACAACGCGTCCAACGGCGCGCGCGCGAAATCCTGCGCCCCGACCTGAGCGATGGCCGCGGCGACCCGTGCCCGCCGCTCCCCGCGCCCCCGCCAGCCCGGCCCCCACCGATGTCCGTCCACCCCGAGCCCGACCAGATCGATCCCGCGCAACTGCACCCCGGCGTCCATCGTCTTCTGCTGCGGAATGTACCCCACCCGCGGATTCCCCAGTCGCGCAGGCGAACCCGCGATCTCGACACTCCCGGCGCTGAGCGCGATCTGCCCCAAGAGCATCCGCAACAGCGACGTCTTGCCGGACCCGTTGGGCCCCAGCACCGCGACGAACTCCCCGGCCGCCACATCCAGATCCAGCCCGTCCCACAGCGTCCGCTCCCCGAACGCGAGCCGCGCCCCCCGCAGCCGCACCGCGGGCTCGGCGAGCTCACCCGCGCACGCGGCATCGAACGGACAATCGGTTTCGGCTAGTGCGGGAGTGGCGCCCGGAGTGCCTGTCACACCGTTCGCAACACGTTCGCCGAGGTCTGCCTTCCCGGACATCACCACTCCCGTCGTCAGCCCAGCGCCTTGGCCAGCGCCTGGGCGTTCCCGATCTGCCATTGCAGGTAGTCGCTGCCCGCGGGCAGGGTCTCGGTGACCTCGACGACGGGGACACCGGCGGCCGTGGCGGCCGTGGCGACGTCGCGGGTGGTCTTGTCCTCGGTCTGCTTGTTGTAGACCAGCGCGCGAACCTGCTTGCCGTTCAACAGGTCCCGGACCGTGGCGACGTCGGCGGGGGCGGGATCGGTGCCCTGCTCGACGGCCTCGGCGAAGGCGTGCGGGGTGCGGTCGTCGGTCCCGGCGGCCAGCAGCAGGTAGTGCGCGATCGGTTCGGTCTGTAGCACAGGCGATTTCGGGTGCTCGGCAGCGATCTTGGCGGTGATCGCGGAGATCTCCTTCAGCCGGGCGCGAAAGGCGTTGGCGCGGTCGGTGTATGCCTGCGCGTGCTGGGCGTCGATCGTGCCGAGTTCGGACGCGATCCGGGTCGCCACCGCGTCGACGGTGTCCACGTCGTACCAGATGTGCTCGTTGTCATCGGATTTCGCCGCACCCGCGCGCAGCTCGAAGGCATCGATGGTCGGCTTGTCGCGACCCTCGGCGGCCTTCTCCGCGAACTCGTCGTAGTGCCCGCCGTTGAAGATCACCAGCCCCGCCTCGCGGATCTTGGCCGCGTCCGACGGACTGGTCTGGTACTCGTGCGGATCCTGGGTGGGCTGATCGATGATCGACTCGACCGTCATGTCCGGCCCGGCGACGGCGGCGGCGATGCTGCCCCACGCGCTGGTGGAGGCGACGACGGTGTGCTTGCCGGCGCCCTCGGAGCTGCTCGAGCAGGCGGTCAGGGCTGCCGCTGCCGCGACCCCCAGCACGACGGCGAATGATCGGACGACGAGACTTCTGTTCACGCGGGGGTACTCCTGCACAGCACTTAACGGAAACGATTTCCATTTGAATGTAGCGTACGTGTCCATAGCCGGTGACATCGATCTGTCCGATTCCCGTGTGGTCCTCGACACGACGAAGGCCCGTGACCGTGGTCACGGGCCCTCGACGCGGATTCGCTACTGAACCAGTGCGGGCACCGGCTGGCTGAGCAGCTGGGCGCAGCGCAGCAGACCGAGATGGCTGTACGCCTGCGGATGATTGCCCAGCGAGCGCTCGGCCACCGGGTCGTACTCCTCGCTGAGCAGTCCGGTCGGCCCGGCGACGTCGACCAGTTGCGCGAACAGCGCCTCGGCGTCGGACCGCTTGCCGATCAGCAGATACGCCTCGACCAGCCAGGCCGCGCAGAGGTGGAAGCCGCCCTCGCCGCCGGGCAGGCCGTCGTCGTGGTGGTACCGGTACACGGTCGACCCGCTGCGCAGTTCGGCCTCGGTGGCCACCACGGTCGCCGCGAACCGCGGATCCGACGGATCGATCAGCCCGCTCAGCCCGATGTGCAGCGTCGCCGCGTCCAGATCGGTGCCGTCGTAGGCCGCGGTGAAGGACTGCACCTCCTCGTTCCAGCCCTTGGCCTTGACCTCCTCGGCGATGGTCTCGCGCAGCTCGACCCACTCCGGATCGGCGAACCGGTTGAACCGCTGCGCGAGTTGCAGCGCGCGGTCGACGGTCAGCCAGCCCATCACCTTGGAGTACACGTGGTGGCGCGGGTTGCCGCGGATCTCCCAGATGCCGTGGTCGGGTTCGCGCCAGCGCCGCTTCACCGCGGAAACCATGGCGTGCACCAACTCCCAGTCCCGATCCGGCAGCGCCTTGGCGGGATCGTGGATGCCCTTGCGCTCGCGGGCCGCGGCCAACTCGGCGATCAGGTCCACGATCGGACCGAACACGTCCAGCTGCACCTGCATGTTCGCGGCGTTGCCCACGCGCACCGGCCGCGACCCCGCGTATCCGGGCAGCGAGTCGATGACGGCCTCGGGCGGCAGCGTCTCGCCGTAGAGCGTGTAGAGCGGATGCAACCGCTCCGGCCCGGCCAGGGTCTCCAGCACCCGGTGCACCCAGTCCAGGTACTCCTCGGCCTCGTGCAGCGAGCCCAGCCGCACCAGCGCGTGCGCGGTGAGCGCGGCGTCGCGCAGCCAGCAGTACCGGTAGTCCCAGTTGCGCACGCCGCCGATGTCCTCGGGCAGCGAGGTGGTGGCCGCGGCCATGATCGAACCGGACGGCTGATGCACCAGCCCGCGCAGCGTCAGCGCCGACCGCTTCATCAGATCCGGCTTGAGCGGCGGCAGCTCCAGCTCCTCCGACCAGTCCCGCCAGTACCGTTCGGCCTCGGACCGCCGCTCCGCCTCGCTGACCATGGCCGGAGCCAGATCCGAGGTGCCGCAACGCATTTCGAGCACGATCGGCCCGCGCGAGGGATCGACCACAGCACGCGCGGTCTGGTGGATGCCCTCCTCGATGATCTCCCACGCGACGCCGGGGGAGCGCAGCACGATCGGATCGTTGGTGCCGTGCACGCGCAGGCCCGCGGGTTCGCGATCGATGCTCACCGGCACCTGACCGAACTCCGGCCGCGGCGCGAAGGTGACCACCGCGCGCGCGACGCCGGTGATGACCCGGGTCAGATCGGTGCGCTCGGGCGCCACGTCGTGCGGCAGGTAGTCGAGCACTTGCAAACTGGACCAACGGGTTTCGACGGTCATGGTGCCGTCCACGTACCGCTGCGACAGCGGCAGCCCGGGACGTTCCGGCGCGATGGTGAAGTGTCCGGCATCCGGCCCGCCGAGCAGATGCGCGAACACCGCGGCCGAATCCGGCTCGGGGTGACAGAACCAGGTGACCGTACCGTCCGGTGTCACAAGACCTTTCGAGCGCGGACTGGCCAGCATGGTCAGCCGCTCGATGCGCGGGGCCGAGGCGCCCGCCAGCCAGGTGCGCCGCTCCTCGAGCAGGAACGCCAGCGCCCTGGCCACCTCCTCGGTGCTGGCCACCCGGTACTTGGCCAGGCTCTCGCCGTCGCCGACCTTGATGCCGACATCGGGACCCGACAGCCGCGCGAACGCCTTCTCGTCGGTCACGTCGTCGCCGAAGAAGACCGCCGCGGAGGCGCCCTCCTGATGCCGGATGATGTCGAGCGCGTCGCCCTTGTCGGTCTGGATGACCGCGAGTTCGATGACGGCCTTGCCCTCGGTGACCTGCACGCCGACCCAGCTCGCGGGGCCCTGCCGGGCCTGGTGCAGGGCGCGTCGGCCGACCTCGGGCGCGGCGTTGCGCACGTGCAGCGCGACGCTGGCCGGTTTGGTCTCGACCGCGGCGCCGGGATTGTCCTCGGCGATGCGGTTCAGGGAGTTCTGCACTTCCTGCAGTAGGTGTTTGGCGTCGTTGTCGATGGCGTGCACGAAGCCGACGTCGAATTCCGAACCGTGACTACCGATCAGCTGGACCTCGACCGGAAGCCGGGACAGCGCCGCGAGATCGCGCAGCGCCCGGCCGGAGATGACGGCCGCCGTGGTGGCGGTGAGGCCGGCGAGCGCGCGTAACGCGCTCACCGATTCCCGATGGGGATAGGCCTTCGCCGGGTCGGACACTATGGGCGCGATCGTCCCGTCGTAGTCCGATGCGACAAGTAGCCGCGGCATGCGGGCTACCGCGGACAAGGCACGGCGAAGTTCCTGTGGCAAATCCTGTGCGCTCACGCATCCAACCTAGTGATCGGAGGAGAAATGGCAGGGCGCGAGAAACTCTACTGGGTGAGGTTTGCTCGCATGTACGCGCAGTGATACGAGACGTTTACAGACGCCTCGCCGTACGCGTCCCCCATTTTGCGGGATCCTGCCGTACGTTGACTGGTTTGCCACGCGGAAGGGTAGGCAAACTTCTCAGGATTTGTCGCCCAGCAGCAGGTCGACGGTCAGTTCCAGCCGCTCTGTGACGTCGGTCGCCGAGGCCCGCCGGGTGAGCCACGCCACCAGGTTCGACAACCATACGTCGCTGATGACCCGGGCAATGGCCAGATCCCGGTCGGTCGGTTCGCCGTCCTCGATGGCCCGCGCGAAGAACCGGTCCATGACCCGGCCGACCCGGTCGACCTCGGCGGCGGCCGAGGCGTCGGCGAACATGAACGCGCGCGTCATCGCCTCGGTCAGCAGCGGGTCGCGCTGCATGGCCCGGGTGACCTGGGTGAGCAGCAGATGCATGCGTTCGCGCGGCGATTGCCCGGGCAGCGGTTTGCGCTTGCTCTCGAACTGTTCGAACTCGCGCGCGAGCGCGGAGACGAGCAGATGCACCTTGGACGGGAAGTAGCGGTACAGCGTGCCCACGGCGACATCGGCGCGCTCGGCGACCGCGCGCATCTGCACGGCGTCGTAACCGCCCTTGGACGCCAGCGCGAGGGTGGCGTCGAGGATCCGCTTGCGCCGCTCCCGCTGCGCGGCCGAGCTCAGCTCGTCCTCGCTGAGCGTGCTGACCGGTGCGGTGCGCGCGCGGTTTCCGTTCGGCGCACCCGAGTCCGCCGGCTCTCGGGAGGGACTGGCCATCGATGAAAGTCCTTTCCTGCAAACGTCGTAGCGCGGCTGGGGTGCGTGGCCGCTCGCGGTGGAATCGTCTCTTGACTTCCGCCCGGATGGAATATTAGAACATGTTCTAGGTGTGGGAGTCACGCCGGAAAGGCGGTATGCGGTGTGAGCATCGCCACCACTGACGAGCATAAAGCGGTTCAGGAGTCGATGCGCGGATGGGCCGCGTCGATCCGGCCGATTGCAACACTGCGCCACGGCGGCCCCGAGCACTGGCGGGAGTACTGGCCGAGCCTGGTGGGGCTGGGCATCTTCCGCGTCGCCGTGCCCGAGGCGGGCGGGGACGCCGAGGGTTCGGTCGCCGACCTGGCCGTGCTCCTCGAACAGGCCGCGCACGATCTGGTCGGCGGGCCCGTCTCGGCGACCGCGCTCGCCGGTCTGGTGACGAACGGGGCGCTCGCCGAGGACGTTCCGTGCGGCATCTCGCTGGGCGATCCGATCGCGGTGTCCGCCAAGGGGTCCGGTGCGTTCGAGTTGACCGGAACCTTCGAAACCGTGCTGGGCGCGGCCGCGGGCACCGCGGTGCTGCTCCGGGTGGACTCCGGTCGCTGGGCCCTGCTCCCCGCCGGGACCGACGGCCTCACCGTCGAATCCCATCCGCCCTTGGACACGTCCACCCCCCTGGCCCGGGTCACTTGCGCGGCCGTCCGGATCGCCCCCGAGCAACTGTTCGAAACCGATTACGACGCAACCGATCTCATCGCCGCCCTGGTGGCCGCCGAACTGGCGGGGATCGCGGGCTGGTGCCTGGAGACCGCGACCGAGTACGCGAAGGTGCGCGAGCAGTTCGGCCGCCGGATCGGGGAGTTCCAGGCCGTCAAGCACATCTGCGCGTGGATGTTGTGCCGCACCGAGCTGATTCGCGCGGTCGCCGCCGACGCCGCGGCCGCCGTGGACGCGCGCACCGACGAACTGCCGCTGGCCGCCGCCATCGCCCTGGCCGTTTCGCTCGACGCGGCCGTGGAGACCGCCAAGGACTGCATCCAGGTGCTCGGCGGCATCGGCTTCACCTGGGAGCACGACGCCCATCTGTATCTGCGCCGGGCGGTCGCCCTGCGCCAGCTGCTCGGCGGTTCGGCGCGCTGGCGGGCCCGGGTGACCGAACTCGTGCGGGCGGGCATGCGCCGCACCGTCGGACTGGAATTGGGACTGGACGAGGGCGTCGGCGAATCCGCCTGGGACGCGGTCGGACTCGACCCGGCCGGGGCCGCCGAACTCGCCGCGGATCTCGCCCGGATCGCCGCGCTGCCGATCGACCGGCGCCGCGACGCCCTCGTGGACACCGGGCTGCTCGCCCCGCACTGGCCGCCGCCGTACGGGCGGGGCGCGGGCCCGATCCTGCGGTCGCTCATCGACGAACAGGTGCGCCGCGCGGGAATCACCGTGCCGGACATCCAGATCGGCAACTGGGCGGTGCCCACCCTGTTGCAGTACGGCACGCCCGAGCAGATCGAACGCTTCGTGGAGCCGACGCTGCGCGGGTCGGTGGTGTGGTGCCAGCTGTTCAGCGAACCGGACGCCGGTTCGGATCTCGCGGCGCTGCGCACGACGGCCACCCGGACCGAGGGCGGCTGGCGGCTGCGCGGTCAGAAGGTGTGGACCTCGCTGGCCAATGTCGCGAACTGGGCGATCTGTTTGGCCCGCACCGACGCCGCCGCGCCGAAACACCGTGGCATCAGCTATTTCCTGGTCGACATGAGCAGTCCGGGGATCGAGGTGCGGCCGCTGGTGCAGATCACCGGCGAGGCGCGTTTCTCGGAGGTCTTCCTCGACGATGTGTTCGTCCCCGACGACGGTCTGGTCGGCGAATTGGGCGCGGGCTGGAAAATCGCGCGCTCCACTTTGTCGAACGAACGAGTCGCCATGGGCGGAAGCGGAATCGGCGACGAACTCGAGCGATTGATCGAAACGGCTCCGACCGCCGGACCGGGCGCGGAATTGATCGCGGACCGGCTCGGCGGATTGGTCGCCGACGCGGTCGCGGGGCTGCTCGTGGAAACCCGAGCGGCCCAGCGCATGCTGGCCGGGGTGGACCCCGGACCGCAGAGCAGCGTGCGCAAACTGGTCGGCGTCCGGCACCGGCAGGCGGTCGCCGAATTCGCCGTGGAACTCGCTGGTGTGGTGGGCGCGCGGGAATCGGATGTGGTGAAAGAATTCTTGCTGACGCGCTGCTTGTCGATCGCAGGGGGCACCGAGCAGATCCTTTTGACCGTGGCCGGTGAACGGATTCTCGGGCTCCCGCGCGAAACGCACGGCTGAATCCACACCTCAACGGGGAGATTGAATGGATTTCGATTACGACGAGAGCCAGGACGCGGTCGCCGAGGTTGTCGTGAATCTGCTGGAACGCGACAGCGCCCGGGATATGGCGCTGTGGCCCGCGTTGGTGGACAGCGGCCTGCTGATCGTGGCGCTGCCCGAGCGATTCGGCGGCGACGGCCTGGGACTGCTCGAGGTGAGCGCGCTGCTCACCGAACTGGCCACCGACGCCGCCGAACTGCCCGCGCTCGCCACGCTGGGCCTCGGTGTGCTGCCGCTGCTGCGCACCGCGCCGGACACGCTGGCGGAGCGGATCTTTCCGGCCGTCGCCGAGGGCGCGGTGCTCACCGCGGCCCTGAACGAGCCCGGCGCGCCCTTCGCCCCCAAGCCCGCGACGACCGCGGTGACCGAGGGCGATCGGGTGCGGTTGCGCGGCCACAAGGTCGCCGTGCCCTATGCCGCGCAGGCGAAATGGCTGCTGGTGCCGACCGATTCGGGGATCGCGGTGGTCGAGGCGGACACGCCGGGCACGACCCTGACACCGTCGCCCGCCTCGACCGGAATGCCGGAATTCTCCGTGCGTTTCGAGGATGCCCGCATCCCGGCCGACCATCTGCTGCCGAGCGCGGGTCTCGCCGATCTGCACCGCTCGGCGGTGGCGTGTCTGGGCGCGGTGGCCGACGGTCTGCTCAAGGGCGCGCTCACCCTGACCGCCGAACACGTCCGGACCCGGCACCAGTTCGGCAGACCGCTGGCCGAATTCCAGGCGGTGGCCCAGCAGATCGCCGATCTCTACGTCACCTCGCGGACCCTGCACGTCGCGGCGGCGTCGGCGAATTGGGCGCTGGCGCAACCGGATCCGAGCCCGGAGTTGCGGGCCCGCGTGGACGACGATCTGGACGTGCTGGCCTATACCGTCGCCGCCGACCTGCCCGCGGCCATGCAGAAGTGTCATCACCTGCACGGCGGCATCGGCGTCGACGTGACCCATCCCCTGCATCGCTACTACTCACAGGCCAAGGACATCGCCCGCTGGCTCGGCGGCGCGTCGTTCCGGCTGGACCGTTTGGGAGCCCGATGTTCATCGACCTGACCCCGGAGCAGCGCCGGCTGCGCGACGAATTGCGTTCGTACTTCGCCGATCTCGTCACTCCCGAGGAGGAGGCCGAGATGGCGGTCAACCGGCACGGCGACGCCTATCGCGCGGTGGTGCGGCGGATGGGCGGCGACGGGTGGCTCGGCATGGGCTGGCCCAAGGAGTACGGCGGGCACGGCTTCGGACCGGTCGAACAGCAGATCTTCTACAACGAGGCGGTTCGCGCCGATGTGCCGCTGCCGCTGGTGACGCTGATGACCGTCGGGCCGACCCTGCAAGAGTTCGGCACCGAGGAGCAGAAGCGGAAGTTCCTGCCCGCCATCCTGTCCGGCGACGTGCACTTCGCCATCGGCTACTCCGAACCGGAGGCCGGAACCGATCTCGCGGCGCTGCGCACCAGCGCGGTCCGCGACGCGAACGGCGATTGGATCGTCAACGGCCAGAAGGTGTTCACCACCGGCGCCCACGAGGCCGACTACGTGTGGCTGGCCTGCCGCACCGGCACGGTCGAATCCCGCCACCGCGGCATCACGATCCTCATCGTGGACACCAGGGATCCGGGCTACTCGTGGACGCCCATCATCACCTGCGACGGCGCCCACCACACCAACGCCACCTACTTCGACAACGTGCGCGTGCCCGCGAACATGCTCGTCGGCGAGGAGAACCGGGGTTGGAGGCTGATCACCACCCAGCTCAACCACGAGCGGGTCAGCCTGGGCCCGTCCGGCAAGATCGAGCAGCTCTACGACCGGGTCCGGGACTGGGCGCAGCGGCGCGGCGTGCTCGGCGAGAGCGATGTGCGCCGCTCGCTGGGCCGCATGCACGCCATGGTCCGGCAGAACGAGTTGCTGAACTGGCAGGTCGCCGCGAGCGCCGACCACGCCGCCGATAACCCCATGGGCGTGATCGCCGACGCCTCGGCCACCAAGGTCTATTCGACCGAGGCGTTGCAGGAGGCGGGCCGCCTCGCCGAGGAGATCGTCGGCCGTCACGGCGACTACGCCGATCCGGCCACGGCCGAGCTGCTCGGCTGGTTGGACCGGCGCACCAAACAGAACCTGGTGGTGACCTTCGGCGGCGGCGTCAACGAGGTCATGCGCGAGCTGATCGCCACCGCGGGCCTGCGACTGCCCCGCGTACCGAGATAGGAGTGTCCGTGCCGGAAGCATTGACAGCGGACGAGATTCGCGCCGCGGGCGCGCGCGTCGAGGCGGCCGGGGAGAGCGCGCCGCGTCTCGCCCGCGACCCGGTGAACCAGCCCATGATCAACAACTGGGTCGAGGCGATCGGCGATCGCAATCCGATCTACGTCGACGAGGAGGCCGCGCGCGCGGCCGGACATCCCGGCATCGTCGCCCCGCCCGCCATGGCCCAGGTGTGGACGATGCCCGGCCTGCACGGCGCGCGGCCCGCCGACGATCCGATGAACGCCGTCAACGACCTGCTCGACCGCGCCGGGTACACCTCGGTGGTCGCCACCAACTGCGAGCAGACCTATCATCGGTACCTGCGGCTGGGCGAGCGCCCGCAGGCGCGCACCCGCTTGCAGGATCTGGTGGGCCCCAAGCGTACCGCGCTCGGCGAGGGCTGGTTCGCGACCTATGTGCTGACCTGGTACGTGGGTGATGAGGCGGTCACCGAAATGCGTTTCCGGATGCTGAAATTCGCGCCCGGCACCGCGAAACCCGCCGCGCCGCAGGATGATCCGAGCAAGCGCGTCCGCCCGATCGTCTCGCTCGACACCGAATTCTTCTGGGCCGGAGCGAAACTCGGCGAACTGCGCATCCAGCGGCTGCCCGACGGCACCCTGCGGCATCCGCCGGTTCCGGCGCTGTGGCAGGACAAGGCCGAACCGGTCGACTACGTGGTCGCCTCCGGCAAGGGCACCGTCTTCAGCTACGTCGTGCACCACGCCCCGAAGGTGCCCGGCCGGAGCCTGCCGTACGTGGTCGCGCTGGTCGAACTCGAGGAGGGCGTGCGGATGCTGGGCGAGCTGCGCGGCGTCGAACCCGATCGGGTGCGGGTGGATCTGCCCGTCGAGGTGGCCTTCGAGCAACTCGACGACGACACCGTGCTGCCGTACTGGAAGGTGCTCGCATGACCGCCACGCTGAATCCGGCCACCGTCGCGGTGGGCACGGCCCTGCCCGAGGCGGTCGTGCACGCCGATCCCACCTTCGTCGTCTCGACGGCCCTGGCCACCAGGGACTTCCAGGACGTGCACCACGATCGCGACAAGGCGGTGGCGCGCGGCTCCAAGGACATCTTCGTCAACATCCTCACCGATATGGGCATCGTGCAGCGGTTCGTCACCGACTGGGCCGGGCCCGCCGCGGTGATGCGGTCCAACGCGCTGCGGCTCGGCGTGCCGCTCTACGCGGGTGACACCCTCACGCTGTCGGGCACGGTGACCGCGGTCGAGGGCGACGAGATCCACATCGAGGTGGTCGGGCGGGACAGCCTGGGCGACCACATCCGGGCACAGGTCGTCATCGCGATTCGGGAGCGGGCGTGAGCAATTCGATCAGCGGCAGGGCCGCCATCGTCGGCATCGGGGCGACCGACTTCTCCAAGGACTCCGGGCGCAGCGAGTTGCGGCTCGCGGCCGAGGCGGTCTCGGCCGCGCTCGCCGACGCGGGGCTGACGCCCGCGGACGTGACCGGGCTGACGACGTTCACGATGGACACCAACACCCAGGCCGCGGTCGCGCGGGCGGTGGGCATCCCGCATCTGACGTTCTTCAGCAACATCCCGTTCGGCGGCGGCGCGGCCTGCGCGACCGTGCAGCAGGCGGCCATGGCCGTGGCCACCGGCATCGCGGACGTGGTGGTGGCCTACCGGGCGTTCAACGAGCGGTCCGGGCACCGGTTCGGCCAGTTCTCCACGCAACTGGCCACCGCGCCGACCTCCTCGGGCGTGGACGCGGCCTGGGCCTATCCGCAGGGGCTGGGCACGCCCGCCGCGCAGGTGGCCATGGTCGCCCGGCGCTACATGCACGTCTACGGCGCGACCAGTGCCGACTTCGGCCGGGTGGCGGTCGCGGATCGCAAGCACGCCGCGGTCAATCCGGCCGCGCACTTCTACGGCAAGCCGATCACCCTGGAGGATCATCAGAACTCGCGCTGGATCGCCGAACCGCTGCACCTGCTGGACTGCTGTCAGGAGACCGACGGCGGCGTCGCGCTGGTGATCACGAGCGCCGAACGGGCGCGGGATCTGCCGCAGCGCCCGGCCGTCATCGCCGCCGCCGCGCAGGGCTCGGGCGCGGATCAGTACGTGATGACCAGTTACTACCGCGACGCCCTGACCGGGCTGCCGGAAATGGGTCTGGTCGGCGAACAACTCTGGGCGCAAAGCGGTTTGCGGCCCGACGACATGCAGGCCGCGATTCTCTACGACCACTTCACGCCCTTCGTGCTGATGCAGCTCGAGGAACTCGGATTCTGCGGCCGTGGCGACGCCAAGGACTTCATCGCCGACGGCGCGATCGAGGTGGGCGGGCGGCTGCCGCTCAACACCCACGGCGGTCAGCTCGGCGAGGCGTACATCCACGGCATGAACGGCATCTCCGAGGCGGTGCGGCAGCTGCGCGGCACCTCGGTCAACCAGGTCGAGAACGTGACCAACATGGTCGTCACCGCCGGGACCGGGGTGCCCACCTCCGGGCTGGTGCTCACCACGAACTGATCGGTCTTCGCCCGGAAAACCATTGCGCACAGTCGCTTTCGAATGGCGAATGCGAAATTGCGTTCTGTGCCGGATGGAAGCCGGTAGGGGGAATCGGTTGTGCCCATTCACAACCGTATATGGAATCGACCTGGTGTTTCCGATTCTCCTGCTGGCGAACCGCGCGGCATGTAACGATGTGGCTGTTTCCGGCAGTTGCGAATACTTTGGGAGAGGCCAGTGGGTCGGGTGGGTACGGCGATACCGCGCGCGATCGGCTCGATCGTGCTGCTGGTGCTGGCCGTGTTCGCCCTGCGCGGCTTCGTCCCGGGAACCGCTGGGCCGCACGCGGTCTCGCCGCCCTCGGCGGTGACCGTCGCGCTCATGCCGGTGCTGTCGCTGGTGTCGGTGGTGATCCTGCTCGCGGGCGTGCTCACCAGTCAGCACCGGCTCCCGCTGGCGCTGCCCGAGCGGGATCGGGACCGCGAACGCCCCCCCGGTCGACTGCGCCGGATGGGCCTGGCCCTGCTGGTGGTGCTCGCCGTGCTGGCCGTGTCCGCCGCGATCGCGTGGTCGATCCGGCTGCTGGCCCCGGGCGGGTCCGCCACCCCGGAGACCCCCGCGCCGCGCCCCGCCCCGACCACGGCCGTGCCGACCACCCCGCCGGACCCCCATCCGTTCTCGGGCACACCGCATCTCACCGGGCGCACCCTGGTCCTGGTCGGCGCGACCGCGGGCGCCCTGATCGCCACCGCCTTCGTCGGACTGGTGGTGGTCGCGGTGAGCACCCGCCGTCGCCCGGCCGCCCCCGACGACGCGCCCGCACCGGCGGCGGCCGAACCCCCGGTCTCGCTCGCGGAGGTGGCCGAGATGGGTCTGGCGGCCATGATCGCCTCCGGGCAGGACGCCCGCGAGGCCATCATCGCCTGCTATGTCGCGATGGAACGCGGCCTGGCCCTGGCCCGTGAGGTCGCGCCGCTGATCTCCGACACCCCCTCCGAGGTGCTGGCCCGCGCGTTCGAACGCGGTGCGCTGCACGACGCCTCGGCCCGCGAACTGGTCGCGCTGTTCGAGGAGGCCCGGTTCAGCCCGCACGCCATGCTGGAGTGGCAGCGCATGCGCGCCGAGCAGCTGCTGCGGATCGTGCTGCGGGATCTGCAGGGAGAAGAGGTCCGGTGAGGCGTTCGATGATCGTGGGCGGCGCGATCGTGGTGATCGCGCTGGTCGAGCTGGCGGCCCCCGCCGAGCGACGGGATCTGATCCCGCTGCTGGTGGCGGCGCCGCTGGTGGTCGCGCTGGGCCTGCTGGCCTGGTCGCTGGTCGAGGGCGCCCGCGCCGCGAGTCGAAAGGATCCGGCCGACAACGAGATCGAGAACGGCCCCGCCGAGATGTTGCGCCGGTGGCGGGCCCGCGCGCAGATGCTGGCCGACCGGGCCGACGGCTCGCGCGCGGACTGGGACCGCCATCTGCGTCCCCTGCTGGCCAAGGAGTTCGAGCTGTCCAGCGGCCATCGGATCGCCAAGAATCGCCGGGCGACCGAGGCCGCCGGACTCATGCAGTTCGGCCCGGAGCTGTGGCGCTGGGTGGATCCCGCCGATTCCGCGCTGCGCGACCAGACTTCGCGGGCGCCCGGCCGGGCGGCCCTCGACGAGATCCTGCGCCGACTGCAGTCGATGTGAAAAAGGTGCTACGAGTGTGACTTCGAATTCGAATATGACGACTCCCATGGACGTCACCATCAAACGCACCGAGGCGGTGCTGCGCGAGATATCCCGCGTGGTGGTCGGCAAACGCGAAGAGCTGCAACTGATCATGGTCGCGGTGCTGGCGGGCGGGCACGTCCTCATCGAGGATCTGCCCGGCCTGGGCAAGACGCTCATCGCGCGGTCCTTCGCCGCGGCGCTGGGCCTCCAGTTCACCCGCGTCCAGTTCACCCCGGACCTGCTGCCCGCGGATCTGATCGGCTCGACGATCTACGACATGAACTCGGGCCGGTTCAATTTCCGGCGCGGTCCGGTCTTCGCCAACATGCTGCTGGCCGACGAGATCAACCGCACCCCGCCCAAGACGCAGGCGGCCCTGCTCGAGGCCATGGCCGAGGGGCAGGTCAGCATCGACGGCGAAACCTTCCCGCTGCCACAGCCGTTCATCGTGCTGGCCACCGACAATCCGATCGAGTACGAGGGCACCTACCCGCTGCCCGAGGCCCAGCTCGACCGGTTCGCCGTGCAGTTGCGGCTGGGGTATCTGTCCGAGGAGGACGAGACCCAGATGATCCGCCGCCGCCTCGAGCGCGGCGCGGTGCCGCCGCAGGTCGGTCAGGTCGTCGACGCCCAGGGGCTGCTGGAGATGCGCCAGGCCGTCGAATACGTGACCGTGCATCCGGACGTGGTCACCTACGTGGTGGCGCTCGCCGCCGCCACCCGCGGCCATCCGCAGGTGGAGGTCGGCGCGAGCCCGCGCGCGGAACTGGATCTGGTGCAGATGGCCCGCGCCCGCGCGCTGCTCATGGGTCGCGACTACGTCATCCCGGAGGACGTCAAGGCATTGGCGATTCCGGCGGTGGCGCACCGCATCACGCTGCGCCCGGAGATGTGGGTGCGCCGCATCCGCGGCGAGGACGTGATCGGGGAACTGCTGCGCCGCCTACCGGTCCCGCGCGCCAGCGTGCCATGAGGCATCGCGACGTCACCTCGATCGCCGAGGCCGAATTGCGCTGGCGCCCGGCGGCATTGGTGTTCATGCTGGCCGGGGCGGCCGCGCCCGCGCTCGCCCTGGCGGTGATCCTCGGCCGCTGGCAGCTGCTGATCTTCGCCGCGCCCATGCTCGGCGTGCTCGCCAGCGCTCCGATGCAGTCGGCGCGCACCAGGATTCAGGTCGACGGCGCGGGCGTGCTGCGCTGCTTCGAATCCGAGGAGGTGGTGCTGCCGGTCGCGGCGTTCGTCGAGGACGGGCACGCGCTGCTGCGCTGCAAACCCGAACCGATCGAGGGCATCGAGGTGCGGGTGGAGGAGGCGGTGGACTCCGGCCTCACCCCGGCCGGGCTGCGGCTGGCCCTGTCCACCGCGCGCTGGGGCCGCTATCCGGTCCGGGTCCGGGTGACCGCGCTCAGCCCGGCCGGGCTCGCGGTGGCCTCGGTGTCGCTGCCCGCCGGACAGGTCTACGTGTACCCGATCGCCGATCCGCAGCGAATGCGCCTGCCGCGCACCGAACTTCCCGAGCGCATCGGCACCCACCTGACCCGGCGGCACGGGCCCGGCGTCGAATACGCCGACATCCGCGTCTACGCGCCGGGCGATCAGCTGCGCACGGTGAACTGGGCGGTGAGCGCGCGCCGCGGGCGGCTGTTCGTGACCGAGCGGCTCACCAACCGGGCCGCCGACGTGGTCGTGCTGGTGGACACCTCGTTGCAGGCCCCGGGCCCGGCCTCGGATTCGCTGGAACTGTCGGTGCGCGGCGCGGCCCAGGTCGCGCAGTCGGCCCTGCAGGCCGGGGACCGCACGGCCGTGGTGTGCCTCGGGCAGGCCCCGCGCTGGCTGCGGCCCGACATCGGGCGGCGGCAGTTCTACCGGATCGTGGACACCGTGCTCGACGTCGGCGACGAGCACATCGTCACCTCGGGCACGCTGGCCCCGCACACCGCGGTGCCGCTGGGCGCGATCGTGGTGGCCTTCTCCACGCTGCTCGACACCCAGTTCGCGCTCGCGCTCATCGATCTGCGCAAGCGCGGACACGTGGTGGTGGTCGTGGACGTGTTGCGCGGCACGCCCTTCCGCGACGGCCTGGATCGCACGCTGGCCCGGATGTGGCAGCTCGAACGGGCCGCCATGTACCGGGACATGGGCACGGTCGGGGTGGACATCGTGCCCTGGCCCGAGGACGCCCGGCTCGATCAGGTGGTGCGGATGCTGCCCGCGCATCGCCGTGTGGTGCGGGTGAAGCGATGACCCGATTCCTCGCCGTGCTGTCTGGGCTGCTGCTGACCGTGGCCGTGGCCGTCGCGCTGCCCTGGGCCGCGCTCGCCGCGGCCGCCCTCGTGGTGGCGGGCTGGTGGTGGCGGATCTGCGCGGTCGGCGCGGTGTTCGTGGCGCTGGGCGCCCTCGCCTGGGCCGACCCCGGCGCGCCGGTCGCCGCCGCCACCGGTGTGGTCGCCACGACGTATCTGCTCAACATCGCGACCGTGCACGCCCCGAAGGGTGTGGTTCCCACCACGTTGCCCTCGGTCGCCGGGGCGCTGATCGCCACCGGCGCGGCCGTCGCCGCGAGCGTGGTGCCCGCGCATTTCGCCTGGTTACCGCTGGCCGCGCCGGTTCTGGTGATCCTCGCCTACGCGGGCGTCGTGCGGGGGGTGACCCCCGAACCGGCCCCGGAGTCGACCGATCGGTAGGCTGAGACGACAGGGCGTAATACTACTTCATGTAGTATTACGCCCATGTGGTTGATTCCCGTTGTCGCCGTCGCCAGTTCCATCGCCATCGCCGTTCTGTTCGCGACGGGATTTCCCGAGCACTGAGCCGGATCAGGAGCTGAACGTCAGCCGCACGTCCCCGAGCACCGGCGCGTCGTCGCGCTCGGGCGCGGTGGCCGCGATGATGACCTCACCGGTGCCGAGCCACATCCGCGACCGGATCGTCTCGCCGGGGTAGAGCACCCCGGCGAAGCGCGCCCGGAAACCGGTGACCCGGCTCGTGTCCGAGCCCAGCACGGTGTCCACGGCCGTCTTGCAGACGATGCCGTAGGTGCACAGCCCGTGCAGGATCGGATCGGGAAACCCCGCGCCCCTGGCGAATTCGGGATCCGAGTGCAGCGGATTGCGGTCCCCGCACAGGCGGTAGAGCAGCGCCTGCTGCGGCAGGGTGGGCGTGGCGACATCGAAATCCGGTGCGCGATCGGGCAATTCGGATTTCGTGCTGGGTCCGCGCTCGCCGCCGAAGCCGCCCTCGCCGCGCGCGAAGATCGACGACCGCGCGGTCCACAGCGCCGCCCCGTCCGAACCGGTGACCGTGGTCTCCTGCACGATCACCGCCGACGAGCCCTTGTCCCAGATCTCACTGATCCGCCCCGTGCTCGACGCCTTGCCCTCGGCCGGGAGCGGGCGGTGCACCACGATCTCCTGACTGCCGTGCACCACCTTCGCCAGGTCGATCTCCACGCCCGGGAAGCTCACCCGCGGCGGTTCGGTCATCCGCAGCGTGTGCGCGACGGTGGCGAAGGTCGGCAGCACCCGCGGGTCGCGGTCGTCGAGGTAGCGCAGTTCGGCCGGGTCGGTCCAGCGCGCCCCCGCGCCCAGGCCCAGATGGTAGAGCTGGACGTCGGAGGGCGACCAGGCGAACTCCTGGCTCGGAAGCGCCGCTCCCAGAGCGAGTTTCGGGTCGATCGGCATGACACTGTCTCCTAGTTGCTCGCCTCGGTGGCCACCGGCTGCCGCTTCGCGCGGTCCACGATGTCCAGCACCGCCAGATAACCGAAGGTGATCGCCGGTCCGATGGTCGCGCCCGGACCCGCGTAGGTGTGGCCCATGACCGGTGCGGAGGTGTTGCCCGCGGCGTAGAGGCCCTCGATCACGGTCTCGTCCGCGCGCAGCACCCGGCCCGCGGTGTCGGTGACCAGACCGCCCTTGGTGCCGAGATCGCCGGGCACCATCTTCGCCGCGTAGTAGGGGCCCTGCACCAGCGCGGCCAGGCACGGATTCGGCTTGACCGTGGGATCGCCGTAGTAGCGGTCGTAGGCGCTGTTCCCGCGGCCGAAGTCCTCGTCCACCCCGGTCTCGGCGAAGGCGTTGAAGCGCGCGACGGTGTCGACCAGGGCCTGTTCCGGCACGCCGATGCGCTCGGCCAGCTCCGGCAGGGTGGGCGCGGAGACGATGTTGTCGTTCTCCATCCACCGCTTCGGAATCCGTTGTCCCGGTTGCAGTCCCGCGAAGATGTAGCGATTGCGGTAGCGCTGGTCGAACACCAGCCAGGCGGGCACGTGCTCGCCGGGTCCGTCGCCCTGGCCGTATTCGCCGCCGTACATCTTGTGCACGGCCTCGACGTAGGGCAGGGACTCGTTGAAGAACCGCTTGCCCGCGGTGTCGACGATGATGCCGCCGGGCAGGTTGCGCTCGGCCAGCGCGAACCACGGCTTACCGCCCTTGAACACGGTCGGGCCCCACCAGGCGTCGGCCATGATATCCACGGCCGCACCGAGTTCCATGCCCGCGCGGATGGCGTCGCCGGTATTGGCCTTCGCGCCCGTGGTCCACTCGGTCCCGATCGGTTCGCGTTGGTACCGGTGCCGCATCTCGGCGTTGTGCTCGAACCCGCCCGCGCCGAGGATCACCCCGTGCCGGGCCCGGAACGCCACGGTCTTCCCGTCCTGGGTGGCCTCGACGCCGACCACCCGGCCGTCCTCCACCAGCAGTCCGGTCAGCGGGGTGTTGAGGAGAACGGGTACATTGACATCGAGAAGGCCCTTGCGCATTGCCGCGATAATCGCTTGACCCATACCGAGAAGATGCTTACCGGTGAACTTGGCCCAATAGGTGCGCGCGCCGACCCGCAGGGCGCGCGCCATGCCCTTGGGGTGCCGTCGAATCAGGTTGAGCCGCACGAAGTCCGCCTGCGTGACGACCACGTTCAGCGGCGCCTTGCTGTAGGGGGGTTCCAGTTTGAAGCGCTCGTCGCCGAGCACCTTGGCGTCGAACGGCTTCGGCTCGCACGAGCGGCCCTGCGCCAGACCGCCCGGCGCCTCGGGGTAGTAGTCGGAGTAGCCCGGCACCCAGCGCAGTTTCAGCGGGGTGTGGTCGAGCACGAAGTTCAGCGCCTCGGCCCCGCGGTCGATGTAGGTATCGATCCGCTGCTTGGGCACGACGTCGCCGATGATGTTGTACAGGTACTTGCGCGCCTCCTCCCGATCGTCGGGCCGGCCCGACGCGAGCAGCGCCTTGTTCCCCGGGATCCACACGCCGCCCCCGCTGCGCGCGGTCGACCCCCCGTAGTGCTCGGCCTTCTCCAGGACCACCACACGCAGGCCGTGGTGCGCGGCGGTGAGGGCGGCGGTCATTCCGGCGGCGCCGCTGCCGACCACCACCACATCGTATTCCCGATCACTCATGTAGAACACGTTATAGAATCGGCACAGGTTCGGTCTATATTGATCTGGCAGAAGGGACGGCTGGAGCGAGAAATCGCAGGAAAACTCGTTTCAGTTTTCGATCTCGGGCGCGGACCGGCCCCCAGTGGAAGGAAGTGGCGTGCTGTCGGATGCGGTACGGAGTGAACTGGCCGCCGAGCTCGCGCTCGCCGAGCGCGACCGGGTACCGATCGACCCGCTGGTCGCGCGGTATCCCGACATCGATGTCGTCGACGCCTACGAGATCCAGCTGATCAACATTCGCGAGCGGATCGCGGGCGGCGCGCGGATCATCGGGCACAAGGTCGGACTGTCGTCGAAGGCCATGCAGCAGATGATGGGCGTGGACGAACCGGACTACGGGCATCTGCTCGCGGAGATGGAGGTGTTCACCGACGTCCCGGTGGACACCTCGCGGTACCTGTATCCGCGGGTGGAGGTCGAGGTCGGCTTCGTGCTCGGCGCGGATCTGCCGGGGGAGGAGTGCACCGAGGCCGACGTGCTCGCCGCGACCGTCGCCTACGCGCCCGCGATCGAGCTGATCGACACCCGCATCAAGGACTGGCGAATCGCGTTGTGCGACACCATCGCCGACAACGCCTCCTCGGCGGGCTGGGTGCTCGGCCCCGAGCGGGTGGCCCCGGACCTGCTGGACATCAAGGCCATCGACGCCCGCCTGACCCGCAACGGCGAGGTGGTCGCCGAGGGCCGCAGCGACGCGGTGCTGGGCGATCCGACCGTCGCGGTGGCGTGGCTGGCGCGCAAGGTCGCCTCCTTCGGGGTGCGGCTGCGCGCCGGGGACATCGTGCTGCCCGGTTCGTGCACCCGCGCCATCGACGCCCGGCCGGGCGACGACTTCCACGCCGAGTTCACCGGACTCGGTTCCGTCCGTTTGAAATTCAGCTGAGGAGATCCGAGTGCCTGCCAACGGAAAGGTCGCGGCCGCCATCGTCGGCTCCGGCAACATCAGTACCGATCTGCTGTACAAACTGCTGCGCTCGGACAAGATCGAGCCGCGCTGGATGATCGGCATCGATCCCGCGAGCGAGGGCCTGAAGCGCGCGGCCGGGCTGGGGCTCGAGACCTCGCACGAGGGTGTGGACTGGCTGCTCGCCCGGTCCGAACTGCCGGATCTGATCTTCGAGGCGACCTCGGCGTACGTGCACCGCGAGGCCGCGCCGCGGTACGCGGAGGCGGGGATCCGGGCGGTCGATCTGACCCCGGCGGCGGTCGGGCCCGCGGTGGTGCCGCCGGTGAACCTGGACGCGAATCTCGAGGCGCCCAACGTGAATATGATCACCTGCGGCGGGCAGGCCACGATTCCGATCGTGGCGGCGGTGTCGCGGGTGGTCGCGGTGCCCTACGCGGAGATCGTGGCCTCGGTGTCGTCGGTGTCGGCCGGGCCGGGGACGCGCGCGAACATCGACGAGTTCACCAAGACCACCAGCCGCGGCGTGGAGACCATCGGCGGGGCCCAGCGCGGGAAGGCGATCATCATCCTCAATCCCGCCGAACCGCCGATGATCATGCGCGACACCATCTTCTGCGCGATCCCCGAGGACGCCGACACCGACGCCATCGCCGAGTCGATCCATCGGATGGTCGCCGACATCCAGCAGTACGTGCCCGGGTACCGGCTGCTCAACGAGCCGCAGTTCGACGAGCCCTCGGTGGTTTCCGGTGGGCTGGCGAAGGTTTCGGTGTTCGTGGAGGTCGAGGGCGCGGGGGACTTCCTGCCGCCCTACGCGGGCAACCTCGACATCATGACCGCCGCCGCGACCCGCGTCGGTGACGTCATCGCAGACCAGATCCTGTCGGCCCGGGTCTAAGGAGACCGCCATGCCCTACTCTTCCGAACTCGACATTCGCGTCACCGACACCTCGCTGCGCGACGGGTCGCATCACAAGCGCCACCAGTTCACCGCCACCGAGGTGCGCGATATCGTGGCCGCGCTCGACGGCGCGGGCGTGCCGGTGATCGAGGTGACCCACGGCGACGGGCTGGGCGGCTCGTCGTTCAACTACGGCTTCTCCAAAACCCCTGAGCAGCAACTGATCACGATCGCGGCCGAGACGGCGAAGCGGGCCAAGATCGCGGTGCTCATGCTGCCCGGCGTCGGGGTCAAGGAGGACATCAAGATCTCCCAGGACAACGGCGCCTCGATCGTGCGCATCGCCACGCACTGCACCGAGGCGGACGTGTCCATCCAGCATTTCGGCCTCGCGCGCGAACTGGGTCTGGAGACCGTCGGCTTCCTGATGATGTCGCACAGCCAGCCCCCCGAGGTCCTCGCCAAGCAGGCCCGCATCATGGCCGACGCGGGCTGCCAGTGCGTCTACGTCGTCGACTCCGCGGGCGCCCTTGTCCTGGAACAGGTCTCCGACCGCGTCGCGGCCCTGGTCGCCGAACTCGGCGACGACGCCCAGGTCGGCTTCCACGGCCACGAGAACCTCGACCTCGGAAACGCCAACTCCGTCTTCGCCATCCGCGCCGGAGCCACCCAGATCGACGGCAGCGCAAGACGTTTCGGCGCGGGCGCGGGCAACACCCCCGTCGAGGCCCTCGTCGCCGTCTGCGACAAGCTGAACATCAGGACCGGCATCGACTTCTACGCCATAGCCGACGCCGCCGAAGACGTCGTCCGCCCCGCCATGCCCACCGAATGCCTCCTCGACCGCCAATCCCTCATGATGGGCTACGCCGGCGTCTACTCCAGCTTCCTCAAACACGCCGAACGCCAAGCCGAACGCTACAACGTCTCCGCCGCCGAAATGCTCGTCCGAGCCGGCCACCGCAAACTGGTCGGCGGCCAGGAAGACCAACTAATCGACATAGCCCTCGAACTCCAACGCGAACAACAAGCCGTCACGGCCTGAGGCCCCGTTATGTGAAAAAGGTATGACCACTCAGCTGGGCGTATAGCATTCGTGCTATGGGTTGGGGTACCGTCGAGCTGGAATCGGAGATACGTACGTGGCTGGAGCGCCTGCCTGCGGACGAGTTCGCCCGAGCGGCCTTCTACATCGACCTGCTGGCCGAGGAGGGGCCGCTGCTGGGTGAGCCCTACACCCGGCAGCTCGACGGCAAGTTGCGTGAGCTTCGATTCCATCTCGACAGTCGGCAGGTGCGTGTCACCTACTGGATCGCTCCGGGGCGGCGGATCATACTGCTGACCGTGTTCGTGAAGACGCGGATGCGTGAGCGTGCGCAGATCGAGCGGGCGCGACGTGCCATGGAGCGCTGCGTCAGGGCGCGGCACTCCGCTGAGGAGGATGAGATCGATGGCTGAGCGTTCCGACTGGACAGAACTGCGCGACCGTCGAATGCGGGAGCCCGGCGCCGCCGAGGCGTACGAGGTGACGCGACTCGCGTACGAACTCGGGCGAACCATCCGGCGGATGCGCGAGGACCGCGGCTGGAGTCAGAGCGGCCTCGCGGACCGCGCCGGTATGACCCAATCCGCGGTCGCCCGCTTCGAAGCGGGCGGAACCGTGCCCAGCCTCCCGGTGCTCGAACGACTCGCCCACGCCCTCGACGCCGACCTCGTGATTCAGGTACGGCCACGTGTGGCCTAGGGCTACACCTCCATGGACCGTGTCGCTCGGCCTGCCGTCCGTCAAAGAGCTTCGGGCCGTGGGGGTTCCGCGGGCTCGATCCGGTCATCATCTCCGAAGAATTCGTCCACTTCGTTCCGCATCCGCGCATAGTCCACCCGGGGTAGCCGTCGATGTGCGGCCACCAGTTCCTCGGCGGTGAGCCGACGATCGCCCGTCATCGAACTTCGGTGGCGTACTCGAGCGCGGCGAGGAGGTCGTCACGCTCGAGGTCCGGATAGTCAGCGAGGATTTCGTCGATGGTCATCCCGGCCGCGAGTAGTTCGAGCAGCATCTCGACCGGGTAGCGCAGACCACGGACCACCGGCTTGCCGTGGCAGAGGACGGGGTCGGTGGTGATGGGATCGAGAGGGGGCACGTGGTTCAGGTTAGAGCCAGGTGTCCTGGGTGGTTGTGGTGAGGAAGTGTTCCAGGTCGGCTCGCCAGGGGGCCGGGGTGGTTTTGTCGGGTTCGATGGCGGTGTATTGGCCGCGGTAGAACAGCAGCGGCCTGCCGGAGTCGGTGGACTCCGACAGGGCCTCCACCCGGCCGATCACGATGTGGTGATCGCCGCCGTCGACGACCGTGGCCACGGTGCACTGGATGGTGGCCAGGGCGTCGTCCAGGAGCGGGAGCTCCAGGTTCGAAGGGCGCCAGGGGATTCCGGCGAATTTGTCGGGTTCCCGGGAGCCGAAGCGGGCGCAGATCTCGCGTTGTTCCTCGGCGAGGACGTTGACGCAGAAGCGGCCCGCGCGTTCGATGGCCGCCCAGGTGCGCGAGCCCTTGGTGGGGCAGAACAGCACCTGCGGCGGGTCGAGGGAGAGCGCGGCGAACGACTGGCAGGCGAAACCCACGGGGGCGCCCTCGGTATCGAGGGTCGTGATCACCGTGATGCCGGTGCAGAACTGCCCCAGCACATTCCGGAACCGACGCGGGTCGATCGCGGCCGGGCCGTCCGTCATCTCGCTCATCCCTGCTTGAACTGGATCGTGAAGTCGTGCCCCCACAGGCTCACCGCGGTCGATTCCCGCGCGACCCAGTCGGCGTCCTCGACTTCCAAACCCTCACAACCGAATTCGACGTCGAACCCACCGGGTGTCTTCATGTAGAACGACAGCATCTTGTCGTTCACGTGCCGCCCCAGCGTCGCCGACATCTTCACCTTCCTGCGCAACGCCCGGTCCAGGCACAGCCCGACGTCGTCGGAGTTCTCCACCTCGACCATCAGATGCACGATCCCGCTCGGCGTCGGCATCGGTAGGAACGCCAGCGAGTGATGCCGCGGATTGCACCCGAAGAACCGCAGCCAGGCCGGTTCCCCGTCGGCGGGCCGCCCGACGGCCTGCGGGGGCAGCCGCATCGAATCGCGCAGCCGGAATCCCAGCACATCGCGATAGAACCGCAGCGCCGCCTTGTCGTCGGTCGTGCTCAGCACCACGTGCCCGAGCCCCTGCTCCCCGGTCACGAACCGATGCCCGTACGGGCTCACCACCCGCCGATGCTCGAGCGCCACCCCGTGGAACGCCTCGAGCACATTGCCCGAGGGGTCCTCGAACCGGATCAGCTCGAACACCCGCCGGTCGGCCAGCTCCTCGGCCGTGCCCTCCTTGTAGGGCACCCCCGCGGCCTCCAGCCGGTCCCGAACATCCTGCAGCTCTTCGGCATTCGCGGTCTCCCACCCCGAGATCTGCAACCGGTCCCGCTCGCCGGGCACGATCACCAGCCGCGCGGGGAAATCGTCCATCCGCAGGTAGAGCGCGTCGGGATCGCCGCCCTTGCCCTCGACCATGCCGAGCACCTCGAGCCCGTAGTCGCGCCAGGCCGCCATGTCGGTGGCCTCGATGCGCATGTACCCGAGCGATCGAATGCCCATTGCTACTTCTCCTTCGGCGACAGGAAATCCGTTGCCAGACGGTTGAATTCGTCGAACTTCTCCAGCTGCGCCCAATGCCCGCACCCGCCGAACACGTGCAACTGCGCCCGCGGGATCGTCTTCAGCGCCACCAGCGCCCCGTCGAGCGGATTGACCCGGTCCTCCCGGCCCCAGATGAGCAGCACCGGCTGACGCAGCTTGTACGCCTCCCGCCACAGCATGCCCTTCTCGAAATCCGCGCCCGCGAAGGACTTCCCCATGGCCCGGGTCGCGGCCAGCGCCTCGGGCGTCGACGCCGAGGCGAACCGCTCCTCGACCAGTTCCGGCGTGATCAGCGACTGGTCGAACACCATGATCCGCAGGAAGTTCTCGATGTTCTCCCGCGTCGGCTCGACATTGAACCGCCCCAGCGCCTTCACGCCCTCGGTCGGATCCGGCGCGAACAGATTGGTGCTCAACCCGCCCGGCCCCATCAGCACGAGCTTGCCCGCCCGGTCCGGATAATCGAGCGCGAACCGCACCGCGGTCCCGCCGCCGAGCGAATTGCCCAGCAGGTGCACCCGCCCGGTGACCCCGAGCGCGTCGAGCAGGTCCTTCAGCGCCGACGAACTGTGCACGAAGTACTGCGGATGCTCGATCGGCTTGTCCGACAACCCGAATCCGGGCTGATCCACCGCCAGCACATGGAAGCTCTCGGCCAGCACCGGGATGTTGCGGGCGAAGTTGGACCACGAGGAGGCGCCGGGCCCGCCGCCGTGCAGCAGCACGATCGTCGGGCCGTTGCCCACGCCCGCCTCGTGGTAGTGCAGGCGCAGATTCGGCCGCGCCTGGGCGTACCGCGAGGTCGACTCGAAGGTCAGTTCGGCGGTCGAGGTCATCACACCATCCCGTCGGTCACCGGCAACCCGAACGCGTGCGTGCCGTACATGACGTAGGCCCGCTCGGGATCGTTGGCCGCGTGCACCCGCCCGGCGTGCGCGTCGCGCCAGAACCGTTGCAGCGGAGTGCCGTTGGCCAGCGCGGTCGCGCCGGAGCTCTCGAAGAGTTTGTCGATCGAGGCGATCGCGCGCCCGGTGGCGCGGACCTGATCGCGCCGCGCCCGCACCCGCAGATCGAACGGAATCTCCTTGCCCGCCACCAACAGCGCGTACTCGTCGGCCACATTCCCCGACAGCTGCCGCCAGGCCGCGTCGATATCGCTGGCCGCCTCGGCGATGCGCACCTTGGCGAACGGATCGTCCTTGGCCTTCTCCCCGGCATAGGCGGCGCGGATGCGCTTGCCCTGATGCTCCACGTGCGCCTTCAGTGCGCCGTAGGCCATGCCCACGATCGGCGAGGAGATGGTGGTGGGATGGATCGTGCCCCAGGGCATCTTGTACACCGGATCGGTATTGTGTTCCAGCCCAGGCGATTTCAGCTCGTTCATCGTCTTGTAGGACAGGAAGCGATGACGCGGCACGAAGACGTTCTCGACCACCAGCGTGTTCGAGCCGGTGCCGCGCAGGCCCACCACGTTCCACACGTCGTCGACGCGGTACTCGCTGCGCGGGATGAGGAAGCTGCCGAAGTCGACCGGCTTGCCGTCCTTGATGACCGGCCCGCCGACGAAGGTCCAGTCGGCGTGATCGCTGCCCGAGGACCAGTTCCACGACCCGTTGACGAGGTACCCGTCGTCGGTCACCACGCCCGCGCCCATCGGGGCGTAGGACGAGGAGATGCGCACGGTGCTGTCGGTGCCCCAAACCTCTTCCTGCGCACGCTGATCGAACAGCGCGAGGTGCCAGTTGTGGATGCCGATGATGCCCGCGACCCAGCCGGTGGACCCGCACGCGCTCGCGATCTTGCGCACGGTGTCGTAGAAGACGACCGGGTCGGCGGCCAGGCCGCCCCACTGCCGGGGCTGCACGAGCCGGAAGAAACCGGTCTCGGCCAGCGCCTTCATCGTCTCGTCGGGGATGCGACGTAGATCCTCTGCCTCCTGCGCTCGCTCGCGCAGCATCGGCAACAGCGCTTCGACCCGCTCTGTTACTTCTTGCGTCATCTCGGGGGCTGCTCCTGCCTGGTCGTCTCGGACCGGGGGTACCCGGTTGATCCTGTCACTGAGACTAGAACAGGTTCTTATTCATGTCGAGAACGGGTATCCGCTCGATGGACACATTGCCCCTTGCCTGGTCGTCACGGCAATAGCTGGCGTCGCGGCAGAGTTTTTTGTAACGTGTTCTAGTACTTCCAGAGGAGGGATCACAATGGCGGAAACCGCACCTGCGCGCGGCGGGAAGATCCGTGAGATCGACGTCGGGTCCACGCCCACGCGATACGCGCGGGGCTGGCACTGCCTGGGCCTGGCCGCATCGTTCCGGGACGGCAAGCCGCACGCCGTGCAGGCATTCGGCACCAAGCTGGTGGTCTGGGCCGACAGCTCGGGGGAACTGCGGGTGCTCGACGCCTACTGCCGACACCTCGGCGGGGATCTGAGCATGGGTGAGATCAAGGGCGATTCGGTCGCCTGCCCGTTCCACGACTGGCGCTGGGGCGGCAACGGCCGATGCACCTCGATCCCGTACGCGCGGCGCGTGCCGCCGCTGGCGCGCACCCGCGCCTGGACCACGCTCGAGCGCAACGGCCAGCTGTTCGTCTGGCACGACCACGAGGGCAATCCGCCGCCGGACGACATCACCATCCCCTACATCGAGGGTCCCTACCAGGACACCGAGGGGAACACGAGCGAGACGCTCGACAGCGGCTGGACGGACTGGACCTGGAACTCGATGCTGATCGAGGGCGCGAACTGCCGCGAGATCATCGACAACGTGGTCGACATGGCCCACTTCTTCTACATCCACTTCGCCTATCCGACGTACTTCAAGAACGTCTTCGAGGGCCACATCGCCAGCCAGTACCTGGAGACCAAGAGCCGCCCCGACGTCGGCATGGGCAGCCAGTACGGCGACACCCTGCTCAAGTCGGTGGCCGCGTACTACGGGCCGTCCTACATGATCAATCCGCTGCACAACTTCTACGGCGGGTTCGAGGTGCGCAGTGTGCTGATCAACTGCCACTACCCGGTCACCCAGGACTCGTTCGTGTTGCAGTGGGGCATCACGCTGGAGAAGCCCAAGGGCATCGACGACGAGGCGTCGAAGAAGTTGGCCGCCAAGATGACCGAGGGCATCAGCGTCGGCTTCCTCCAGGACGTGGAGATCTGGAAGCACAAGTCCAAGATCGACAATCCGCTGCTGTGCGAGGAGGACGGCCCGGTCTACCAGCTGCGCCGCTGGTACGACCAGTTCTACGTGGACGTCGCCGACGTCGATCCGAAGTCGGTGCAGCGCTTCGAGTTCGAGGTCGACACGACCAAGGCGAACGAGGCGTGGGAGGCCGAGGTCGCCGAGAACCTGCGCCGCAAGCGCGAGCAGGAGGCGGCGCAGGAGGCGAACGCCTGATGACCAGATGGGCGAAGGCACCGGATTTCGCGGATCGTCCCGAGTGGCTCGCGCGGGTGCGCGCCCAGACGGTCGTCGACAAGCAGCGCTACCTCGAGGACGGCATGACCCCGCTCTCGTGCGCCACCTGCGGCACGGGCGTCTTGGTCCGCAAGGCCAGCGCCCACCAGACCTCGGTGCAGTGGACGGCCGACCCCGCCGCCCACTGCCCGGTCTTCCGCGACCTGCACACCGGCCCCGGCCGCCCCGACTCCTGCCCGAACCTCGAGAAGACCATCGACCACGCCGTGGCCGAGGGCCTTCTCGAGGTCCCGGAGTAGCGGGCCGCCAGGGCCGGGGGCGTACTCGAGGTGCCGGAGTAGTCCGGCCGTCCTCAATCCAGTCGGAAGTCGGCGAAGTCGAAGCCGGGGGAGACGACGCAGGTGACCAGGACGTGGTCCGGGCCGAGGGGGCGGGCGGACTGGGTGACGCCGCCGGGGACCACGGCCTGGGGGCGTTGGCCCCGTTCGATGTCGGGGCCGAGGACGATCTCCTCGCCGCCGATGTCGAGCGCGAGCGGGCCGCCGCCGTGCCACAGCCACAGCTCGTCGGAGCGGACGGTGTGCGGGGCGGATTTCTCCCCGGGCATGAGCAGGAAGTAGATGGCGGTGGCCGCCGCGCGCGGGCCCGGGTAGCCCTCGGGCGCGAATTCGACGGGGCTGCGCCAGGTTTCGCGGAACCAGCCGCCCTCGGGGTGGGGTTCCAGATCGAGGGCCGCGGCCAGAGCGGGGCGGTCCGGCATGAGGGTCCTCCTACTTCAGGCCGTGCATGGCGGCCACGATCCGGTCCAGAACGGGTTGCGGCAGCAGCCGTTTCAGCGCGAACACCAGCGGGGCGCGGCTGCCGACGGCCCGGAACGGCCGCGGCGATTCGACCACCCCGGCGATGGCCCGCGCCACCTTCTCCGCGGAGACGCCCGCGGCCTCGTTGCGGGCCAGCGCGGCGAGCACGATGTCCACCTCGGCGCGGTACGGGGAGTTCTCCCCGACGTAGATCGTGCGTCGCGTGCTGATCCCGGTATTGATCGAACCGGGCTCGACGGTGGTGACCGAGATGCCGAACGGCGACACCTCGCGCCGCATCCCGTCGGCGAAACCCTTGATCGCGGCCTTCGTCGCCACATACGACGAGCGGTAGGCCAGCGGGAAACTCGCCAGCATCGATCCGATCATGACGATGTGCCCGCGACGGCGCGCCCGCATGCCGGGCAGCACCAGCTGGGCCAGCCGCACCGGGCCGAAAACATTGACCTGGAACAGTCTTTCGATCGCGTCGAGCGGCAACTCCTCGAGCGGTCCGGCCTGACTCTCCCCGGCATTGTTGATCAGCACGTCGATCTCGCCCAGGTCCGCCGCGAAGGTCTCGATGGCCGCCGGATCGGTGAGATCCAGCGCCCGGTACTCCACGCCCGCCACGCGATCGGACTCCGGAATGGTCTCGGGTTTGCGGCTGGTGCCGATGACGCGATACCCGCGGGCGACCAGCGCGGCGGCGGTCGCGGCGCCGATACCGGAGGAGGCGCCGGTGATCAGGGCGGTGGTCATGCTGTTCTCCTGGTGATCGGTGCGCGCAGGAATTCCGCGATCGACCGCGCGACCTCGCCGGGACGCTCGATGATCGGGGAATGCCCCGCGCCGGTGAGGATTTCGACGCGCGCGCCGACGGCACGATACCGCGCGGCGGTCGGGGACCAGTCGTAGAGCCGATCGCGCTCCCCGTGCAGCACCAACGTCGGCAGCCCGAGGTCGCGTACCTGCGCGTCCAGCGGCCGCGCGGCCAGCCTGCGTCGCCGGTCCACCAGCACGACGCGTGCCATGCGCGGACTCATCGCGCGGTGATCGAGCACCCCCTGATCGGCGTGCTCGAAGGCGGCGGCGAGAGCGAAACCCGGTGCGACACCGAAACGCAGTCCCCGACGGACGAAGGCGGGCAACGCCATTCGATGCAGCAGCGGCCCGAGCAGCGCGTGCCCGAGCAGCCCGTTGCCGGGCGGGAAGCGGGCCAGGCCGTAATCGGGCGCCTGATCGATCAACACCACCTCGCCCACCCGGTCCGACCGCTCGGCCGTCGCCAAGGCCACATCCGCGCCGAACGAATGCCCCACCACCGCAACGTCTTTCAGGTCCAGCGCGGCGAGCACCGCCGCCACCATCGCCCCTTGTGCGGGAGCGTCGAGATCATCGTGTCCACCGGTGTACCCGTGCCCCCGCAGATCGACCCGAACCACCTGGTGCCGCGCCGCCAGCAGCGGTGTCACCCGGTCGTACCACCGCAGCGAACCGCTGAAACCATGCAGCAGCACAACGGTTTTCGCCCCCGGGTCACCGTCCCGCCGAACATGCGCTCGAGCGCCCCCGGCCTCGACGAATTCCCCGATCGGCGCGACTTCGGTTGCGCGGCACCGATTCCCGGCCATCAGAACGGCTCGCTGTAGGACAGTACGACCCGGTGGAACAGGTCGACGCGGTGTTCGCGAGCCGCGTCGCTGTCGGGTTCGAGCAGGCATTGGGTGGCGGTGCCGTCGTGCACCGCCACCAGGGCGGGACCCAGGCGGGCCGGGTCGGTGACGCGGCGACCCGCGCGGTTCAGCAGCGCCTGGACCTTGGGCAGCAGGGCGGCGACGATGGCCTCCTCGCGGGCGGCCATGGTGCGCCGCAGGGCGGGGTAGCGCAGCGCGTGGGCGGTGAATTCGTAGGTGATGCGAATCCAGCGGTCGTCCACGGGGACCGCGCGCAGGACGCGTTCGATGCCGTGCCGCAGATCGGTGGTCTCGGCGGCGGGGGTTTCGTCGAGCAGGGCCGTCACCTCGCGCAGCATGTGATCCGAGCGCTGCTGCCACATGGTCAGGAACAGTTCCTCGAGCGAGGTGAAGTTGGAGTAGAACGCGCCGCGGGTGTAGCCCGCGCGCTCGCAGATCTGCTCGACCGTGCAGCGGCCGAAGCCCTCGGCGGCGAACGCGTCGAAGGCCGCCTCCAGCAGGCGGCGCCGGGTCTCCGCGCGGCGCTTGGTCATCCGTACGCCGCGCTGCGTGACCGGCTGATCGGCCTCGGTGGACGCCGCCATGCTCGAGCCCCTCCTCGCTGATGGATACATGAGCGTATCAAAGCTCGGTTAGGCTGATTTCGTGGACGTTCTCAGCGACACCATCGCGGCGGTGCGCACCGGCAGCCCGGCCGCCGGGCTGTTCGTCCGGCACGCGCCGTGGGGCAGGCGGTACCCGTTGGTGCCGAGCGCCGGATTCCACGTGCTGCTGCGGGGCTCGTGCTGGGCGCTGCCGCCGGAGGGGGAGCCGCTGGCGATGACGGCGGGCGACGTGCTGTTCATGCCGCGCGGTTCGGCGCACGTCCTGGTGAGCGACCCGGACGCCGAGGTGACCGAGGTGGCGATGCCGGGCGAGCCGCGCGAACTCGACGGTTCCGGGGAACGGGCCGAATTGCTCTGTGGCGCATACGAACTCGGTCGGCGGCATCCGCTGCTGGACGGGCTGCCCGATTTCGTGTTGCTGCCCGGGCGGTCGGATCGGCATCCGGCGCTGCGCGGGGCGGTCGAGCTGCTGACCGCGGAGGTGTCCGCGCCGGGCCCGGGCAGCGACGCGGCGTTGCCCGCGCTGCTGGACATGCTGTTGCTGTTCACGCTGCGCGCCTGGTTCGAATCGCCCGAAAGCTGTTCGCGCACCGGTGTTTTCACCGATCCGGCGGTGTCCGCGGCAATGCGGGCCATCCACGACGATCCGGGGTATCCGTGGACGGTCGCCACGCTCAGCGCGGTCGCGGGCGTCTCGCGCGCGACGCTGGGCCGCCGGTTCGCGGCCACCGTCGGCGAGGCCCCGCTGGCGTATCTGACCCGGTGGCGGATGCTCACCGCGGCGCGGCTGCTCCGGGAGAGCGACGCCGGGCTGGCCGCCGTCGCCCGCCGGGTCGGCTACGCCTCGGAATTCGCCTTCGCCAAGGCGTTCAAACGCGAATTCGGTCAGGCGCCCGGCCGGTACCGCCGGTCGACCGCCCGCCCGGCCGCCTAACCTGGACCCATGAGTTCAGGCTGGCGGCAGCGCACCGGACCCATCGGCGTCCTCACCGGCGCGGGGATCTCCACCGACTCCGGCATCCCCGACTTCCGCGGCCCGCGCGGCGTGTGGACCGAGGACCCGATGGCCGAGTTGCTGTCGACCTATCAGAATTACGTCGCCGATCCCGAACTGCGCCAACGGGCCTGGCTCGCCCGCCGCGACAACCCCGCCTGGCGCGCCGAACCCAATGCGGCGCACCGCGCTCTGGCCCGGCTGGCCGAGCACCGCGAGGTCGGCATCATCACCCAGAACATCGACCGCCTGCACCAGCGCGGCGGTTCCCCCGCGGAGTCGGTCGTCGAAATCCACGGCAACATGTTCGACGTCGTCTGCGTCGCCTGCGACCACACCACCACCATGGCCGCCACCCTCGACCGCGTCGCCGCGGGCGACCCCGACCCCGCCTGCCCCGACTGCGGCGGCATCCTCAAGGCCGCCACCATCATGTTCGGCCAGAACCTCGACCCCGCCGCCCTCTACACCGCCCAGGCCATCGCCGAGAAGAGCGCCGTCTTCCTCGCCATCGGCACCTCCCTCCAGGTCGAACCCGCCGCCTCCCTCTGCGCGGTGGCCCTGCGCGCCGACGCCGCCCTGATCATCGTCAACGCCGACCCCACCCCCTACGACCCCTACGCCACCGAGATCATCCGCGAACCCATAGGCACCGCCGTCCCGAAACTGGTGGACGAGATGCTCTCCGCCTGACCGTCATTCGTAGTGACCCCGGCAGGCGATCACGATCACGCCCGCCTCGTCGGCCCGATAGACGATGCGGTGCTCGTGATCTATCCGCCGGGACCACCATCCGGACAGGTTCTGCCGCAACGGTTCCGGTTTGCCGATGCCCTCGGCGTTGCCGTTGCGCCGGATGTCCTCGATGAGCCGGTTCAGTTTCCGCAGTACGGAGCGGTCCTGCGCCTGCCAGTACAGGTAGTCGGCCCAGCCGGTGTCGGTGAACGTCAGCTTGCGGCTCAAAGGTCGGCGGCCTGCTCGTTGTCATCGGCGTCGATCAGCTCCCGAGGTGTCACCTGTCCGGCCTCGGCCTGTGCGATGCCCTTGGCCAGCCACGCCGCGTTGGCCGGATGCGAGAGCAGATGAGCGGTCTCCTTCATCGCCTCCCATTCGCGCAGCGAAACCACCACCGCGGCCTCCTTGCCTCCGCTGCGGGTGATCACGACCTCCTCGTTGTCCTCCGTGGCGGCATCGAGGACGGCCGCGAAGTTGTTGCGGGCGTCGGTGGCGTGCATGGCGAGCATGGGTCTCCCTTCTCTGGTCCTCAGGATACCAGGATGTACGTGATCCGGTACAGAATCGCGTGCATTCTTCGGGATCAGCTGAACGGGGATTCGGGCCGGGGTTGAAGTCGGCCGTCGACGTAAGTGTCCACCTTCTCGTTGTAGAAGCAGACCAGGCCCGCTATCTTCTGGCTTTCGGGGAGGGGGTGGCGGTAGAGCCAGGCGAGGTCGGGGTGGGGGGTGTCGCCGGTGTGGACGGTGAAGTATTCGGCGGTGCCCTTGTAGGGGCAGCTGGTTCGGGTGGGGGAGGGGGTGAGGAGGTCCATACGGACGTCGGTCATGGGGAGGTAGTAGCGCGGGGGGAGGCCGGTCTCGAACAGGATGCGGGGGGAGTGCGAGTCGGCTACGGTTTCGCCGTCGATCTCGACCCGGATGTGGCGGGAGCTGGCCAGGATGTCGACGCGGGTGTAGGGACTGCGGGGGTGGACGTAGACGGGTTCGTCCTCCTCGAACCACTCGTCCATGGCGTTCCAGTCCAGGCGGACCAGGTCGCGCAGGTCGGGGAGCGGAGAGTCCGGATAGCGCAGGGCCGCAGCGGGTTTGGTGAGGCCGTCGACGAGCACGTCGTGTTCGACGCCGTCGCCGCGGCTCGGCGAACGATGCGTGCCGCCGGTGGGTTTCAACTCCGCGCGCACATCGGCCAGCGGAATGTAGTAGGTGGGGTAGTGCGGGCCCTCCCACACCAGCCACGGCGTGCTGGTGTCGGCGACGAGGCGACCCGCCACGTAGGCCCGGACCCGCTTGGCGCTCGGCTCGATCCGGACCCGGCCCCGATTCGTTTCGGTCATACCACCCCAAGGTACCCCGCAGCGGAAAACGGCCGCTGGCTACGCTGGGTCGGCAACAATCGGGCGAACAGAGGGTGAACGGAATGACGAGGACGGGCCTGCGGACCGGGCTGCGGCGTCGGCACATGACCATGCTGGCCATCGGGGGTGCGGTCGGCGCGGGATTGTTCGTGGGCAGCGGTTCGGTGATCCGCACCGCGGGACCCGCGGCGGTCGTGTCGTACGCGGCGGCGGGCGCGCTGGTCCTGCTGGTGTTGCGGGCGCTGGGGGAGATGGTGGTGGCGCGCCCGGTCGCCGGATCGCTGGCCGAGTACGCGCGAATGGCGTTGGGGCCCTTCGCCGGATTCACCGTCGGCTGGCTCTACTGGTACATGTACGTCGTCCTGGTCGGGGCGGAGGCGACCGCGGGCGCGGCCATCCTCGGCCAGTGGATCGACCTGCCCGCCTGGACGCTGTCGGCCGCGCTGCTGATCGTCATGACCGCCGTGAACCTGATCTCGGTGCGGTCGTTCGGCGAGTTCGAGTTCTGGTTCGCCTCGATCAAGGTCGCCGCGATCGTGGTGTTCCTGATCCTGGGCGTGCTCTACGTGCTCGGCCTGTGGCCGAACGGCCATGGCGGACTGGACAATTTGACCGCGCACGGCGGTTTCGTCCCGCACGGCGTGTCCGGGATGCTGTCGGCGATCGTGGTGGTGATCTTCGCCTTCGGGGGCACCGAGATCGTCACCCTCGCCGCCGCCGAGAGCGCCGAGCCCGGGAAGGCCGTGGCGCGGGCCACCAGCAATGTGCTGTGGCGGGTCGGGCTGTTCTACGTGGCGTCGATTCTCCTGGTCGTGACGATCCTGCCGTGGGACGACGCGAAGGTCCTGACCAGCCCGTTCGTCAGCGCTCTGGACCGGATGGGCGTCCCCGCCGCGGGCACGATCATGCAGGTGGTCATCCTGACCGCGGTCCTGTCGGTGCTGAACTCCGCGATCTACGTCTCCTCGCGCATGCTCTACGTCCTCACCGGCGACGGCGACGCCCCCGCCGGGCTGGTCCGGGTGAACCGCCGCGGCGTCCCCGCCCGCGCGGTCCTGCTCGGCACCGTCGCCGCCTGGTGCGCGGTCGTCGCCTCCCACGTCTCGCCCGACCGCGTCTTCACCTTCCTGGTGAACTCCGTCGGCGTCCTGCTCGCCTTCCTCTACCTGGCGATCATGGTGTCGCAGTTGCGGTTACGCTCCCGCCTCGACCGCGAGGACCCCGAGGCCCTCACCTTCCGCATGTGGGCCCACCCCTACCTGAGCTGGCTGGTCATCGCCGCCCTCGCCGTGGTCCTGATCTCCGCGGCCGTCATGCCCGCCCTCCGCCCCCAACTCCTCGCCTCCACCGTCAGCCTGTTGGTCGTGGCCGCCGCCTACCCCCTGCGCGCCCGCTTCGGCCGCGTCCCCCCGGTCCGGGAGGTTCGGGTCCTCGAGCACGGCACCCCATAAATATGCGACAAACGGTATATCGCCAGGACAAAGGTGTAAATTTATGTATAAGCTGTGCGTATGGACGTTGCTCGAGTGCGGGAGCTGATCGCTCGCGGCGAGACTCTCACTACCGAGTTCAAGCGGGGCTCGAACTTCAACGACACCGCCCTCGTCGAAACCGTCGCCTGCATGGCGAACGGGGAAGGGGGAGTGCTTTTGATCGGCGTCGAGGACGACGGACGTATTACCGGTGCGACACCGCGGCACGGTGACCGAACCGACCCCCGGCGTGTCGACGCCCTGATCGCGAGCAGAACCGTCCCTCTCCTGCAAACCCTCACCCGAGTGATGACGATCGACGATTGTGAAGTCATCGCCGTCGAAGTACCGAAGTCGTCTCGGATCGTCGGCACATCCGGTGGTGTCTACCTCCGCCGCACATTGAAGATAGACGGCACGCCGCAGTGCGTTCCCTTCCCGGCTTACGAAATGCTGGCACGCGAGATCGACAGGGGTGCGGTCGATTTCGCTGCGCTACCTGCTCGGGGCGCGACAATGGAGGACCTCGATCCGAAAGAGTTCGACAGATTCCGGACCATGGCGTCGGCATCCGGCGCCGACTCGGTGATCGCCGGTCTGTCCGATGTCGAGATCTGTCGCGCTCTCGGTGTTGTGAAACCGGCCGACGACGGTGTGGACCGACCTACTTTGGGTGCGGTCCTGCTCTTCGGAAACCAAGACGCTGTGGTGCAGCACCTGCCGAACCACGAGGTTGCCTTCCAGCTCTTCAGTGGACTCGCTATGGAGGTGAACCACTTCACCAAGGCGCCACTGCTCAAGGTGGCCCAGGACCTTTTCGACCGGGTGGCCACCTGGAATCGGGATGAAGAGCTGCAACTGGGAATGCTTCGAATTTCGATTCCCAATCTTCCGATAGTCGTTGTGCGCGAGGCGATCGCCAACGCCTTGGTGCATCGGGACTATACGGCGATGGGTCCGGTTCGGGTGGTGATCAACGACGACAGTTTCGAGGTCACGAGCCCTGGCGCGTTTCCCCCTGGCGTGCGACTCGACAACCTACTCACGGTGTCCCAACCACGAAGTCCGCTCCTGGCCGACGCTTTCCGCCGTGCCGGGTTGGTCGAACGAAGCGGGCGCGGTATCAGCTTGATGTTCGCATCTCTGCTGCGTCTGGGCCGAGACGCGCCAGATTACTCGCAATCGACGGATCACATGGTGCGTGCTGTTGTACCGCTCGGACACGCGGATTTGCCTCTTGCTCGCGTCATCTCGCAAAACGAATCGACGACGGGACGTCCCATGAGTCTGTTCGATCTGCAGGTTCTGCATGAACTCCGCGCCCAGACAAAGCTTTCCGCCAATGAGATCGCCGAGCAATTACATCGGACCCTCGGCGAGACTCGGGCAGGTCTCAGTCGGATGATCGAGGCGGGACTGGTGGAGCTGCGAGGAAGCGGTCGGGGACGTCTGTATCACCTCTCGGCTGGCGTTTACAAGGCGCTGGACAACCCGCCCGCCTACGTTCGAGTCCGAGGTACCGATTCGATCCAACAGGAGCGGATGATCACGCAATATGTGGAGTCGTTCGGCTCTATCAGTCGCGCGCAAGCGGCCGAATTGTGCATGATCACACCGGATCAGGCATCGAGAGTACTGCGACGGATGGCGGCCGACGGTGCGTTGGTATTGATCGGTGCGCGAAAGGGCGCACGCTATGTCGCTCCGTCGGACGCCGGTCCGAACGAGTCCTGAACCGCTCACCCTGCGAAAACGGATCAGGCCGGGCGAGCCAACGGGCGCGCGGGCGCGCCGAACAGCTGCGCGTCGGCGTGGGCGCGTTTGAAGTACAGGTGGGCGTCGTGTTCCCAGGTGATGGCGATGCCGCCGTGGAGTTGGATCATCTCGCCGGTGACCGTTTCGAAGGTTCGGGAGCAGTGGATGCGGGCGGTGGCGAGATCCAGTGCGGCCGAGGGGTTTTCGGTGGTCAGGGTGGTGAGGGCGTGGTAGGCGGCGGAGCGGGCGGACTCGATGAGGACGTAGAGGTCGGCCATGCGGTGTTTGAGGGCCTGGAAGCCGCCGATGGGTCGGCCGAACTGGACTCGGGACTTGGTGTAGTCGACCGTGGCGGTGAGGCAGGCGTCGGCGGCGCCGACCTGTTCGACGGCGAGGGCGACCCAGGCGATATCGCGCAGGCGGGCAACGGCTTCCGCGTCGCCGCCGAGACGGCGGGCGGGCGCGGCGGTGAACGTGATCTCCGCCAGGCGGCGCGTCGGGTCCAGGGTGGGGGTCGTCGCGCGCGTGACTTCCGGTGCGGCGGCGTCGATTTCGTACAGACCGTCGGATGTCACCACGATCAGCGTCTCGGCCACCGTCCCGTCGAGGACGTAATGCGCTGTGCCGTCGAGCCTTCCGCCGTCGGCCTGCACCCCGGGCTCGTCCCAGCCCGCCGACCCGGCCCAGCACACGGCCAGCGTGCGGGCGCCCTCGGCGACCTCGGGCAGCAGCCGCGCGGCGGCCTCCTCGTTCCCGGTGAGCAGCACGGCCTGCGTGCCCAGTACGGCCGAGCCGAGCATGGGCGGCGCGTGCAGCGTGCGGCCCAGTTCCTCGATCACCACCAGCGCGGCGGCCAGGCCCGCGCCCACGCCGCCGTACTCCTCCGGAATCGCCAGCGCGGCGACCCCGACCTGTTCGCACAGCAGGGTCCACAGCTGCTCGTCGTAGCCGAGTTCGCCGGATACGGCCCGGCGCAACGCGTCCCGATCGCCGTGCTTGGCGAGCACCGCCCGCACGGTGTCAGCCAGTTCCCGGAACTCCACGGTGTCGCTCACGCGCTCGCCTCCGCCCGCAACGCGCGCGCCACCCGCGCGCGATGGAAATCCCCTGTGCCCCAAGCGGATCGCAGCGCGGTCACCTTCGTCAGCCACAGCGACAGATCGTATTCGGCGGTGTAGCCGATGGCCCCGTGCACCTGCAACGCCGTGCGCGCGGCCCGGTAGGCGGCGTCCGCGCAGGCGACCTTGGCCGCCGACACGTCGCGGGCGCGATCGGGAGTGTCCAATGTCAGCGCCGCGCGGTACAGCAGTGGCTCGGCCAGATCGAGGCCGATGAGCACATTCGCCAGCTGATGCTTCACGGCCTGGTACTGGCCGATCGGCCGGCCGAACTGGTGCCGTTGCTTGGCGTAGGCGACGGTCGTGTCCAGCAGCGCCCGTCCCGCGCCCAGCAGCTGCGCCGCGGTGGCCAGCGCGCCCGCGTCGAACGCGGCCGCCAGCGCCGCCGTCACCGCCTCGCCCTCGGCCACCACCTCGTCGGCCACCACCGTGAACAGGCGGCGCGCCGGATCGATCGACCGCACGAGATCACCGCGTCGCGCGGTGTAGAGCCGATCGCCGTCGGCGAGCAGCACCACTTCGGCGACGTCGGCGTCGACCGCGGGCAGCCCCGGCTCCAGCGCCAGCGTGCCCAGCGACTTGCCCTCGGCGAAACCGCCCAGCCAGCGCCGCGCCGGACCGTGGTCCGAAAGCCCTTGCAGCAGAGCGGGAATCACCGCGGCGGTCTCCACCACTGGCCCCGGCGCCGCGGCCCGGCCGAATTCCTGGACGGCCACCACCAGATCGATCGGCTCGGCGCCCATCCCGCCGTACTCGTCGGCGACGGCCAGGCCGAGCGCTCCGGCCCCGGCGAGCTGGCGGATCAGGGCGCGCCCGCCCCGGTGATCGCCGCCCGCCCAGGCGCGCACGAGTCCGGGCGTGCCGGCCGCCTCGCACATCTTGCGCAGGCTCGCGGCGAAGTCGCGCTGTTCGGGGGTTGCTGCGAATCTCATCGACAATCCGTTCTGCGGTTCAACGCGGCAGGCCGAGCAGGCGTTCGGCGATGATGTTGCGCTGAATCTCGTTGGTACCGGCGTAGATCGGGCCCGCCAGGGAGAACAGGTAGCCGTCGGACCAGTCGCCGACGCGTTCGGCGGCCGGGCCCAGCAGCTCGAGCGCGGTCTCGTGCAGGGCGATGTCCAGCTCGGACCAGAACACCTTGTTCACCGACGATTCCGCGCCCAGCTTGCCGCCCTCGGCGAGCCGGGTGACGGTGGCCCAGGTGTTGAGCCGGTACGCCTCGGCCCCGATCCAGTTGTCCACCACGCGATTTCGCGCCTCGGTGTCGGTCGGGTCGGCGACGTCGCGCCACAGCTCGACCAGCCGGGCGGCGGTGGCGTTGAACCGGCCGGGGCTGCGCAGCGACAGGCCGCGCTCGTTGCTGGAGGTGCTCATCGCCACCTTCCAGCCCTGGTTCGGCTCCCCGATCACGTCGCGGTCCGGGACGAACACGTTGTCCAGGAAGATCTCCGCGAATCCGGGTTCGCCGTCGAGCTGCGGAATCGGCCGCACGCTCACCCCGTCGGCGGTCAGCGGGAACATCACGTAGGTGAGCCCGCGATGCCGTTCGGCGTCGGGATCGCTGCGGAACAGGCCGAAGGCCCAGTCCGCGAACGAGGCACGCGAACTCCAGGTCTTCTGCCCGTTGAGGATCCAGCCGCCGGTGGCCCGGCGCGCGGTGGAGCGGATGCCCGCCAGATCGCTGCCCGCCTCCGGCTCGGACCACGCCTGCGCCCAGATGTCGTCGGCGCGGGCCATCCGGGGCAGGACGCGCTCGAGCTGTTCGGGGCTGCCGTGCTCGAACAGCGTGGGCGCGAGCAGGAAGATGCCGTTCTGGCTGACCCGGCCGGGTGCGCCCGCGGCGTAGTACTCCTCCTCGAACAGCACCCACTCCAGCAGCGAGGCGTCGCGGCCGCCGTACTCGCGCGGCCAGGACACGACCGACAGCCGGGCCTCGGCGAGGGTGTGCTCCCACTCCCGGTGCGCCTCGAACCCCGCGCGGGTGTCCATCGAGGGCAAGGGTTTCGCGGGCAGGTGGGTGCGCAGGAACTCGCGCACCTCGCGCCGGAAATCGCTTGCCGCGGTATCGAATTCGAGATCCACTAGTTCGCCTCGCTCGCCTGTGCGCTCGCCTTCATCGACCGTGCGTCCATGCCGCCCAGCGAGTCCACGCCGACCTCGGCGTTGTGCGCGTGGGCGAAGTGATGCAGGCCGAAGACGGAATCCATGCCCGCGCGCATACCCATCAGATCCTCACACTGGTTGACGGCCTTCTTGGTCAGCGCCAGCCCGAACTGCGGCATGGCCGCGATCCGCTCGGCCAGGGCGAGGGTGTGCGCCTCCAGGTCCGCGCGCGGCACCACCCGGTTGACCATGCCCCATTCGTACGCCTGCTCGGCGCTGAACCGGTCGCCGGTGAACAGCACCTCCTTCGCCCGGCGCGGGCCCAGCACCCACGGGTGGGCGAAGTACTCCACGCCCGGAATGCCCATGCGCACAACCGGATCGGAGAAGAAGGCGTCGTCGGCGGCGACGATCAGATCGCACACCCAGGTCAGCATGAGCGCGCCCGCGACGCACGCGCCCTGCACCATCGCGATGGTCGGCTTGGGGATCTCCCGCCAACGGCGGCACATGCCCAGATACACCTCGAGCTCGCGGGCGAAGCGCTGATCGCCGCCCGGCCGGTCCACGTGGTCCCACCACAGCGCGGCCTTGTTGTCGTAGTGCGCGTGATGGTCGCGGCCGGGGGTGCCGATATCGTGTCCGGCGCTGAAATGATTTCCGTTGCCCGCCAGTACGATCGCCTTGACCTCGGCGTCCTCGACCGCCCGGGTGAAGGCCGCGTCCAGCGCGTAGGTCATCGCTGAGTTCTGCGCGTTGCGGTAGCGCGGGCGATTCATCGTGACGATCGCGACCGGTCCGCGGCGTTCGTAGGTGACGACCTCACCCTCGTCGGGTATCGGATCGGAACTCACGAGATCTCCTCACGTAGCTGGCGCTTGAGGACTTTGCCCGCGGCGCTGTAGGGCAGCGCGTCGCGGAATTCGATGTGGCGCGGCACCTTGAAATTGGCCAGGCTCTGCTTGGCGTGCGCGATCACGTCCTGTTCGGTCAGCGCGGATCCCGGTTTGCGGACCACGTACGCCTTGCCGACCTCGCCCATCCGCTCGTCGGGCACGCCGATGACCGCGGACTCCGCCACGCCGTCGAGCCGGGCCAGGACCTGTTCCACCTCGGCCGGATACACGTTGAAGCCGCCGCTGATGTACATGTCCTTGAGCCGGTCGGTGATCTTGAGATAGCCGCGCTCGTCGAGGACGCCGACGTCGCCGGTGTGCAGCCAGCCGTCGGCGTCGATGGTCTTCGCGGTGTTCTCCGGATCGTCGAGATAGCCGAGCATGACATTGGGCCCGCGCAGCAGCACCTCGCCGTTGGTGTCGATGCGGATCTCGAAGTCCGCGATGGCCTCGCCCGAGGTGTTGGCGATGGTCTCCGGATCGTCGTCGGGCCGGCACATGGTGCCGAATCCGGCCGACTCCGACAGGCCGTACGCGGTGACCACCACCTCGAATTCGAGTTCGGCGCGCATCCTCTCGATCAGCACCACCGGGACCGTCGACGCGCCGGTGACCGCGACCCGCAGGCTGCTCAGATCGAATTCGCCGCGGCGCGGATGGTCGAGCAGGGTCTGGTAGATCGTGGGCGGACCGGTGAGGACGGTGATCCGCAGATCCCGCACCAGGCGCAGGGTCTCCGGGACGTCGAAGCTGGCCTGCGGCACGATGGTCGCGCCGGTGACCAGGCAGGTGAGGATCGCGGCCTTGTAGCCGAAGTTGTGGAAGAACGGCGGGATCACCAGATAGCGATCGCCGGTGCGCAGCGTGGCGCGTTCCACCCAGGCCCGCACCACGCCGAGCGCCTGCCGGTGCGCGACCAGGGTGCCCTTGCTGCGCCCGGTGGTGCCGGAGGTGAACAGGATGTCCGAGATGTCCTCGGGCGCAACGGATTCGCCGCGTTCGACGACCAGTCCGGGGGCGACCTCGGCGGCGAGCCGGGGTAGGTCGGCCCATTCGACGGCCGTGTCGGTCGCCTCCGCGGGCGCGTCACCCGGAATGACGACGATCGTCTCGATGTCCAGATTTGTTGCGGTGGAACGCAATTCGGCCAGCCGATCGCGCCCGAGGAACGGCCCCACCACGAACAGGGCCGCGGCGTGGACGCGTTCGAGCACATCGGTGGCCTCCTCGGCCACGTACCGGGTGTTCAGCGGAACCAGCGCGGCGCCCGCGTAATGTGCCCCGAGCGCGGCGACCACCCAGTGCCAGGTGTTGGGCGCCCAGATCGCCACCCGATCGCCCCGGCCGACGCCGCGGGCCATCAGCGCGCCCGCCGCCTCGCGCACGGCGTCGAGCAGGTCCGTCCACGTCAGCCGGGTGCCGCCGTCGATGATGGCGATCTCGTCACCGAAATCGCGCGCCGCCTCGTGCAGGGCGAGCGGGGTGGTCTGGACCAGGGTCGTCACGGCCGTCCTCGATCGGTTAACAAGCAAGTGCTTGGTAGGTTACTCTACCGGAGTGAGTGTGAGCCAGACCCCGGATTCCGACACCTCGGATGATGCCCGCTTCCGCGCCGACGTGCGGGAATGGCTGGCGGAGAACCTGAACGGCGAGTTCCGGGAGCTGCGCGGGCTGGGTGGTCCGGGCCGCGAGCACGAGGCGTTCGAGGAGCGGCTGGCGTGGGATCGTCACCTCGCCGCGGCCGGGTGGACCTGCCTCGGCTGGCCGAAGGAGTACGGCGGGCGCGAGGCGACGCTGCGCCAGCAGGTGATCTTCCACGAGGAGTACGCGAGCGCGAACGCGCCCGCGCGGGTCTCGCACGTCGGGGAGGAACTGTGCGGGCCGACCCTGTTGGCCTACGGCACCGAGGAGCAGAAGCGGCGATTCCTGCCGGGTATCCGGTCGGTCACCGAACTGTGGTGCCAGGGGTATTCGGAGCCGGGCGCGGGATCGGACCTCGCGGCGGTCACCACCTCGGCGCGACGCGACGGCGACGAGTGGGTGCTCAACGGGCAGAAGATCTGGACCTCGCTGGCGCATCTGTCGGACTGGTGTTTCGTGCTGTGCCGCACCGAACCGGGTTCCCAACGGCACCAAGGGCTTTCGTATCTGCTGGTGCCGATGCGGCAGCCGGGGATCGAGGTGCGGCCGATCGTGCAGCTCACCGGGACCGCCGAATTCAACGAGGTGTTCTTCGACAACGCGCGGACCGCGGCCGACCTCGTGGTGGGCGCGCCCGGCGACGGGTGGCGAGTCGCCATGGGCACCTTGACCTTCGAGCGCGGCATCTCCACCGTGGGGCAGCAGATCCGGTTCGCGCGGGAGCTGTCGAACCTGGAGGATGTCGCGAAAGCCAATGGGGCGCTGCGTGATCCGGTGCTGTCCGAGCGGTTCGATCAGGCGTGGGTCGGGTTGCGGGTGTTGCGGGCGCACGCGCTGCGCACCCTCGAATCCGCGCACACCGACGTCGACGCGCGCACGGCCGCCGGGCAGGCGTCGGTGTCGAAGCTGTTGTGGGCCAACTGGCATCGCGATCTGGGCGAGCTGGCGATGGCCGTGATGGGCGCGCCGGGATTGGTCGCCCTCCCCGACGACATGACCGAATGGCAGCGATTGTTCCTGTTCAGCCGCGCCGACACCATCTACGGCGGCTCGAACGAGGTGCAGCGCAACATCATCGCCGAACGCGTGCTCGGGCTGCCGCGCGAGGCCCGGTAGGAAGGACCATCCGTGACAGATCTCTCCACCCCGCCGCAGCCGGTCGCGGGCCACGGCCTGCTCGCCGGGAAGGTCGCCGTGGTGACGGCCGCCGCGGGCACCGGCATCGGCTCGGCCACCGCGCGCCGCCTGCTCGACGAGGGCGCCGACGTGGTCGTCTCCGATTGGCACGAGCGGCGATTGAAGCAGACCGAGGAGGAACTCGCGGCGGCCTTCCCGCAGCGCCGGGTCGCCTCGGCGGTCTGCGACGTCACCAGCACCGAACAGGTCGACGAGCTGGTGCGGGCGGCCGCGAATCGGCTGGGCCGCATCGACATCATGGTCAACAACGCCGGATTGGGCGGGGAGACACCGGTTGTCGACATGACCGACGAGCAGTGGGACCGGGTCCTCGACATCACCCTCAACGGCACTTTCCGCTGCACCCGCGCGGTGCTCAACTACTTCCGCGACGCCGGGCACGGCGGCGTCATCGTCAACAACGCCAGCGTGCTGGGCTGGCGCGCCCAGCACGGCCAGGCCCACTACGCCGCCGCCAAGGCCGGTGTCATGGCCCTCACCCGATGCAGCGCCGTCGAGGCCGCGGCCCTCGGCGTCCGCGTCAACGCGGTCGCCCCGAGCATCGCCCGCCACCCCTTCCTGGACAAGGTCACCTCCACCGACCTCCTCGACCGCCTCGCCGCCGGCGAGGCCTACGGCCGCGCCGCCGAACCCTGGGAAGTCGCCGCCACCATCGCCATGCTGGCCAGCGACTACACCACATACATGACCGGCGAGGTGGTCTCGGTGAGCAGCCAGCGCGCCTGACCCCTCGGCTTCGCCTCGGGGAAGAAGACCATGGCCCCGGCGAGGAGGGGAGGGCTCGGGGTAGGGGGCGACGGGGAAAATAGGGTGGCGCTACCTGGGGTGGGGTGTGCAATCCTGGATTTGGCCGGTTCCCGAATTCGAAGGGACCATGACCCATGGGTCTGGACCATCGTCAGGAAGACTCCGAAGAACTGGAACTCGAGCTGGTACGTGAGGTGGTGCTGGCGCGGCGGCGGCTGGACGGCATCGTGCTCGCCGCGCTCACCCTCGGCGCGGAACTCCTCGATCATCGCTCCGGAGCCGCCGCGGCCGTGCGCGCGGCACGGATTCTGGCGCAGCACGCAGTCGACGAGGCGGGTGTCGCGCGCGATCCGCGAGGGGCGCTGCGGGAGGACATGACCCGCGATCGCGAGCGGGCGCGGCGGATCGGCATGGTTCGCGCGCCCGGACACGCCGAGTCCGAGGCCGATCGGCGGCGGCGCAAGCGGATCGCCCTGCTGTGCGAGGTGCGGTCCGATCTGCTCGAGGTCGTGCGGCGCTGCCGCTCCGCCGCGCCGGACGAGACCGAATTCGCCGACGGCATCGCCGAGGGACTGTGCGCGGCGACCGACAAACTGGTCGTCGGCGCGGATATGGAGACCTACCGCGCCTGGCAGCGCGGCATGGTCCTCGAGCTGAGCGAGGTGCCCGACCCGGGCGGCCCGCCGCGCGTCATGGCCACCGTGGACGCCGGACCCGGTCGCGGCCCGCTGACCGTCGAATGGGACAGCTGCGAACGGAGATTGGCGCTGGTGGCCCGCCTCGCCCGCGCGGGCGTCTCACCGGTGGTGATCTGCGACCGCCTGCTGGCCGATCTGTCCATGTCCTCGCCGCTGCGCTACTCGCTGCGCTGATTCGTTGGCCCCAAGCAAATGCTTGGTTGTATTATGGCCCGGTGACCGCACCCGACCCCTCGAAGTCCGCGCGCCGCACCGAGCTGCTCTCGCTCGCGGCGGGTTTGTTCGCCGAACGCGGGCTGCGCGCCACCACGGTCCGCGATATCGCCGACGCGGCGGGCATCCTATCGGGAAGTCTCTATCACCACTTCGATTCCAAGGAGTCGATGGTCGACGAGATTCTGCGCGGCTTCCTGGACGACCTGTTCGGCCGCTACCGCGAGACCGTCGCCGCCGGGTTGTCGGCGCGAGATACGTTGGAGGCGTTGGTCATCGCGTCCTACGAATCGTTCGACCGCTGGCATTCGGCGGTGGCGATCTATCAGGCCGAGGCCAAAAGGCTCAGCGGCACAGAGCGTTTCACCTATATCGCGGAGTACAACCGGGAGTTCCGCGAGCTGTGGCACCACGTGCTCACCCAGGGCGTGCGGGACGGCAGCTTCCGCCCCGAACTCGATGTGGAACTGGCCTACCGATTCCTGCGCGACACCGTCTGGGTGGCCGTGCGCTGGTATCGGCCCGGCGGCCGCATCACCGTCGACAACCTCGCCAAGCAGTACCTGACCATCGTGCTCGACGGGCTCACCAACCCGCAGTCTCGCTAGGAGTCTCCATGTCCGCACCGTCCAGCCGCCGCCACACCCCCGTGCGGGAGGCGTACGTGATCGACGCCGTGCGCACTCCGATCGGCAAGCGCGGCGGCGCCCTGTCCGGCGTGCACCCGGCCGATCTGGGCGCGACCGCGTTGCGAGGATTGTTGGCGCGCAACCCGATCGATCCCGGCGCGGTCGACGACGTGATCTTCGGCTGCGTCGACGCGATCGGCCCGCAGGCCGGGAACATCGCGCGCACGGCGTGGCTGGCGGCCGGATATCCGGAGGAGGTCCCCGGCGTCACGGTGGACCGGCAGTGCGGATCGAGCCAGCAGGCCATCAATTTCGGCGCGCAGGCCATCATGAGCGGCACCGCCGACGTGATCGTCGCGGGCGGCGTGCAGAACATGAGCGCCATCCCGATCTCCGCGGCCATGCTCGCGGGTAAGGAGTACGGCTTCGACTCGCCGTTCGTCGGCGCGAAGGGCTGGGACGACCGCTACGGCACCGGCGAGGTATCGCAGTTCAACGGGGCCGCCCTCATCGCGGAGAAGTGGGGCATCAGCCGCGCGGATATGGAACGCTGGGCGCTGCGCAGCCACGAGCGCGCGCGAAAGGCCATCGGGGAGGGCCGTTTCGATCGCGAGATCGTGCCGGTCGGCGACTTCCGCGTCGACGAGGGTCCGCGCGAGACCAGCCTGGAGAAGATGGCCGCGCTGAAACCGCTCAGCGAGGGCAGCCCGCTCACCGCCGCGGTGGCGAGCCAGATCTCCGACGGCGCGAGCGCGACCCTGCTCGCCTCGGAGTGGGCGGTCGGCGAATTCGGCCTCACCCCGCGCGCCCGCGTCCATCACGTCAGCGCCCGCGGCGCGGACCCGATCTACATGCTCACCGCGCCCATCCCCGCCACCCGATGGGCGCTCGAGCAGACCGGCCTGACCATCGCGGACATGGACGTCATCGAGATCAACGAGGCGTTCGCCTCGGTGGTGCTGGCCTGGCTGAAGGAGACCGGCGCGGATCCGGAGCGGGTCAATGTCAACGGCGGCGCGATCGCCCTGGGCCATCCGCTCGGCGCGACCGGCGCGAAACTGTTCGCCACGTTGCTCAACGAGTTGGAACGCGTCGACGGCCGCTACGGCCTGCTGACCATCTGCGAGGGCGGCGGCACCGCCAACGCCACCATCATCGAACGCCTGCGCTGAGGTCCGCCTCTACCATCGGAGTGGTGAAGGTACTGGGTGCTTGCCCGCTGGACTGCCCCGACGCGTGTTCCTGGGTGGTGACCGTCGAGGACGGCGCGGCCGTGGGCCTGCGGGGCAATCGGGAGCACCCGGTCACCCGCGGAGCGCTGTGCGTGAAGGTCAACCGGTACCTCGAGCAGGTCGGCTCGCCCGACCGCATCCGCCATCCGATGCGCCGGGTGGGCCGCAAGGGGGAGGGCCGGTTCGAGCGGATCGGCTGGGACGAGGCGCTCGACGAGATCGCCGAGCGGCTCACCGGCATCGTCGACGAGTACGGCGGCGAGGCGATCTGGCCGTTCCACGGCACCGGCAGCCTGGGCTATATCCAAGGGCTGGAAGGGCTTTCGGGTCGCCGGTTCTTCAATGTGCTCGGCGCGTCGCTGCACGACGCCACCATCTGCTCGGTCGCCGGAACGGCCGGGCTGAAGTACACGCTTGGCACCGCCGGGGGCATGGATCCGGAGGATTTCGCGAAGTCGGAGCTGATCCTGTTGTGGGGCACCAATCCGCTGTCCTCCGGGCATCACCTGTGGAAGTTCGTGCAGGACAGCGGCGCGTACCTGGTGTCGATCGATCCGGTGCGCACCCGCACGTCCGAACGCTGCGACGAACATCTGGCCCCGCTGCCCGGCACCGACGCGGCGCTGGCGCTGGGCCTCATGCACGTGATCGTGTCGCTGGGCGCGCAGGACGAGGACTACCTCGCCGCGCACACCGTCGGCTGGCCCGAATTCCGTTCGCGCCTGGCGGAATTCACGCCCGAGCGGGTCGCCGAGATCACCGGGCTGCCGTCGGAGCGGATCGTCGCGCTCGGTGAGCGGATCGCCCGCACGCGGCCGACCGCCATCCGCGCCTCCCAGGGGATGCAGCGGCACGCGGGCGGCGGCATGGCGCTGCGGACGCTCGCCTGCCTGCCCGGCGTGACGGGGGACTGGGCGATTCCCGGTGGGGGACTGCACTATTCGACGAGCGGGCATTTCGAGCTGAACCTGCCCGAACTGTTGCGTTTCGATCTGCTCCCCGGCCCGACGCGGACGCTCACCATGACCCGGTTGGCCGAGGGCCTGCTCGACGTGGACGAACCACCCGTCAAGGCGCTGTTCGTGATCGCCGCCAATCCGGTGGGCTCGAATCCCCAGCAGCGCAAGGTGATCGAGGGACTGTCCCGCGAGGACCTGTTCACCGTTGTGCTGGAACACTTTCCGACCGACACGGTGGATTACGCCGATATCGTGCTGCCCGCCACCATGCAGCCCGAACATCTGGACGTGATCGCGGGCTACGGCCATCTGTATCTGGTCTGGAACGAACCCGCGGTGCCCCCGCCGGACGAATGTCTGTCCACCACCGAGACCTTCCGCCGCCTCGCCCGCCGCATGGACCTGACCGAACCGGCGCTCTACGACTCGGACGAGGAGCTGGCCCGGCAACTGCTGAAGGGCCACGATTTCGAGCGTCTGCGCGCCGAGGGCTTCCTGAAGATCGAGCCCGGTCCGGTACCCAGGGACAAGCTGCGCTTCGTCTCCGACCGCGCCGCCGCGGCCGGACACGATCCGCTACCCGCCTACACCCCGCCCGCCGATCCGGGCACCGGCCTGGTCCTCATCTCCGCCGCAGCCCACCACTTCCTCAACACCACGTTCGGCAACAACCCCGAATTACGCAGGCGCGCAGGCGATCCCACCGTCGTGGTGCATCCCGCCGACGCCGCCGCCCGCGGCATCGCCGACGGCGCCCCGATTCTGGTCGCCAACGCCCGCGGCTCGTTCGAGGCCGTCGCCGAGGTGTCGGACCGGGTGCGTCCGGGCGTGGCCGCGACCACCAAGGGCCGCTGGGCCAAACTCTCCGGCGGTGCGACCGTCAACGCCACCATCGCCGAACGCGACGCAGATTTCGCCAATGGCGCTGTGTTCCACGACAATCGGGTCGAGATCACGCCGTGTCGGCCAGCGACAGGAACGCCGCCTGCGTAGCCGAGCCTGGCTCGGCGCAATAGACGATCATGCGCTGATCGGTATCGTCGAGATACAGCACCTGGCAGTCGAATTCGAGCGGCCCGAGGTGGGGGTGCGTGACCCGCTTGCGATGCGCGCGCCGCACCCGGACGTCGTGCTCCGCCCACATCTCCGCGAAACGCGGTGCGGTGGCGAGCAGTTCGGCGACCAGCTCGGCCAGGGCGGCGTACCCCGGATAGCGGGCGTAGGCGGCGCGCAGATCGGCCACCGTCGAGCGGGCGAACAGCCGCACCGAGGTGTCGTCCCACACCGGATCCTCGGCGGCGAACCGGAACATCCAGCGGATCATGTTGCGGTCCCGTTCCGGGGCGTCGTCCAGGCCGAGGAAGGGGGCGGCCGCCCGGTTCCAGGCGAGGACCTCGTAGGTGGCGTCCACGACGTAGGCGGGGGCCGACAACGCGTCCAGCAGTACCCGGATCGAGGGCGCCACGACCTTCGACGGGCCCGCGACCACCGGCGGATTCACCCCGGCCGTGCGGTACAGGTACTCGCGCTCGTCGGTGGTGAGCAGCAGCGCCCGCGCCAGCGCGGCAAGCACCTGCCGGGAGGGATGCGCGCCCCGGGCTTGTTCGAGTCGCGCGTAGTAGTCCACCGACAGCCCGGCGAGCTGAGCGACCTCCTGCCGCCGCAGGCCGGGCGTGCGCCGAATCCCGGTCTCGGGCAAGCCGACCTCGTGCGGCCGCAGCCGGGCGCGCCGGGTGCGCAGAAAGGCCGCGAGTTCCTTGCGATACGCCATGTCCCCAGTGTGATCGCCGCGCTCGCCCGTTGGGTGGTACAAACTGGTCCTCCCTGCCCGGCGCGGGCGCGCCCATGCTGGTCGCCATGACGACGACAGCCTTGATCACCGGCGCCAACAAGGGCATCGGATTCGAAGTGGCTCGCGGACTCGCGGTCCGGGGCGCGACCGTGCTCGTGGGCGCGCGGGACGAGGGACGCGGCCGCGCGGCCACCGAGAAGCTGACCGCCGAGGGATTCGACGCCCGCTTCGTCCACCTCGACGTGACCGACTCCGGCTCGATCGACCGGGCGGCGGCGTGGATCGGCGCGGAGTTCGCCGCCCTCGACGTCCTGGTCAACAACGCGGGCATCACCGGTGAGTTGGAGGGTGACGGCAAGGCGTCCGCCACGACTCTCGCGAATCTGCGAAAGGTGTACGAGACCAACGTCTTCGGTGTCGTCGCCGTCACCAACGCCCTGCTTCCCCTCCTGCGCGCGGCCCCCGCCGCCCGCATCGTGAACGTCGCCAGCGAGGTCGGATCCCTCACGCTCACAACGGATCCCGAATCCCCCTTCGCGGCCCTCGGCGCGATCCCCTACCCCTCGTCCAAAACCGCCTTGACCATGATCACCACGCTCTACGCCAAGGAGTTCGCGGGCACACCCATCAAGGTGAACGCCGCCAATCCCGGCTACACCGCCACAGACCTCAACGGCCACACCGGTTTCCGCACCCCCGCCCAGGGCGCCGAACCCATCGTGTGGCTGGCCACCCTCCCGGCCGACGGCCCGAACGGCAAGCACTGGGGCCATCGGTGGGGCGACACCGAGCACGAGTACGGCGAACTGCCCTGGTGATCAGCGCAGGGCGGCCAAGGCGTCGATGCGGGCGCACGCCTCGGCGACGATGCCGTCGATCAACTCGCGGACCGTGGGCAGGTCGTCGATGATGCCGGTGACCTGACCGGCCGCCAGGACACCGGCCTGGGTGTTGCCCTCGACCAGACCGGCCTTGAGCAGCATGGGGGTGTTGGCGGCCATGACGACCTGGGACCAGGTGAGGTCCTTGGTCCTGCGCATGGCGAGGCCGTCGCGGACCAGGGCGGACCACTTCATGCCGGTCATGCTCTTGAACCTCGACGCGTTGGCGACCGCGGCGGTCAGGCCGCGCCAGCGACCCGAATGTTCCAGGCGCTGAACGAGTTCGGTGTTGAGGACGCGGTGCGGCATACCGTCCACCTTGAGCGAGACGACCGTGTCCTGGAGGCCGCGGCTCAGGTACTCCTGTTTCACCGCGTCGGGGACCGTGCTCTCCTGGGTGAGCAGGAAGCGGGTGCCCATCGCGACCCCGGCCGCGCCGTAGGCCAGGGCGGCGGCCAGGCCGCGGCCGTCGAAGAAGCCACCCGCCGCCACCACGGGGATGTCGACCGCGTCCAGCACCGAGGGCAGCAGCAGCGTGGTGGCCACCGGGCCGGTGTGCCCGCCGCCCTCGCCGCCCTGCACGATCACCGCGTCCGCGCCCCAGGCCGCGACCTTCACCGCGTGCTTGGCCGCGCCGATCGACGGAATCACCACCACGCCGGCGTCTTTGAGCCGCGCGATGAGTTCCTTCTTGGGCGCCAGCGCGAACGAGGCGACCCGCACACCCTCGCGGATGAGCAGTTCGATGCGGTCGGGGGCGTCGGCGGCGTCGGCGCGGATGTTCACCCCGAAGGGGCGGTCGGTGTTCGCCTTGGTCTTGGCGATCGCCCCCTCCAGTTCGGCGAAGGTCATGGTGGCCGACGCCAGGATGCCCAGCCCGCCGGCCTCGGCGGTCGCGGCCACCAGCCGCGGACCGGCCACCCAGCCCATGCCCGTCTGCACGATCGGATGCTCGATCCCGACCAGGTCGGTGAGCGGCGTGCGCAGGCGGCTCACGACGGGACCTCCTTGTCGCGAATTCCCTTGGGGTCCAGCACGGTTCGGATCAGCCGCAGCTCCTCCTCGGTGGGCCACCGGGTGGTCTCGGCGGTGTCGAGCCCGGCGATCTCGAAGGCGGTGTTCTCGGCGACCTCGGCCGCGGTGACGCCCGGATGCAGCGACAGCGCCCGCATGGTGTGGTCGGGTCCGCCGAAGTCGAACACGCCCAGATTGCTGACCACGCGGTGCAGGTGATGGAAGCGGTAGGCCGGATTGGCGGGATCGACCTTGTCGTAGCCGACGCCGCACACGATGTCGACCCGCTCGCAGAACACCCGCTTGCCGTGCCGGGGGACGAAATAGCTGGTCGCGTGGTTGATGGTATTGCCCGGCGCGCCGCGCACCCCGAACATCTGCCGCGCCGGATGCTGCAACGGGCCGAACGCCGACAGGTTCTGATTGCCGAACCGGTCGATCTGATTGGCGCCCATCACCACGTGCCGCCGCCCGGAGGCGACCACATCGAACACCTTCCCGAACGGAATCCAGCCCTCCACAGGCGCTTTCGCGCCCAGCGCGGGCACCTCGGCCAGGAACAGCGCCTCGCCGTCGGACAGCAGCAGATCCGGTTCGAAGGTCAGCCGGGCCAGCCGCGCGCCGATCGTCGGCGTGGGCGACATCGGGCTGGCCATGATCTCGCCCGCGCCCCGGAAGATCTCGGCGCAGGCGACCGCGCACACCTCGGCGCGGGTCGCGGTGGTGGTGTCGGTCATTTCGCCTGCTCCTCGCCGAATTCGCGGACCGCGGACTGGTATTCGTCCTCGGTGACGTCCAGATAGCGTGCCTTGAACGCCGCCCACGCCTCCGGATCACCGGCGGCGGCCACGTAGTGCCGCTGGAATCGCTCGTCGCGGCCGTAGCTCCCGGAGAAGGTGAAGTGCGCGCCGCCCGGGGTCTCCACCACGCCGTCGACCAGCATGCGGTTGAGGATGATCGCTTGCTGCGGAACGGCTTTCACCAGTTCGTCGGTGTCGACCAGGCGGTCCACCGACAGGTATCGGCGCTCGGCGGCCAGGCAGAACAGGTCGTCCATGTACGGGTCGACGCCGGTGTAGGCCGCGTTGCCGTGCCGGTCGCCCAGATCCAGATGCACGAGGGCCGCGTCCAGGGTCAGGGCGGGCATGGCGATCAGCGTCTCGGTGCGGCCGTCGGGGCCGGGATACGGCGATTCGACCGTGCGCAGCTCACCCTCCCAGAACGCCGGGACGTCCGAGCCCAGCCCGGCGCGGATCGGCAGGAACGGCAACCGCGCGGCGGCCGCCTGCAACCCGCACTTGACCATGCCCTCGTCCATCTCGCGGGCCACGATCGCGCCCGAGGTGCGGGCCGCGGCGAACCACGGATCGTAGAAGGGCGCGGAGTCCAGCGAGACGAAGCCGTAGTACGCCTTGCGCACCTTGCCCGCCGAACACAACAGGCCCAGATCCGGCCCGCCGTAGGTGACCACCGTCAGATCGGTGACATCCGAGCGCAACAGCGCCCGCACCAACGCCATCGGCTTGCGCCGCGAACCCCAGCCGCCGATGCCGATCGTCATGCCGCTGCGCAGCTCGCCGACGATCTGGTCGAGCGTCATCCGCTTGTCGCGCATCTCAGTTCCCCTCCCGCTTCGCCGCCAGATCCGCCTCGAACCGGGCGCGGATCTCGTCGGAGACCCCGGCCAGGTTCAACTCGAAGGTGAAGCCCTGTTCGTAGCGGTAGCTGCGGTGCACGTCCTGCACGTCGATCCCGTTCAGCGCCCGCTTGGCGGCGCGGATCACCCGCCCGTCCTTGGCGGCGATGTTCTTCGCGACTTCCAGTGCGGCCGAATCCAATTCGGCCCGGGGCACCACCTTGTGCACCGAGCCGAAGTGCAGCAGCTGCTGGGCGGTGACCGTGCTCGCGGTGTAGAACAGCGTCCGCATCATGTGCTGGGGCACCAGCCGCGCCAGATGGGTGGCCGCGCCGAGCGCCCCGCGCTCCACCTCGGGCAGGCCGAAGGTGGCGTCGTCCGACGCCACGATGACATCGGCATTGCCCACCAGTCCGATGCCGCCGCCGAGGCAGAACCCGTGCACCGCCGCGATCACCGGCACCTGGCACTCGTAGACCGCCGAAAACGCCTCGTAGCACCCGTGATTGGCATCGATCAGGGCCTGGTGGCCCGAATCCCGTTGGATCTCCTTGATATCCACGCCCGCGTTGAAGCCGCGGCCCTCGGCGCGCAGCACCACCACCTTGGTCTCCGCGTCGCGCCCGGCCGCGCGCACCGCGTCGGCCACGGCGAACCATCCGGCGGTGGGCAGGGCGTTGACCGGCGGGTAGTCGATCGTGACGACCTCGATGCCGGAGCTCTCGGTGTGACGGTTGATGCCCATCCCCATGTCCATTCGTTGGCAAAACAAGCAAGTGCTTGGTAGGTTAGCACGGTGGCAATCGATGTGGACCTTTCCGGGCAGGTCGTTCTGATCACCGGTGGGGTGCGGGGCGTGGGCGCCGGGATCAGCAGGGTGTTCCTCGACGCCGGGGCCACCGTGGTGACGTGCGCCCGGCGGCCCGGCGACGCGCCGATCGAGAGTTCGGGGCGGGTCGCGGACTTCCTGCCGTGCGATGTGCGCGACCCGGACGCGGTCGGCGCGCTCGTCGATGCCGTCGTCGAGCGGTACGGGCGGCTCGACCATGTGGTGAACAATGCCGGGGGAGCGCCGTTCGCCCCGGCCGCCACCGCCAGCCCGAATTTCCACGACAAGATCGTGCGGCTCAATCTGCTTGCGCCGCTGCATGTTTCGCAGGCGGCCAATCGGGTGATGCAGGAACGGCCCGACGGCGGATCGATCGTCATGATCTCCAGCGTCAGCGGGCATCGGCCCTCGCCCGGCACCGCGGCCTACGGCGCGGCCAAGGCGGGGCTCGATCATCTGATCGCCTCGCTGGCCGTGGAGTGGGCGCCCAAGGTCCGGTTGAACTCGATCGTCGTCGGCATGGTCCGCACCGAGAGCGCGCACCTGCACTACGGCGACGAGGCCGGGATCGCCGCGGTCGCCGACACCGTGCCGCTCGGGCGGCTGGCCGCGCCCGAGGACATCGGCCGGGTAGCGGTCTTCCTCGCCTCCCCGCTGGCCGCCTACGTCAGCGGCGCCGCGCTGACCGTGCACGGCGGCGGCGAGCGCCCCGCCTTCCTGGCCGCCGCGACCGCGCCGAACGACCAAGCAGCACAACGGAAATGAGAGCAGTGGACATGGCTGAGAAGATCTGCGCGGGCCGCACCGTCATCGTCACGGGCGCGGGCCGGGGCATCGGCCGGGCGCACGCGCTGGCCTTCGCCGCCGCCGGGGCCGATGTGGTGGTCAACGATCTCGGCGCCGAACTCGACGGCGCGCCCAGCGCCGACTCCCCGGCCGCCCAGGTGGCCGAGGAGATCGAGCGCCTCGGCGGGCGGGCCGTGGTCAACGGCGACGACGTGGCCGACTGGGCGGGCGCCCAGCGCCTGATCGAGCAGGCCGTCGAGACGTTCGGGCGGTTGGACGTGCTGGTCAACAATGCCGGGATCGTGCGCGACCGCATGCTCGTGAACCTGAGCGAACAGGAATGGGACGCGGTGGTGCGGGTGCACCTCAAGGGTCACTTCGCCACCATGCGGCACGCCGCCGCGTACTGGCGCGGCGAATCGAAGGCGGGCCGTCCGGTGGACGCGCGCGTCATCAACACCAGTTCCGGTGCGGGCCTGCAGGGTTCGGTCGGGCAGGGCAACTACGCCGCGGCCAAGGCGGGCATCGCCGCGCTGACCATCACGGCCGCGGCCGAATTCGCGCGCTACGGCATCACCGTCAACGCCATCGCCCCCTCCGCGCGCACCCGCATGACCGAGGGCGTGTTCGCCGACATGATGGCCCGGCCCGAGGAGGGCTTCGACGCCATGGCCCCCGAGAACGTCTCGCCGGTGGTGGTCTGGCTGGGCAGCGCCGAATCGGCCGGGGTGACCGGGCGCATGTTCGAGGTCGAGGGCGGCAAGGTTGCCCTCGCCGACGGCTGGCGGCACGGCGTTCCCGTGGACCGGGGCGCGCGCTGGGAGCCCGCCGAACTCGGTCCGGCGGTACGCGAGCTGATTGCCAAGGCGACGCCGCCGGAGGCGGTGTACGGCGCCTGAGCAGCGCTTGTACGGCCCGGTCGCAGGTCACGCGGCCGGGCCGTTCTCGTGTGCGGGGATCGGCGTGTCGGGGCGATCCGGGCAGCGATCGGCTCCGAATAACCTTGTGGGACCGGCACAACCGGGTGCGCTCCACCGCCTCGTCCAGTCGTGGTGATGGGTGCGCGCGCTGTCGCCGCCGCCCGCACGAGATTCGGCACGCCCTGCCACGGTGTGATGAATGCCGCTGTAGGAAGTGGGTCAGCTCACACCACCGCCCTGCGCGGGCAAACATTCGGCAGTTATGATGATCGGCATTCGACACGAGCGCTCCGGATAGATCGCGGCCGGGACGCGGGATCTACGCAGTTGGAGTGGATGAGGGGAAGGCATCGGCGCATGACCATCGGTCGCATCGCGCGCGTGGTGACGGTAGCCGGAGTACTGGCCGGTTGCGGTCTCCTCGGCCCCCTGTCCGCCCAGGCCGAACCCCAACCCAACGGCTCCTGCCCCCGCTGCGCCGTCGCCGGTCCCGACCAGGGCACCCCTCTCACCATCCCCGGCCGCCCTACTTCCCCTTACTCCACCAGCCCGCAAAACGCCTCGGGCACACCGTGTTCCGCCCCACCGGCCGCGTCCGGAGCCGCCTCCGCGAACGGGGTGCACCCAGCGGGCACGCCGCCGCCCATTGTCCTCGGGCCCTCCGACTCGGCCGGTTCCACGCCGCCGGGCGTCGCGTCCGGGAACGACTCGGGCCCATCGGATTTCGTGCCCTCGGGTGCGCCGGATTCCCCGCGGCCGGGCGTCGTGCCCGGGAACGGTTCCGTACCCTCGGGTGCTGCTTCCGGGCCGGAGTGTTCGGTGTCGTCCGGTTCCGCGTCCGGGGGTGTGACGGATACGGCGGCGGGGGGTGAGGTGGCCGATCCGGCGCCGTCTCGTCCCGTGGCCGGATTCGGTGGACTAGCAAGCATTCTCGGAAGTGGATCGGCGGGGCTCGGGGCCGCGGTGACCGGATCGGCGGCGGTGGGTTCGGCGGCCATCGGTTCCGCGGGTGGCGCCACCGGATCGGCGTTCGCCGGCGCGGGTTCGGCCGCGGCGGGGACCGGCTCGGCGGCCGTCGGATCGGCCGCGGCCGCAACGGGTTCCGCCGCGGTGGGGACCGGGGCGCTCCTGGCGGCGCTGCTCGGCACGGGTTCGGCCACCGCACTCGGGACCGGGTCGGCGGCATTGCTCGGCACCGGATCGGCCTTGGCGGTGTTGACCGGGACGGGGTCGGCCGCGTTGCTCGGCACCGGGTCCGCGACGGGATCGGCGCTGGCGACCCTGGGCGTAACCGGTTCGGCCGCAGTGGGTTCCGCGGCGGCGGGGTCGGCGGCGGTGATGTCGCCGCTGTTGCTGCTGCTGTTGTTGCAGCCGGTTCCGGTGCCGCCGCCGGTCGCCCCCGCGCCGGTGGCCCCGCCCGTGCCCGCGCCGCCGCCGATGCCGGTGCTGCCCGCCCTCGCACCCCCGATGCCCGCCGCCGCCCCGGTCGACGCACCGGCCCCGGCGCCCGTTCCGCCGCCCCCGCCGCCCGTCGCGCCGCCGCCGGTCGCGCAGCCCGCGCCGAATGTGCGGCCCACCTCCGCCGACAGCCCCCTGCCGCCGGTGAAGGTGCTGACCGTCGTGGGCGGTCTGATCGCAATGGCGTTGGCGGCGGCCGGATCCGGGGCGGTCAGCTTCCAGAGCGCCTCGGCCGCGCAGGCGCGGATCGACGCCGCGCGCGCGGAGTTCTTCGGGCCGAGGGCATGAGGGGGTGAGTAGATGACCGAGAGCCGGGCCCAGAGCGGCCGTTCCTATCGGCGCGTCGCCGCGGCGGTCGACGCGGTCTGCGCGGTGGCCGCCGACTTCGACGCCACCACGCTCGACGAGGTGGTGCTGGCGATCGCGGCCGAACGCCGCCGTCCCATCGACATCCTCAGCGAACAACTCGGGCCCGGCGTCTGCGGCCAGCGCCGCAGCTACCCGGACCGGGACGTCATCGTGCTCGCCGCGGCACTGCCCAGCCGCGACCACACCCTCGCGCACGAACTGGGGCACATCGTCTTCGACCACCCCGGCGAACCCGCGACCGAGGTGACCCTCGAGGCGAGCGACGACCTCATCGCCTACATGCTCAGCCAGCGCGCGCACGAACAGATCGTCGAGGACGGCGGCGACGAGCACTGCGAATGGGAGGCGGAGACGTTCGCCAACATGCTCATGACGAGGCTGCGCGTACTCAACAACCGGGGCGCGGGCGTCTCGGTCCTCCGATTCGACGAGGCGCTGGGGTGAAGGGGACACCATGACGTTCTGGCTCACGGCCCTGCTGGTCTGGATGGCGGCCGGCGCGCGGGTGGGGCGCGTACTGGTCAAACCCGCCACCACCGCGCGCGTCGCGATCGTGGTGGCCGTCGCCGCCGTCGCCGTCGCGGCCACGGTCACCATCCCGGAGGTCGGGGTGCCGCTGGATCATCTGGCGCCGCACGGCATTCGGGGTCGATCGGTGGCCGACCACGCGCAGCTCGCGGCCTGGCTGCTGTTCGCGGTGGCCACCTCCGTGGTCGCCGCCGCGGCCTGGCCGGTCGTCTCGCGGCGCAACCTGCGCCAGATCGCGGCCATGATCTACGCGGCCGGGCTCGTCGCCGTCGCGATCGCGCTGGCCTGGTCCGCGACCTTCGGATGGGTGGCCGTACTGCTCGCGTGCGGGTTCATCGCGGTCACCGGACTGCGCAATCTGGACTGGACCGCGCTCGGCCGCGGCATCGCGCTCTACACCTCGGGAACCGTTGTGGTGGGTGTGCTCTCGGTGCTGACCATCCGGCGGCTGCTCGTCGCCGAGGACGCCGCGCGGCCGGGGGAGCCGGGCTGGTTCTGGCCCGCCTGGCAGGCGGCGAGCCTGCTGATCGCGGTGGGCGCGGTGTGGATCGTGCTGGAGCTGTGGGCCCGAGCTCGCCTGCTGCTGCGGCAGATTCGGCTGCTGCACCGGGTCCTGCTCGAACGGTTCCCGGAGGTGGTCGCGCACGACCAGCTCGGATCCACCACGCAGCTCAAGGCGTCCGACCAGGTTGCGCAGATCCTGGACGCGCTGTATCTACAATCCGGCGGCGGCGTGGAGTTGGCGGCCGCCGGGCCGCCGCCCCGCTCGATCGGCGAACGCGCCGACCAGGTGGCCCGCTGGGCCCGAGAACCCTTGGGCGAGGTGGTCATCGACGCGCGCTGGATCGCCCCGCCGGAGGGCCTGAGCCCGCGCGGCTGGGTCCAGGCCATCGCCCGCGCGTACGAGGGCGCCGATCGGCGGGCGAGTGCCCGGAGTCGCTGAGGTCACAGGACGCCGGAGATTCGCCCAACCGCTCGGTTTGATGTCGTAGGTCACACCGAGGGCATGAGTCGGAACCGAAGCGGCCCGCACGCTTCGGCTCCGTGTCCCAAAACAAACACAGTGCGGTTCCTGAGGCCGCACTGTGTTGCCTTGGGGTACTTCCTATTCCGTGCCGTCCGGCGGAATCTCGGGCAGACCCTCGCTCGCTCGCAGCTTCTCGGCCATCGAGGTGAGCAGGTTCTGTGACTCTTCGGAGAGGTCGAACGCCCTACTCGACAACCGACGGAGTCCGTAGCCTTGCAGCTGGGACAGCAGCTCGAGATCGTGGTCGATCTTCGCCGCGTAGATGTCGTTGAAGAAGTAGTCCGGTTTGACCTTGAAGAACTTCGCCAGCGCAGCCACCGTCTCGTCGGACGGGTTGGTCCGTTGTCCCGACCGCAACTGGGAGAGGTACGGTTTCGAGATCGGATGCCCTGCTGCCGTCAGCGCGGCAGCCACCTCCGCGTTGGTGTGCGGCTTACGCCCCGGGGGATGCACGGTTTCGAACAGCTTGTTCAGCCGCGCCGCGAAATCAGCCATTGTGAGCCGCCCAATTCCCTTCGCTGTACTAACAGTCGTTATCTCGGATACGTATAATTGATATTAGCGGCTAAGTAACTGAAAACCTACGCCTGATTGGCGATTTCCTTGAAGCTTCCAGGGGGCCGGTTCGGGAACCGAAGTGGGTCGGGGCGTTTGCGGGCGACCGCGGCCGTTTGTTGGGAAACGCTGGTACAGACGGATTCTGGCCCGTCGCGAGCTTCCAGCGCGACGGGCCAGGGATAACCGTAGGATAGCTGACGTCTCATCTTCCTGTCTGTACCGCATTTTGTGTGGTGTACGCCACGTTCTGCGGCCCTCGGGATGAACGTTCAACTTGGCCGAAAAGGCCAGTCTCCTAGACGCGTTCGATGATCGTACCCGTCGCAAGTGCGCCACCGGCGCACATGAGGACCATAGCAATCGACGAGTCGGACCGCTCGAGTTCGTGCAAAGCCGTTGTGAGGAGCCGGGATCCGGTGCTGCCCACCGGATGGCCGATCGCGATCGCGCCACCGTTGACGTTGACCCGGTCCAGATCCGGCTTGTGCACCGAGGCCCAGGACAGCGGCACCGACGCGAACGCCTCGTTGATCTCGAACAGGTCGATATCGGACATGCTCATGCCGGATCGTTCCAGCAGCCGCGCGCACGCCTGCACCGGCCCGTCGAGATGGAACTCCGGTTCCGCGCCGACCAGGCACTGCGTCACGATGCGCGCCCGCGGGCGCAGACCCGCACGCGCGGCGGCCTGTTCGTCCATGAGCAGCACCGCGGCGGCGCCGTCGGAGATCTGCGAGGAGGTGCCCGCGGTGTGGATGCCGTCCTCGAGCACCGGCTTCAGTTTGGCCAGTCCCTCGATCGTGGTGTCCCGCAGACCTTGATCGCGGCTGACGTCGAGCTTCTCGCCGGTGGGGTTGCCCTCCTTGTCGACCTGCGGCGCGGGGACGGTGAGCACCTCGCGGTCGAACCGCCCCTCGGCCCAGGCCCGGGCCGCCAGACGCTGTGAGCGAGCGCCGAATTCGTCGACGTCGGCGCGAGTGATGCCGCGCCGCTTGGCGATTCGCTCGGCGGCCTGGAACTGGTTGGGCATATCGATGTCCCAGGTCGCGGGGCGGCGCGGGCCCGCGTGCTCGCCGACGTTCGCGCCCAGCGGGACGTGCGTCATGGCCTCGACGCCGCAGGCGATGCCGACCTCGATCGCGCCCGCGGCGATGAGCCCGGCGACCAGGTGGTTGGCCTGCTGGGCCGAACCGCACTGCGCGTCGATGGTGGTCGCACCCGCCTGCCACGGCAGGCCGGAATGCAGCCAGGCCGTGCGGGTGACGTTGTTGGACTGCTCCCCGGCCTGGGTCACACAGCCGCCGATGACCTGTTCGACCAGGGCCGGATCGAGCTGGGCGCGCTCGAGGACGCCGCGCTGGGCCGCGCCGAGGATCTCGGCGGCGTGCAGCCCGGCGAGCCAGCCCCCGCGCTTGCCGATCGGGGTGCGCGCGGCCTCGACGATGACGGGTGTGCCCATGGTCCATCCTTCCGACCAGAAATTGAAACAGGTTTCTCCACCTGGAGAAACCGCTGAAAACGGCTCCTTTACTAGTGATACCACCTATGTTGCAATGAAGGTAGAACGTGTTCCAATACGTGTGCGAAGGAGACGACCCGTGGTTGACACTCGACCGGCGCCCCAGCTTCCGGACGGTTTCGACGTGACCGATCCGGATCTGTGGGCGCAGCGGGTTCCGGTCGAGGAACTCGCGGAGCTGCGCCGGACCGCCCCGATCTGGTGGAACCCCAAGTCGCCCGAGGTCGGCGGCTTCCACGACGACGGCTTCTGGGTGGTCACCAAGCACGCCGATGTCAAGGAGATCTCGCGGCGCAGCGATGTGTTCTCCAACTTCGAGAACACCGCCATCCCGCGGTTCAACGACGACATCACCCGCGAGAACATCGAGATGCAGCGCTTGGTGCTGCTGAACAAGGACGCGCCCGAGCACACCAAACTGCGCAAGCTGGTCTCCAAGGGCTTCACCCCGCGCGCGATCAACGGCCTGCGCGCCGAACTTTCGGCCCGGGCCGCCGCGATCGTCGAGGCCGCCGCGGCCGAGGGGTCCGGCGACTTCGTCACGCAGGTGGCGTGCGAGCTGCCGTTGCAGGCGATCGCCGAGCTGATCGGCATTCCGCAGGAGGACCGGATGAAGGTCTTCCGCTGGTCCAACGAGATGACCGGCTACGACGATCCGGACATCGATGTCGATCCGCTGACCGCCTCGATGGAGATCCTCGGCTACGCCTACCAGATGGCCGAGGCCCGCAAGGCCGCGCCCGAGCAGGACATCGTCACCGAGCTGGTGCACGCCGACATCGACGGTGAGGCGCTGACCTCGGAGGAGTTCGGCTTCTTCGTGATGATGCTCGCGGTCGCGGGCAACGAGACCACGCGAAACGCCATCAGCCACGGCATGATCGCGTTCCTGGACAACCCGGACCAGTGGGAGCTGTTCAAGCGGGAGCGCCCGGCGACGGCCGCCGACGAGATCATCCGCTGGGCCACCCCGGTGAGCACCTTCCAGCGCACGGCCCTCGAGGACGTGGAACTGTCCGGCGTCCAGATGAAGAAGGGCCAGCGCGTCCTGATGATCTACCGCTCGGCCAACTTCGACGAGGACGTCTTCGACCGGCCCTTCACCTTCGACATCACCCGAGACCCCAACCCGCACCTGGCCTTCGGCGGCACCGGCGCCCACTTCTGCATCGGCGCCAACCTGGCCCGCCTCGAGATCGACCTGATCTTCAACGCCATCGCCGACCACCTCCCCGACATCACCCGCCTCGGCGACCCCAAGCGCCTCCGCTCGGGGTGGTTGAACGGGATCAAGGAGTTCCCGGTGGACTACCGGACGAGGTAGTCCCGGCGAAAAGCACGCCGGGAACAGAGGAGTGGCCGCGCCGGGAGCAGGGGGAGTGGCCACGCCGGGAGCAGGAGAGGGGCCGCGCCGGGAGCGGCCGTCACTCCTTGCGCATGGTCGCCATTGCGCGGTCGGTCTCCCAGAACGCGCGCAGGGCGGTGATCTTGCCGGAGGCGTCGACGCGGTAGGTGAATACGCCCTCCGCGTCGATGACGTGGCCGGCCATGCGGGTGCGGATGAGGCCGGTGAAGGCGATCTCGTGGCCGCAGGCGAAGGAGTCCTCGAAGAGGAACTCGATCGATTCGGTGGGGGCGATGGCCTTGTCCCAGAAGGCGGCGATGGCGTCGCGGCCGCGGTGGCCGCGGCCCTCGGGGTCGAAGACCGAGGGGCCGATGGGGTCCTCGACGATGCCGTCGGGGGCGAACAACGCGAGCCATGCCTGCTTGTCGCGGGCGCGGACGGCGGCTTGAGATGCGCGACCCGCGAGCCGGGCGGGATGATCGGTGGTGGTGGTCATGCTGCCTCGAATGAGTTTGCTGATGAATTTACAAATGTCCTTGAAATCTGCATCAGAACTTGTGGCGAAATCGGATTGTGGCCGCGCACAATCCGTTCCGCCTGAAACTACGGCTGTTCGCTGCCGACCACCCACATGGAGAAGTACTGCGACCCGCCGCCGTATGCGTGACCGAACGCCTTTCGCGCCCCGTCGACCTGGTAGTCACCGGCCCGCCGCATCACCTGTTTGGCCGCTTCGGCGAATCGGATCAGGCCCGAGGCGCCGATCGGATTGGAACTGAGCACGCCGCCGGACGGATTCACCGGCAGCTTCCCGCCGATCTCGGTCTCCTTGGCGTCGGTCAGCTTCCAGCCCTCGCCCTCGGCGGTGAAGCCGAGGTTCTCCAGCCACATCGGCTCGAACCAGGAGAACGGCACATAGATCTCGGCCGCGTCGATCTCCTCGAGCGGATTGGTGATCCCGGCCTGTCGCCACAGCGCCGCGGCCGCGTCCCGGCCCGCCTGCGGGCTGACCTGATCGCGCCCGGCGTAGGCCAGCGGTTCGGTGCGCATCGCGGTGCCGTGCACCCACGCCACCGTGCGGCCCGCGGACTCCGCGGCCTTGGCCGACGCCTCGTCGCCGAGCACGATGGCGCACGCGCCGTCGGAGGAGGGGCAGGTCTCGTCGAAACGGATTGGGTCCCAGAGCATTTGCGAGGCCAGCACCGATTCCATGGTGATGTCGGCCTGCTGGAGATGGGCCAGCGGATTGCGCGCGCCGTTGCGGCGATCCTTCACCGCGACCATGGCGCCGATGTGCAGGGGCGCGCTGGAGCGCCGGATGTAGGCGCGAACGTGCGGGGCGAAGTATCCGCCCGCGCCCGCGCCGACCGGCTTGGTGAACGGCACCGGATTCGACAGCGCCCACATGGCATTGGATTCGGACTGCTTCTCCCAGGCCACCGCGAGCACCTTGCCGTGCACCCCGGCCTGGACCTGGTTGGCGGCGACGATACCGGTCGACCCTCCGACCGACCCCGCGGTGTGCACGCGCAGCATCGGTTTCCCGCTGGCGCCCAACGCGTCGGCGAGGAACAGCTCGGGCATCATCGAACCCTCGAACAGGTCCGGCGCCTTGCCGACCACGACGGCATCGATCTCGGCCATCGTGAGCTCGGCGTCCTCGAGCGCGCGATCGATTGCCTCGCGGATCATCCCGGCCATGGAAACGTCGGTGCGTTTCGTCACGTGATGGGTTTGGCCGGTGCCGAGCACGGCCGTGGGGTTGCTCATCGTGCCTCCAGGGTGGCCACAAGGTTCTGCTGCAACGCCGGGCCGCTCGCCGCGTGGGCGAGGGCGCGCCGGGCGTTGCCGTTGATGATTTCGGTGGCGGCGAAGCCGATGCGTTCCAGGCCCGCCGCGAACATGGGGTTGCCCGCGAGCGCGCCGCCGGACGGATTGATCCGGGTGCCCGCGCCCAGGCCGAGGGCCTCGGCCAGGATGAGCTGCTCGTGGCTGAACTGGGCGTGCAGCTCGGCGATGTCGAAATCGCTTGCGTCCCCGCCGGTCACGTCGCGCGCGGCCGCGGCGGCCGAGGGCGAGGTGGTGAGATCGCGGGCGCCCAGTACGGGGGTGTCGATCCGATGGGCGATGCCGGTGATCCAGGCCGGATTCGGGCACAGCTCGCGTGCCCGGTCACCGGCCGCGAGCACGACGGCCGCCGCGCCGTCGGTGATCGGCGCGATGTCGTGGGCGCGCAGCGGATCGGCGACATACGGTGCGGCCAAACGCTTTTCGAGATCGGCGGCGTCGCTCGCGGTGACCGCCGCCATATCCTTCTCGGTCCACTTCCCCGCGTCCAGCCCGGCGCGCGCCTGGAGCCCGGCCATCGAGACCGCGTCCGGCCACAGCGGCGCGACCAGATAGGGATCGGTCTGCATGGTCAGCACCTGGCGCAGGATGCCCGCCGACGGCTTGCCGAAGCCGTACACCAGCGCCGTCTTCGCCTGTCCGGAGCGGATTTTCACCCACGCCTCGTACAGCGCCCAGGCCGCGTCCATCTCCACGTGCGATTCGTTGATCGGCGGCACCGCGCCGATGGAGTCGATCGCGGAGATGAACGAGAAGGCCCGTCCGGCAAGGTAATCCGAGGATCCGGAGCACCAGAAGTCGATATCGGAGACCGAGATGCCGAGCGTGTCGTACAGCTCGCGGAAGCAGGGCACCAGCATCTCGACGCCGTTGGTGGTGCCGTAGGTCTCGGGGACGTGCGGGGCGTGCGCGAAGCCCACCACCGCGATATCGGTCACGTTGTCGCTCAAGGTCTTTCAGCGCCTCTCTACAGGTGGTGCGCGTAGGTCTCGTATTCGGCGTCGGGCTCGCCGGTGGGCTCGAAGTGGGCCACGTTGTCCAGCCCGTCGTAGGTCCACTCCGCGCGCGGCTTCCACACGGCCTTGACGCGCAGCCCCATGCGCACCTCGCTCGGCTCACAGCCCAGCACCAGATGCAGGAACGGGATGTCCGCGCCGTCGAGCAGGATGTAGGCGGCCACGTACGGCGGCTTGATGCGCTGACCCTGGAACGGCACGTTCACGATGCAGAAGGTGGTGACGATGCCGGTGTCGGCGAGGTCGACGTAGTCCTCGGTCGCCTCACCGGTGCGCGGATCGGCGCCGCGCGGCGGGAAGTAGACCTTGCCGTCGGCGGCCCGCGCGCCGATGAGCCTGCCCTCGGCGATGCCGCGCAGGAACACCGTCTCCTGCGGCGAGGCGGTGTGCTTGTAGCGCAGGTCGATCGGGGTCACGATGCCCGTCACCGGTTCGCCGGGGTCGGCGTCGGCGGGCGCGGTGGAGGTGTCGCCGGGCTCGAAACACACGATGTCGCCGATGACGCCCGTGCGCTCGGCGGCCCAGCGCGCCCGCACCCGCATCCCGGTGTGGATGTCCTCGGGCGCGGCGACGTCGACCGCGTGCAGCAGGCCGGTGTCCGCGCCGTCGAGTTTGATCAGCGCGTAGGCGAACGGGCGGTCGAAGGGCTGGCCGGGCAACGGCTCCCGCACCCACGACCACGTCTGCACGGTGCCGACATCGGCGACGTCGACGAACTCGGTCAGCCGTTCGGAGGTCACCGGATCGAACTCCGCGGGCGGAACCAGCACGCGCCCGTCCGAGCCGCGGACCCCGACCACGCGTCCGGCGCGCAACCCGGTGAGGAAGCGCCCGATGGTCGGTCCGACCGAGCGGGTGTAGTCGAACTTCATGCGCAGTTCCGCGGCGAGAATGTCGGGAATTGCGCCGGTCATGGTGTTCCCCTGAGTCACGATATCGAGTAGAACAGGTTCTTATTCTGGTGGCAAGAGAAAGGTCCCGCCCATGCGATTCGGATTGCAGCTCGGTTACTGGGGCGCGCGGCCGCCCGCCCAGGCCGCGGAGATGGTGATCGCCGCCGAGGAGATCGGATTCGACGCCGTCTTCACCGCCGAGTCCTGGGGGTCGGACGCGTTCACCCCGCTGGCCTGGTGGGGGTCGGCGACCCGCCGGGTGCGGCTGGGCACCTCGGTGGCGCAGCTGTCGGCGCGCACGCCCACCGCCACCGCCATGGCCGCGCTGACCCTCGACCACCTCAGCGGCGGACGGGCCGTGCTGGGCCTCGGCGTCTCCGGTCCCCAGGTGGTGGAGGGCTGGTACGGGCAGCCGTTCGAGAAGCCGTTGCGGCGCACCCGCGAGTACGTCGACATCGTCCGGCAGGTGCTGGCCCGCGAGGGCAAGGTCACCAGCGACGGGCCGCACTATCCGCTGCCCTACCGGGGTCCGGGCGCGACCGGCCTCGGCAAGCCGCTCAAGCCGATCACCCACCCGCTACGTGCGGATATCCCGATCTGGCTGGGCGCGGAGGGCCCGAAGAACGTGGCGCTGACCGCCGAGATCGCGGACGGCTGGCTGGCCATCTACTACACCCCGCGGCTCGCCGGAATGTACGACGAATGGCTCGACGAGGGCTTCGCCCGCCCGGGTGCGCGGCGCTCGCGCGCGGACTTCGAGATCGCCGCGAGCTGCCAGGTGCTCATCACCGACGACACCCGCGGCGAACTCGATCGGATCAAGCCGGTGATGGCCCTCTACATCGGCGGCATGGGCGCGGAGGAGCTGAACTTCCACGCCCAGGTGTACCGCCGGATGGGCTACGGCGAGGTGGTCGACGAGATCACCACGCTGTTCCGATCCGGCCGCAAGGACGAGGCCGCGGCGGCCGTTCCGGACGAGCTCATCCTCGACACCGCGATCATCGGCGACGAGGCGCATGTGCGCGAGCAGCTCGAGGTCTGGGCGAAGGCGGGGGTCGGCATGCTGCTCGTGACGACCCACTCGGTGGATCAATTGCGGGCCCTCGCCCCTCTTGTCCAGGGGTAGAACACGTTCTAGATTCGAGGGATGACTTCGACGGAGCAGCTGGGACTGTGGAACATCGCTGCCGCCGCCCCCGAACGGATCGCGGTCGTCGATCCGTCGGGGCGGGAGATCGGCTACGGGGAACTGGCCGGACAGGCCGACCGGATCGCACGGGGCTTGCAGGCCAAGGGGTTACGGCCCGGGGACGTGCTGGTCTCCATGGTGCACAACAGCGCCGAGGCGCTGGCGGTGTACTTCGCCGCGTATCAGGCGGGGCTCTACATCGTCGCGGTGAACTGGCATCTGACCGGACCGGAGGTCGCCTACATCCTCGGTGACAGCGAGGCCAAGGTGTTCATCGCCGACAAGCGCTTCGCCGAGGCCGCCCGCATCGCCGCGGACGAGGCGAATGTGCCTGCGGCGGCGCGCTATTCGGTGGGCACGGTCCCGGGCTTCCAGGATCTGGCGGAGCTGGGCGCGGGGGAGACCGGGCGGCCCGAGGTGCGCACCACGGGCGCGCCCATGCTCTACACCTCCGGAACCACGGGCCGCCCCAAGGGCGTTAGGCGCCCGCTGACCGGCGCCGATCCGGATGTGGTCGGCCCGCAGGCGACCGGCTTCTTCGGGTTGTTCGACCTGCGGCCGTTCGACGATCACGTGCACATCTGCGGCTCGCCGCTGTATCACACGGCCGTGCTGAACTTCGCCTCCATCTCGATTCAGTTGGGGCACAAGGTCGTTCTGATGGACAAGTGGGATCCGGAGGAGATGCTGCGGCTGATCGAGCGGCATCGCGTGACCCACAGCCACATGGTGCCCACGCAGTTCCATCGGCTGCTGGCGCTGCCCGAGGACGTCCGCGCGAAGTACGACGTGTCCTCGCTGCGCTGCATGATCCACGGGGCCGCGCCGTGCCCGCAGGAGACCAAGCGGCGGATGCTCGAGTGGTGGGGTCCGGTGGTCACCGAGTACTACGCCGCGACCGAGGGCGGCGGGACCTCCATCACGGGCGCGGAGTGGCTGCGCAAGCCGGGTTCGGTGGGCAAGGCGTGGCCGTACGCGGTGGTCAAGGTGCTCGGCGAGGACGGCACGGAGTTGCCGCCCGGCGAGATCGGCCAGGTGTACCTGCGGATGGGCGGGTCCAACTTCGAGTACCACAAGGACAAGGCCAAGACCGAGGGCGCGCGCGTGGGCGATCTGTTCACCGTCGGCGACATCGGGTACATGGACGACGAGGGCTATCTGTTCCTCTGTGATCGGCGCTCGGATCTGATCCTGTCCGGCGGGGTGAACATCTACCCGGCCGAGATCGAGAGCGAGCTGATCACCCATCCGAAGGTCGCCGATGTCGCGGTTTTCGGTGTGCCGCACCCGGATTGGGGCCAGGAGGTCAAGGCCGTCGTGCAGCCCGCGCCGGGGGTGACCGCCGATGAGGAACTCACCCGGGAACTGCTGGCGTTCGCGGCCGCCCGGTTGGCCAAGTACAAGCTGCCGCGCAGCGTCGACTATCTGGACGAGCTGCCGCGCGATCCGAACGGAAAGCTCTACAAGCGCAAACTGCGGGAGAGGTATGTGAGCGCCTGACCGCCCGCGCACCCCGCCCGCCCGGCCCGCCGGGCGGGCGTTCGGTGTTGGGAAAGGGCCCTTTCGCCGGTTTTGGTAAACACCGTAAATTGAGTCTTGTCAGGCGTGAGAACGCGTTCTATTTTTGACCTGTGAGCTACAACATAGCGGACCTTGTCGAACACACCGTCGACCTCGTGCCGGACCGTGTCGCGCTGGCCGACGACACCCGCTCGGTGACCTACGCTCAGCTGGAGGACCGGGCCAATCGGCTCGCGCACTACCTGCAGGAACACGGGGTTCGACCGGGCGACAAGGTCGGGCTCTACTCGCGCAACACCATCGAGGCCGTCCAGGCCATGGTCGCCATCTTCAAGGTGCGCGCCGTCATGGTGAACGTGAACTTCCGATACGTCGAGAACGAGTTGCAATACATCTTCGACAATTCGGATATGGTCGCGCTTATTCACGAGCGTCGGTATTCCGACCGGGTGGCCGGAGTGCGCCCGAATACGCCGAAGCTGAAGACGGTCGTCGTCGTGGACGACGGTACCGAAGACCGGTTCCCCACCGCAGCGGATTCGGCGGAATACGAGGCCGTGCTGGCCGCCTCCTCGGGCGCGCGCGACTTCGAGGACCGCTCGCCCGACGACATCCTGATGATCTACACCGGCGGCACCACCGGCCTGCCCAAGGGCGTCATGTGGCGGCAGGAGGACTGGTGGCGGGTGCTCGGCGGCGGCATCAGCTTCTACGACGGCAGCTACATCGACGACGAGTGGGAGCAGGCCAAGAAGGGCGCGGCGGGCAACCAGATGGTCCGCTACCCGGCCCCGCCGATGATTCACGGCGGCGCGCTGACCGCGACCTTCCACAGCCTGTTCGACGGCGGCAAGGCCATCATGCTGCCGGAGTTCAGCGCGCACGGCGTGTGGCAGGCCATCGACCGGCACGAGGTCAACATGATCTTCATAACCGGCGACGCCATGGCCCGGCCCATGCTGGACGCGCTGAAGGCCGGGAACCCGGAAACCGGTGAGCCGTACCGGCATTCGAGCCTGTGGGCGCTCGCCTCGAGCGCGGCGCTGTTCTCCCCGGCGCTCAAGGACGAGTTCATCGAGCTGCTGCCGAACACGGTGATCACCGACTCCATCGGCGCCACCGAGACCGGCTTCGGCGGTCTGTCGATCGCGACCAAGGGCGCGACCCACACCGGCGGACCGCGGGTCAAGATCGACGCGTCCACGCATGTGCTCGACGACGACGGCAATCCGGTCGTCCCCGGTTCGGGGCAGGTCGGATTCATCGCGCGCCGGGGCCACATCCCGGTCGGGTACTACAACGACCCGGTCAAGACGGCGGCGACCTTCAAGGAGTTCCACGGCGTCCGCTACTCCATCCCCGGCGACTACGCCCGGGTGGAGGAGGACGGCACCGTGACCATGCTCGGCCGGGGTTCGGTGAGCATCAACAGCGGCGGCGAGAAGATCTACCCGGAGGAGGTCGAGGGCGCGCTCAAGTGTCATCCGGATGTCTTCGACGCCTTGGTGATCGGCGTGCCCGACGAGCGCTGGGGACAGCGGGTGGCCGCCGTCGTGCAGTGCCGCGGCGACCGCAGGCCCACCCTCGAGGAGTTGCGGCCGGTGCTGAACCGGGAGATCTCCTCCTACAAGCTGCCGCGCACGCTCTGGTACGTCGAGGAGATCAAGCGGTCCCCGGCGGGCAAGCCCGACTACAAGTGGGCGCACGCGCACGCCGAGGCCAATCCGGCCGACGACGACGCGCCCGCCCCGGCCACCAAATAGCACAGCGCGCCATAGCCTTTCCGATGGACGGCATCGGAAAGGCTATTGGCGATCCTCGGTGCTCTCGATGACGATGTGGGCATGCAGCAACGCGAGCTCGGGGCCACCGGCCCGGCCGTCTCGGCCGTCGGGCTGGGATGTATGGGATTCTCACAGGGGTACGGCCAGGTCGACGACGACGAGTCGGTGGCCGCCATCCACGCCGCGATCGACTCGGGGACAACGCTTTTCGACACGGCCATGAGCTACGGCAGCGGCCACAACGAGCGGCTGCTCGCCCGCGCGCTGCGCGGTGTCGGCGAGAACGTCACGGTCGCGACGAAATTCGGCATCGTGCGCACCGCGGACGGGGTGGGGCTGGACGGCGATCCCGCTCGGGTGCGCGAGTACTGCGACGCCTCGCTGGCCCGGCTGGAGCGCGACGTCATCGATCTGTACTACCTGCACCGGGTCGATCCGCGGGTGCCGGTGGCCGAAACCGTCGGGGCCATGGCCGAATTGGTGACGGCGGGCAAGGTGCGCCACCTCGGCATCTCCGAGGCGACACCGGACCAGCTGGCCCGGGCCGCGGCCGTGCATCCGATCGCGGCCGTGCAGTTCGAATGGTCGCTGCTGTGGCGCGAACCGGAGCGGGACGTGGTCCCGGCCGCGCGGGAGCTGGGCATCGGGCTCGTGCCCTACAGCCCGCTGGGCCGCGGGCTGCTGACCGCCACCCTCGACGCGAACAGCGTGGGCGCCAGCGCGTTCCGCCGCGACGATCCGCGCTTCCAGGGAGACAGCTTGGCGGACAACCTTTCCCAGGTGGCGGCCCTGCGCGACGTCGCCGCCGGGCTCGGGCTCACCGCCGGGCAGCTGGCACTGGCGTGGCTGCTGGCGCGGGGACCGGATGTGGTGCCGATTCCGGGCAGCCGCCGCGCCGCGCGCATCGCCGAGAACGCGGCGGCCGCGGCGGTCGAGCTGAGCGCCGAACAGCTCGACGAACTGGAACGCATCGTCCCGATCGAGGGCTGGGCGGGGGATCGGCGATCGTTCGGGGCGCCGTCGACCACGCGGTCGTAGCACTCGTCGGGAAACCCTCGTTTTCGGGGTATTACTTGTCGGTGCCCTGTGCCAGGCTGTCAGGCATGAGCGAGACGGGCAGTTCCACAGGCACCGTGGACGAGGTGCTGCGCCAGTTCGAGGGGTATCGGCGGGAGCTGTGCGCTTACGCCTACCGGATGTTGGGGTCCTCCTTCGAGGCCGAGGACGCCGTGCAGGAGACCTTCACCCGGGCGTGGAAGGCCTACGACTCCTTCGAGGGCCGGGCCAGCCTGCGGTCGTGGCTGTACAAGATCACGACGAACGTGTGCCTCGACATGCTCGACGGACCGCAGCGCCGGGCCCGGCCGATGGACCTGAACGGCCCGTCCGATCCGGACCGTCCGCTGCCCCCGCCGCAGCCGGACTACGTCTGGATCGAGCCGATCCCCAACGGCCTGGCCTTCGGCTCCGATCCGGCCGAACACGCCACGGCCAAGGATTCGCTGCGGCTGGCGTTCGTGGCCGCGGTCCAGCACCTGCCCGCCACCCAGCGCGCGATCCTGATCATGCGCGAGGTGCTGCGGTTCTCGGCCAACGAGACGGCCGAGGCGCTCACCATGTCGCCCGCCTCGGTGAACAGCGCCCTGCAACGCGCGCGGGCCACCATGGCCAAGGTGCAGCCCAGCCAGTCGAACTCCTACGACGAGAACGACGCGCAGCAGCGCAAACTCGTCGACGGCTTCGTGCGGGCCTTCGAGGCCTACGACATGGACGCGCTCACCGCCCTGCTCAAGGAGGACGTCGCGCTGTCCATGCCACCGTTCGATCTGTGGGTCAGCGGTCCGGCCAATGTCGCGGAGTTCATGCAGTCCCCGGGGCCGTCGGCGTGCCGGGGCTCCAAGATGATTCCGCTCGCGGGCGCCAACGGCCTGCCCGCGTTCGGGCAGTACAAGCCCAGCGGCGAGCCCGGCTTGTACACCCCGTGGTCGATCACCGTGCTGGAGTTCGACGAGGGCCGGATCAGCGGGCTGAACTTCTTCCTGGACACCGAGCGACTGTTCCCGCTGTTCGGCCTGCCGCCGGAGCTCCGCGAGGAGTGAGTCAGCCCGCCATGTGGAAGGGCTCCCAGTGGTGCCCGTCCGGGTCGCGGAAGGCACGCCCGTGCATGCCGACCGCGGCCTCCTGGGCCCGCTTGTCCTCGTTCACCAGTTCGGTGCCGCCCGCGCGCAGCGCGGCCGCGGTCAACTGGTCGACCGCCTCCGGACTGCCCAGCGCGAGGGCGTAGGTGGCCGCGGTGGTGGTTCCCGCGTCGGCGATGGGCCGATCGGTGAACGTCGTGAAGAACGGCTTCACCAGCAGCATCAGGCAGATGTTGTCGTCCACCACCACACAGGCGGCGTTCTCGTCGCTGAAGTCCTGATTCACCTTCCACCCCAGGGTCTCGTAGAAGGTCATGGACCGCTCCAGATCATCCACGGGAAGATTCAAGAAGATCATCTTGGTGGCCATGGTCGGTCCTCTCGACGGCGCGGTCGCGTACGTATGCATCGATAACGACGCCCCGCGCCGCCGGAACTCATCGGCGGGCCGGGTGGTACCACGCAGTACCATTGCGGCATGGCCGGCCTCAACATCAGATTCACCGAAGAGGAGTTGAACGCCTTGCGCGCTCGTTCCGATGCGGAAGGCGTGAGCATGCAGTCGTTCGTCCACGATGCGGTGATGCTCGCGATCAACGAGCGGTCTCGCCGGTTCAACGAGGCCGCTGATCACGTGCTGCGGGTCAGTGCGGAACTGAACCGGAGACTTGCTTGATGGAGTACCTGACTCTGCAGGAACTGCTGAATCTTGCTGAGCGATTGGGTACTCCGGACGTCCGCGACTACGGTCTCCTCGACTCCGCGTTGGCACGTCCTCAAACGAGCGTTTTCGGACAGGATGCCTATCCGGATGTCTGGCTGAAGGCGGCGGCGTTGATGGAGTCGTTGGCCCGAAACCACGCCTTGGTGGACGGCAATAAACGACTCGCATGGTACGCCACCTGGGTTTTCCTGCAGCTGAACGGCCATCGCCTCGATACGAACTTCGACGTCGACGAGGCGGAGCGCGTTGTGTTGGCTGTCTGTCAGGGCAGGTTGGACGTACCGGCGATCGCGAAGGAGCTTGCGAGGTTCGACCGGAGCTAATCGCGCTCGGCCAGGAGGTCGCCCAGGGCGCGGAGGTGGTCGGTGGCGCCGCCGAGGGCGAACTCGTTGTGTTTGGCGGCGGTGAAGTAGTTGTGCACGACGTGGTCGCGGTCGATGCCGACGCCGCCGTGGACGTGGACGACGGTGTGGGCGATGCGGTGGCCCGCCTCGGCGGCCCAGAATTTGGCGGTGTGGATCTCGGCGGCGGCGGGGAGGTCCTCCGACAGTCGCCAGGCGGCCTGGGTGACGGCCAGGCGGAGGCCCTGGAGGTCGATGTAGCCGTCGGCGAGGCGCTGGGCGACGGCCTGGAAGCCACCGATCTTGCGGCCGAACTGCTCACGCTCGCGGCCGTATTCGGCGACCAGATCGAGCGCGCGTTCCAGGGTGCCGAGCTGCTGGGCGGCCAGGCCGAGCCAGCCGTACTCGAGCAGCCGGGTGAGGATCTCGGCGCCCGTGTCGGTCGAGCCCACCAATTGTGCCGGGGCGGAGTCGAATTCGATCTCCGCGTCGGGGGAGTGGTCCACCACCTGTTGCGGCGTCACCCTCACCCCGGTCGCCGACGGATCCACCAGGAACACCGCGGGTGCGCCGGAAACGTTGGCGGACACCAGGATTCGATCGGCCTGCGCCGCGAACGGGACGACCGTCTTCGCGCCGGTCAGCCGCCAGCCGTCGGCGTCCTCGGCGGCCGTCGTCGTGGGCGCGGCGGGATCCCAGTTGCGCTCCTCGGACAGCGCCACCGTGAGCACGGCCTGACCGGACCCGGCCTTGGCCGCCCACTCCCGCTGTTCGGCGGAGCCGTAGCGGGCCAGGGTGCTCGCGCCGAGCACGATCGACCACAGGAAGGGCACGGCCGCAACCGATTTGCCCAGCTCGCGCAGCACCACCGTCTGTTCCGGAATACCCAGCTCGCTGCCGCCCACGGCCTCGGGCAGGGTCGCCGCCAGGACGCCGGTCTCGGCCAGCGCGTGCCACAGCGCCTCGTCGAACCGGACCTCGGCCTTGTCCAGTTCGCGCAGGCGGTCGGCGGTGACCAGCTTGTCGCACACCTCGCCCGTCAGCCGGGCCAGATCCTGCTGTGCTTCGGTGGGGGTGAAATCCATTGCGATACTCCGGATCTAGCGGGCGGCTGCGGGCTGTTTCAGGGCGGTCATGGCGATGATGTCGCGCTGGACCTCGTTGGTGCCGCCGCCGAAGGTGAGGATGAGGCAGGCGCGGTGCATCCGCTCGAGGCGGCCGCGCAGGGCAGCGCCGGGGGAGTCCTGCCGCAGATACGCCTGCGGGCCGAGGACCTCCATGAGCAATCGGTATGCCTCCGTGGCCAATTCGGTGCCCAGCACCTTGCAGGTGGAGGCGTCCCACGGGCGCGGGGCCGCGTCGTCGGCGTCGGCGCGGGCGGCGATCTCCCAATTGAGCAGCTTCAGGTATTCGACCTTGGCGTGCACGCGGGCCAGATTGATCCGCACCCATTCGCCGTCGATCACGCGAGAACCGCGGGCGTCCTTCGTGTTTCGCGCCCAGTCCAACGTCTGGGTCAGGGCCAGTTGCAGCGGCGCGGCCGAGGTGAGCGCGACCCGCTCGTGGTTGAGCTGATTGGTGACCAGCGGCCAGCCGCCGTTCTCGGGGCCGACCAGTGCCGTCGCGGGCACCCGCACGTCCTGATAGTAGGTCGCGCTGGTGTCGGGCCCGGCCATGGTGTGCACCGGCGTCCAGGAGAAGCCCGGGGCCGTGGTCGGCACGATGAACATGCTGATGCCCTTGTGCTTCTTGGCATTCGGGTCGGTGCGGGCCGCGAGCCAGATGTAGTCGGCGTACTGGATGAGGCTGGTCCACATCTTCTGCCCGTTGATGACCCAGTCGTCGCCGTCGCGCACGGCCGTGGTGCGCAGCGACGCCAGATCGGTGCCCGCGCCCGGCTCCGAGTAGCCGATGGAGAAGTGCAGCTCACCCGCGGCGATCTTGGGCAGGAAGAACTTCTTCTGCTCCTCGGTGCCGTAGTGCATGATCGTCGGCGCGACCGAGTTGATGGTCAGGAACGGCACCGGCGCGCCCGCGCTCGCGGCCTCGTCGGTGAAGATGAGCTGGTCGAGCATCGGCCGGTCCTGCCCGCCGAACTCCTTCGGCCAGCCCAGCGCGAGCCAGCCGTCGCGGCCCATATCGCGCACGACGTCGCGGTAGACGTTCCCGTGGCCGTACTCGCCGGTCTGCGCGCTCAGCGCCGCGCGTCGCTCGGGGGTGATGAGCTTCGCGAAGTACTCGCGCAGCTCCGCCCGCAGCTGCTCCTGCTGGGATGTATAGGCGATCCGCATACGCGCACCTCTTGTCGATTCGATGGCCGCCGGGGATGGTCCCGATCATTGCATACCGAGTGAAACATGTTCCAGTATGGACCCGGGAACCGGTCGTTTCCGTCGCGCCGACCGGGGTCGGCTTGTTAATCTCGCGGTACCTGCGGCAAAGGAGTCATCGATGAAGCTCAGCGTGGATTTCGACCAGTGCGAGGCGAACGGCATCTGCGTCGGAATCGCCCCCGACGTCTTCGAACTCGACGACGAGGATCAGCTGCACGTCGCGCTGACCGAGGTGCCCGACGATCGGCTCGACGACGTGCGCACCGCGGTGGCCCAGTGTCCGAAGGCCGCGCTCCGGCTCGAGTGAACCGACCCTTGCCAGTGAACTGGAACACGTTCTAGAGTCACGGCGTGGGAGACAACGAACAGAGCCTTTCCGGTCGAGTCGCGATCGTGACCGGAGCCGGTGCCGGACTGGGCCGGGCCGAGGCGCTCGCGCTGGCCCGTGCCGGGGCCGCGGTCGTGATCAACGACCTGGCCGAGAACGAGGCGGCCGCGGCGACGCTGGCCGACATCCGGGCGCTCGGCGTGAAGGCGGAATTCGTGGGCGGCAGCGTGGCCGAGCGGGCCACCGCCGACGCCCTCATCCGCACCGCGGACGAGACCTTCGGCGGCGTGGACATCGTCGTGAACAACGCCGGAATCGTCCGCGACCGAATGCTTTTCAACATGTCCGACGAGGACTGGGACGCCGTCCTCGCGGTCCATCTGCGCGGGCACTTCCTGCTCACGCGCAACGCCGCGGCCTATTGGCGCGGCAAGTCCAAGGAGTCGGGCGGCCCGGTGTACGGGCGGCTGATCAACACCTCCTCCGAGGCGGGCCTGCTCGGTCCCGAGGGGCAGGCGAACTACGCCGCGGCCAAGGCGGGCATCACCGCGCTGACGCTGTCGGCGTCGCGGGTCATGGCCCGCTACGGCGTGCGGGCCAACGCGATCTGCCCGCGGGCGCGCACGGCGATGACCGAGAGCGTCTTCTCCGACGCGCCCGACGAGGGCCCGGATCCGCTCTCGCCCGATCACGTCGGCCGGTTGGTCGCCTATCTCGCGTCCCCGGCCGCCGACGCGATCTCCGGTCAGGTGTTCGTGGTCTACGGCCGGATGGTCGCGCTCATGGCCGCGCCGGAGGTCGAGCGTCGCTTCGACGCCGCGGGCGCGGAGTGGACACCGGCCGAGCTGGCCGACGAACTCGGAAACTATTTCGCACGGCGTCCCGAGGGGCGTACGTTCTCGGCATCGTCCCTGCGCGATCTGGGCTGACTCCCGGCTCGCGCCGCCACCGACCGCGACCGCCTGTTGATCGGCGGTCCGGCAGTTGGTAGACATGGGATCGGTATGTGCGTTGCTTCACAAAGGCAATTCATATGCGCTATGAACACGTTCTATCTTCTGGTACCGCTCCAGAAGAAAAGAGCACTTCAAAAGTGGTCGAATTGTGATCTTAAGAACCGAGAACGTGTTCTAATCTTCAGACGGGGTACAGGGTGGTACCGCTGGGCAGGGCTAGGAGGAATCGCGGATGAACGAGGTTCTTGCCGTGCCGTTGCGAGCGGTCGGCGGGTTCTTCGAACTCACCGCCGCCGTCGCCCGCGCGGCCGTGCGGCCGCCGTTTCAACGCCGCGAATTCATCGACCAGTCCTGGTTCGTCGCGCGGGTATCGATCATTCCGACCCTGCTGGTCGCGATTCCGTTCACCGTGCTGGTGAGCTTCACGCTCAATATCCTGCTGCGCGAGATCGGCGCGGCCGACCTGTCCGGCGCCGGAGCGGCGTTCGGCGCGGTCACCCAGGTCGGTCCGATCGTCACGGTGCTGATCGTGGCCGGGGCGGGCGCGACCGCGATCTGCGCGGATCTGGGCGCGCGCACGATCCGCGAGGAGATCGACGCCATGCGGGTGCTCGGCATCGATCCGGTGCACCGGCTGGTGGTGCCGCGCGTGCTGGCCTCGATGTTCGTCGCGGCGCTGCTGAACGGGCTGGTGTGCACGATCGGCATCGTCGGCGGCTTCCTGTTCTCGGTGTTCCTCCAGGGCGTCAATCCCGGATCGTTCGTCAACGGCATCACGCTGCTGACCCATCTGCCGGAGTTGGTCATCTCCGAGGTCAAGGCCACGCTGTTCGGTCTGGTCGCCGGTCTCACGGCGTGCTACCTCGGACTCAACGTCCGGGGCGGGCCCAAGAGCGTCGGTGACGCGGTCAATCAGACGGTGGTGTTCTCGTTCATGGCGCTGTTCGTGGTCAACGTGGTGGTCACCGCCGTCGGCATCAAGTTCACGGCGCGGTGACGGTATGGCGTTCGTGATCGAATCCCGCTTCCCGCGTACTGTTCGACGCGTGCGAAGGATGTCCGACTCGCTCGACAATGTCGGAAGACATGCCCTCTTCTACGCACAGTCGCTGGCCTCGGTGCCCCGGGCGCTGACCCACTACCGCACCGAGACGATCCGGCTCATCGCGGAGATCAGCATGGGCACGGGCGCGCTGGCGGTGATCGGCGGCACGGTGGTGATCGTCGGCTTCCTGACCCTGTTCGCGGGCGGCACGATCGCCGTGCAGGGCTACAGCTCGCTGGGCAATATCGGCGTCGAGGCGCTGACCGGCTTCTTCGCCGCGTTCATCAACGTGCGCATCGCCGCGCCGGTGATCTCCGGCATCGGCCTGGCCGCCACCATCGGGGCGGGCTCGACCGCGCAGCTGGGCGCGATGCGGGTGGCCGAGGAGATCGACGCGCTCGAGTCCATGGCGATCCGGCCGGTGCCGTTCCTGGTCGGGACGCGGGTGCTCGCGGGCATGATCGCGATCGTGCCGCTGTACGCGCTCGCGGTGATCGCCTCGTTCGTGGCCAGCCGGTTCGCGACCGTGGTGATCTACGGGCAGTCGGCCGGTGTCTACGACCACTACTTCTCGACCTTCCTGATCCCCACGGACATCCTCTGGTCGTTCGTGCAGGCGATCTTCATGGCCTTGGCGGTCATGATGATTCATACGTATTACGGATATCACGCCACCGGCGGTCCCGTCGGGGTCGGCGTGGCGGTGGGCAACGCGGTGCGCGCCTCACTGGTCGCGGTCGTGACCGTGACCCTGCTGGTCTCGCTGGCCATCTACGGCACCTCCGGCAATTTCCATCTCTCGGGGTAGGCGGTATGGCGGCAAACAAACTCGTCGAAAAAGACGGCGCCGGAAGGATTTTCGGCGCGGGCTGGGGTGTGAAACTGGCCGGGCTCGCCATGGTGCTGACGCTGGTGGCCGTGGTGGCCGTCGCGCTGACCCTGTTCGCGGGCGGATTCACCAGCACCGAAACGGTGTACGTGGACGCGCAGCGCGCGGGCCTCGTGCTCGACCCCGACGCGAAGGTGAAGGTGCGCGGCGTGGAAATCGGCCGCGTTTCCGACATTTCGTACACCGGGAACAATGCGCGCCTGCGCCTGGCCATCGATCCCGACGAGCTGAAACTGCTCCCCGCGAATGTCGGCGTCGATATTCGCTCCACCACGGTATTCGGCGCGAAATACGTGAATTTCATTCTGCCGCAGCATCCCTCGGCCAAACATCTGAGCCCGGGGGTGACCGTCAACGCGCAGTCGGTGACCGTGGAATTCAACACGCTGTTCCAGCATCTGACCGATGTGCTGGCCAAGATCGCGCCGGAGAAACTGAACGCCACCCTGACCGCACTCGGCACCGCGTTGCAGGGCCGCGGCGACAAGTTCGGCCAACTGCTCGCCGACTCGGATCAGTATCTGCGCGGTATCAATCCGAGCCTGCCGGATCTGCAACGGGATCTCCAGACCTCGGTCGGGGTGACCAACCTCTACGCCGACACCGTGCCGAATCTGTTGCGCACCACCGACAACGCGGAGGTCACCGCGAACACGATCGTCGCCGAACAGCACAACTTCGACGCCATGCTGGTCAATCTGATCGGCCTCGCCGACACCACCCGTCCGATCCTGACCGAGAACGAGCAGCCGCTGGTGACCGCGCTGAACCTGTTGCGCCCCACCACCGCCCTGCTCGACGAATACCGCTCCGCGCTGAACTGCGTGATCGAGGGCGTCGGCAGTCAGGTGGACGTGATGAACGAGATCTTCGGCGGCACCGGCGCGGGCGTACTGCTCAACGCGGGCTTCATGCCCGGCGGCGAGCCCTACCACTATCCGCAGGATCTGCCCAAGGTCAACGCGACCGGCGGCCCGCACTGCGCGGGGACCACCGACCGGGTGCCGGGCAGCCACGCGAACTACGTGGTGACCGACACCTCCGAGGGCGAGGTGTGGACGCCGGAGCTGCACACCCATCTCAACGGCCCGCGGGTGTTCGAGCTCATGTTCGCCGGACTGCCGGGGGTGCCCAACCCATGAGGTTCAAACCGCACGCCGCGACCGTGAAGCTGTCGATCTTCACCCTGGTGATGGTGCTCGTCCTCGCCATGCTGGGGATCATCTTCAGCCAGATGCGGTTCTCCCGCGAGACCGGGTACCACGCGATCTTCACCAGTTCCTCGGGCATCCTGCCCGGGGCGAAGGTGCGCATCGCCGGGGTGCCGGTCGGGTCGGTGGGCCGGGTGTACGTCGGCAAGGACCACCTCGCGCACGTGGACTTCGACGTCGACTCCAAGTACCGGGTGCTGCGCAGCACGCAGGCCGCCATCCGCTACGAGAACCTCGTCGGCGACCGGTATCTGGAACTGCTCGACGGCCCCGGCACCGCGCAGGCGCTGGCCAAGGGCGGCACGATCGGCGCCGACAAGACCAAACCCGCGCTGGATCTGGATCTGCTGCTGGGCGGGTTCAAACCGCTGCTGCGCGGGCTGGATCCGAATCAGGTCAACGATCTGACCAGCGCGCTGCTCCAGGTGTTCCAGGGGCAGGGCGGGGCGCTGGTGGCGCTGTTGAACAGCTCGGGTTCGTTCGCCAAGACCCTCGCCGATCGGGACGCGTTGATCGGCAGCGTGATCGAGAACCTGAAGACCGTGCTGGCGACGATCGACGACCACGGCAAGGAATTCGACACCACCCTCACCGAATTGCAAAGGCTGGTCAGCGGTTTGGCCGCGGACAAGGATCCGATCGGCGCGGCGCTGCCGCGGCTGGCGGGCGCTACCGGGGATCTGACCGATCTGCTGCGGCAGGCGCGGCCGGATCTGAAGGAGACCTTCGGCCAGCTCGGGCAGTTGTCGCAGAACATCGATGACCACTCCGAGGACATCGAGTGGATCCTGCAACAGCTGCCGGAGACCTACCGCAAGCTGGTTCGCGTCGGCTCCTACGGCTCGTTCCTGAACATGTACGTCTGCGGCGTGACGATGCTCGCCGACGGTCCGGACGGTAAGCCCATGGAGGTCCACCTGAAGGGGAACCAGACGACCGGAAGGTGTGCGGGCTAGTGAACGGTGAACGCTCCCCACTCGTTTCGATCGGTGTCGTCGGCATCGTCATGGCGATCGCGATCTCGTTGTCGGCGTTGCAGTTCGACCAGCTCCCGTTCATCAAGGGCGGCGCGGGCTACACGGCCGTGTTCGCCGACGCGGGCGGCCTCGTCGTCGGAGATCCGGTGCAGGTCGCGGGCGTGCGCTCGGGCCGGGTCGAGGAGGTCCGCCTGGCGGGGGCGACGGTGGACGTCCGGTTCACCCTGGACGAGTCGATCGTGCTCGGCCGCCGAACGACCGCCGCCATCAAGACCAACACCATCCTGGGTCGCAAGAGCCTCGAGGTGGTGCCGCAGGGCGACGGCGCGATCCGCGGCGACACGCCGATTCCGTTGGAGCGCACCACGTCTCCGTATTCGCTCAACGACGCCCTCGGCGATCTGACCAAGACCGTACAGGGTCTGGATCTGGATCGGGTCAACACCACCCTGGACACGCTGTCGCAGACCTTCGCCGACACCCCGGCCCCGCTGCGCTCGGCCCTGGACGGGGTCACCGCCCTGTCGCGCAGCCTCAACGCCCGCGATCAGGCGCTCACCGATCTGCTCGCGCACGCCCAGAACGTCACGAAGGTGTTGTCGGACCGCGCGAATCAGATCAACGCCCTGCTCGTGGACGGCAACGACCTGCTCGGCGAGCTGGACGCGCGCCGCTCGGCGCTGAGCCAGCTGATCGTCTACGTCAACCAATTGGCCCAGCAGCTCACGGGTTTCGTCAACGACAACGAGGCGCAGCTCAAACCCGCGCTGGACAAACTGAATTCGGTGCTGGCGCTGCTGCAACGCAACAAGGACAACCTCGGCAAGGCGCTCGAGGCGCTGGGCCCCTACGCCGCCGCGCTCGGTGAGCAGGTCGGCAGCGGCCCGTACTTCCAGTCCTATCTGTCGAACGTGGAGAGCATCCCGCTGCGGGCCCTGGTCGACGCCATGGTCTGGCCGGATCGCCTGCCGCAGTCGCTGTCCGACGCGTTCGGCCTGCCGACCACCAACCCCGCCGTCACGGAGCCGCCGCGATGAACGCCGTCCGCAAGCTGTCCGCCGTGCCGCGCTGGGCCCGGGTGATCGCCGCCGCCTTGGTGGTGGCGCTCGTGGGCTGGGTCGTCTACAGCGCGGTCGCCAATATCGGCAAGACGCACATCACCGCCTACTTCCCCTCGACCACCGGCCTGTACGCCGGGGACGACGTGCGGATCCTCGGGGTGAAGGTGGGCCGGATCGACTCCATCGAACCGGGCAAGGACCGGGTGACGGTCACCATGACCGTCGACCGCGGCATCGACATCCCCGCCGACGCCCGCGCGGTGACCATCTCGCCGTCGCTGGTGTCGGCGCGGTTCGTCCAGCTCGCCCCCGCTTACACCGGCGGGCCGAAGATGCACGACAACGGCCGGATTCCCGTCGAGCGCACCGCGGTGCCGGTCGAATGGGACGACATCAAGGCCGAGCTGACCAAGCTGTCGCAGGCGCTGGGCCCGGTCGGCAGCGACGAGAAGGGCTCCTTCGGCCGGTTCGTCGACACCGCGGCCGCCAACCTCGGCAACGGCAACGCGCAGGCGTTCCGCGACACGTTGAAGGAGTTGTCGAGCACGCTGGACACGCTCTCCGACGGGCGCACCGACCTGTTCGGCACGATCCGCAACCTCCAGCAGTTCGTGGACGTGCTGTCCAAGAGCAACGAACAGATCGTGCAGTTCGGCGGGCGGCTGTCGTCGGTGTCGTCGGTGCTGGCCGGGGTGTCCGCGGATCTCGGTGCGGGACTGGACAATCTGGATTCGGCCATCGCCGACGTGAAGCGGTTCCTCGACGAGCGCGGCGGCGCGCTGACCGAGAGTCTGCAACGGCTCACCGATGTGACCCAGCTGCTGGCCGACAAGCGGCCCGAGATCGAACGGGTGCTGCACGCCGGACCGAACGGGCTGGTGAACTTCTATCAGATCTACAAGCCCGCGCAGGGTTCGCTCGCGGGCACGGTCGTGGGCACCAACTTCGCCAATCCCGTGCAGTTCCTGTGCGGCGCGGTGGAGGGCATCCAGGCCGACGACTCCGACAAGTCCGCGGCGCTGTGCCGCCAGTATCTGGGCCCGGTGCTGAACACGCTGATGACGAATTATCCACCGCTGCTGGTGAATCCGGCGTCCACGCAGTCGGCGTTCCCGAGTCAGCTGGTGTACAGCCCGCAGGAACTCGCCGGACAGGTCGACGCGCAGCAGGCCCCGGTCTCGGTGCCCGCGGGCATCGCCGGACTCGCGCTTCCGGGAGGCGGGCGATGACCGGACGACGACGAATGCGGTTGGCGGGGGCGGCGATCGGGCTGGCCGTGCTGCTCGGCGCCACCGGCTGTCAATGGGACGGCCTGAACTCGCTGCCGATGCCCGGCGCCGCCGGAACGGGCGAGGGTTCCTGGCGGGTGCGCATCCAGATGCCGAATGTCACCACGCTGACCCGCAATTCGCCGGTCAAGGTGGACGACGTGACCGTCGGCACCGTGACCGATATCGAGGTGGAGGACTGGCACGCGCTGGTCACCGTGAGCCTGGACAAGGATGTGACGTTGCCCGCCAACGCGATCGCGCGGATCGGGCAGACCAGCCTGCTGGGCAGCAATCACGTCGAACTGGCCGCGCCCGAGGGCGTCGAGCCGGAGGGCCGGTTGCACGACGGGGACCTCATCCCGCTCGCCCGCGCCGGGACGTATCCGACCACCGAGCAGACGTTGTCGTCGCTGTCGGTGGTGCTCAACGGCGGCGGGATCTCCCAGCTGGAGACCATCACCCACGAGCTGAACGCCACCTTCACCGGCCGCCAGGACGCGATCCGCGACCTGCTGCCCCAATTGGCCCAGCTGACAGCGACCTTGGATCAGCAGACCGGCGACATCGTGGCCGCCATGAACGGATTGGACCGGTTCTCCGGGCAGCTCGCCCAGCAGAAGGATCAGGTCACCGCCGCCATCCAGCAGATCCATCCGGCGCTGACCGTGCTCGCCGATCGGCGCGAGAACATCACGAAAACCATTACGGCGCTGGGTGATCTGAGCGATGTGGTGCAGCGGGTGATCGCGCAGGGGGGCGACGATCTGAAGGCGAATCTGGCCAACCTCGCGCCGACGTTGCAGTCGCTGGCGAGCACCGGCGACCGCCTGGCCGCCTCGCTGCAACTGCTGCTGACCTTCCCCTTCCCGATCAAGGGCATCAACAAGGCGGTCAAGGGCGACTACATGAACCTGTTCGTCACCTACGACCTGACCAGTTCCCGGCTGGACTCCAACTTCCTGACCGGCACCCCGCTCGGCGGGCGGTTCGGCGGCGTGCAGGCCATGTACGGGGTCGAGGCGGCGCTGGGCACCATCGCCGGAACCGCCGGGGAGAAGGGCGATCCCGTGCAGGGTCCGCTGCAACCCGCGCCGCCGCCCGCGCCGGCGATTCCCGGGCTGCCGCAGATCCCGGGCCTGCCCGCCATCCCCGGGCTCACGACTCCCGGTGCGCCGCAAGGAGGTCCGGGGCAGTGAAGCTCACCCGATTCGTGCGGTCCCAGCTGATCATCTTCGCGGTGCTCACGCTGGTCGGCCTGCTGGTGATGTCCGCGAGTTACATCCACCTGCCCGCCATGTTCGGCATCGGCCGCTACCAGGTGACGGTGAAGTTGGAGGCGACCGGCGGGCTGTACCCGACCGCGAACGTCGCCTACCGCGGCACCAATATCGGCAAGGTCGACGACGTGCGGCTCACCCCCGAGGGCGTGGACGCGAAGCTGTCGATCGACAGCAAGTACAAGGTGCCCGCCGATGTGGAGGCCTACGTCAAGAGCGTGTCGGCGATCGGCGAGCAGTACGTCGATCTCGTTCCCGCCCAGTCCCCGCACGGCGGCAACCTCGCCGACGGGGCGGTCATCCCGGTCGAGCGGACCAAGCTGCCGCAGGACGTCGGGGCGATGCTCGATCAGGCCGACCGGCTGCTGTCCACGGTGGCCGACACCCAGCTGCGGCAGGTCATCGACGACGCGTTCATCGCGTTCAACGGGGCCGGGCCGGATCTACAGAAGTTCATCGACTCGGCGTCGCTGCTGATCCAGGAGGCCAAGGCCAACACCGAGCCGACGAAGGATCTGCTGGCGAAGCTCGGTCCGCTGCTGGACACCCAGAACCGGTCCGACGCCGCCATCCGGTCCTGGACCCAGGACCTGGCGACGCTGACCGACCAACTGCGCCAACACGATCCGTCGCTGCGGGAGCTGATCGAGCGCACGCCGTCGGCGGCGCAGAAGGTGACCTCGACCTTCCAGGATCTGCGGCCGACGCTGCCGCTGCTGCTGTCGAATCTGGTCAGCGTGGGGCAGGTGGGCGTCACCTATCACGCGGCGCTCGAGCAGATCCTGGTGGTGTTCCCGCCGTTGATCGCGGCGCTGCTCACCTCGGCGCGCGGGCCGATCAAATACGGCGCGGTCGTGGACTTCGCGCTGGGCCTCAACGATCCGCCCGGGTGCACGACCGGCTTCCTGGATCCGCAGGACCGTCGCTCGCCGACCGACTTCAGCACGCCCGACACCCCGGAGCTGTACTGCAAGATCCCGCAGGACTCCAGTACCGCGGTGCGCGGCATCCGGAACTTCCCCTGTCAGGAGGTGCCCGGCAAGCGCGCCCCGACGCCGGAGCTGTGCCGCGATCCGCGCGGCTACGTGCCCTCGGGGACGAACCCGCCGTTCGGGCCGCCCAATCCGCCCGCCGCCGGGGAGCACCCCGCGGCCGCGACCGAACCCGCGCGGATCCAGCCCGCCTCGGTGAACCGGCAGTACGATCCCGGCACGGGCACCTTCCTCGGTCCCGACGGTGTCACCTATCGGGAGGGGGATATCGGACCGGGCGGTTCGGGAACGGTACCGTCGAGCTGGCAGACGATGCTCGAGGAGCAGCAACGATGAACGAGAGCAGCACCGAGAAGCGCGGCCGACGGCGAGCGATGCGGTCGGCGGGTCCGCCGGTGGACGGGGCCTCGGAGACGACGCGGATCGTCGAGGAAGTCCCCCTGAAGTTCGACGCCAAGGCGGCCCCGCCCGCCGCCGAGGCGACCGAGAAGATCGACGCGCCGCCCACGGTGAAAATGGACGCGGAACCCGTTGCGCCGGAACCGGTTTCGGACGCCGAACCGGTCGCGGACGAGCCGGAAGGCCCTGGCGCGGAACGGGATTCGCGCGGGTTGGGCTGGCTCGGCTGGGCGGCCGCCGCGATCGCCGTGCTGTCGGCGCTGGTGCTCATCGGATCCGGCGGCTTGTTCTTCTACCACCAGCGGCACCAGGACGCACTCGACCAGCGGCGCGCGGACTACACCCAGACCGCCAAGCAGACCGTCCTCAACCTGACCAACATCAAGGACGACACCGCGCAGGCCGATATCGACCGCGTACTCGCCGTCGCCTCCGGTCAGCTCAAGGAGGAGTACTCCTCCCGCAAGGACGCCTACGCCCAGGTCGTGCAGCAGGCCAAGGTCAAGGCCAGCGGCGAGATCATCGAGACGGCGATCGAGAGCGAGGACGACAACTCCGCCCGCGTCCTCGTCGCCGCCAAGCAGACGCTGACCAACGCCGCCTCGGCCGATCCGCAGCAGCGGTACTACCGCTTCCGGATCACCGTCACCCACGGCGACGACGGCCGCCTGACCGCCTCACAAGTGGAGTTCGTGCCATGAGAGCCAGTTCGCGCACCATCCTGATCGCCTGTGCCGCAATCCTTTTCGTGGCCGCGGCGGCGGTGGGCGGGGTCACCGGCTACCGGTTCTGGTCCGATCGGCAGACCGAACAGGCCCGTACCGATTCCGTATCGGCCGCCCGCCGCACGGTGCAGGCCATGTTCAGCTACGACTTCCACACCGTCGACACCGAACTGCCGAAGGTGGGCGACAGCCTCACCCCCGACTTCCGCAAGGACTACCTCAAACTGGTCGACGAGGTGATCGCCAAGGGCGCCAAGGAGAAGGAGCTCACCGTCAAGGCCAACACCACGGCCGACGGCGTGGTCTCCGCCGACCGCTCGCACGCGGTCGTGCTGATCTACCTCAACCAGATCACCACGGGCAAGGACTCCCCGCAGGGCACCGTCACCCCCAGCCGCGTGCGCGTCACGCTGGACAAGGACGACGGGCACTGGCTGGTCTCCCAGGTCACGCCCATCTGACCCGTTAAGCGCGGCACCCGGTTCTCGTTAAGCCCGCACCCATAGCGTCGGACGCACAGTGTTCCCGACGCCGAACGCGGTGCGGCCGAATCCCGGCCGGTGCCATGCGAGGGGGTGGCACCGGCCGAGCGGAAGCCAGGACCGCGATGGAGGGGAGCGTCGGGAACACTGGGGGCCCTACGGGGCCCCGGGATCCACATCGTCGTCGGTGAGCAGCGCGCTGCCCGCCACCTGATCCTGAGCCAGGGCCTCGAGGAACGCGCGGGCCCAGCGGTCCACATCGTGGGTGAGCACCTGGCGGCGCAGGGCGCGCATGCGGCGGCGCCGGGTGTCGGGGTCGTCGGTGAGCGCCTGCACGACGGCGTCCTTGACGCTGTCGAGATCGTGCGGGTTGCACAGGTACGCCTGCCGCAATTCGGCGGCGGCGCCGGTGAATTCGCTCAGCACGAGCGCGCCGTTGAGGCCGCTGTGGCAGGCCACGTACTCCTTGGCCACCAGGTTCATGCCGTCGCGCAGCGGGGTGACCAGCATGGCGTCCGCGGCCACGAAGAAGGCCACCAGCTCGTCGCGGGGGATCGGGCGGTGCAGGTAGTGCACGACCGGGAAGCCGACCCGGGAGAATTCGCCGTTGATGCGGCCGACCTGACGTTCGATGTCGCCGCGCATCTGGATGTAGCTCTCCACCCGTTCCCGGCTAGGGGTTGCCAGCTGCACCATCACCGTCTCCGACGGATCGATGCGCTCCTCCTGCAACAACTCCTCGAGGGCGGCCAGGCGGATGTCGATGCCCTTGGTGTAGTCGAGGCGGTCGACGCCGAGCAGGATGTTCTTGGGATTGCCCAGCTCCGAACGGATCTGGGCCGCGCGCTCGCGCACCGAACGACGGCGCGAGAGCTCGTCGAGTTCGGCCGAGGCGATCGAGATGGGGAACGCGCCGACCCGCACCGTGCGGAAACCGACCTGCACCACACCGAGTTTCGAGCGCACGCCGACATTGCCGCGCGAAGTGGGTTGTCCGGCAAGCCTTCTCGCGAGGTAGAGGAAGTTCTGCGCGCCGCCGGGGAGATGGAAGCCGATCAGGTCCGCGCCCAGCAGACCCTCCACGATCTCGGTCCGCCACGGGAGCTGCATGAACAGCTCGACCGGCGGGAAGGGGATGTGCAGGAAGAAGCCGATGGTCAGATCGGGGCGCAGCATGCGCAGCATCTTCGGCACGAGCTGGAGCTGATAGTCCTGCACCCAGACCGTCGCGCCCTCGGCGGCGACCTTGGCGGTGTGCTCGGCGAAACGGCGGTTGACATTGACGTAGGCGGCCCACCACTCGCGATGGTATTCGGGCCGGACGATCACGTCGTGATACAGCGGCCACAGCGTGCCGTTGGAGAAGCCCTCGTAGTAGTCGGCGACCTCCTGGGCCGCCAGCGGCACCGGATGCAGCTCCAGGCCGTCCTCGGTGATCGGATCGAGGTCGACGTCGGGCACGCCCGCCCAGCCGACCCACGCGCCGTTGTTGTTGCGCAGCACCGACTCCAGCGCGGTCACCAGCCCGCCGGGGCTGCGTTTCCAGCGTCTGGAGCCGTCGGGTAGTCGCTCCAGATCGACCGGTAATCGGTTGGCGACCACGACGAATCCGGAACCGGCGCCGCCGCCCTGATAGCCCTTCGGTTCGGATTGGGTTTCACTCACTGGATCCTCCGGTGCTCGGGCCCGCTGCGGATGTGGGACGGCCGGTCCGGTCAGTCGCTCCGCGTGTTGGGACCGATGCCGAGCATCGACAGGAGCATCCGGCATTCGTCGGCGTCCGCGGCGTAGGCGGCCACGACGCGCTGGGCCTGCCGGGCGGTCTCGTCGGCGAGCGGTTCCAGGTCGTCGTCCGCGATGTCGTTGGCGCCCTTCGCGGCCATCATCGTGTCCTCTCGGCTCGGGTGTTTTGTCTCGGTTACGAGAAGCCCATGGTATCGGGCGCGCGTACCGATGCCGTCGCCTCGGTACCGATCGTGCCCCGAAACGAGATACCCCTTCGACACCGGCGAAACGTCCCCGCCCGGCAAAGCTATACCGTGGGAGGCAGTCTAATATCGCGGGAAGGGGATCAGCATCATGCCGTTGGCCACGGTGAACGGAATCACGCTGAACTATCAGGTGAAGGGTGACAAGGCCGCGGGCACCGACACCAAGGGCGCGGCGCCGCTGGTCGTGCTGATCATGGGGACCGGCAGCCCCGGGCGGGTGTGGGAGCTGCACCAGGTGCCCGCGCTGCTGGCGGCCGGGTATCGGGTCTGCACCTTCGACAATCGGGGTATCGCACCGTCTTTCGAGTCGCCCGCCGGAATCCACATCGACGATCTGACGCGCGACACCGCGGCGCTGATCGAGTTCCTCGACGAGGGTCCGGTGCTGGTGGCCGGGACGTCGATGGGCGCGCGGGTCGCCCAGGAACTCGCCCTGGCCCGGCCCGATCTCGTGCGCAAGGCCGTGTTCATGGCCGGGCACGGACGGCTCGACCAGTTCCAGAAGACGCTCTCGCAGGGCGAACACGATCTCGACGCGAGCGGGGTGAAGCTGCCGCCCAAGTACGAGTCCGCGATCAACGCGGTCATGAACCTGTCCCCGGCGACCATGGCCGACACCCACGCCGCGCGGGACTGGCTGGACCTGTTCGAATTCACCGGCGGCCCGGTCACCCCCGGCATCCGGGCGCAACGCCGGATGGACCACGACTTCGACCGCCTGCAGGCGTACCGGGGCATCAAGGTGCCGTGCCTGGCGGTCGGTTTCGCCGACGACCGGATGATTCCCCCCTACCTGGCCCGCGAGGTCGCCGAGGCCATCCCCGACGCCCGGTACCAGGAGATTCCCGACGCCGGGCACTACGGATACCTGGAACGGCCGGACGCTGTGAACAAGGTTCTGCTCGATTTCTTCGCGGGGTCCAGGTAATGCCAGGTAACGACCCTCGAGTAACGTCGACCTTGCTAGGGTCGACACAACGCTGCGGGGCCGGGCCTGTGCCTCACCCCAGCGTTTCCGTACACAGCGCCAGTATCCCCAGTGAGGTGAAATGAGCACCAACCCCTTCGACGACGAGGACGGCCGCTTCTTCGTCCTGGTCAACGACGAGGAGCAGCATTCCCTGTGGCCGGCCTTCGCCGAGGTCCCGGCCGGGTGGCGAGTGGTGTTCGGCGAGGACAGCCGCGCTGCCTGCGTCGAATACGTCGAGAAGAACTGGACCGACATGCGTCCCAAGTCCCTGCGTGACGCGATGGCCGCCGACGACGCGGCCCGCCAAGCCGCGCAGTCCTGACCCCCTCGATACTGCGCCAGCACGGGCCCCCAGGGCCGTGCGGCAAGCCCACGCTTCCCGCACGGCCCTGCCTCCTGGCTATGATGTCTGCGTTTTCCGCCTCCTTAGCTCAGTGGTAGAGCACTCGCCTTGTAAGCGAGCGGTCGTCAGTTCAATCCTGACAGGGGGCTCCCGCTGAAATGGCGGTCAACCTGCTGCGTTACGGGTCGGCCGCCGCTTCCCGCTCCGCCGCTTCCCGCCGCCGTTGTCACGGTTTGTCACAACCCCCTGCAACACCTGGGCAGCCTCCACCAGCGCATCATCCTGGGAATGCACGTAGGTCCGCATGGTGAACGCGCTGTCCGCGTGCCCAAGCCACGCCGCGATCACAGCCGTAGGCACCCCCTGAAGGTGCATCAGCGTGCCGCAGGTGTGCCGGGCGTCATGCAGGCGAATCCGGCGCACACCAGCCGACCGGCATATCCGCTCCCAGTAGTCCGTCAACGTGTCCGGGGGGTACGGATTCCCCGCCTCATCGCACACCACGTGCGTGCCAGGCCCGTACGCCTCACCGATCGCCAGCCGCTCCGCTGCCTGAATCCGGCGATCCCGCTCCAACGCCCTGCGGATCGCGTCCGTCAACGCAACGTTCGAGCCAACTGCGGATTTCGGGTCGCCCCCCACCAGGACACCGTTCGCACTCACCTGGTTGTTCTGCACCTGCAGGTACTGTTGCCGAAATCGGCATCCCTGACCGGGAAGCAGATCATAGACACGAAGGCCGTCAGAAGCATCCCCGCCGACTCTCATGGCGCAATTGTCTTGCTCCATCCGGCCATGTCAAGGGAAACCCCTTGATCCGATCGAGTTCCGCTGATGATGGCTAGTTATGAGGAGGACGGGGAAGTAGCGGCCAATGGAGTGGCTGGACTCCAATAGTTCGCTAGCCTGAGGGCAAGGGAAATCCGGTTGATTCTTCACAGAGGGTGCCGTCCACTGGGCAGCGCAACACGTCGTAGCTACTGTTGGCCAAGCTGTCGACCACTCTTTTGTGTTCGGGCCAGTCGCATCGGAGCCACCGGTCGACACACAGAATGGTAGCGGTAGCAGCACCGGCCGACTTGACAGCAATCGCTGCGCCTTGCGCACTTGAGCCTGTTGTCCATGTATCGTCCACGATTAATATATTTTTGTCCACTACCTCAGTCTGCCATCTATCGTCGACAATATAACGGTCAGCTGACATAGTATGTTTGGTGCTACTGCCCGGCCCCGGTGTCAGGAGGAAGGTGTCCATTTTCGATGCCGCTCTGAATTTCGGTTGCGCTGATCTAGCTAAGGCTACGACGGGATGATTGACGTCCGGTCTTTCGCGTGATGGCACAAAGGTCAATGAGTCCCAGCTCGCACCGATCCATCGCTCAAAACACGGCCTATGCAAGTCTACCGTTGCTTGAATCAGAAACTCTAAGTCATCGGAACACTCGGGAACGAGCGGCGTTCCTCTGTAGCCCTTGTATGCCGACATGTGATGCGCAGACTGATGAGTACCACCTGGCCATCGCGAAATTGCATAAGTGAGGAGGATGGTCCGGTCGGCAAGACGATCACCGAACATATTCCAATGAGTCCGACAAACATCACAGTAGGATGCCTCTGTCGCTGCTGGCCCCCGGCATACGGTGCAAATACCTGTGGTTCCGGGAGCGTGAGAATTACTGAAAAACCCACCCACCCGATCTCTGACAAGACCGCGGAACAGTAGTGAAATATCTGATGCGACAAGACCCTCAGCTACCGCTCTGGCGCGCTCTCGGGTGAGTACTTCACTCAAAACTATAGCCCACCCACCATGCAGAACTCATTGCAGTGCGTCCAACAATTGAGATATCACCGCAGTTGGCTGACCAATAATGGTAAGCGACTGGTCGACTGCTTCACTTGCTGAGTGTGCTATATACACACCGGGCTCGTCACGCATTGCTCGGCCCCAGCTGGTTGTTTCCATAACGATCTTATTCAATATTACAGGTCGGCCATGCGCTATGGCTTCTCGCGCTTGGATCCTTGTACCGCTCTTTTCGCTCGCTTCAACTATCACGGTAGCTGTGCCGTATGCGCTCATTGTGACGTTGCGTGCTGGAAAGGAATAGCGCTTTGGGCCATACTCTGGCAAGAAATGCGATAACAGCATTCCTCTGTCTGCAATTTCTGTCTGGAGGGCGCTGTTTTCGCGAGGGTAGACGTGATTGAAGCCATTTCCCAGGACTGCGACAGTACGTCCACCTGCGTCTAAGGCGGAGCGATGTGCGGCCGTATCAATTCCTTTTGCAAGGCCCGCAACCACCGTTATTTCTTTCTCTGCAAGACTCCTAGCGACCTCGCGTGCAAATTTAATGCCGATTTCCGAAGCCCCACGAGAGCCGACTACGCAGACCCCAGGGTCTCGTTGAACAAGTGAACCATAAGTGAAGACGACAGGAGGCACCTGACGTACCGAGCGCAGGCGCTCTGGGTAACTGTCATCCATAAACGTATGGAAGCTAAACGGCGCTCGTTTCCACGCCTGGACGTCTGCCTCGGACTGACGCAGGACTGCTGCGGCGTCGTCCTCGTCGTCGAACAGGGTGCGGGGATGCTCACTGTCCCACAGCGCACGAGCGCTGCCCATCTCAGTCACTCGGGTAGTCAGGTCCGACCACTCGGCCCTCGTAGCCGTCAGGCGCATCATCGCTACCAGCGCCGAACGGTCGTCGTCGTTCCAGGACGACATCGCGCTGGTGGGACGGTTCTTACCCTGACCATTGATAGCATCCATGCATGTTCACCTGCCCTCCTCAACTCTATCGAATAGAACGTATATTCGAACTATGGCAGTAAGCACTGACACATTCTTACATTGCAGAACAGTCCAGGTGCCTGAACGAAGCGGCGGTTGCGTCGCTAGCTCTACCTCGCTGACCTGCCCCAACTAGTACAAGCTAACTTGTCGGTTGAGGCGAACTAGCATGTCTAGCTGCTGCGACCGCAAAGTGTAAGACCACCTGCACTTACTCACCCCTAAGGATGTCACCCCAGCCAGTCACGGCAAACGGTGTAAGCGTAAAAACACCCAGCAACGATCGATGCGTGTCCGGCTCAAACCGGCATGTCTAGACCCCTCGATACGGCTTACCCAGGCAGGGCTCCTGAGACAACTGGGTGTGTCGAAGGCCTATGCGGACAGGTTGCTCAAGCCTTAGGCCAGTATCGAGCCTGGTAGGCGGGCTGTGGGGGTTGAGTGCTCGGTTTCTGGTCACGACATTGTCACAATCCATCCCCCTTCACTGACAGAGTCTCATGAACACGCGACCCACCTGGCTGGACCTCATCCCCACTTGCATCTGTCCCAATGTCCGGGGCTGCTGCACGGATAGGTGACAACCGAGTTGGCTTGCCGGGTGGCGAGCCTGAGAGGATGTCGCAGTGCCGAAGCCGTATCCGAAAGAGTT
>NZ_JBIAMW010000015.1:0-167191 GCF_042874315.1 Nocardia sp. NPDC004068
ATGCCTGAAACGGTATGTCACGCGGCAGATCCACCGAACCCTGACGCAGGCCAACGCGACGACTTGACAAACATAGAAGCCTCCCGGTGAGTCCGGAGACTTTGATGTTCCCCGGGTTTCCCGGAGTCGGTTTGGCTGACTTCTTGGTCACGACACCGTCGAAGGAGACTCGTTCGTGCCAAGGCGCTATCCCGAAGAGTTCCGCCGCAAGGTACTGGATCTGGTCGCTGCCGGGCGTCCGGTCGCGCAGGTCGCCGCCGATCTGGGCATCAGTGACCAGACGATCTATGTCTGGCGCAAGCAGGAACTGATCGACACCGGCCAGCTACCCGGCGCAAGCCGCGCCGAGCAGACCGAACTGTCGATGGCCAAACGGCGGATCCGGGAACTAGAGCAGGAAGTGGCGATCCTGAAACGGGCTCGTGAACTGCTGAAAGAGCAGGGAGGCGACCCAAAAGGCGATACGCGGCCATAGCCACCATGGCGTCCGAGGGCTTGCCGGTGCAGGCCGCGTGCCGGCTCCTCGACGTCGCCGAATCGGGCTACTACGAATGGCGGTCCCGGCCGCCGTCTCAGCGTTCGATCCGGCATGTGTGGCTACTGGATCAGATTCGCGCCGTCCACGCCGCTTCCCGCGGCACCTACGGTGCCCACCGTGTCCACGCCGAACTCACCCTCGGTCTCGGAATCAGCGTGGGCCACGGCCAGATCGAGCTGCTAATGGCCCGCGCCGGGATCAAGGGGCTGCCCGGCAACCGCCGACCCAAGCCGAGGCATCAGACCCCGACAGCGGGAGATCTGGTCAACCGGTCGTTCACCCGATCACAGCCAAATCAGTTGTGGGTCACCGACATTACCGAGCACCACACCCGGGAAGGCAAGGTGTACTGCGCGGTCGTGCTCGACACGTTCTCCCGCCGGGTCGTCGGCTGGTCGATCGACTCGACCCAGACCGCCGCGCTGGTGACCAACGCGCTGGGCATGGCCATCGCCAACCGCTCACCACAGGCCGGGACGATCATTCATTCCGACCACGGAGTCCAATTCACCTCCTGGGCCTTCACCGACCGGGCCCGCAAGTCCGGGCTGGTGCCCTCGATGGGCTCGATCGGCGATTGCTACGACAATGCTGTCATCGAATCCTTTTGGGGCAGAATGCAAACCGAGCTATTGAACCGTCAAAGATGGAGAACCCGGATCGAACTGGCAAACGCGATCTTCGAATACCTGGAGATCTTCCACAACCGGCGACGCCGTCACTCGGCCCTGGGCATGCGGTCCCCTATCGAGTACGAGATGATGCAATCACCCATCCAACCCGTGGCCTGAAGTCCAGCATCCCGACTCCACGAAACCCGGGGAACATCACTTATCGGTATGACGGCCCGGCGGGTTGCTGGGCTGGTTGTTGAGAGTAGTAGGCGGTCTCCATCTCCGCGGGAGGGATATCGCCGCAGTAGCGGTAGAGCCGCCGGTTGTTGAACCAATCGACCCATTCGGCGGTAGCGAATTCGACGTGGTCGACGCTGCGCCACGGTCCGCGCGGTTTGATCAGCTCGGTCTTGTAGAGGCAATGCCGCGTAGTTAAGTCGTTGGTAGGCAGGTCAACTCGGGTTTTTCCTAAGGAGGGTGTCGGGGAGGTAAGGCAACGGGACCTCTGCTATTGAGAGAAGCCGTCCAAGGTCTTCCTGCATCCGAGAGGTCCCGTTGCCCTCCCAGTCTGTCACTACGACGCTCACCCGCACCATTACCGTGGCCGGAGGAATCTTCGCGCCCGGTCACCTTGGGGAGCTCACGCAGTACCTGCCGTTCGAGTTGATCGATGACGTTCTCACCCGGACCCGGACGGTGCAGCGTCGCACCCGCTTGCTGCCCTCGCGCGTCGGGGTGTATTTCGTTCTGGCTCTGGCGGTTTTCCCGACGCTGGGCTATGAGAGGGTCTGGGACAAGCTGATCGCCGGGCTAGGATCGCTGCTCCCTCGCAGGCCCTCGGAGAAGGGACTGCGGGATCTTCGCCGGCGTCTGGGAGCGGCACCGTTGAGGGCGCTGTTCGAGGTCGTGGCAGGCCCGCTGGCGCAGCCCGCCACCCCGGGTGTGTGCTATCGGCATTGGCGCACTGTGGCTTTCGACGGCTGCGGTTCGCTGCAGGCTCCAGACCAGGACCGGATCCGGATGCGGCTGGGCAAGTTCACTCGATACCGCGGCGGCACCGAGGGCTACCCGCATCTGCGGGTCGTGACCTTGTGTGAGACCGGGACCCGCGGCCTACTCGGCGCAGTCTTCGGCTCGATCAAGCGTAGTGAGACCGACTACGCCGCCACTTTGGTGCCGCTGTTGAACGACACGATGCTGTTGCTGGCCGACCGCAACTTCGGTGGTGATGACATTCTCACCCGCGTCGCGGCCTCCGGCGCTCAGCTCGTGGTCCGGCTCAGCTCTCGCCGTCGTCCGGCCGTGTGGGCCACACTGCCCGATGGATCGGTTCTGACCAGGATCAATGGTTACCGCTTCCGCATCGTCGATATCCAGATCACCGCCACCTGCGCGGACGGATCCCGCACGGGTGACCGCTACCGGATCATCACCACCCTGCTCAACCACCGCACCGACCCAGCGATCCAGATCGCCCGCCTCTACCACGAGCGCTGGGAGATCGAATCAGCATTCTTCGCGTTGCGCCACACCATGTTCCGCGGACGCGTTCTGCGTTCCACCGACCCGGTCGGCCTCGAGCAGGAGATGTGGGCCGCCCTGACGATCTATCAGACGTTGCGCCGCGCCATGTGTGACGCCGTGGAGACCGCTCCGGGAACCGACCCCGACCGGGCAAGCTTCACCGTGGCCATGACCGCCGCCATCAACCAGATCGTCACCGCAACCAACATCACCAGCAACGACTCACCCGAAAACGCAATCGCCCGAGCGGTTTTGGAGAAACTCTTGCCCGCCCGCCGTCCGCGCATCAGCGCCCGCAAGGTCAAATGCCCCATGTCCCGCTACGGGACCGCCCTCACCGGCAACCGCCCTACCAAGAGCCAAGCCGTCATCCGGCTGGAACTCTGCGCACTCACCGACCCACAACAGACCGAAGCGGCCGAACACCCCGCAAGCACTGCCGACCCGGGCCACCGCCAGCAAGTGTTGCAGCTACTGCGGACCGACCCCGACCGCGACTGGACTCCCAGCGAAATCACCCAAGAGCTGAAACACGTTCGCTACCGAAGCCTTTGCAGCCAAATAGGCCGATGGACCGACCAAGGGTTCCTCGACCGGATCGGTCGTGGACGCTACCGCCTCAACCGCCAATGGCTGGCACCGGAACCACCACAGCCAGACGGCGACTCGACAACCGACCCCACCGCTTAACTACGCGGCCTTGCTTGTAGAGGCCGTTGATCGTCTCGGCCAGGGCGTTGTCATACGATTATCCGACCGCCCCGACCGACGGCTGGATCCCAGCCTCGGCCAACCGCTCGGAGAACGCAATGGATGTATATTGCGAACCCCTATCCGTATGGTGCACAACATCTTTCACATCCCATCCGGCCCGCTCGCGGGTCCAGATGGCGTGCTCGATCGCGTCGAGCACCAGCGAGGTCGTCATGGACGTGGCGGTTCGCCAGCCGATGATCCGGCGCGCGTAGGCGTCGATCACGAACGCGACGTAGACCCAGCCCGACCACGTCGACACATATGTCATGTCCGCCACCCATAACCGATTCGGTGCCGACGGCGCGAAGTGACGCTGCACCAAATCCGCCGGCTGCGGCGCGGCGGGATCGGGCCAGGTGGTGCGTTTGACCCGGCCGCGGACAGCGCCGCGCAATCCGAGTTCACGCATCAACCGCTCGACGGTGCAGCGGGCCACTGGATGGCCCTCCCGGTTCAGCTGCAGCCATACCTTTCTCGCGCCATAGACCCCGAAGTTCTCCGAATGAACGCGTGTGATCTCCACCTTCAGTTCTTCGTCACGGAGCTCCCGTCGCGCCGGAAGGCGTTTGCGTTGCTCGTAATACGTTGATGGGGAGGCTTTTACGCCGAGTTCGCAGAGCGCGGCGCAGATCGACTCGACACCCCAGACGAGGCCACCGCTTTCACGGTGGCCCTGATGTTCGGTGATGAACCGAACGATCAGCGCTGGGGCCGGTCGATCTCGGCGGCGAAGAAAGCCGACGCAGCCTTGAGAATTGCATTGGCGCGCTTGAGTTCTGCGTTCTCGCGTCGCAGCCGCTTCAGCTCCGCCATCTCATCGGAACTGGTTCCTGCCCGGTTTCCGGTGTCGATCTGGCCTTGGCGCACCCATTTGCGGACAGTTTCCGGCGTCCCGACCCCGAGCAGGTCAGCGACCGCTTTCATCGCCGCCCACTCCGACTCGTGCTCGCCCTTGATCTCGGCGAACATCCGCACGGCCCGCTCACGCAGCTCCTGCGGGTACTTCTTCGAACTCGACACGACTCCATCCTTCACAGAGGTTGAAGTCTCCCGACACTCCGGGGCGGTTCACAACCTGGATCTGACCACCAATGCCGCGCCCGTGCCCGTCGATCCGAACGCCGCCGTGGGGCGATGGACATGGTCGAACGTGGCGGGTGTGTTGTCCAATCCCAAATACACCGGCCACCAGGTGTGGAACCGGCGGGGCCGCAAATCCAACAAGAACCAGGCCAACCCGATCTCGGAGTGGGTCTGGTCGGAAAAGCCAGTCCACGAACCGCTGGTCGATCTCGACCTGTTCGTCGCAGTCCAAGAGCGCGGCAAGACCCGGGACAACTCACGGCGCGGAGCCGGGGCGAACTCTCACCCGCAAACCAAACGCTCCTACCGGTTCCGGTCCCATCTCTACTGCGACCTGTGCAACCGGCGGATGTTCGGCAAGACCCGCCGCGTCGCCGCCTACTACGTGTGTGCCGCGAAAAAGGGCTACATCCCCGAAGGCCATCCCACCGGCGGCTCGTTCTTCGTCCGCGAAGACGACATCAGCGAACACCTCAACACATTCCTGAACCAGCACGTCTTCGGCGACTACCGCCGCGCCCTGCTGACCAACGCCAACCTCCATACCCACGCCGAAACCGAACACACCCAACGGATCACCGCGCTACGCCACGGGATCACCGACACCGAAACCAAAATCAAGCGACTAGTCCGCAGCCTGGAACTCGTCGACGAACCCGACCAAGACCTGATCCGAGACATCAGCGAACGCCGTGCCCAGTTACGCGACCACCTAGCAGACCTGCAGGCCCAACTCGCCGACGCCGAAACCCAGCAGCAGCAACAGCCCAACCCCACTCTGATCGATGCGCTACCCACCGGCGAAATCCGGATCGACCAACTACCCGAACACATCGCCCGCGATGTTTACCAAGCCCTACAACTGGAAATCAGGTACAACAAGACCGCCAACCGCGTGCGGTACCGCATCACGCTGACCGGCGCGACGCTCAACCACGCACACCGAACCACCAGCACCGCGATGGCACTACAACCAAGAACCGACCAGATCGGCGGCACCTGCCAGACAAAGCAGCCGCCGCCCGGCACCGCGCCGGGAAAATCTGTTCCCATGTTCACAGTGCCCCCGGCGGGGCACTGTGAACATGGTAACGGGCCTGACCTGTGATTCCCTGTAGGGCGGTTGGTCATTGAAGCCGATTACCAGTGACGGCGCTCGCTGAATTTCCCCGCTGACGCTCACCGAAATTCCCCATTTGTCCGTGTGGCTCCGCCGTGAAGGGCGGGCCTCCTCCAATGCTGGTGGTTACCACACCTGACCAGCAGATTCACCTCGGAGGAGGCCCGCTTTTCCATGTTGACACGTGAGGAAGATGTGGAAATCAGTGCCCTACGCGCCCGAGGCTGGACGATCTCCCAGATCGCCCGCCACACTGGCCGTGACCGCAAAACTGTTCGCGCCTATCTGGCCGGGGAACGCACTCCCGGCGTCCGCAAACGTCATCTGCCGGACCCGTTCGAGCCGTTTGTCGAGTATGTGACCGCCCGCCTGGCCGAGGACCCGCACCTGTGGGCGCAGACGCTGATGGACGAGCTGGAACCACTGGGTTTCCCGCTGTCGTATCAGTCGCTGACCCGCAACATCCGCGCCCGCGGACTGCGTCCGGTCTGCCAGGCGTGCCGGGCCACGACCGAACGCCCCAACGCCGTCATCGAGCACCCGCCCGGTAGTGAAACCCAGTGGGACTGGGTCGATCTGCCGAACCCGCCCGCCTCATGGGGGTGGGGTGCCAACGCGCACCTGCTCGTCGGATCCCTCGCGCATTCCGGTCGCTGGCGCGGCTACCTTGCCCCCTCGACTGATCAGCCGCACCTGATCGAGGGCCTGGACCGGGTCGCTCGCGCGTTGGGCGGGGTGACTGGGTCGTGGAGGTTCGACCGCATGTCCACGGTCTGCCACCCCGCCAGCGGTCAGATCACCGCGTCGTTCGCCGCGGTCGCCAAGTATTACGGCGTGCTGCCGGCGATCTGCCCGCCCCGGCGCGGGAACCGCAAAGGCGTGGTCGAGAAGGCCAATCACACTGCCGCGCAACGCTGGTGGCGCACACTCGCCGACGAGACGACCGTCGAGCAAGCCCAAGCCTCGCTCGACAAATTCTGCACGCTGCGCGGCGACACCCGGCTGCGGCCCACTGCCGACGGCTGCGCCAGCGTCGCGACGGTCGCGGCGTCCGAACCGTTGCGGCCGTTGCCCGCCGACCCGTATCCGGCGATGGTCGCCGAACCCCGCGTCGCGTCTCGGCAGGCGATGGTGTCCTGGCGAGGCAACCGCTACTCGGTCCCACCCGAACTCGCCTCCGCGACGGTGGTCGTCGCGCAACCGTTGCGCGGCAACCACATCGATATCGCCACCACCGCCGGGATCGTGATCGCCCGCCACGAACGCGCCGCCGACGGTCTCGGCGCCACCGTCCGCGACCACGGCCACGTCGTCGCGCTGGGCGCCGCCGCGATGGCGGCAGCGAATACCGGCCGCCCGCACCGCCGCAAGGAACGCATCCCGCCCGGCGACACCGCGCGCGCCGCCGCCGCGGCATTGCGCGCCGCCACCGACCCCACCGTCTCGACCGCCGCGGACACCGCCGGCGCGACGGTCACCGATCTGGCCGCCTACGAGCGCGCCGCCACCGCCAGGAGCCGCAAATGACCACCCCGGCCCCCAAGACCGCCACCCGCCGCACCACGAAAGCCGTCGGCGCCGACGAGACCGCGACCCGCTACCAGCAACTCCGATCACACCTGGCCACGCTCAAGCTGCACGCCGCCGCCGAAGCACTGCCGTCGGTCCTCGAAGACGCCACCGCACAGAACCTTTCGGCGACAGCGACGCTGGAGAAACTGCTGCGGATCGAGGTCGACGACACCGAAGCCCGCCGCCTGGCGGGCCGGCTGCGGTTCGCCAGCCTGCCCACCCCGGCCTCGCTCGACAACTTCGACGTCGATGCCGCGTCCGGCATCGACCGGCCGCTACTCGACGAACTCGGCACCTGCCGCTACCTGGAAACCGCCACCAACGTATTGCTGATCGGCACGCCCGGCACCGGCAAGACGCATCTGGCCACCGGTTTGGCGCGAGCAGCCGCGCATGCCGGCTACCGCACTTACTTCACCACCGCCGCCGATCTCGCGGCCCGTTGTCATCGGGCGGCGATCGAGGGCCGCTGGGCGACCACGATGCGTTTCTACGCCGGCCCAGCGCTGCTGGTCATCGACGAACTCGGCTATCTCCCCTTGCCGGCCGAAGCCGCTTCAGCGTTGTTTCAGGTTGTGTCGCAACGCTATTTGAAGACCTCGATCGTGATCACCACCAACCGCGGTGTCGGCTCCTGGGGCGAGATCCTCGGCGACAACACCGTCGCCGCCGCCCTGCTCGACCGGCTGCTGCACCGGTCGATGGTCATCAACCTCGACGGCGACTCCTACCGGCTCCGCGACCACCAAGCCACCGCGGACAACCTCCGCCGAGCCACGACCGGGAACCGGCAGCCCCTATAATCAGGACCGCTCACGGGTGGGGCATTTCGATGAGCCCGGTTGGGGAGATTCGATGAGCGCAGTCACCAGTTGTGAATTGGCGTGCGCATCTGATGCCTTGCAGGTCGTGACTTCCTCACGCAGCAGTCCCGTCACCCCCCGAACGAGCTAGCATCCGCGACGCTCAGCGGTTGGTCGCCAACCATCGCGGTGAACACCGATTGCTGGTCGGTTGGGTCGTAACGCGCGAGGTGGGCGTGGCGTGATCGGCGGCAGCAGTTAGCTTATGCGATGCCGCTGGTTCGTTGAGCGGAAGAAGTTTTGGCAATTCGGCGGCCACGAGTCCAACATCAAGCGGCACAAACTGTCCCGATACGTCGCAAATCGAACACAGCCATATCGAACGAGATCAAACCCCCCGTGAACGAAATCTCCGCCTCCATCGACCCATATCAGTCGACCAGGTAATGCGCTTCGATATAGGCGACGGTGGAGTCGTACGGTTCGCCCACTGGTTTCAACATGTACCGGCGGAAAACGGCGGCGGTCGCGCGGCGGGCCCCCCGGTTACGGGCGTCGGCGTTGTCCCACGACCGAGCGAGCGTGTTGGTAACCACCCGGTCGATCTCTTCGGCCAGGTTCCGCTCGGTGACCGTCAGCCCAGAGGGCGCATGGTCGTGGATGATTCGCGTTAGCACTCCTACGTGGTCATCGTCCAGCACGACAGCTTCGTCGGGGTGCTTCTGGGCGTTCACGATGGCGCGAGCGATTCGAAGCGCTTCGGACAAGAACTCCAGGGCGTCGTGAGAGTTCTGAATGATTCGGTCACGCAGCAGCCTGATCCGCTCGGCGAGGGCGGTGTACTTCGCAGATCCTGGTTCGACGCCCTCATCTAGTGCGGCCTTGATGTGGCGAAGGATTTCTGCTGCGGACGGCGGCGTTTTTTCCTCGCCGTCGCCCTTGCCGGGCTTGCGGCGGACAAGTGCCAGCAGTTCCTTAAGGATCGCGATGCCCTGGGCGTCCAGGACAAGGGGTTCTTCCTGGGAGGCGACCACAGAGAAGGAGTGCACGTGGCCATTGATGATCTCCAGGACCATCGGCCCCAGCTCGCCCAGCCGTTCCCTACGATCTTCGTCGGAGGACTTCTTGAGTAGGGTCGTGTAGACGGACCCGAACAGTCCAAATCCGTCCTGATACTTGGTAATCCGCTTGTCAGTATTGACGAATGGGTACAGCCGGGCCAGGAGCTGGTAGTTCTTCGTGAACACTTCGGCGGCGCCAGGATTCGCATCAAGGCAACTGTTAATAGCTCGCACGGATTCGTAGCCGTGGACCGCGAGGTCCAGGCCGTCCACGTCCGCGAGCATGTCTTCGATAGAGGCGAAGGTGGTGCGGAATTCGGCCACCAGCTCGGACACGTCGATGACGAACCCGCCGCCTCGGTCGGCCTCCGCCGGAGTAGGGTCGGCGACGGCTCGTTGGACCTCTGCGGCCAGGCCGATGTAATCCACGACGACACCGGCAGCTTTCACGAATCCGGTCGGGGACACCCACGTGCGGTTCGGGCGGGTGATCGTCTGGAACAGGCTGTGGGCCTTAAGCGGCTTGTCGAGGTACAGGACGCCCTCGTTGGGGGCGTCGAACCCGGTCATCAGCTTCGCGGTCACTACCAGGAAGCACAGCGGGTCGTCTGGCCTGAGAAACCGCCGCTTCTGTTCCTCCTCCTCATTCTCCGAAAGCCGGAATGGACGCATAGCGGGGTCTTCGTCCTTGGAGTCCGAGACGGAGATGTTCACCTCGGCAGTGATCCGGTCGTGCTTCCCGACCGCAGCGAGCACCTGTGAAGTCTCGAAGCCGGCGAGCAGCTCATTGATCTTGTCTGTGTAGGCCACGGCCAGCTCACGGTTGTAAGCGACGACCTGCGCTTTGAGGCCATTGCGGTAGGGGCCGGCCAGGTAGTGGTCCACGATGTCCTGACAGACCGCATGGATACGATCGGGGTTGGCGAACACCGAGGTGAGTCGCCCGAATTTGCGGGACAGGGTCTCGCGATCAGGATCATCGAGGTCGAACTCGTCGGCAAACCGGTCGAACTCGGTCTGCAATTCCCGGTCGTTCATCTCGAAGGAGACCGGGTGTGGGTCCAGCATGACCGGCACGGTGGCCTCGTCCAGAAGAGACCTGGACACCGAGTACCGGTGCAGTACCCTGCTTGGGTCGGTCTCCGCACCAAAGAGGCTGAAGGTGTCGGTGGCGAGGTTTCGGACGGGGGTGCCCGTCATACCGAAGAACTTCGCTCGTGGCAACGCTGCACGCATCTGCCCGGCCAGTGACTTCGACCGTGTGGACTGGGTGCGGTGTGCCTCGTCGACCATCACGATGATGTTGCTGCGAGTCGACAGGTTCTTGCCGACGTCGGCGAACTTGTGCACGGTCGTGGAGATGACGCCGCGCACGTCGTCGGCCAGCAGCGAACGCAACTCCTGGCTTGTGGTGGGCTGGTGGAAATAGGCATCCCCCATCGCCGAGGTGAATACTCCGGAGGTCTGGCGGACGAGCTGGGTCCGGTCCGACAGCAGGATGATCGTGGGCGACTCGGTGCGGGTGTCGGCCAACAGCAGGGAAGCGGCGAACACCATCAGCAGCGTCTTCCCGCTGCCTTGATGGTGCCAGATCAGGCCCTTCGACCCGTCCTCCAGGACCCGTTTGTGGATCAGGTGCGCGGCTTCCATCTGCGGGTACCGGGGCAGGTACTTCATGTCGACCCCTCCACCGGAGGTGTCGAACAAGGCGAAGTTAGCCAACATGTCCAGGACAGTGACCGGGTTCATCAACAGTTCGACCGAGCGCTGCACATCGGGCTGCCCGGACAGGTTCTCGTCGTCGGCGGTGGACCGAAACGGCTGCCACAGGTTCGTCGGTGCACCGGCAGCGCCGAACCGCAACTTCAGCCCGTCGGAGGCAACGGAAAAGACATTGGGAGTAAAAAACCACGGGTACTCGGTGGCGTACACGTTGTTGATCTCCCGCGCTGCGTCCGCCCACCCGGACTTCGCAGTCGGAGACTTCACCTCGACCACGACGAGAGGCAACCCGTTGACCCAAGGGTAACGGACTGGTGTGGCCCGGTGACCCGGATCGGACGCGGCGGGGGTGAGCTGGGTGTTGTGCACTCCGATCCTGGCGCGGCTGGCGGGCCGGGAGCTGGCGGGGCGGTGGCCGACTACATCGTTCACCGTGAGTCGGCTTCGGCCTCGATCGGTGACACGACGCTCGTCTGTGCTGGTGCAATGGTCCGACGGCCCGAGCGAGGAGGCGGTCAGCAGTTGGCTGGCCTGCGATGCCACCGAACGACGCGCCAGCAGAGCCGCGGATCGATCGCAGCCCGCTGCGTGGATGCGACCGCTGCTGGCCATGTGTGTAGTCACCACCGAGCGCACGATCACTCCCGCTGGCATGGACATGATCGCGGCGGCGCTCGAACGCGACTGCGGGGTGAGCGTGCCACGGACCGACGAGGGTATCGACTGGGAGCGGGCTGCTGATGTATGGGTCATGGCGCCGATTCAACTGAGCGGCAGCGCTTTCGAGTCACTGGCTGGCACGGCGGCAACGACGATGCAGGGCCCGGTCCCCGTCGCTCTCGCGCTGCGCCTGGTGTCGGAGTTCGTCGACCTGACCGGCGGTACAGCGCAGTAGGAGGCGCGGTAGGGACTCGCGGGTGCGGACGCGCTCGGTGTTGTCGAGATAGAGGCCGCTGATCCCGTGTGTACCGGTCGGAGCAAGAGCACGCGCGGGGGCCGTACGGGTCATCCGGCGGATTGCCGCTGTCGTTGCGCGGCATCACGTGCTCGGGACCAGGGAGATGTTCAGGTGTCGTGCTGGTGCTCGCCACGGGGTAGAAACGGTGAGGGCAATCGGTGTGGCCTGGGACGAGTGGGTCGGGTCGGCGATGGTGGTGTGCAGCGGGAACAGCTGACCGTCGATCCGCGCGGTCCACATCCGCGGGAACTCCGGCTGTGTCGACAATTCCGCGATCAGTGCCGCACGGGCCTGCTCGGGCACAGTGCCGCGCGACAGGTAGTGCAGAGCGTAGGTGAACACCGTCGTCACCTCGTGCCAAGCACTGCCCGCGAACACCAGTCGTGCCATCGGATCATAGACCAGCCACCGGAGGAAGTTTCCGGCCTCGAGTAGCCGCGGAAGTTTTTGCACGGCAGCATCATTGGCGGCTGCGATGTCGAAGAGCCCGGCAGTGAGCAGTATCGCGGGGAACCGCGTGGCGGTGAGCTGTTGTTTCATGTCGGCCGGGGCGGGGCCCGGCTCGGGCGCGGCCCGTGCGGAGGTTTCGTTGCGCAGGATCAGTTCGGCCAGGTGGTCGCGGACCTCGTGGGGAAGCCCGAGTGGGGCGGCGAAAGTCTGTAGCGTGCGCACATTCACGCGCCGTTGCCCGCGCAGTATTTTGCCGATGTGCTCCTTGGACAGCGATGTCTGCTCCGCCAGCTCCGAGTGCGTGATCTGACGTCCCACGGTCGCGAAACCCTCGAACACCCTGTGCTCCTCGAGTTCGGCGGCGATGATTCGATCCAGTTCGGCCTCCTCGGGCCGGCTGCTCGTGCCCTCGTCTCTGCTCTCCGGCGTCGGCGGGCCGCCGGATACGGGAGGCTGGTGCGGTGAGATCTGCAAGCCACTGCTGGGGAGATAGGGGTTGATGCCGTCCCGTGTCGGTGGTTGCCCTCTGCCCCGCCACGGCCCATCGTCCGCCCACGGCGACCGGGCTCGTGCCGTGGGGCCGCCCTCGTCGCTGTCGTCGTCGGCGGTGACGAGGCTCTGGTAGACCGCCATGCCCCGGTCGGGACCCGTCTGTGGGCGGTGTGGATGGATGCGTGGATCGGCCGAGTGTGCCCTTGTTCTGGCCATCGCCAGACTCCTCGTGTTTTCGTTCGGCTCCATGTGCGGAGTCACGCCGGGATCTCCCTCCTTGGCAGCGGTGGGAGTTGTTGTGCTGCTGGCGATGTCGAACGGTTCGGCGAACTGGGTGGCTCGCAACAGCTCCAGTTGTCCGTACCGGATTCTCACCAGCATGCGTACGAGCGCGGCCCGGCCCGCGCCCGCACGGACACAGACGACACCAGGAGCAAGGACCGGCTCGATCCCGGCGACCCGAACGCCACCCTGCCGACCACCGCTGCGTGTTGAGCAGTGGCCGACAGGGGCCGGATGTGGTTCTCACAGCACCGCACCTGCCGATAGCGGTGCACCTTCGGCAGTGCGGGGCCACAGCCGTGTCGGGGATAGCGTGACGACGGCACAGACCGTGCGCACGATTTCGAGGCAGTCGCGTCCCCACCGGTCGGTGAGGTAGGTGCGGGCGGGGACCATGACCGCGTCGGCGCGCCACTTGCGCACCCGGTGCAGGAGGTAGTCGACGGGATCGGTGGTTGTGTCGTCGCCCTCCGGTGGGAAGTGCGCGATGTCGGCGACTCGCCACCGGTGGCGGGCAGCGGTCGTGCGGATCGCGTGGTCTTCGGCTGGCGTGATCGCGCTGGCGATCGCTTGAGTCCGGCAGGAGTGCAGATCGGGACGGATCAGCCCGACGACGACGGCTTGTGGACCGCGTCCGACGAGAGCGTCTGGCGGCAGCGGGTGCTCTGCCGCGCAGGGGATCGGGTCGGCCGCTCGCGGGTAGGGTGCGCTCGCGCTCAGAACCGGGGTGAATGTGGTCATGTCAGGACGGTTTCTTTGAGTGCGGTGTGGAGTGTGCCGGGGTCGGCGGGAATCCGCAGCGCGATGTGCCCGTCGGGGCGGACCAGGCACGCGGTGTCGTCGGTGGGCTGACCGTAGAGGTCGTGCACGCGGGCGTCGTGGGCGACGAGTGCCCCGGTGGGCGCGTCGGCCGGGATGTCGGGTGAGGTGATCACGACGGTTCGCACGAGGTCGTGGTAGGGCGCGGTGATTTCGGCGAGGCCGCCGGCCACGGGTGAGTGCGCTTGCCGATGCAGCATCAGCAGCGTGTAGTACGGATGAGACAACAGATCATGCACGCCGGTTGTCGAGGTGACGGGGATGTCAGGGGCGCGGTCGCCGACGGTGAGGCCGTCGAGTCGCGGCAGCCCCGGTGGCTGGGTGAGGACGTCGCGGTAGTGGTGCGTCAGGCCCGCGATCCTGGCAGCTGCCTGATAGGGGAAGTCGGGCTGCTGACGGATGATGTCGAGCCGGTCCTGGATCGAGGAGCCGTGCGCCATCATGATCTGATGCAGCATGCTGCTCGCGTCGCCGACTTGGACCGCGATCGGCAACCGCTCGGCCTGGTAGGTGTCGAGGAGTCCCTCGGGTGCGCGGCCGGTAGCGGCCGCGGCGAGTTTCCATCCGAGGTTGTGCGCGTCCTGGATGCAGTTGTTCATGCCGAGTCCAGCGGCGGGGCTGCCCACATGGACCGCGTCGCCAGCCAGCAGCAGACGCCCGCGCCGGTACTGGGTGGCCTGGCGGCGCCAGATCGGGAACTCGGTGGTCCACTGCGGAACGCTGAGCCGCGCACCGGGTAGCCAGTCGTCGACGACGGGCTGGAACGCGTTTCGCGCCGCGTGAGGGTCGGGGGCCGGGTTGGCCACGGGAGTGGCGCGCATATCGCTGATCAGCACACGGTGACCGGTGGCCAGGGTCGTGGTGAGCAGCATGTGGTCGGCGTCGATGAAGTAGTGGATCTCGTCGGTGCTGACCGGATACCGAGCGATGCGCGCGTCCATCATCCGGAATTGCAGGCCGGCGTACTCGTCGCCGGGAAAGTCGATTCCCATGTGGGCGCGCACTGTGCTGTGGAGTCCGTCGCAACCCACCAGCCAGTCCGGATGCATCCGGGTCCGGCCACGACCACCCCGGCTGGTGTGGTCGAGAACGGCGGTGATCCGGCCGTCGCTGTCGGTGGTGACCGAATCCAGCCGGGTATTCCACTCGATCGAGCCGCCCAGGGACGCCAGGTGCTCGCGCAGCGCGGCCTCGGTGTCCTGCTGCTCGATGACGAGGATGTAGGGGTACGGGGTGTCGAGCACCGTGAAGTCCAAGCGCTCGACAGCGCCGCCACGGAAGTGGAAGGCCATCCCTCGATGGCGCAGACCGCGCTCGAGGAACCGGTCGACACACCCTGCCCTGGCGAACCCCTCCAGCGTGCGCGCATGCAGCGTGAACGCCCGCGACGTGACCAGCGGACCGGGCCGCTTGTCGATGACACGGCAGTCCACCCCACGAGCCAACAATTCAGCGGCGATCGTCAGGCCCGTGGGACCGGCCCCCACGACGAGAACCGGATCACGCGAATGATGTGCAGACATGGGAATCCCTTCGTCCGATGCCGGGATCTCGGCAATGGTGCGAGTAGGCGGGAGAGCGAATGTGGTTTTGGTGAGGCGTTTACTGGGGCGCAGGGCAGTGGAGGTCGATAAGGCGAGCGTCACATGTCCGCGAGGAATTCGAATCGGTAAATACCCATGCTGCGCCTGGAAAGCTATCTACTCACGAACCTGGGGGGTGCCATAAAAATGTGTGTTCATCAGGCGTTATGTCTCGCCGACGGTACGGTGCTTCGCCCGAGGAGTAATCCGTCTGACCGGCTCGCCGGGTCGTCATGTGGCCAGTGGCGTACGGGGCCTGAAGACGGCGCGTAGGTGCGCCGGATACTCCTGAATGGGTTTTCCGGCGGGAGCTTCGCCTGTTAGTGGTGGTTCTCGGGGACGTGTTTCGCGATGTGGTGGCGGTTCGGAATGCCGAGTTTTGCCAGGGTGGCGGCAATCTGTCCGTCGACGGTTTTGGTGGAGGTGCCGCGACGGCGGGCTATCGCTGAATTCGAGAGTCCCGCTGCGGCCAGGCGAGCGACCGCTTTCTCCGATTCACTGAGTCTGTCCCATGGTGTTGCCGCGAACTTGAGGGGTGTGTTTTGAGTCGTGCGCCCGCCTCGCTGGGCGAATTCCTCCGGCGTGGGGGCGACGGAGAGGGTGAGTTCTCCGAGCGCGAGGCGATGGACGTCGTTGTTGTGTGGATTCAGTTGCTTGCCGCGGGCCGTTTCGGCTGCGAAGTGTTCGTCGCCGAGGATGCCTCGCGCTGTTACCTGGGCCTTGCGGCACATCTTGGCGAACGATCCCATGACGGTGATGTCGACGCCGAGGTGGGCTTGCAGGGTTTCGGCCCCGCCCAGGGTTTGGGCGATCTCGTGGGCGAGTTGCCAGTCGCGGTCGCGATCGTTGCCGGTGATCATGCGTTCGAGTGCCCAGGTGCGTAGCACGACGCTCCACATCGCCCCCCACTGGTCATCGAAAGCCATTTGGTAGGACAGTGTTTCGCGCAGGACGCGGGTGGCTTCGTGTGGGTCGCCGTGCATGGTCAAGGTGACGGCCCAGCTCAGTTTCACCCAGCTGGTGGCCCAGCTCGCTCCGGAGGCTTCGGCGATGCCCACGGCGCGGCGGGCGATGGTGTGGGCCTGCGGGGCCGACCCGAGCAATGCGGCGGCCAGCGCTCCGAACATGTGGGCGAACACCTCGGCCGGGTTGTCGGCGGCGTGGTACTTCTCGCGCGCTCGCTCGATGATCGCAATGGCGCGGGCGTCCTCGGCGCCCAGGAACAGGGCGGTACCCACCGTGATCTCGATGACGGCGGGCAGGCCGAAATCCCGGTCAGGGTGCTCGGCCCATTCGGCGCGGTCGGGCTCCGACAGATAGCACGGGATCACTTCGTCGAGGAAACGCCGGGCCTCGTGGCTTTGACCCGATCGGATCGCCAGCCACGCCAGCGCTGCTCGCAGCTCGAGCTGAAGGTCGACCGGTTGCGGCGACACGGTTTCGCTAGCGTCGAGGCACCTTTCGGCCAAGCCGCGGATTTCGCGTATCGACCCGCGTACGAAGGGCACGCGCAAGGTGATCAGTCCACCGCAGATCTGCAGGCCGGCCTCGGCTTCACCGCGCATGGTGATGCTGGTCTCGATCGCGGCGACGATATTGCTCCACGACGACCGTGCCCACATGACCAGCGCCCGCTCGCGCGGACTGAACCAATTGCGCGCGTCGTCGACCACCCGGTCGCGGTAGTAGGCGAGGTGACGTTTGGCCAACCGTGCGGGTTCGCCAGGGTCGTTGTCGCGCAACCGGTCCCATGCATACACCCGCAGGGACTCGAGCATCGAGTACCGCGACCCGCAAGGGGTGATGTGGATCGAGACCAGCGACTTGTCGGCAAGGCTTTCCAGCAGCCCTGCGATCTCGTGTGGAGACACACTCACCTGATCCGGGTCAGTGCTGGCGTGTTCGTCGCTGCATACGGCGATGATCGCGTCGAGGTCCGCGCCCACATCTGCCGTGTCACCGGTGTCGTCGGGATTTCTGCCGCCGGGTGCGAAGGCAGACAGCCTGGTGAACAGCAGTTTTTCCTTGTCGCTGCACAGTTGGTAGCTCCACGCGATGACGTTGGTGATCGCGAGGTGTCGCGGATCGGCGCCCGAGCGGGCTCCGGTCGACCATCCGAGCCGTTTGTCGTCCGCGCGGCCGGTCAGCTCGGCACACAGGTCCGCCAGACCTTGGTAGCGCAACCGGCCGACCGCGAGCCGGATGTGGAGGGGGTGGTGGGTGATGTGCTCGCAGATTTCGGTCGCGGCAGCGATGTCGTCGGCGTTCCATTCCAGCGAGCGTCCGATCAGGGTGCAGCGCTGCCGGAACAAGGTCAGCGATTCGGCGGGCGAAAGCACGGGAACCGGGATCAGGCGTTCGTCGACCCACGCGATCGGGCTGCGGCTGGTGGCCAGGATGGTCAGATTCGGCAGTGTGTTGAGCAGCTGGGCGATCAGATGCCGCAGAGCGGGCAGAACATGCTCCCCGTTATCGAGAACCAGGACCGCACGGCGACTCGGGCCCGCCGAGTCGGTGCCGCGCAGGGCGGCTTCCAAGGCTTCGCCCGCGCGCCTGTTGGAGAAGTCCGCGGAGATCACTGCCGAGGCGGTGGCCTGCTCCACCTGTTTGAACTCCGCATCCACCGGTAGCCGTGCCAGCGGCACCCAATACACCCGCACCCCTTGAGCCTTCGCGCTGCGGGCGGCTTCGTCGGCAAGCCGGGTCTTGCCGATACCCCCCGGCCCGATCAAGGTGATCAGTCGATCCGGCCCCGATATCAGCAGGGCGCTGATGAGCGACAGTTCGTCCTTGCGGCCCACGAAGCCATGAGTCGGTGCCGGAACCGCACCGCGAGCATTCCCCCCAGGGTTGGTCATGCCGACGACTATATCCCGGAAAAGGGCCGCACGGTCTCCATGAGCGAGCCGCGCGCACTATGGGTAGGTAGGTTTTTAGGTATATACCCATACCGACGAAAACGCTGAGAGCGCAACGGAATACGGGCCACGCCGCACAGCATCGTTTCGCTGCACTGCGATTCGGAGGCTGAAGCTCGAAAAGCCTCGCCATGCTGCATCTTTCGCGGTAGCCAACGATTCGATACCGGGTCCGGTCCGTCTCTGTCAGTGCCGCCGAATAGGTGTATTCCGGACGTGTTGTCGTTATGGGTAGGTGGGTTTTTGGGTATGCGTATCCATTTCGATGACGCTGATAAGGGTGGCACCGTATTGATTGGCTGCCGGGTAATTCGAGCAATTCCTCGCAGGCGATGAGATTGATTCCAGACCACTTTTCCAATGGAGTGACGTTGACCTGTCCTGTTGTCCATGGCTCTCCCATCGATACCGGCGAGGCCCGCGTGGCGATCCACGGGGAGAGCTTCCGCCGCGATCCGCACGCGGTGTATCGGGCGCTGCGGCGGCGGTATGGGACGTTGGCGCCGGTGGAGCTGGCGCCGGGCGTCCCGGCTACGCTGGTGCTCGGCTATTACACGGCCGTGCGGATCCTGCACGATCCGGAGCACTTTCCCGCCGATCCGAGGCCGTGGCAGCAGAGCATTGCCGGTGACTGCTCGCTGCGGCCGATGATGGAATGGCGTCCGGCCGCGCGGTACTCCAGCGGAGCCGAGCACGCTCGCTACCGGGCACCGTCGGTCGCCGCCATCGAGGGTGTCGACCTGCACGCGATGCACGCGCGCGTCGAACGGATCGCGACCGCGCTGGTCGACGCTATCCTCCCCGCGGGCCGAGCCGACCTGGCATCCCAGTACGCCTTCCCTCTGGTGCTGGCCGTGCTCACAGAGGTATACGGTGGCTCCGAGGACATCGTGGGCCAGGTCGCGGCCGGCACGAAGGAGCGCTTCGACAGCGACGGCACCGCGGCACCCGGCATGGACACCCTCACCGCCGCGTTGACCGACCTCGTCCCGTTCAAGCGCGCTCACCCAGGCGACGACATCACCACACGGCTGATCCAGCATCCCGCCCGGCTCGATGACCGGGAAGTGGCCGCCCAGCTGATGAGCTTCGCCGGAGCGGGCTTGCAAGCGGTGCCCGACCTCGTCTGCAACGCGCTGCGTTTGATGCTCAGCGACGATCGATTCGGCGGCAGCCTGCTCAGCGGCAGCCTGCACACCCGCGACGCCCTCGACGCGGTGCTGTTCAACGACCCGCCCATGGCCAACTTCTGCACCACCTACCCACGCCAGCCGATCCTGGTCGGCAACATGTGGCTGCCCGCGGTCCAGCCGGTCGTCATCAGCATCGCCGCCTGCAACAACGACCCCGAAATAGCCAGCAATGACACAGCCCGGTCGGGCAATCGATCGCATTTGGCGTTCAGCACCGGCCCGCATGCCTGCCCCGCTCGGACCGTGGCGTATCAGATCGCGCAGGACGCGATCGACTACCTCCTCGACCTCATCCCCGACATCGTCCTGGCCGTGCCCGCCGACCGGCTCGAGTACCGGCCGGGCCCGTTCCACCGCGCACTCACCGCGCTTCCCGTCGTGTTCCCCCGCGCCCAGCGATCAGGCGCACCCACCCCACACCGGACCGACCCCCGACATCTCCCACCGAAGAAAGGGTGAACACACATGCACACCGGACGCCCCAGCGACACCGCCGCCGCCATCGCGCACATCAGAGCCAAGTACTCCAAACTCCATCCAGAGATACTCGCCGATCCGCTCGCCGACCGAATCCTCTGCGAGCCGGTCCTCGACCACACAGTGCTCGATCGAGGGCTGGCACCGGACGTGGCGCACCGCCGGGGCCAATACATCCTCGCGCGCTCCCGATTCGCCGACGACCGCCTCGCCGCGGCTGTCGCCAGAGGAGTCGACCAAATCGTCATCCTCGGCGCCGGACTCGACACCACCGCCTACCGCAGCAGCCACCACGTGCGATTTTTCGAAGTCGACCACCCCGACACCCAGACCTGGAAACAGCGCCTGCTCGCCGAGGCCACCATCCCCGTCCCCGACACCGTGACCTTCGTACCGATCGACTTCGAACACACCACGCTGGCAGCAGAACTGGCGACAGCAGGTCTGGACCGCAGCCGCCCGGCGGTCTACATCGCGCTCGGTGTCACCGTGTACCTCACCCGGCCAGCGCTCGAGGACATGCTCGGCTACATCCTCGACCACCACGGCGGCGAAGGCGTCCTCGACTACTTCTACCCACCCCACCACGCCAGCGCCGACCACCTCCACACGCGCGCCGAAAGCACCGCACGACTGGGAGAGCCATGGCGCTCCTGCTTCACCGCCGACGAATTCCACCACCTCATCCAGTCTTTCGGGGGCCAGCTCCTCGAAGACCACTGCGCGTCCGAGCTTGTGGCCGCCTATGCCGGCCGGACAGAGATACCCTCCACGGCGGCGGGAACGCATGTCGTCCACTGCTCGGGCCGCTGACACCGGTCCAGGGCCAGGGCGCGCCCGCGACCTCTGGTTCTATCGGCGATCTGTGACGTCGCCGATCTGTGAACTCTGACGTCGCCTTCCGAACCGGTGATGTTCATATCGGGAATTTTGACGTCGTGATCTTGATGGTGGTGGAAAGGGGGCGTGTGCTTCGCCCTCGACGCACCCGTTGCAGGGATACCGTGCGCACCACCGTGCCTCGGACGAGGCTGCGGAGGTGCACCGCGGACCCGGCCTGCTCTACGAGAGAAGTGGCTCGAGCGCCGAGATAAGGGTAGTCGTAGCATTCGCCGAAAATCGGGCGGTTATGGCGTAGCTCGTGTCGATGTGCGAATCGACTTCTCACCTGAACTCGAAGTCGGCTTCCGCGCACTGCGGGTTCGCACTGGGGATCCGGGTGTGCCATGGAGGTTGTCGCTCGGGAGTTGGTGGCAGATCGGTGGCTGCTGCCTCTTGCTTCGCCGCTTCTGAAAGTGCAGACTTACGAAAGTGAGCGCTTTCAGAGATGTGGATCTGGCGATTCTGGGCGACCCGATGCGCAAGGCGATCTTCGAGCGGCTGGCGCGCCGGCCGTGTTCGGTGGGTGAGCTGGCGCAGGAGTTGCCGATCACTCGTCAGGCGGTCTCGCAGCATTTGCAGGTCCTCAAGCAGGGCGGTCTGGTGGTGGTCTCTCCGCAGGGCACGCGGCGGATCTATCGGATCAATCCGGAAGGGCTGGAGGCGATTCAGGCGTATTTCCAGCAGATCTGGGACAACGCGCTCGCTGCTTTTCAGAAGGCCGCCGAGGCGGCGGCCGACGATTTCGGACAGGAGAAACCGTTATGAGCACGACCCCGGATGTTGCTGCGTTGCAAGGGAAAGCGTCGGTGGCGCTGCCGATGGAGCGGGCGTTCGCGTTCTTCACCGAGTCCTTCGGTAGTTGGTGGCCGTCGGCCTACCACATCGGTGCGTCGGAGATGGCCGATGCGATCCTGGAGCCTCAGGTGGGCGGGCGCTGGTACGAGCGCGGGGTCGATGGCAGCGAATGCGATTGGGGGCGGGTGCTGGTGTGGGAGCCCCCGCACCGGCTGGTGGTGACCTGGCAGATCACCGGGCACTGGCAGTACGACCCGGATCCCGAGCGTGCGAGTGAGATCGAGGTGCGTTTCACCGCCGAGGGCCCGGCGCAGACCACGGTCACTCTCGAACATCGCCATATCGACCGGCTGGTCGAGGGCGCGGCGATGGCCAAGACCATCGTCGAGGGCGGCGGGGGCTGGAATTCGGTGCTGGAAGCCTTCGCCAAGACCGCCGAAGCCCAAGCCTGACTATGCCGGTCGCCGGTTGCCGCTGAACGCGGCGACCGGCACCACCGCCAAGGCGAGGACGCCACCGGCCAGTGCCAGGGCGGGGTAGCTGGTGGCGGCGACCATCAGTCCCGATCCCATGCCGCCGGTGGCTCCCGCGATGGCGATCGAGACATCGACCGTGCCTTGGGTTTTGGCGCGGGTCGCCAGCGGCACCGTGTCGGTGATGATGGCGGTCCCCGCGACCAGGCCCAGGTTCCAACCCAATCCGAGCAGCGCCAGGGCCAGAGCGAGCAGCACGATCGAATCTCCGGGGGCGAGGGCGGCCAGCAGTCCGGCACCCAGCAGGGTGATGCCGGAGGCGGCGGCGACGGGCAGGCGGCCGTAGCGGTCGACCAGCCAGCCGGTTACCGGTGAGGGTAGGTACATCGCGCCGACGTGGACGGCGATCACCACTCCGGCTGCGGCGGTTCCGTGGCCGTGGGCGAGCATGTGGACCGGGGTCATGGTCATGATCGCGACCATCACCAACTGGGTCACCGCCATCACGAAACCGCCTGTCGCGATGCCTCTCTCGATACCGCGGGCCGACACCGTATTCGCGGCTTGCGCGGTGTCGACGGGGTGCGCGGCACCGAGTTCACGTGCCAGCAGCAGCGGGTCCGGACGCAGCCACAGCCCCAGCACGAGCGCGGCCAGGCTGTACGCGAGGGCGGCGAGCAGGAACGGCCCGGCCAGATAGGGAATGCCGAGGGTGTCGGCCAGATCCCCGGTCGGGGCGGCGAGATTCGGGCCGACCACACCACCGAGGGTGGTCGCCACCAGCACCGTCGATACCGCGCGTCCGCGGTGGGCGGGCTCGGCGAGATCGGCTCCGGCGTAGCGGGCTTGCAGGTTGGTGGCGGTGCCCGCGCCGTAGACGAACAACGCCACGAACAGCACGACCGGGTTGTCGAGCACGGCTGCGGCGATGACGCCGAGGCTGCCGAGCGCGCCGGTGAGGTATCCGGCGGCCAGTCCGGGACGTCGGCCGCAGGCTTGGGAGAGTCGTCCGACGGCGATCGCCGCGAGGGCCGAGCCCGCGGTGAACAGGGCGCTGGGCAGTCCGGCCAGTCCGGTGGAGCCGAGCATGTCCTGAGCTAGGAGGGCGCCGACGGTGATGCCGGCGGCCAGCCCGGCACCGCTGAGGATCTGCGCGGCGACCAGAACGTTCAGCACGCGACGTTGCGCTCGCGCGGTCTCGGGGACAGGAGTACCGGCGGTGGTGGCGGGGAGGGACACGAGAGGTTCTTTCGCCGAAGGTGCAGGCAGGCCCGGGCCACCGCTGTTCGCCGGCGGTGGCCCGGTTCGAGGTCAGGCGCGAATGTTCCAGCGCGCCAGCCAGTCTCGCTCCTGCTGCTCCTTCTCGTGATGGTAGGCCGCTGACGGTTCACGCAGACTCACCTGCGGAGCGGGCGAGGCCAGGAACTCGCCTTCGCCCTTGGCCGCCAGGCCGTCTCCGAGCTCGACGTAGCAGGCTCCTTTCCCGGTGAACCGGGTATCGGGGGCGTCATAACCCAGATGCCGGGCGACCTGGTGGGCGGCGACCAGGGCTTGGGCCTCGGCGAAGATCGCGGCTTTGGGCAGGGGCTTGCCGTTGGGCAGTAGCAGCGCGGTGCTGTCACCGACCGCGTACACCCCCGCCGTGGCGGTGGCCAGGGTGCCCGCATCGACCGGGATCCAGCCGTTGGGGCCCAGTCCGGTGGAGGCGACCGCCGCGCCGGGCGCGTGCGGGGGAACGACAGCGAGCAGGTCGAAGGTTTCGGTGCTGCCGTCGGCGAACTCGACACTGCGCGTGGACGGGTCGACGCGGGTGGCCGAGGTGCCGCCGTGGAAGCCGATGCCCTTGGCGGCCATCATGTCCACCAGCGCGTTGCCGACCGCGGGCCCGGCGACCGGCATCGGCAGCGGATCCGGGGTGAACACGTCCACCCGAACCTGGGTGCTGGTGAATTTCTCGCCGAGCTGATCAGCGAGCAGGAACGCGGCCTCGAACGGGGCCGCGGGGCATTTGAACGGCGTCGAGGCAACGAGCACCATCACCCGGCCCGTCTCCAGCGCTTCGACCTTGTTGTGCAGGTCCGCGGCGCCGTCGGCGGTGTAGAACTGGCCCGCGACCCCGGCCTCGAGCGCAGCCGACAATCCGGTCAGGCGATCGAGGTCCAGGCTCGCGCCCAGCGCGATGACCAGCGCGTCGTAGCCGATCGTCCCGGCCGGGCCGCAGTCGATGGTCCGCGAGTCCAGGTCGATGCGCTCGATCTGTCCGGTCACCCGGTCGACCCCCGGCAGCGCGGCGGCGCTCGGGCGCACCGCGACCTGCTCGGTGCTGCGCCAGCCGCGCAGCACCCACAGCAGCGACAGGCCCAGGGTGCCGTCGAAGCCGCGGTCGATCAGCACGATTCGGTCCTGGGCGGGCAGGGTTTTGCGGAGTTCGGTCGCGGCGGTCAGTCCGCCCACGCCCGCACCGAGCACGACAACGGTTTTGCTCATGGCTTCGGGTTCCTTTGCAGCGGAAGGGATGTCAGACGTTGATGACCTGGTCGGCCCAGGCCGTCCAGTCGGCCAGCTCGGCCATCGAGGAACGGTGCGCGCCGTCGACGAGCTGGTCCTCGCCCATGCCGCGCGCGTCCATGCAGGCACCGCAGTTGCCGATCTGTCCGCCCTTGCCGGTGAAGGCGCTGGTCATCTTGGCCAGGTTGTAGAACCCGTTGGGAACCTTCTGCCCGGCAGTGACCGAGATGACCGCGTCAGCGAAGTTGAACACCCGCACCTGGTGTCCGGCGTCGAGCATCTGCCGGGCCCAGCGGATGCCGTTGTAGGTGCGTTCGGTGCCGTAGGGCGGGTCGTGCAGCACGAAGAGGTAGTTCACGTGTTCTCCCAGGTCAGGTGGCTCCCACCCGAAAGGGTGGCGGGGGTGCGAATACAATCGCCATGTCTGATGTTGTTCCAAAGAACTATGGAATAAGCTATTCCAAAGAGTATTGGAGAAGCAAGCGTGAGTGAGCCCACCGGCCGCAAAGCCGCCCTGTTCGACGAGATCGCCCGCGTCGGCAAAGCCCTGGGCAACGGCCGCCGCCTGCAGATCCTGGACCTGCTCGCCCAAGGCGAGCGCACCGTCGAGGCCATCGCGCACGCCACCGGCCAGAACGTGACCACCGCCTCGGCGAACCTGCAATCGCTCAAGTCCGGCGGCCTGGTCGAAGCCCGCCGCGAGGGCACCCGCCAGATCTACCGCCTCGCCGGCACCGATGTCGCCCGCCTGTTCGCCCTGGTGCAGACCGTGGCCGAGGCACACCTGGCCGATGTCGCCGTTGCCGCCGCCGCGGTGCTCGGCTCTCCTGAGGACGCGATCACCCGCGAGGAACTCCTCCGCCGCCACGACGCCGGTGAGATCACCCTGATCGACGTGCGTCCCCACGAGGAATACGACGCCGGTCATATCCCCGGGGCGATCAGCGTCCCCCTCGCCGAGCTGGCGGCGCGCCTGGCCGAACTGCCCACCGATCGCGACATAGTCGCCTACTGCCGCGGGACCTACTGCGTCATGGCACCGGACGCGGTCCGCATCGCGCAGTCCTCGGGGCGGCAGGTCAAACGCCTCGACGAAGGCATGCTCGAATGGGCCCTGGCCGGGCTGCCGGTGGACCGCCGATGGAGCCGGGCCCGATCTGTCACTGAGTGACGGTCGAATTCGCCGATACCGACGACAACATTCACCAGAACAACCACTACCTCCCGGTGTGGGCCGTGGTGGTCTTGCTCGATGAGGTGGCGGCAGAAGCTGCTGAGGTTCCGGGGACCGGGTAGAAGGCCCGTGCGGCGTCGGTGCGGGTCATCTGGCGGAAGGCGCGCGCGGTGGTGGGCCATGCGTTGGTGACCTCGCCGGACGGGCGTTTGAACCAGGCCCGCACGCCCGTGGGCCATACGGTGCGCGCCAGCTGCGCGTCGAGCCAGACCCGGTATTGCGACATCGCTGCCGTGGTGACCTCGATCGGGGCATCCCATCGGTCGGAGAGCGCGATACAGCGGGCGATGTAGCGTGCTTGATCGGCTTTGAGGGATGGATTGCTGTTGGCCGCGGTGAAGCTGTTGGGTCCGGCGATGAGGTACATGTTGGGGAAGCCCGGTACCGCGAGCCCGAGGAACGCCTCGGGTCGTGCGGAGTTCCATCGGTCGTGCAAGTCCACGCCACCGCGGCCTCGAATTCTGATCCCGCCCAGCAGTTCTGTTGCCCGGTACCCGGTGGCGTAGACGATCACGTCGGCGCGCCGGTGAGTGCTGTCCGCCGAGTAGATGCCGTCGGCGACGATGCGGTCGATCCGATCGGTCACCAGCTCGACGTTTGGCCGCATCAGCGTGGGATAAAACATGTTGTCGAGCAGAATTCTCTTCTCGCCGATCCGGTATCGCGGTGTGAGTGCCTGCCGCAGTGCAGGATCGGGGACCTGGCGCCGCAGGTGCGCGTGAGCGATCCAGGTCGCGGGCCGCGCCGACCAGCCGCCGCGCATGATCGGGGCCAGAACCGCGTCGGCCCCGTGATACAGACCCGCACGGTAGAGCTGGTGTGCTCCCGGGACACGCCCCAGAACCCAGCGAGACACCGGCCCGAATCGTTTTCCGGGTTTGGGCAAGATCCATGCCGACGAGCGTTGGTACACCGTCACGGATGCGGCGGTGCGTGCCAGCTCCGGGATCATCTGCGCCGCAGATGATCCGGTGCCGATGACTGCGATGTGCCCGGTCAGGTCGGCCTCGTGGTCCCAGCGCGCGGAGTGGAAGGCGCGGCCTCGGAAGCTGTGCGCGCCGGGAAGGGTCGGGTAGGCGGGGCGGTGCAGTTGCCCGACCGCCCATACCACTGACCTCGCTCGGATCTTCTGGCCGGCGGTGGTGGTCAGCGTCCATGTGCTTGTCGCAGAGTCGAAGTCCGCGCCGAGGACGGTTGTGCCGCACTGTAGATGCGTGCGCAAGCCGTGACGGTCGGCCACCTGCCGCATGTAGTCGAGGATGTCTGCCTGCCCCGGAAACCGGATGTCGGTGCCTCGGTACGGGTCGAAAGCGAATGAATACAGATGCGAGGGCACATCGCAGGCACAACCCGGGTAGGTGTTCTCGCGCCAGACCCCGCCGACATCCTCGCCGCCCTCCAGCACGACGAAGTTGTCGATACCCGACGAACGCAGTTCCGCAGCCATGGTGAGCCCACCGAACCCTGCGCCGACAATGACGACCTCGACGGTCCGCCCGGGACCTGAAACAGCCGACCGCATCCTTGCGGGTGGCTTTGTGCTTGTCATCAGAAACCTCGAATCAAATAACGGCAGCACAAGGAGCCTGCGCATAGTGCCGTGACGATCGGTCAGATTCAGCCGGGGCGGACTATTCGGTCACTCCGCCTATGCGGGCTTCCCGGGAACCGCTCTGCGTGATGCCCAGAATTCAGGCTCGTGTCAGCCGAGTCAACAACCGTAAATTGCCCAATTTGTGCGCGATGGACTGGTAATTGCCCAGACTGGGCAATTAATTCCGCAAAAGGTGCCTGAACTGGGCACCCGCAACCCTTTGACACCGACCTGACCTTCGAGTGAAGTAATAGAAGGCAAACAGCGATGCCGAATCCGAACTCTCTCACCATTTTTCGGCATCGCGTGCGCCTTCATTCCGGGGAGCTGTGATCGTGACGCAACTCCTCATCCTGCTCGAGAAAGGAATAAATATGGATCCGAACGATGTCCTCAACCTGCTCAATTCCGGTGCGATTCTCGCATCGAACCTGCTGTCTGTCGCCGCCCAGGCATTGAGCTTCGTCCTGTTTTTCCTCTGACCCTCGACATGCGGTGATGGGCGCTCCCGGTCGCATCGACGCCACCGGGAGCGCCCACACCGCGCATGCGCTGTCGAGCGCAATTGTCGAATCGGTTCTCCTCGTTCTTCCTTCCTCATAAGGGGTTATTCGTCATGCCCAGAAACAGAAGCAATCCCGCCGACATCACGGCCTGCTCCGAGCGCAATGCTCGACTCGGCGGGTTCGTGCATCGAGCCGTCCGCCGACGAGGTGTCGCGCTGGGTAGTCAGGCGTTGGTCGTCGGCGCGGTGCACGCGCTGGTCCTGCTGACCACGCCGGACGCCGCCGCCGCGACGATCGCGCCGATCGTCGACCAGCCCGGCGTGACCACTCCGGTACAGCCCGGAACGGCCACACCACCGCCGCCGCCACCGCCTCCTGCGCCACCGGTCGCGCCGTCGTATACCGAGCAACCGGCTGCGGTACGCAACGGACCCGTGCCCCGGCCCGCGCCATCCCCGGATCCGGTCGAGCCGGTGAAAGTGGAGGAGTTGCATCCCCCCGTCCCAGTCGCACCGGTCGCGCCTATCGCGCCGCCGGTGGACGAGATCAGGGTGGGCCAATTCGCGGTGCCGTCGCCGCCGTGGGTTCCCGGCGAGGTCCGCGACGCGATCAACGACACCGCGGCGACAGCAGAGGCTCAGGTCGCCACGGCTTTGGACTCGATCGGGATCCCGCCGGGCCGCTCGGACCGGGTCAGCGGGGCCACCCTCGCCGGTGCGGGGATCGGCGGCGCGATCGGTGCCACGATCACCGCCGCCCCGGCCGCAGCGGCCGGAGCGGTGGTCGGTGGCCTGGTGGGCGGGACGATCGGCGGGATCGCCGGGGCTGCGGTGGGCACGCTGGTCACGGTGCCGGTCATCGGGACCGTCACCTCCGGCGTCGCCGGTACCGCCATCGGAGCGGCCGCCGGAGCGGCGGCCGGAGCCATCATCGCCGGAGCGCCCGCTGCTGTGGCCGGTGCGCTGGTTGGTGGCACCGTCGGCGCGGGATTCGGTGCCGCGGTCGGGGTGGACCAACGATGAGAACCGTGCAGACGCGAACTCGTATCGCCGCTCTGCTGGCCCCGGTGGCAGCCACCGTCCTCGCGGTACCGGGACCGGCCGGGGCCGCACCCGACCCGGCCGGCCCCGGATGTCCGGTCTTGTGGGTGCTCGGAGTCCAAGGCACCGGCCAGTCGTCGCCGGACGCGAGCCGCACCGACGACACCGGGATGCTCGGCGCACTGCTCGGGCCGGTCACTGCGGCGGCCGGTACATCGGTGCAACACACCTACATCCCGTACGCGGCGGGATTCGGCGGCGTCGTCGGTGCCGGAGGAGGCGAGGAACCCTACGCCGACTCGGTCACCGACGTGATTACAGATCTCGGTGTCGAGGCTCAGCGCATCGTGGACCAATGCCCCGACACCGAGCTGGCGCTGGTCGGGTTTTCTCAAGGGGCGCAAGCTGTCTCGCAGGTCGCGCGCGCGATCGGCGCCGGGAACGGGCCGGTGGCGCCGGACAAGGTCGCGGCGGTCGCGCTCTACGCCAACCCCGAACGCAGGGCGGGCGGGCCGGTATTGGCGGGGCGGCCCGGACAGAGCACACCGGATCCCGCTCCGGGGACCAGCGGCGCGGCCGTGTCCACCGTGCACCTGGCCGCGCCGTCGGCGTCCGGGGGCGGGATCGCTGACGACGGAGCCGAATACGGGTCGCTCACCGGCCGGGTTCTCGACGTCTGTGCCGACGGGGACCTGGCGTGTTCGGCGCCCCAGCACGCGGCGGCGTTGCGGTTCGGTGCGCTGCTCGCTGCGCAAGCCGATCTGTCCAACCCGATCGCCGCCACCGACAGCCTGCAAGCAGCGATGTCGCAGGCGTTGGGGTCGGCGTGGACGACCGTGGTGCTCGACGACGTCGTCGTCGATGCGGACACCGTGGATTATCGTCCGCAAAAGTCGTTGTCGCAGCGGCTCATCGATGCCGCTGATCCACGAGTCCCCGCCCCGGGCCGGGACCGGGTGCGTGCGGCGGCCGATCGCTGGAACCAGGTGACTGCCACCGTCGTCTCTCATCCGGGCGAATTGCCGAGGCTGGCCGGACAGTTGGCGGGTGCGGTCGGCCAGGTGGCCGCCGACAACGGCGATCTGGCGAATCCCGAGGTGTGGGTTCGCATCCTCGGCACAGCACCGATCCACGAGGGGTACGCGGTGGCCGGTCAGCTTGCGTCCGGGATCGCGTGGCTTGTCGCGGTGGCCCATGACCTCGCCGACAAGGGGTCGCGATGACCGACATGACAAGGCCCGACGTCGATTTCTACACCCCGCCCGCTCTGGACGGGCTGCACCGGCCCGGAGACATTCTGCGGCTGCGTCCGGCACCGGCGTTGTCCGGCGCGGATCAGGCGTGGCAGATCCTGTATGTGTCTCGCGATTCGTGTGATCAGCCGATCCCGGTGTCGGCAACCGTGATCACCCCCGATGCCTCCGCACCCGATCTCGGTGGCGCGGTGCTGGTCTACTACCCCAGCTTCCATGGCCTCGGTGGGCCTTCGGCCTCTCAGCTGTTGGCCATGGGGGCCGAGCCCGACGGCGCCCAGATCCGGGCGGCGCTGGCACGCGGATTCGTGGTCGCGGTGGCCGATGGGGAGGGGCTCGGGGTGATCGGTTATGGTCCGCACACTTTTCTCGCCGGTCGTGCGGGCGGGCAGGTGATGCTCGACCTGGCCCGCGCCGCGACCCGTGTTCCCGCTCTGAACGCTGCGGAGTCCCCGGTGGTGTTCTGGGGTTACGGCGATGGCGGCAGGTCGGCGGTGTGGGCAGGGGGCCTGCAGCTGGTCTGTGCGCCGGAGCTGGATGTGCGCGGGATCGCTGCCGGGGCGGTGGTCACCGATCCGGGACAGGCCCTGCGCAGCGTGAATCGGGGCGCGTGGGCGGGTCTCGGGCTCGCGGCGCTGATCGGGCTCTCCCACGCGCATCGGCGTCTGCCGCTGCGCCACATCTTCACCGAGGAATCGCGCCAGAGCGTGGTGGGCGAGGCGGAAGTGTCGAACCGGGGGCGGTTCTTCGAGCGGTATCGGCACCCGGTCGGGGTCTGGTGCGAGCGGACCGACGTCTGGAACGACCCGCTCTGGCAGCACGTATTCGCTCTCGAGCTGATCAACGCGAGCCTGCTCCCGGCGGCGCCGATATACCTGTATCACGGCTCGACCGATGGCATCGTGCCGGTCACTTTCGGCCGCCGCCTCGCGCACGAGTTCCGTACTCGCGGTGCGCCGGTCGGCTGGCGCGAATACGACGGCGATCACTGCCGCACCGCCCGCACCGCCATCGACGACGTGTTCGACCAGCTCACCGAGTACCTGACCCGCCCGACACGCTCGTGACCCGCACACCGGGCACACCTGCCTGAGATGCCCTGCCCTGTCGGGTGCCCTCTCGACGGGGCGAGGCAGGTGGCACCGGGTATTCCAACTCCCTTGCGCCACATGACAATCCACTGACCGATAGAGGTGTCCATGTCCGAGTTCTACGCTGCCCCGATCCTCCACGGCGACCATTCCCCCGGTGAATTCGTGCGAATGCGCCCCGCGTTCGTTCCCCAGCTGCCCGGCGCGGCGGCGGCCTGGCAGATCCTGTTCGTCTCGCGCGATTCCCACGGCGCGCTGACACCCGCCTCGGGAATCGTCATCCTCCCCGACACCGCCACCAGCCCGGAGGCAATGCTGGTGTACTACCCGGCATTTCGAGGGCTGGGTGGGCCGTGCGCGCCGTCGCGGTCGCTGGTTGTCGGGTCCGGCCCCGACACCCCCGACATCGCGGTGCTCGCCGAGGCGCTGGCGCGGGGATGGGTGGTCGCGGTGCCCGACGGCGAAGGGCTCGGTGTGACCGGCGCGGGCCCGCACAGCTTCCTCGCCGCTCGCGCCGGCGGGCAGATCGTGCTCGATCTGGCTCGCGCCGCGCGCCTGGTTCCCGACCTCGAAGCCGACGACGGCGAGGCAGCCCAGCTGCCGGTGCTGGCATGGGGATACGCCGATGGAGGCCGCGCAGTCGCCAAAGCAGGCGAACTACACGCCGACTACGCACCGGACCTGGACTTGCGAGGACTGTGCGCGGGCGCGGTGGTCTCCGATCTCGCCGCGGTGGCCCACACCATCGGCACCGGCGCCTACTCGGCGCTCGCGGTGGCCGGGCTGATCGGATTGGCACGCGCCTACCCGCATCTGCCGCTGCTGGACGTGCTCAACGCCGAGGGACAACAGCTCGCCGCACACGCGGACTCCCTGACCGTCGAGCACCTACTCGATTGGTATCGCCAGCCGCTGTCGCACTGGTGCCGCCGCCCCGACCCGTGGAACGACCCGGTGTGGCGGTGGGTGCTGGCCGGAGAAACCCTGGGCCACACCGCACCCGGCGTACCGATACGGCTCTACCACGGTGTCGAAGATCAAGTCGTTCCCGTAACTGCTGGGCGGGACGCGATGATCGCCTACCTCCAGCGCGGCGCGGACGTGAGCTGGCGCGAGTACGACACCGGCCACCTCGCCACCGCCAGCCAGGCTTGCGGCGACGCCTTCACCTACCTCGCCAACACCCTGACCGACCCCACCGGCGACCGCCAACAGCCCGCGCGTCGCACCGACGCGGCACGCGCCTGACCCCCACCGGGGACACCTGCCCGCACCCGGCCACCCCTGCCGCCGAGTGCGGGCAGGCCACCGAAGCCGAACCCGACCGAAAGGGGTGTGAAACACGGTGCCTCGCAACGACAACAGCCCCGGCGAGGAATGGAACCGACCGGCCACCGCGCCTGAGGCGGAACTCGACCTCGACGCCGCCGAGGCTGCGACCCCGTCAGCACAGTCGGCTCCCACAGCCCAACCCGCCTGGTTCACCCCACCGTCCCCCGATGTCGACCTCGAACAACCACCAGCCCGGCGGCGCGGACGTGCTCTGCGCGGGTGGGCCGCCCTCGCGGCCCTCGCCGCGGTCTCCGTCGGCGTGCCAGCCACCACCCACACCAGCCACGAGAACAGCCCGCGTACCAGCGGGATCTCGGCGACCGCGCACCCACCAGCCACCACCACCACGGCGGCGAGCAGCGACCCGTGCGCGGGATTGTCAGGAACAGTGGTGACCCGTCGTGCCGGTAGACCCGACACCATCGCGGGCGTGATCGCCACCTTCGAATTCGACTACTACGTCGCGCGGGATGCCGAGAAGGCCATGGCGCTCGTTTCGCCGGACGCCGGAATGACCCAGCAGGGACTGGCCGAAGGCATTGCCACGATCCCGCTGGGCGCCACGCACTGTGTCGCGATCACCCCTGTCACCACCAACACCGCCAACGCCCACATCGCCGAGCTACACCCCGACGGCCGCCGCGTCGACTACCTCCAGGTCATCAACACCGTCTCAGCTCCCGCCCCCGGTGGCGGCCTGCTGATCAGCCACGTTCAGGAGCAGGGATGAAGCCGCCCGCCCAGGTGCGCGACCCGGACGCTGCTCGCCCGCGGTTGTGATGGCTTCGGGCGCACCACTTTTCCGCCGTAGTGCGGGTCGTGGGCTGCTCATCGCGGTGGCCGGAGTAGGGCCGGGCTCAGGTGTCACGACCACCACGGTCGCGCTCGCACGGACCTGGCCCGGACCCGAGCAGGCGGTGATCGTCGAAGCCGACCCGACAGGCGGACAACTGGCCGCCCTAACCGGAGCAGACCCATACCGGGGTCTGGCAAGCATGGCCCGCGCCGCCTCTGCCGGCGCACCGGCCAAAGCCCTGGAGCTCACCGAGCACGCCCAGCTCCTCCCCGGCGGGGTCGCGTTCCTCGCTTCGCCGCCCGGACCCGACTCGGGCCCCCGCGCCGCATGGACCACCGCGCTACTCACCGCTGACGACAACAGCCACCCCCGGGACTGGAACCCCAGCGGTGTCACTGTGTTCGCCGACTGCGGAGCCCCCGAGCCGGGCTCGGTCACCGCCTCGATCCTCACCCACGCCGACGCTCGCCTGCTCGTCGTGCACGCCGACCGCGACGACCCGGTCCATGCCCGGCACCGGATCCTCGCGCTGACCGCCCACGGCCGCCGCCGGGCGGTCCTGCTCATCGACCCCCACCCCGGCAGCGACTACGCGACCGCTCTCGGGATCCCGGTCATGGCGCGCCTGCCCGCCGACTCAGCGTCCGCTGCCACGCTGCTTCGCCGACCCCGCCCCTGGGCTCGCCGCAACCATCTGCTGCCCGCCGCCCGCGTCATCGCCACCGCCATCGACACCCAACTCCGCCCGTCCCGACCGACACCCCGAACCACCAGAACCCCGCGCACCAGCCCAGCGACGGGGCGCCACCTCTTCGCCCGCCCGGCGGCACGGCCGACGGTCTACCGGATCGACCTGCCTGACCGCCCGCCACCGGCCGGGCGACCGGCACCGGATACCAGGACCAGCCCGGCCTCTCGCCGGTCACCACCCGAGGCACCCGCCAACACGGGCACCGGCCGCGCGGGTACCGGTCACCGCAACCGCCACGACGCGGACAACGCCAGAACCGAGGTGCCGCAGCGGCCCACCGCATCCCTGCCCCCCTCCGGCGCGGCCGGACGCGACGCCCGGTCCGAGCCGAGATCACCGAGCGCGGGTCCGGCCCCGACCCGCGACGGCCCCGGGGCCTCTGCCACGGTCTGCACTGGTATGCCCGAGGCAGACGCGGCGGTGCCGAGGGAACCAGCGCCGGTGTTGTCGGTCACGGTGTTCGGGCCGTTGCGGGTGCTGTGGCGGCCGAGCGGCCACGACGCCCCGGTCGAGATCACCCGGAACTTGCGGCCTCGCGAGCGCGAGCTATTGATCCTGCTCGCGGTCCACCCGGCCGGCGCGACCCGCGAGACGGTAATCGAAGCGCTGTGGCCAGAGCACAACTCGCCCCGCCCGACCAACACCCTCAACACCGTCGTGTCCCGCCTGCGCACCGCCCTGGCCACCGCCACCGGCGACACCGCCAGCACCTTCATCGACAACGACCACTCCCGCTACCGGCTGGACCCCGGCCTCTGGGACGTGGACTACCGCGTCTTCGACTCCGCCGTGACCGCGCTGCGCGCCGCCACCGACCCGGTCGAGCGTGAACGGGCGTGCCGGGCGGTGCTGTCCGCGGCCGACGGCGTGCTCGCCGAAGAGCTGACCGCCGACTGGATCGCGCCGATCCGCGAGCACGCCCGCCGCGACCGCCTCAAAGCCCTCGGGAAGCTCGCCGCCATGCTGGTCGACACCGACCCCGATCAAACCATGGCCATGCTGGAAACCGCACTCGCGCTCGACCCCACCAACGAACCGATTTACCAAGACATTCTCCGCCTGCACGCCCGCCTCGGCGAACGCACCGTCATCAACCCCACCCTTGCCCTGCTGAAACGCCGCCTCGAATCCATCGGCGACACCCCCACACAACGCACCCTCGATATCGCCGAACGACTCCGCGACCAACAACCCGGCCACCACGACACCGGACCCGGCCCCGGTCAATAAACACCTAAGAGTCCCGATATCGACAATTACTAACCCCGGAGAAATAATAGCGTCACCAACGGCCCGGTACTCGCGATGGAATAGCGGACCCGATATCTCATCGCCGAGAATTGATTATCGAACAGACTCCGGCGATGCATCGGGCTCGATGCGTGTCAGGCGCTGTCGAGTCGCCTGACGGTGCTCACCCTCTATCGAGGTGATCTTGCCGGCTCGGTGGGTGCCGATACGGGGGCCGATAGGTGGGCCGATAGACGGGCCTTTAGGTGGGCCGCTTGAGATCGGCCCACCCCATCGACCGCATACACACAGGTCACGGCCTATTTCGCGCCGAGCCACACGTCCAGGCTGTATGGAGATACAACAGGGTCAACACGTCGGGGGTGGCCCCTCACCCCACCGGAACGACAGTCCCGGCCCCCTCCCGGCTTCGGTTCCCGCTTCGTGTCGCTCCGGTCGGACGACCGGCGACCTCGCTGCCGGGCCGCGCTGCTGCCGGGCCGCGCGGCGGACCGAATTCATTTCCGGGAAATGAAACTCCGCGCCGCTTGCTGTGTCGACAATTGCCGCGAGTCCGGTGTCGCGGCCGGAATTTTCCAATATTTTTCCGGTGGTTGTCTTGAATTCGCACCATTTCGCGAGCTACTTTCGACCGGTACCGACCGGGCAGGAACAACAGAATTCCGATTCCCGGACCCCCGCGTCGAATTCGGCAATTCGCCGACAGGATGACGCAACCAATTTCCGACAGGAGTTACCGACATGACCACCTATACCCCCGCAACGGCGACCGGCGCGGCCCGGCTGGCGAACGGTGAATTGCGCGCGATGGTCGCGCGGGTGCTGGCTGACAACCCCGGCACCGAATTCGGGCCGCGCCAGATCTCGCTCGTGCTGGGCCGGTCGTCCGGTGCCATCGGCAACGCCCTGGACAGGCTGACCGGTGCCGGACAGGCCGAACAAACCAACACCCAGCCCCGCCGCTACCGCGCCACCCGCACCACAGCCACCGCCGCCATCGGCGCGGCCCCCGCCCGGACCCCGCGCCCCGACCGGACCCCGCGCCGACCCCGGCCCGCCATCGTGCCCGCCCCGGCCGCGCCCGGCCCGGCCGACGCGTTCGCTGCCCTGGGCCGCGCCGCTGTCGTGTTCGGCCGCGCCGCTATCGCGCTGATAGTGGCTGTTGTCGCGGTGGCCGCCGCGCTGGGCCGCCGCACCCTCGCCATCGTGGCGCACCCGGCGACCGCCCGCACCCGCCCCGCCCCGGCCGCCCGGCCGCGCGTCACCGTGGCCGCCGCCCCGCCGCGCGTCCGCCCGGTTGCCACCACCCGCCCCGAACAAGCCCCGGCCGCGCCCAGCACCCCGGCCCCGGCCGCACTCGCCCCGGCCCCGGCCGACACTGCCTCGGTGGCTGACACCCCGGCCGCCGCGCCCGCGCCTGCCACCGCCCCGGCCGACACGGAACCAGCGACCGACACCACCGCGCCCGCTACCGAACCCGCCCCGGCCGCGCCGCGCACCGCCGCCCGCAAGGCCACCAAACCCGCCACCAAGAAACCCGCCGCCCCCAAGCGCGCCCCGGCCGCCCACGCCACCACCGACGACACCGCGACCACGGCCACCGCACCCAAACGGCGCGCCCGCAAGGACGCCACCCCCGCCGCCGACACGGCCGCCCCCACCACCGCCCCGGCCGCGTCGGGCACTACCCGCAAGGCTGCGAAACCCGCTGCGGGCACACGCACCAAGGCCGCCACGGGCAAGACGGACACCGCCACACCGGCACCGGCACCGGCGGCGGGCACCCCGGCTGCCGACGCGCCCGCCCCGGCGGCCCGCCGGACGGCGCGCAAGAACGCCACACCCGACCCGGCAAAGTCGGGCGCGGCCCGCAAGAACACGAAAACCGCTGCCGCCAAGCCTGACTCGGGCACCGACAGCAAGGCCGAAACCGTGACCGCCCCGACACCGGCCGACACCCCGGCCGCCTCGGGCACCGCGCGCAAGGCTGCGAAACCCGCAGCGGGCAAACGTGCCTCGACCACCAAGCGCGCCACCGCGACCGCGCCGGACACCGCGAACGCCACCCCGGCCGCGCGCCCCCGCCGCGCCCGCACCGCCCCCGCCACGGCCGCCGCCAGCGCCGCCGCCTGATCCACATCCCCGGCCGGGCCCCGAACACCGTGCCCCGGCCGGGGTGCCCCTGCCGCGCCCGTGCCGGTGTCCCGCTCCCTGGGACACCGGCACAGGCGTATCGGGGGCTGTATGGCCCTGTGCGGGATCGTGGGCCGCGTCCGGGCCCTTTTCCCGGGCAACGTGTCTGAACGCGCGTCCGGCGGCCTGACCGGGGCGGGCCGGGGCGGGGGCGGACGTTGGCCGCGCGGTGTGCCTGCGCCGCAACGCAACCCGCCCCGGTGCAACCTGCCGGGCGCACGACGAGAAGGGCCCCGGGGTGGGGGGGGGGGCCCGGCGGCCCCCCCCCCGGGGGGGGGGGGGGGCCCGGGGGGGGGGGGGGGGGGGGGCCCGCCGGGGGCCGGGGGGCGGGGGGGGGCGGGGGGGGGGGCCGCGCCCGCCCCCCCCCCCCCCCGGGGCCCCCCGGGGGGGGGGCGGGCGGGGGCGGCCCGGGGGGGGGGGGCCCCCCCCCCCCCCCCACCCCGGGGCCCGTTTGCTGGTCCCGAGGGGCCGGGGCGGTGCGGCCCGCCCGGGTGCCGGTGCCCGGCGGATGCTCTGGGCCCGGCCCGGGACTGCCAGCGTTGGGCGTACGCGGCCCGGGTCCGGTTGGGACGGTATCGGTTTTCAGTGTCGGCGCGGCACCGCGCCCGGCCGGTCGTTCAGTTGGCGGTGCCGGTTCGCCCCGACAGCCAATTCAGCACGGGGCCGACGGTGGTGTCGGTGTAGCCGTTCTGGTGGATACCCGAGGTCAGGTTGGCGAGTGCGTTGCGGGTGTCGGGGGTGGTGGTTGTAGTGAGGGTGTGGGCGAGTGTGGACAGGCGGGTGCCGCCGTCTCCGGTGAGGGTCGAGGCGGCGGTGGTGACGAGGTCGGCGGCGATGGGGCCGAGTCCGGTCACGGCGACTGCGGCCCCGGCGGGGTCGCCGGTGGTGAGTTTTTGTACTGCGTCCCAGGCGATCTCTTGGGCCTGGCCGATGTCGGTGGCGAGGCGTGCGATGTCGAGGTTGGCCAGGATGCTCACGATCTGCGCGGCGATGGCGGTCCAGCCCGATGTGTCGAGAGGCGCGGCGAGGGTGAGGGCACGGGCGACCAGGTGCAGATCGACCTCGGCGACCGCCTGGACCAGAGGCGCGAACTGATTGTTGAGGTCGCCCGAGACCTGGTGCAAGGCGGGGATGTTGCCGGTGACGATCAAGCCCGGCAGTTGGACGAGGTCGTTGCCGATCGCGGGGAGGTTGGCGGCGAACTCGGCGAGTCCGGACAGGACGGTAGCCACTTGCTCGATGATCTGGGACGGATCGAGACCGCCGATCGCGCCCGGCGCGGTCGGGTTCGAGTCGGGGCTCGTGGGCCAACTGGTCGTCGGCTCCGGTGTCGTGCTGGGGAACACCAGCGTGCTCGGCGTGGTGGTGGGTGTGGTGTCGGTGCCGGAGACGGCGCGTCCGAGAGCGGTGAGTACGGGGTCAGTGTCCGGGGAGGCCGAGCAGTAGAGGTCGTCGCGGGCGCAGACGGTGCGGACTCGGTCGTGGAGTTCGCCGAAGTCCTGTGCGCGAGGCCCTTCCACACCTTGCCCGCCGGCCGGCTCGCCCAGCTGGGGAGTCGAGGATCCGCGTCGAGGGTCACCGAGGAGTCCGACCGCGAGGACTCGCGATGCCGGCACGGGACCTTCCCCGTGCCCGATGCGAGTCGCGAGGTCCCCGGCGATCTGCGCGCCGTCGGAGTAGCCGAGCACGATCACCCGTGTGGTCGGGCATAGCGACGACAGCAGCGAGGCGAGCGCGTCGTGCCCGGGGTTGCCCGAGGCGTCCGGCGTCGGGGAGGTCGGCGGCGAGTCCGGCACCGTACGCACGGCGAGGTCGCTGCCGTAGCGGGCCTGCAGGTTTCGAGCGACCGGGTCCAGCACCGACGAGGGCGCACCCGACGCCGACGCCGTGTCGGTGTCGGTGTCGAGGTGTGTGTCGCGTGCGCCCGGTACGAGGACGGCGGTGACCTTCGCGCAGCCGGGCTGCTGCGGGGCGGCCACAGCGGCAACGGGGACCATGCACACGCTGGCGGCCAGCACTGTGGCCGCGCACAGCACCGCAGCGGCCAGCCGCCGCACCACCGGGCGCGGCCGTAAGCGGGTAGTGCGTCGCGCGGCGGGGGTTGGTGTTGCGATCATGGGGGCCTCCCGAGGTAGGGCGAGTGACGGGACAGCGGCAAGCGCCGTTGGCGTTTCCGCTGTCCGAGGACTCACGCTCGGGGGCGTGGAATGGACATCCGGGATCCGGCGGAATTCCCGGCCAGGGCGGGGCGGTGCCCGTGGTGGCGTCCATGGGCAGCGGCGCGCGACGCGCTGCCGGTGGCGCGGGCGGGGTGCGGGTGTGGATATGGCCGGGCCCCGGCGTCGGTATTCGTTGCCGGGGCCCGGGTTACGCGGTGGTGTTCGCGCGGGTGCTGTTCGTCTATGTGTGGGCGGTGATCATTGTTCGTACACGGCGTTCGCGGCGGCGGACGGGTTGTCGAACACCCGGCCGTCGGGCAGCATGAGCCCGCCGGTGCCGGTCACGATTGCGCTGGTGTCGGTGTCGGCCATGTTCAGCGTGGCCCCGACGTTCAAACCGCCCGAGTTGACGAGATCGCGCACGGTCCACCGGTCCGTGACGCGGGGAAATGGGAACGGGTCGTCGAAGTCGTAGTCGATCTGCCAGAGGTCAGCGCATTCGGCGCAGATCGTCTCGCCCTTGCGGTGTGAGCACTCGGCGGGTGGCACGACGGTGAAGGTGTGTTCGCGGATACGGGTGACTCTTTCGCCGGTGGCGAATCGGGTGTAGGACTCGTCCAGTCGGGCGGTCAGTTGCTCGTACACGAGGCGTCTCCTGCGGTAGTTTCGGAAACGTCACGGCCCAGGCGGATAGAGGCCGCCTGGGCCGTGACGCCTTCAGGGGTGGCGGTGCTATGCGGTGGTGGCGTGCGCCCAGTCCAGGGGCAGCCGCCCCCCGCCGCTCAGGTGGCCGTCCAGAACGGTGGCGAGGGCGACCGCGTCGCGGTAGAGCGCGGCCAGCCGCTCGCGGTGCCCGTCGTCGGAATCGGCGGCGTGGCCGTCGATTTCGGCGTCGATCTCACTGTGCCGCAGCCGCAGCCGCCGCAGCAGGTCGTCGGGATCGTCGGCGCGGACCGGACCGGCCAGCGCCGCCGGGGCCGGGGCTATGCCCACGTTGCGCGCGTAGCGGTATGCCTCGATGATCGCGGCGGTGCGCTGCCAGGGCGCGTGGAGGGCGGGGAATGGCCGAGCCTGTCCCGTGGGCCGGTGCACGCAGTGGCTGATGTAGACGTCGCGGCGGTATCCGTGGCTGCCGTCGCCGTCGCCGGGGTGGACGGTCACCGCGAACCGGTGCGCGCCCATATCGACTACAACCGTTGCCACACCGTCGTTTTCGGACCAGTGGTGCGGCAATGCGGTGGCGGCGAGCGCGAACACTTGGACAGCGACGGCGGTGTATGCCTCGTCGGCCGGGACGGGACCGTGCACGGCCATGCGGGCCCCCGTGTGCGGTTCGTGGACGTGGTCGGCCCAGCTGTCGCACCGCCAGCATGTGCGGCGGGGCGAATTGCCCAGCTGGCCGAGATCTTCCAGCTCGTTGTCCAGTTCCAGCGCGCGGGACAGATTCCGGGCGTCGGCGGCCCGGTCACGGGCCGCGCGCAACTGCGCGATCGGCTCGATGTAGGCGTGAGTCGTCATGGCATGTTCCTTAATTCGGTTGTGCGGGTGAATTTTTCGAACCGGTGCCGCCACCGGCCCGGACGCGCCGGGCCCGTGGCGGATGCTGGGCTTTAGGCGTCCGCTGCCAGCGCCCACCGTTTCGGGGCGTCGCAGGTGCGGACGGTGACCCCGTCGGCGGTGAGCTTCTCCAGCGCGTTGTTGATCGCGCCGCTCGACAGCGTGCGAGGGGCGTGGATCTCATCGAGGGCGTTCTTGACGGCCGTCGGGCTGACCGACTTGCCGGGGTTGTCGCGCATGAAGTCCTCGACCATGCCCCGCAATCCGCCCGAGGGCAGTTTCTCCAGCGGGGCCTCTCCGTTGCCGGTGTCGGCCGGGGCGGCCTTGCGGCTCTTGCGGGCGGCGGCGGGTTTCTTGGCGGGGGCTGCTGGCGCGGCCGGGGCGGCGGTGGCCGCTTTCTTGGTGGCGCGCGGGGCCCGCTCGGTCCGGCCCGCCCGTTTCGCGGGTGCTGGGGTGGCCAGCGTCCACCGGTGGGCCCCGTTGGGCTTGTCGGGGTCGGTGATGCGCGTGGCGGTGCCGTCGTCGGCCATCCGGCCGAGAATGTTGCGGGCGGTGGACACGCTCATTCCGGCGGTGAACGCCAGCGCGCTGGCGGTGGCACCGGGGTCGGCGGCCAGCGCCGCGCGCAGCGCGGCCACGTTGGGGTCGGTGTTCGGTCGTGCGTTTTTGGACATGACATCTCCGTCGTGAATCGGGTAATTCCCAGTGGATGGGTTGCCATGCCCCGGCCGGGGCGGTCACCCGCAATTCCGTGGAATTGCGAATAACCACCTATATCAACGCTCGACACCCGCATGAATGTCAAGCCGGACACTGAAACAAACGGTCACGCCGCGTTTTCCTGCCGCCATCCGGGCGCACTGGAATTCCCGAAACGGGCGAATTATGGGCCGCGAAATCGGAACCCGCCACCGCGACGATTACCACCGCCACGGCCGACGATTCGCACGTACGCGGCAGGGCAGAGACCGCCGGAACAACCCGAGTCTCTGTGTGGTGAGTGCATTGCGCGGCCGGTACGTGGTTGACGAGACCGCTTCTCGGCCGAGAATGGCGAGTTATTTTATGTGCGGTGCGTCAGGTGCCTCGTGAATTGCTTTCGGTGCGGGGGTATACGCGAGTCGCGGAGAGAAAGTCGTCGCCTGAGTATCGGTAATTCTCGATTTTGACTCGCTGTCCGAAGTCGGGAGCGTCGATCATTTGATTGTTTCCCAAATAGAGGGCGACGTGGTGGATGCCGTCTTTTGCGTTGGCGTAGAAGAGGAGGTCGCCGGGGCGGATCTGGTCGGCGGAGACGGGTGTCGTGGCGTGGTATTGCTCGGCGGCGGTGCGCGGCAACGCGATTCCGGCGGCGGCGTAGGCGGCCTGGGTTAGCCCGGAGCAGTCCCAGCCGCCGGAGGCTTGCGGCCCGTTGCCTCCCCACACATACGGCTGCCCCAACTGAGCGCACGCGAACGCGAGCACCGTGGCCGCGGTGGGGTCGGTACCGGACAGGTGCTCGCAGTCCCCCGATCCCGGTGGTGCGGGCGGGGTGGCGGCGCGGTAGCGGTCGGCTTGGTCGAGGACATCGCGCACGTACCAGTCGGCGTGGTTGTAGGCGAAGATCGCCGCGTGCACGTCACCGTGGTCGGCGCCGGAGTCGCACAGGTAGAACGCGGAGGCGTGGATGGCGTCGGAGGCGTTGTAGCGCGAGGGTGGGCTCGCGCCGCCTGCGGGCAGGTGGTGGCGTGCGGTGACCGAGTCGAAGGTGGAGGCCAGGAATTGCATGGGTCCGGCGGCGCCCGCGCTGTTTTCGCCCTCGGTGACTCCGGGCAGCTGGCTGCGGCCGTGGTCGGTTTCGACCTTGCCGATGCCGGCGAGGATCGTCCAGTCGAGTCCGGGACAGTCCGAGGCCGCCTCGCGGTAGAGGACGAGCTTGTCGGGCGGGATATCGGCGACCGCATCCGGACTGGGGGCAGGCTGCTCTCCGGTCGCGTCTGGTGTGTTGATGCTCGCGCGCGGGTAAGCGTCCTCGACCGCGACGACGGTGACGGTGAACGCGCCGACCGTCACCACGGTCAGCAGTGCGGCGGCCCCGGCCGCCGCCCCGAACATCACCGCGTCTCCTGCTCGGGCGGGCGCGGCGGAGGCGCGGCGATCACCACTCGCTGGTCGGCCGCCGTGGCTTCGCTATGGCTGGCCGTGGTGAGGCGTAGCCGGGGCCAGGCGGAGGCCAGGGCTGTCACGGTGATCCGAGGTCGTGGCCGGGCCGGGGCCGGGTGCAGTGGCAGCCACACGGGCCCCGCCGGGCCCATGCCCGGCTGGTGGTCGGCGGCGGCGGTGGCGATCGAGACGGTGTCGGGGTGTTCGAGTCCGGCGGCGGTGGCGGCCAGCGCGGTGCGGGCGGTGGCTTCGCGTTGGCTGGTGGGTAGCCAGACCAGTAGCGGGGTGGTGAGTCCGGTGGCGGCGGCGAGGTTGGCGTACCCGCCGAGTTTCCGGGTTACCTGGGTGAGTGATTCGGTGCCGCAGTCGTATTCGAGAAAGAACTCGATCCCGACCGGCCCCGACGCGGTGGGGGTGAGGCGGCCGTATCCGTCGGGGCGGGCGAGGTCTCCCCACAATCGCGCGCAGCGGGTGGGCGACCACCAGGTGGTGAGTGTGGCGGGGAGGTGTGGGTCGGTGGCGAGGGTGGTGAACCAGTCGGCGACGCCGATGTCGTGGTCGAGGCGGAGGCTGTAGGCCATGGAGAGGGCGCGGTCGTGGCGCCAGCGCAGCTCGCGCGGGTCCAGGCCGTGCTCGGCGGCTAGTACCGCGGCCCCGGCGGGGGCGAGGGTCCAGTGCCAGGGCGCGGTGCCGACGGGGCGGTGGGGCCGGAACCGGTCGATCACCCCGGCCTCGTGCAACTTGAGCAGGCGGCGGGTCGCGCGGCGGACGGCAGGAAAGGCGAGGGCGCTGATCTGGGTGGTGGTCAGGACCCGATGCTCGTACAGCATCGCCAGCAGCCACCGGTCTCGCGGGGTGAGGATGCCGGCCAGACTCGCCCGCCCGGCCAGCACCGGCACCGCCGACCGCGACGGTTCACCGGGCGAGGCAGCAGGAGACGGTGCGGCGGTTCGGGAACGGTGAGCGCGGGACATCGAACCTCCAATCGACCCGGCACACCGGCGAAGTCAGGCCAGGCGAGCCGGAAGGTGTTGTGCTGCTCGTGGTTCAGCGGCGGCGTGGATCGCGCCGGGACACCCGGGGCGCGGGAGCCTTCAGCCGAGGTGTGGGACTCGCTGCTGGCGCGGGACGTGGGACGGGTGTGGTGCGGGCAGCGGCGCGGACGCGGCGGGCCCGTCCGGGGATGGGTGGCGGCAGTGGTTCGGTGGCGACGGTGCACGGCGCGGTGTTCTGCCCGTTCACCACGAGGCGGGCGGCGGCGTGGTAGGCGTCGAGGTGGGCCAGATCGTGGTCCGACAGCTGCGGAAGCGTATGCCGCGCAAGGTCGCGGGAGTCCTCGGGAGAGACGGCGAAATAGATCTTGTTGCGGGCATTGGTCGAAATCGCCTCGCGCAGTGTGGGAGTGAGCTGGCCGAGGTTCTGATGTGCCAGCACCATCGACAGTTTCAGGGCGCGGGCCTCGGCGAGCATGTCTTCCACAGGTGTGGATGAATGCAGGAAATTGTGGAATTCGTCGAGATACAGGGCCGCATCGCGGCGCTCGGTGGCGGGGGTGGCGGCGCGGGCGGTGGCGACTTGCCAGGTCCGCGCGACCAGCAGCGCCCCGAGCAAGCGGGTGGTGTCCTCCCCGAGGCGGCCCTTGGGTAGCCGCGCCAGCACAAGACCACCGTGATCAAGCGCGGCAGTGAGGTCGACGGTAGCGGGACCGCCCGCGAGAGCAGTCTTGACGAACGGCCGCAACAGTAGCTGGCGGAGTTTGTTGAGCAGCGGTGCGGTGAGCTGGACGCGCCCGGACTCACCGAGCGCGTCGAAAGCGCGCCAGAAACGTTGCACTTCAGGCTTTTTCACCGAGGCGACGAGCCTGGCGCGGTAGGTGTCGTCGGCGAGGATGCGCTCTATGTCGGCGAGGGTGGCCGGGCGCGGCTGGGTGCACACGGTGTAGAGGCTGTTGCGGAACACATCGTCGGTGCGCGGGCCCCAGAACTGGTGATAGATGCGCGCGAACACGGTCCCGATGTTGTCCACGACCAGATCGAGGTCCCCGCCGAACGTGGTCAGATCCAGCGGGTTGATACACGGTGGTGGGCTCGCGGAATCGGCGTCGAACAACACCACCCGGTCACCGGCGTCTTCCGGCAGGCGGGTCAAGACGTCGGTGACGAGGTCGCCTTTGGGGTCGATCAGGACCAGTCCGCGACCTGCGTCGGCGTCGGCGAGGATCATCCGGCCCAGCAGCGTCGATTTACCCGTCCCGGTCGGGCCGAGGACATGGACATGATGGCGGGCATCGGACACCCGCATCGCGACCTGTTTGCCGGTGACGGCGTCGGCGCGGCCGAGGGGTTTGGTGCCGGATCCGCCGGAGGCGATGACTTCACTGGGCGCGAGCGCGCGGGCTCCGGCGCGGTGGATCTCGGCGATCCCCGCGTCGAGGGGCAGGTGCGCGATCACCGCGAGCTCGGGGCACGACAGTCGATCGCCACGCCGCAGCCGCCGCCACGACAGAGTTTGGCGCAGGCGGAGGCTGCGGCGGCGATGGTAGTGGTTGTGCCCGGAGGCCCCCGACAGAAACGAGGACACCGCGTGCGCGCGACCGCGCACTCTCGCCGCCACTTGTGACCGAGTGCTGCGGTCGGCATCGACCGGGACGGAGGCGGTGACCGCGTAGCGCACGACGGTGGCCCACTGGGTGGCGAGTGCCTTGTCGGCGGCGGCGCGATCCTGGGCAGACTGCTCCAGGCTCACCTGCCGATCCCGATACCCGCCCCGCACACTGGTACGACCCACCGGTCCGCCGACGGGACGCGCTGGGCCGCGCGTGAACAGCCCGAGGAACTCGCGGGCGAGTTCCAGCAGGAAACCCGCGAAACCTGTTGACACGCCCGTATTTCCGGTGTGGCGTGCGGGGCGGGTGGTGGTCGGGCGGGCGAGGACTTGCACGCAGGCGGTGGTGCGGGGCTCCATCGCTGAGGCGGCGTTGATCAGCGCGGCGGCGGGGTCGCCGGGAGCGTTGGTGCGGATCGGCCAGCGCGCGGCGCGACCGAGCCGCAGCTCACCCCCGGACAGCACACTGCGGTGCCCCGCCGGGGTCAGCGGTAGTGGCGGCGTGGCGGGCTGGGTGTGGGTGCGGGCACCGCGCCAGGCGACGGTGACCGCGTTCTCGATCAGGTGCGGCGGAACGCCGCCTGGCACCCACAGTCGGATGATCGCGCCCTCGTCGGGGGCGATGTGGTATTCGAATCCGAGCAGGTGCTGCCCGCCCCCCAGTCGCTGCCATCGGGTGCGGGCGAGCGCGCCGTGCATGTGCTCCCAGAACATTTGGGCGCTATCGGGCTGCACCTGGGGCGGGACCATGATCTCGACCTGCCGCGCCCCGTCGGCCCACCGCCGCTCGCGGCGGCGGCGCACCCACTCGGCGAGGGCCACGACGGCAGTGACCGCTGCGACGATGGTGAGGGCGGCCGAGACCGCGTGGTGTTCGGCGAGGGTGATCAGGTGGGGCAGGTGCGGGCCGTGGTCGGTGAGTAGCCTGCCGATCAGCCCGCCGGTGCCGTCGGACGTGTCGGGAGTGGTCTGGCTGTACAGGTCGGTGTGCATCAGGGGGCTCCCTTGTCTGCCTCGTCCGGGCCGAGGTCGCGTGCGGGGTCGGGGCCGGCGTACGCGTCACCGGCGCCGGGATCGAACTCGTCGGGGCCGAGGTCGATCTCGGTGCCGACGGTGTCGGGGGCGACGTCGTCGTAGCCGGTCTCGTCGGTGTCGTAGAGGTCGTATTCGGGGGAGGTGGTGGCGAGCTGGTGCTCTGCGGCCGAGGCGACTGCGGCGAACACGGTGCGCTGGTGGACGCCGGTGCAGATGAGTCCTTGGCCGCGGTCGGCGGCCAACAGGAAACGACGCTCGCCCTCCGACAGCGCGAAGGCATCGCCGACCTGGTCGATGGCCTGCGGAGCCTGGCGCAACAGGACTTGAGTAGCGCTGTTGGCGACGATGGCCTTTCCGAGGTCGGTGGCCAGTACATCGGCGGCGTCCTGGGTGGCCACCGTCAACCCGGCGAAGTATTTGCGCGCCGATTTCGCCAGCCGGGCCAGGAACTCGGCCCCGGCGCGCTGGCGCATCAGCAGCCATGCCTCATCGACCACCACCGAGCGCGGACGGCGCAGGCCCGGGTCGCTGACGCGGCGCCAGGTCGCGTCCAGCGCCAGCAGGGTGCCGATGGTGCGCAATTCCTCGGGCAGGTCCCGCAGCGAGTACACCGTCAACGCACCCGAGGGATCATGGCTGCTCGCCCCGTCGAGCAGCCCCGCGAACGCACCCGAGTCGACGTAGGGGGCCAGCCCGGCGGCCAGGTCGTCGGCGACGGGGCCTCCGGTAGCGGCGAGCTGGTCGCGCAACAGGTTCAATGTCGGCGCGGGTCGTGTCCAGGTGGCGGGGTCGTCGGTGATCCCGGCAGCGGCGTAGGTGGCGGTGACGGCCGTGTCGAGGGCCGCGCGCTGCGCGGGAGTCTGCTCACCGAGCAAGACCGCGATCACGGTGTGCAAGTACAGCTTTCGCCGGGTCAGCGCATCGGCCGGAGCGGTACGGTGCCCGGACGGGCCGTAGTGGATATCGAGGTCGAACGGGTTGAGGCAGACTCCGGGCGCGCCGAGGCGGATGTGGGTGCCGCCGAGCGCGTCGCACAGGACGGCGTATTCGTCTTCGGGGTCGATGACGAGGGTTTCGATGCCTCGATACAGCGACCGCAGGATCGAGGTTTTCGCCAGGTAGGACTTGCCGGATCCGGATCGGCCGAGGATGACTTCGTTGTGGTTGTGCATGGCGGGCCCGAATCGGTCGTGGAACAGCAGTCCGGCTGCGCCGTCGCGCCCGTAGAGCGCACCGGCCGGGGTGAGCGAGACCGGGTCGGCGGGCGGGAGCTGCGCGGAGGCGAACGGCACGGCGGCGGCCAGCGCGTGGGAGTCGAAGGTGCGATGCACCCGGACCGGGTCCAGGCCCAGCGGCAACGTGGCCGTCCAGCCCTGCACGGCGCGATAGCTGGTCGGGCAGGTATCGATCAGCAGACTCGCGGCCAGGGTCCGCAACGCGCTCACCTGCGCGGCGAGGTCGTCTTCGTTGCTGGCGTGCACGGTGAGATACAGCCCGGCCCGGAACAGCCGCGACTCCCCGCGCGCGAGTTGCGCCGAGAGTGCGGCGGCGTCTTCGGCGGCCACGTCGACGGCTGGATCGCCGACGCGGCCGTTCACTGCCGCCGAGGCTTGGCTGGATTCCAGGCGCGCGAGCTGGCGGCGCAATCGGAGTGCCGCCAGGCGGGGGTCGATCGGCTCGATGTGCAAGGCGATGTCAACCCGGCCGCCGAACGCCGCGAGTGGGGCGAGCCAGCCTGGGCTGACTTCGCGTGGGTATCCGGTGACCGCGATCGTGGCGATGAAATCCGACCCGACCTGGAGATGGCGGGCACCGATCGTCAACGACTCGGGCGCGAACTGCACCCTCGCACCCCGGCGCCCGGCGCGAGAGCCGAAGAGGCGACGGCCCCCGCGGGGAGTCTCGGTCTCGTCCTCGTCGTCGGCGGTGAGAGTCGCATCGAAGTGCATGCCGGCGTACTCGCTGGCTCCGGTGGTGATGATCTCGGTGGGGCCGGCTGCCTCGGCCGCGCCGAAGGGCACGAGGTTGGCGGGATTGGCGCAGCTGGTCAGGATCGCTGTCGCCGCGTCCTCGTCGAGGGCCCGCACCCCGATCCCCAAGGGGGCGAGCATGTCGGTGGCGTCGGTGACGCGCGCGGCGAGGCGGGTTTGCGCGGCGTGGCGGGCGTGGGCGGCGATGCGGCGTTCGTCGCGGCCCCGCGCGGTGAGCCCGCCCAGAACAGAGGCGGCGAGCCGGGTGACGGGGTCGAGGGGTTCACGCCAGATCAGCAGGACCTGCCGTTGCGCGGCAGTGTCGTCGTCGGCCAGCTCGGCGAGATGGCGGGCGTGGTCGCGCGCGTAGTCGGCCAGCTCCGGCGACATCTCCTGCGCGGCCAGCCGCAGGTCGCTGATACGACCGGTCACGTCCTGGCGCACCGACCGCAACAGAATCTGGACGCCCCCGGACAGGCTCTGCAAATAGTTGCCCAGCGCGGCGACCAGACCCGCCTGCTCGCCAGGTGTGCGCAGGGCGAGGTTGATGGTGGTCGCGGCGGCGATCACCGCGATCCCCTCCTCACCCAGATCGACCACACCCAGCCCCCCACTACCGGCACTGATGGATCGCGGTAGTGCAGTGGTGTCGCAAGTGATCGGGTGCGCGGCCGGTGGGAGTGGCCCGTGCGCACGATCGGTCAGCCATCGCGGTGGCGTCCCGTTGTGTTCGTCGCCGGGGTGGGCGGCGATCAGGTGGCGGTCGCGCCCGAGGTGACGCAGGGCGGCCAGCAGCAGCTGGTCGCCGGACAGGCCGTCGCGGGTGGTGAGCACGATCGCGGTCGCCACAGCGGCGATCGGGGCAGCGAAACCGGCGAACAGGGTGATCGGCACGAGAGCGCGGGTGGCGGCCCACGCCAGCAGCAGCACGAGCCCGGTCCCGGCGAGCAGACCCAGCTGGCGGGCGGTGAAGGGGCCGACGATCCGGTCGGGCCGCTCCACGTCGGAGGGGATGCGGTAGGAGTTCATCGAGAAGCACCTCCGGTGTCAGGTCGCCGTCGACGACGCACGGGTAGATCGGGCAAAGGCAGATGCAGCTGCCGCCCCGCCGGGCGCGGTGCGGGCGGCGCGATCCACACCGGAGCGGGCGTCGGCGCCGCACGCCGGACTCGCCTGACGTCGAGGGGCAGCACGTACTGGCCCTGGACAGTGGCCTTCGGGCGCGCGTACGGGTCAGCGGGCCGCGCCGCAGACACGGCGGGGGCGGGTTGTGCGGCCGGGAACCGCAACGCCAGCTGGCGACCTTTCGGAGCCCGCTTCGACCCCGGCGGAGTCGATGCCGCCGTGCCCGCTGTTCGCGCCGGAGTCGTGCCGACGCCCATGGCACTCGCGCCGGGAGGATGGCGGCCAGCGGGCGGCTTCGTGACCGGGCTGGCGTAGAACAGGGCGTACTGTCCGTCCGGGCGGGGCGCTTCCCGTGGTAGCGGCGGGCTCGGCGTGGTCAGGTCCAGCCTCAACTGGCGACCCATGTCCGGCGATGGGGAGGCGGGCACTGCGTGACCGGCGGTCTGTGTCGCGGGTTTCGGTTTCGGATTGGTGCGTTTGAGTCCCGGCAACGGCAGCAGCATCTGCCCGTCTGCGGCGGTCTCCACCTTCGAATAGGGGTCGGCGAGCTTTCCGGCTGCCTTCGTCCGGGCGGCGGGCCGGGGTGGCGTCGAGGTTTTCGATGCGCCGCGCAGCATGCCGAAGGTTTTGTAGGTGAGGTAGCTGCGGACCATGCCACCGACCAGGGAGCGGCCGGATCCGATCCGCATGGCCGAGAGCATCCAGAACGGGACCTTGGCCAGGATGCCGACGAGTGCGATCGAGACGATCAGGTTGATCAGCCCGCCATTGGAACTGCTGCCGTTCAATTTCCAGCCGTCGGGAGACAGGAACACACGGGTGGCGGTGATCAGGGCGAGGCTTTGGATGACCTGGATCGCCAGGCACGCGGCGATCGAGCGCCACCACCAGCGGGCGATCGGCTCGGTGATCGGCAGCGCGTGGCACATCAACGCCAGCGGTGCGGCCACGATCAGCACGATCGTGACCACGACCCGGATCACGTACCCGAGCAGCAACGCCACCAGACCCACCACCAGCACGAGCCCGAGTAGCAACCCGAACATGCCGAGGGTGCCGACCATCTCCGGGGAGGTCACCAGCTGCCGCAGCGCCTGCCCGGCCGAGTCGGGATCGACCCCGTTCCCCGCGACGGCCGCCGACAAGGCGTTGGCGGCGCGGACGGCGAGGGTGAGCAGCGGGAAGCTCAAGGCGGCGGCGATCATGCCGAGGATGAGGCCGGGCGCGATCTCGCGTGCGGACCAGCGTGACTGCAGCGTCTGATATGACATCACCAGCACTCCGGCGGCCATGATCAGCAGCCCGTACACGGTGAGAGTGATCTGCCACGACGAACTCCACAACTGCCCGACCCGGGGCAGGCTCGCCGGGTCCGGTGTCGCCAGCAGCGTGGTCGACAACAGCTCCAGCAGCGGGTTCAGCGCCGAGGACACCAGATTGCGGAAGAACCCGTCCATCGCCTCGACCACGCAGCCACTGATGTGGTCGATCCCGCAATCGGGTTCCGGCGCAGCAGGGCGGTGCTCGCCGTGTCGGCTGTCGGGTGGTTGCTGCGGTACACACCCGGCCGGATCCGTGCACATTCCCGCCGGAACCGGAGCCGTCGCCGGGGGCGGCGAGGTCATGGGAGACACCGGTCCCGGCACCACCGAGGCAGCCGGCGGGCTCTGGACGGGGACCGAGGGGCTCGTGGTCACCGGCGACGAAGGTGAAGGGACGGGCGGGGCCGCCCACACCGGACCGGCAGCGATACCGACAACGACGCTGATGCTCAGCGCCAGCAGGCTGCCTCGCCGCAGCCATCGCGGTGGGCCGTTGCGCGAGGGGTGCGTGGGGAGGTCGATGGTCATGTCAGCCACCCACCAGCGACTTGAGAACATTCACCACGACCGGGGCGAGGATGGCCAAGGCGTAGCCGATCATCGCCGAGCGCACGGCGGACTTGGCTCGCTCGACCTCGCCGGCGTCGCCGCCCGAGAGCACGTACCGGACTCCGCCGACGGTGAGATAGGTGGTCGCGATCGTGGCCAGAATCGCGACCAGCCAATTGCGGAGGCGGTCGCACACCTCGTTGAGCGACCCGGCCATCGCCAACACGACCGGCGTGGCCCTGGCCGGGGCCGCCGCTGCGCACACCAGGATGGTCACGGCGCAGGCCGCGAGGGCAACGGTCACCGCCAGACGACGAGAGCTGCGGGGCCGCCGCGATGCAGTGCTCGGTCGTGCGGGGATGGGAGGTGGAGTGATCATGCGCATCGGCGTTGCTCCTCGTGCGATGGGTGCGCCGCGGTAGGGGCGGACTTCGGCAGTGGGAGGACTCGCGCCGCCGACCCGGTTTTGGACATTCGCGCCGGAGCCGGTCGCCGCGTGGCGGTGTGGGTGAGGGTGTCGAGGGCGGCGGTCTCGACCCGGGTGGAGACCTGGGTGTCGGCGATGCGTTCGCGCAGCCACGCCGCGAGCCGGTGCTCGGCGCGGCGGCGGCGTTTGGCCAGCCCGTCGTAATTGATTCCGGTCTCGGCGGCGATGGTCTTGAGTCGCCGCGGATGCAGGCGGGTGTCGATGATCAATCCCGCGTCGGCGGCGGTGAGCACGCCCTCCTCGACGGCCAGCGCCAGCAACAGCTCCGGGTGCCCCTGCGGCGAACTCACCGCCTTTCCGTCGCGGGAGTGACCGCTGTCGGGCAGCCAGTCGATCGGGGTCGGCGCGGCCATACGTTCACGCACCGGTGGGCAGGCGCGGTGGAAGGTGGCCCACCGCAGCCGGTAGGCCACATTCGGGCGCGCCACATCAAGGCACGCCACTGCGTCGAGGAACGCGACGAGCACCATCGCCTCGGTGTCGGCGCGATAGGCCCAGTGCCCGCACAGCTTGGCGGTGATCGCGCTCAGCATCGGCAACGCGGCACCCGCACACACCAGCACCGCCGTCTCGTCGCGGGTGCGGGCCGCCTCGATCAGCCGCACCCACACCGCGTCGACCTCCTCGGCGGGGACCTGAGAGTTCAGTAGGGTGGCGAGGCGATTCGCGTTCAGCCGGTCCCAGCCCGGCGGCAGGCCCGGTACCCGGTAATCGGTGAGCCCGGCGAATCGCTGGCGGATCAGCGCCAGCGGCGTCGCTTCCCGGTGGGCGGGGATTCGCGCATTCGGCATCGTGGTGCTCCCGTCTCGGCGAAAAAGAAATCGACGAGGCAAGGAAAGAAGGCGATATCCACACAGCGATGACAGGAATACGTCACCGCGAATTCACGCCAACCTCGAGGCGGATTCACCACCGAATACACGCACGCGAAGACCTCAGCTAGACACCGCCGACTCACATGCTCGGCAAGCGCATGAAATAGCGCTCTACCTGCGATGTGGCGTCCGTGTGGCGCTCGTGTGGCGCTGCCGCACCGAGGCCGCACCGACCGACCGCGCAGCCAGGAAATAGTTTGTCGGCCCGATTATCAGATCGTCTTTCCCGGCGTTTATTCATGCTGTGGCGGGGTGTAGCGAGGCGGGTTACACGAATGAATCTTTGTCAGTGGATGTCCAGAAGCCGGTCTTGGGGCGGAGTCCCTTTCGCAGACCCACCCGCCAACCGGAAACGAGGTATCCCGCATGACCACACGCACACCCGCCGCCAAGCCTCGGCGCGGCGCCGCTCCCGGATCAATCCCCTCGACCTTGTGGGCGTGCGGGCCCGCGCCGATCGAGGTGGCCGACTCCTGGCCCCCGCGCGTGCTCACCCGCGCGCTCCTCGAATACAGCGCCCCCGGCGAGCGCGTCCTGCTCATGCCCGCCACTGCCGACGCCGAGCGTGTGGTCGTCGATCTGGACCGCGTTCCGGCCTCGGCGCTCGGCGGCTCTCAGGTCGCCGACACCGACCTGATGGTCGCCACCACCCTGGCGCCGAACACCGCAGCGCTGAGTCCGTGGGCGGTTGCCGAGGAGGCTGCGTCGCGGCTGCGGGCCGGAGGACTGCTCGTGGTCCTGGCCCGCTGCCACCGCGACCCCGACGGCACCTTCCACGACCCGTCCGGCGAGCTGGTCACCGCGGCCCAGAACGCCGACCTGCTGTATCTGCAACATCTCGTCGCCGTCGGCGTTCACGGCACCGACATCGCCGCCCCCCGCCCCGACGACTCGGGTGCCTCTGGCGATCACGGCGACACCGGCCGATCCGGTGCGGTCTTCACCGACCCGTCCCACCTCGATGTCCTGGTGTTCCTGCAACCCCACGACCTCACCACCGCATGAGAACCACCACCACCGCACCGCATCCACCCGCCGCGCACGGCGGGCTGTCCCTCATTTCGAAAGGCGAACCGATGTCTGCTCCCGAAACCACGCCCAGCCAGACCGCGACCACCCGGCCAGCGCCGGTGTCGGTGTGGGCGACCGCGCAGACCAGCCCCGCCGCCCAGCGCGGGGACCGCTACACCCGCGAGTCGTCGGCGCACCCGGCAAAAATGCTGCCGAACATCGCCGCCGAGGCCATCACCCGCTACAGCAACCCCGGCGATCTGGTCACGGATCCCATGTGCGGCATCGGCACCACCCTCGTCGAGGCCGTCCATGCCGGCCGTCGTGGCGTGGGCGTCGAGTACGAGGACCGCTGGGCGGCCATCGCCCGCGACAACCTCGCTCTCACAGCGGAGTCCGGACACCCTCATGAGGCGGTCGTGTATTGCGGTGACGCCCGCAAGCTGGCGACCTTCCTGCCAGAGGAGTTGCGCGGCACCGTCGACCTGGTCCTCACCTCGCCCCCGTACGGGGACAGCGTCCACGGTCATGTGCGTACCGGGAACGGAATCCGCAAGGTCAATCACCGCTATGGCAACACCCTCGATCGCGGCAATCTCGCCAACATCGGCGTGCCTCGCCTGCTGACCGGATTCACCCGCATCCTCACCGCCGCCACCGGCTACCTCAAACCCGGCGGCCACGTCGTCGTCACAGCCCGCCCCTGGCGCCAGCACGCCGAACTGGTCGACCTGCCCTCACTGCTGACCCAGTGCGCTGCCACCGCCGGACTCGTGCCCGTCGACCGCGCCGTCGCGTTGCTGGGGCGGCTGACCGACAACGACATCGTCGCGCACTCGTCGTTCTTCCAACGCGACTTCGTCCTGAAAAACCGCGACGCGGGCCTACCCCTGGCCCTCATCGCCCACGAAGACGTCCTGGTCTTCCGCACCGCCGCGAACAGCTCAAGTTCATTGAACCTGAAGCGTTCTCAGCGCGAAGGGCATTCAGGGGACCTGGCGGCCTAGCGACAGAAGAGGGGCCGGGCCGGTGTCTTTACACCGGCCCCTCTTCACGTCCTAGAGGGCAACAGGGAAAGCGCGACCTCCAGCCCCGTGGTGTAGCGGTGCCCGCCCGCGTTGTGTTCCCGCGCGCGCCAGCCCAAGGGCTCGCCCGTGCTGTCAGGCCCCGTTCAATGGGCGGTGCGGATGTCCAATCCGGCCGCTCGAGCCGGAGTCCTCCCCGTGAACGATCCCCGTCGTCTATCACTTCGGAGAGCCCATGTCTGCCGATCGCACGTCGCCGCCCGTCCGCACCGGGAAAGACGAAAGAGATAGCAATGCCTTCAGTAATAAGCACGACAAAAAGAGACATCGGGCCCCCAACGCTCACCGCATCGTCGTACGCGATACCCGATACGACCCTCCCGACGCCCGCAAACTCGCAGAAGTAATAGTTAGTTTCGCCGAATCGCTTGCCGCCGAACATGACGAGACAAAACATTCGACAGGCATCGACACGGCAGAAAAACCTCCGGCGGCGGCATAGAAAAACGCCGACGTTTTGATAAAATGACATGTTCCATCCGGCCGGATGGTTCGGATCAATTTCGAAATGTCGCCACAGGTGCGAAGCGCTGCCAATCATATTCGGATTGGCGGCGCTTTTCATCCGGCGGCACCCCGGTTAGTCAACGACAAAGAAAGAGAATTCTTCATGGCAAGCGCATATTTAGATTTCGACGGTGAACACACACCGGACGACGCGCTGACCGCCGCCGAGTCGTTCCGGGGTCTGAGGGTGGAACCGGGAACCCGAGCGGTCATCTACCTGCGCGTATCATCCCCCGGTCAGGTCAAGACCGATTACGACCCGGAAGGTCAATCGATTCCGGCGCAGCGCGTCAAGTGCCAGCAGAAGGCAGAACAACTCGGGCTGACCATCGTGGACGAGTACATCGAACCAGGGCGCACGGCCACCGAAATGTCGAAACGAGTCGCCTTTCAACGATTACTCGCCCGAGTGCGGGCCGAACGAGACATCGACTATGTCATCGTCTACAAGCTATCCCGCATGGCACGCAACCGGATAGACGACGCCATCGTCATGGCAGATCTCCGCAAACGCGGTGTCACCCTCATCTCGGCCACCGAAAGCATCGACGACACACCAGTCGGCCAGCTTATGCACGGCATCCTCGCCACCTTCAACGAATACCAATCTCGCGAATCCGGGGCCGACATCGCCTACAAAATGGGCCAGAAAGCCCGTAACGGAGGCACAATCGGACGCGCCCGACTCGGCTACCGCAATGTGATCGACCGATTCGACGGCCGCGAGATCCGCACCATCGCCACCGACCCCGAGCGAGCGCCACTGGTGCAACTCGCCTTCGAACTGTTCGCCACCGACAACTACACCCTCGACACCCTGTCCGACGAACTCTACGACCGGGGCCTGCGTACCCGGCCCACCAGGAAACACCCCGCCAAACAGGTCTCCATCAACAAACTCTCCCAAATGCTGCGGGACCGGTACTACCTCGGCTACGTCACCTACGACGGTGAAGAGATCAAAGGCCGCCACGAACCCCTCATCAACGAAAACCTCTTCGACCGCGTCCAAGACATCCTCGACGCACGCAGCACCGCCGGGGAACGCCGACGCGAACACCCCCACTACCTCAAAGGCTCCCTGTTCTGCCAGCGCTGCCACCGAACCACAGGCAGCACCACCCGCATGATCATCCAGCACACCCTCAACCGACGTGGCACCGAATACACGTACTTCTTCTGCCGCAACAGACAAGACGGCACCTGCGACGCCCCCTACATCAACGTCGCGCTGGTCGAGGACGCCGTGGAAGCCCACTACGCGACCGTGCGCTTCAGCGCCGAGTTCATCGCCGAAGTCCGCGCACACGTGACCACGGTGATCAACGAACGAGACGCGGCCGAGCGACTACTCCACAAACAACTCACCACCGAACTACAGGCATTGGACACCCGCGAAGACAACCTGATCGAACTGGCCGCAGACGCCACCGCGCCGCAACTCAAGATCAAAACCAAACTCCAGGAGATCGCCCGCGACCGCCAACGCCTGACGCAGCGCCTGACCACCACGACCGAAAACCTCTCCGACAGCGCCAAACTCATCGACATAGCGCTCGAACTACTCGAGAACCCCCAACAGCTCTACCGCCGATGCAACGACCACCAACGCCGGATGCTCAACCAAACCATCTTCCGCGCCCTCTACATTGAGGACGAACAGATCGCCGACCACCGTCTCCACGAACCGTTCAACCGTCTCCACGCGATCCAACGCGCACGCGGAACCGGCCACCCCACCGCATCCCCCCTGACAGACGATGGGGCCGCTAAAACGAAAAACGCCACCGCTTCACACGGAAGCGATGGCGTCGGCGTACTACTACACGGCATTGATTCGGCACCGTGTTCTAGTACACCCTCCAAGGTGGAGCTAAGGGGACTCGAACCCCTGACCCCCACACTGCCAGTGTGGTGCGCTACCAGCTGCGCCATAGCCCCGTGGTGTTGCCTTCGGGGGGCTCCCCGTTGGCTTGAATGAAGTTACACCACTGGCGGATGTGGGGCCAAATCGGCTGGTCGGGGGGCTGGTGGAACTGGTGTTCGAAAGGTAGGATCGAACACATGTTCGACGGCGGAGAGCTTCAGGCGATGAGCGATGAGGGGCTGATCGATGCGCTGCGGCGGGCACATGGGGCGGCGGCGTTCGCGCAGGCGGCCGAGGTGTTGGCGGTGCGCGAGCTGTATCGGCGGCGACGGGAGGAGCGGGGAGAGGAGGGGGACGACGGGCGGGCCGGGGAGTTCGCGGCCAGTGAGGTGGCGATGGCCGTGCGGGTGTCCGAGCGAGTGGCGGCGGCGCTGATCGATGTGGGGCTGGGGCTCGATGAGATGCCCGCTACGCGTGCGGCTTTCGCGTCGGGGCGGATCGATCTGGCGCGGACGCAGGTCGTGGTCGAGACAGCGCGGGGGGTCACGGCCGCGGCGCGGGCGGAGTTGGAGCCGAAGTTGATCGAGGCGGCGGATCGGGCGGATCCGGTGCGGTTGCGGCATACGGGGCGGCGGTGGGTCGGGCGGCTGGATCCGGAGGGTGAGCGGCGCAGACGGGAGGTGCGGGAGGGCGAGCGGGATGTGCGGATCAGGGGCGTGCGCGACGGGGTGGCGCTGTTCGACGGGTTGTTGCCCGCGGCCGCCGCGCAGACGGTCGCGATGCGGTTGCGGGAGATGAGTCACGAGGTGTGCGAAGAGGATCCGCGCACGATGCCGCAGCGGCGGGCCGACGCGTTGGTGGCGCTCGCGGACGGGTCGGGGCGGTTGCGATGCGAGTGTGGGCGCGGGAAGCGTTGTCCCGCACCGAAATCGAGTGGCGAGAGACGTCGGCCGCTGGTTCAGATCGGGATCTCGGCGGAGAGCCTGTTGGGGTCGCGGGAGGATCCGGCGCTCTTGGCGGGGTACGGGCCGATCGACGCGGAGCTGGCGCGGCGGATCGCCGAATCGGCCGAGTTCCAAGTGATTCCGGAACGGACGGAGGATCCGAGCGGCGACGAGGAGGCCGATCGGGAGGAGCCTCCGGTATGGCTGGATCGGGAGGTGCGGGCCGTGGACGGGCTCTGCCGGTTCCCGGGCTGCACCATGCCCGCCACGCTGGGCCGGATCGACCACAGCAGACCCTTCGATCGCGCCCACCCCCGGCGCGGCGGTGCGACGGTGCCGTCGAATCTCGCGGTCCTGTGCACGCGGCATCATCGGCTCAAGAAGGCGGCCGACGACGGCGAAACCGCCTGGCGCACAGACCGTCTCGACGCCGATCGCCTCGAATGGACCAGTCCCGAGGGCGATGTCCGCACGACCGTGCGGGAGGGCGCGCGATATCTGTTCCCGCACACCGATATCGAGGCCCCGCGACTGCCCTGGCCGCAGCCCGCGGAGGAGACCGAGGCGCCGCCCGCGGCCGCGCTCGACCTCACCTATCCCCTCGAACGAGACGTTCCGCTCCATCCCGGGCTGTCGACGGCGATTCCGGAGGACGACCGTCCCTACGCCCTGGAGAACCAGGGCCGATGAACACCTACCAGGATCATGAGGACACGGCACAGCGATGGACAACCCGGACCCTCCTCCGGCGCCGACGGTCATCGATGTCGGAGTGGAACGCGAGCGGATCGCCGGTCTCGAGCAGATCCGCAGGCGGCTGGAAGCCGAACTGGACAAGGCCGAATCCGGTTGCGGCTACGCGGCCATGGCACAGCAGTTGCGCGACACGATCAACGCGATCGCGGACGCGCGCAACCGAATCTACGAGGCCCTGCTCACCGACGAACTGGGCGAGGAGTAGCCCGCGGGTCGGCACCGCGCGGGGAGCGGGCGCCCGGACGGCTGGGGATGCCGCCCGGGCGTCCGCGCTACGGCGCGACCTTGTCGACCCAGCCGGAGTCGTTGAGGTTCAGATCGTTCGAGCCGTCGAGCACGGTCGGGGTGCGCACCTCGCCGACGGCCGCCTTCAGGGTGGTCATGGCCGACTGGGCGTGGTTGCGCGCCGAATCGACGCGCTGCCCCTTCGTGATGCACTGCTGCACCTCGGCGGGAGCCCCGGCCTCGGCGGCGATGGCGGCCAACTGCTCGTTGCCGAGGTCGCCGCCGTTCTCACTGGGTTGCTTGGTGGTGAACAGCGCGGTGTGGAACTTCGAGTACACCGGCCCGTTCCCGGCGTCGGCGACGCACTCGTTGGCGGCGACGGCGCGGGTCGAGTAGTCCTTGCTGCCCGACTTCTGGTCCAGGAAGTTGACGAGGCGATAGCGCACGGCCAGCTTGCCCTGGTCGATCTTCTGCGCGATCAGCTGACCGTAGAGGTGTTCCAGCGAGCCGCAATTCGGGCACATCGGATCCTCGTAGACGTCGATCGTCTTGGCGGCGTTGGCTTTTCCGAGCACGATCGCGCCGTCGGAGTCGAGCAGCACGCTGACGGCCGGATCGTGCACCGGACCGTACCCGTCGCCCTGGACCTTCAAGGAGTGATCGCTGTTCCAACGCACGACGAGCACGACGATCAGCACGATCACCAGCAGGGCGACACCGCCCAGGGCGTACGTGGTTCGGCTGGACATGGGTCGCGGCGTGTACTTCGATCCGGAGGAGGAGTTCACGGCGTCCACTCTGCCAAAACCGAACCGGCGATTCGACGCCGACTCACGCGTCGACGACGGCCCGCCGCCGCATCGGCTCCGGAACCAGCACCCAGCACAACGAGGCCGCGACCAGGAGCGCCCCCGTCACGGCGAGCGCCACCCCGAACGACGCTCGTTGCGCGATGGCGCCCACGGCGATCGGGCCGATGACGGTCCCCAGATCAGCGGCCATCTGGAATCCGGCCAGCACCGGCCCGCCCCGGGCCCGGGGCCCGATGACGTCGGCGACCGTGGCCTGCTGCGCCGGGGTGTACATGCCCGACCCGAGTCCGGCGATGAACGAGGACACCAGCAGCCAGGTCAGATTCTCCGACAGGCCGAGCAGAATGGTCCCGACGGCGCACACCACCGTGCCGACGACCAGAAAAGGCTTGCGGCCCAAGCGATCCGACAGCCGCCCCGAGACGAACAGCACCGCCGCGTTGCCCGCCGCGAACACCGTCAGCGCCACACCCGCCAGCCCCGGCGAGAGCCCCAGCACCGAAACCACCAGCAGCGGAACCAAAGCCATCCGCACCCCGAACACGGCCGCGCCATTGGCGAAGTTCGACCACAGCACCGCGAGATACGCCGGACGCGCGAGCGCGTCGCGGAAGGTCATCACCCGCAACTCACCCGGGGCCTCGGGTGCGGCCAACCGCGAGTCGCGCAGACTCCAGTACACGACGGCCGTCGCGGCCAGTAGTGCGACGGCGTAGATCACGAACGGCACCCGCAACCCGAATCCGACCAGCGCGCCGCCGATCAGCGGCCCGGCGAGCGAACCGATCAGGAAGCTGCTCGACCACAGTCCGGACACCCTCCCCCGCTGTCCGGGCGGCGACATCCGAATGACCAGTCCCAGCGACGACACCGAGAACATGGTCGATCCGATCCCGCCGAGCGACCGCAGCACGATCAGCTGCCAATAGCTTTGCGCCAGAGCACAAGCCCCCGTCGACAAGGCCACGATCAGCACGCCGCTCAAATACACCGACCGCTCCCCCAGCCGCTGCACCAACCGCCCGCTCACCGGGGCGAACAACAACCGCATGAACGCGAACGCGCTCACGATCGCCGACGCGGCCGCCACCCCGACTCCGAAACTCAAGGCGTACTGCGGCAGAGCCGGGGCCACCAACCCGAAGCCGAGCGCGATCAGAAACGCCGCCCCCACCAACACCCAGATCTCCACCGGCAGCCGCCCGGCCCCGCTCTCCCTCACCGATCACACCCGTCGTCCACGCCGAATCACAACTCCTCGAAACGAACAATCCATTCCATCAGGTCCGGGTGCTCGGCACGGCGACAATGGCGTCCGCGAGCGCGATCACCGGGACCGCGGAACGCAGATACCGCATTGCCGCTGGACCGCGCGCTGCCGCCAGGCACACCGTCCGGCATCAGGTGGCGTCGCCCGACCTCCCCGCCCGGGCCGATCACCCGAAGACGCGTGCGACGAATCCACTGATCACCGAAGATGCTTCACCCGGCTCGATGGAACCCCGCGCGAGTTGCAACAGCAGGCCCTCGACGAGAGCCAGGAGCCCCCGTGCCTCACGCAGTGCCTCCTCGCGAGAACGACCGATCGCGCTCGTACACAGCGCGGCCGCGATCGCCGCGGCGAGTCGATCGGATCCCGCGGACAAGCGGGCCGACATCTCGGGGTTCCGCGCGGCCCTGTTCACCACGGCCAGCCATGCCATCACCTGTATCCGCCAGCTGTCGTCGGGTCGCTCGGCCGCGGGATCGACGACGGCCCCGGGGATCATGCCCTGAAGTGCTTCGCGCACAGTCGATTCGGCGTCCGCGGGCTCGGCGAGCGTCGTGAGTTGATCGACGAGCCGCTCATCGAGGATGTCGAGCACGCCGGAGACGGAGTAGTCGAGAAGATCGTCGAGCCCGGCGAAGTAGTGCTGCAACGAACCGAGCGACAATCCCGCCTCCGCGGCGACCCGGCGCAGGCTCACCGCATTCCAGCCCTCGCGATAGGCCAAGCGCCACAGGGCGGCCGCCAACGCGTCGCGTCGCTGTGTCCGATCGACGACTTTCGGCATCGAACCTCCTTTTTTAGTACAGTGACTCATATCAGGAGACACCCGAACCAGGGAGGGGCACGATGGACGTGGTCGTTCGCGCGGCGTGTGGGGCGGTCCGCGGCGAAGCGCGCGAGAATTCCTTCGCCTTCTTCGCCATCCCCTATGCCGCGCCCCTGGTCGGCGCCCGTCGCTTCCAGGCCCCGGGCCCGCCGCGGCGGTGGAGCGGCGTGCGCGACGCGCGCAGGTTCGGCTCCTCGGTACCGCAGCCGATCCTCTGGCATCCCGGCGACGACCCCGAATGCCTCACCGTGAACGTGTGGACCCCGGATGTCGGCGCCTCCGGCCTGCCGGTCATGGTGTGGCTGCACGGCGGCGCGTGCCTGGGCGGCACCGCGGCCACCACCGATTTCGACGGCGCTGCCCTCGCCGCCGCGGGGGTCGTGGTGGTCACGGTGAACTATCGAGTGGGATACGAGGGCTTCGGCTGGGTCGACGACGCGCCGTGCAACCGCGGCGTACTCGACCAGATCGCCGCGCTCGGCTGGGTGCACGACAATATCGCCGCCTTCGGCGGAGATCCGGACGCGGTGACCTTGATCGGACAGTCGGCGGGCGCGTCGTCGGTCGTGGGCCTGCTGGCCGGTGATCGCGCCCCGGATCTGTTCCGGCGCGGAATCGCGCAGAGCCCGGGCAGGATCTTCGTTCCCGCCGACGAGGCTCGTGCCGTCTCGGCGATGATCACCTCGCGGCTCGGCATCCGCCCGACAGTCGAGGCGTTGGCGGCACTGCCACCCGAGGCGATCCACGCGGTCCAGATGACACCGGTGGCCGTCATGGCGGCCGAGCCGGGACGATGGACCCATCCGAACGCGCCCTACTCGGTGATCGTCGACGACGAATTGTTCACTGCCCCACCCTGGCTCGGCTACCGAACGTCCGCGACCGGCCGCGAACTCGTGTGCGGATTCACCACGGACGAGGCGCGAATGTTCACGGTGGACGCGGACCTGTCCAAGACCGAACCCGTCGACACCGCCCGTGCCTGCGGTCTCGACGCGAGCGCGGTCCGAACCTACCGGCTCGGAAATCCGAACATCACCGACGACGAACTGCACGCCCTGATCCTCTCCGACGCCCTGTTCCGAATGCCGTCGCTGTGGTGCGCCGAGGCCGCCACCAATGCCGAAAACGCCTCGTACCTCTACGAATTCGCATGGCCGAGCCCGGCGCGCGACGGCGCCCTGCGGGCATGCCACGGCCTCGACGTCCCCTTCACCTTCGACACACCCCGCGGCCCCCTCGCCACAGATCTCATCGGCCCAAACATTCCCCCGGACTTCGCCGCCCTGTCGGCGGCCATGCGCAAAGCGTTCGTAGCGTTCGCCACAACCGGCGACCCCGGCTGGCCCCGATTCGACACCACCGAACGAACCCGCCGAATCTGGGCGACCCCACCCGGGTCGGGTGTCGACTCACTGGCCACGTCCCGCCGGAGCTGGAGGACCCCAAACGGGCCTGACGCCGACTCCCTGGCGACGCCTCACCGAAACCAGCCGACCGGACCCGGGTCAGACGCCGACCCACTGGCAACGTCCCACCGAAACTAGCCAAGCCCAACCGGATCGGACGCCGACCCCCTGGCCACGTCCCACCGAAACCAGCCGACCCCACCCGGATCGGACGCCGATTCGCTGCCGACGTCCCGCCGAAACTGGGCGACCCCACCCGGGCCGGACACCGACTCCCTGGCGATATCCCACCGGACCTGGCGGCCCGAGCGGCAATGACCCACCGGCACAACAAGTTCCGAGCAGAACAAAGGCCATGCGCACCGGCGCGCCCGATGCGAACACCGAACCACTCAACGCGAAAAGCCCCGAACCCTCACTCCCCCAACGCCCGCCCCACGACCTCCTCCGCCGCCCCCTGCACCTGCGCCAGATGATCCGGCCCGTGAAACGACTCCGCGTAGATCTTGTACTTGTCCTCGGTCCCCGAGGGCCGGGCCGCGAACCACGCGTTCTCGGTCGTCACCTTCACCCCGCCAAGCGCGGCGCCGTTCCCGCGCGCCCGGGTCTGCACCGCGATGATCGGCTCACCCGCCACCTCGGTGGCGGTGATGTCGTCCGGTGTGAGCGCGGCCAGCCGGGCCTTCTGGTCCGGGGTGGCGGTGGCATCGATGCGCGCGTAAGCCGGGCTGCCGTAACGCTTTTCGAGTTCGGCGTAGCGGGCCGACGGGCTCTGGCCGGTCACGGCGGTGATCTCGGCGGCGAGTAGGGCGAGCAGGATGCCGTCCTTGTCGGTGGTCCAGACGGTGCCGTCCATGCGGAGGAAGGACGCGCCCGCGCTCTCCTCGCCGCCGAAAGCCAATGAGCCGCTGAACAATCCGGGGACGAACCATTTGAAGCCGACGGGGACCTCGTGCACCTGTCGGCCCAGAACGCTTACCACGCGATCGATCATCGAGGAGGTGACCGCCGTCTTGCCGATCTTGGTCAGCGCGTCCCAGCCCATCCGGTTGGCGATGAGGTATTCGATCGCGACGGCCAGGTAGTGGTTCGGATTCATCAGGCCCGCATCGGGTGTCACCACGCCGTGCCGGTCGGCGTCGGCGTCGTTGCCCGTGGAGATGTCGTAGTCGTCGCGAATGGCGACCAGCGACGCCATGGCGTAGCGCGAGGACGGATCCATGCGGATCTTGCCGTCGCTGTCGAGGGTCATGAACCGCCAGGTCGGGTCGACGAACGGGTTGACGACCTCGAGTTCGAGGTCGTACCGCTGGCCGATCTCCTCCCAGTAGTCGACGCTCGCGCCGCCCATGGGGTCGGCGCCGAGCCGGATGCCCGCGCCGCGAATCGCGTCCAGGTTCAAGGCATTCGGCAGATCGGCGATGTAGTGGTCGAGGTAGTCGTAGCGTTCGACGCTGGTGGCCAGCGCGTGCTGCAAGGTGGTGCGCTTGACCCCGGCCAGGCCGCCGCGCAGCAACTCGTTGGCACGCTCGGCGATGGCGTCGGTGGCGACGGTGTCGGCGGGGCCGCCGTGCGGGGGGTTGTATTTGAAGCCGCCGTCGCGGGGCGGGTTGTGCGAGGGGGTGACGACGATGCCGTCGGCCTGATGGCGGGTGCCGCCCCGATTGTGGCGCAGGACAGCGTGACTCAGCACCGGGGTGGGCGTGTAGCGGCCGCGGGCGTCGATGACGGCGGTGACGTCGTTGGCGGCCAGGACCTCGAGCGCGGTGGTCCAGGCGGGCTCGGACAGGGCGTGGGTGTCGCGGGCGAGGTACACGGGTCCGGTGATGCCGCGGGTGGCGCGGTACTCGACGATGGCCTGGGTGATGGCGAGGATGTGCGCCTCGTTGAACGCGCAGTCCAGGCTCGATCCGCGATGGCCCGAGGTGCCGAAGGCGACCAGCTGTCCCGGCTCCGACGGATCGGGAATTCGGCTGTAGTAGGCCGTCACCAGATGCGCGAGATCCTCCAGGTCGGTAGCCCGGGCCGGTCGGCCGGCTCGATCGTGGGCCATGCTCGGGCCTCCCTTCTTGATCACCTGCGCCCGGCTCGTCATCAGGATCACGGTCCCACCAGCCGTGCCGGACCCAGAGGGGATACCGTATCGAACCCCACCGACAGACCACGATCCGCCGGAATCCGGCCGCGGCGCTCGGCGCTCATCGACCGCTCCCCGCTGTTCGCCTCATGACTACCCCCGATCGTCGTGCCGTTTCGTCGTCCATCCATCGAACCGATGACCGTCACACCCGATTCGAGCAGTTTACGAGTTTCCGCGCGTCCGGCGGCACGAGCGGATCTCCCCGCTCCCGTGCCGACCGGCCGAACCACCTGGGCAACCTCCCATTCGCGACCGCAACCGTATCGGGTCATGCTAACTGCCAGCGACCCCCGACCCGACGGCACGCGCGTCACCCGAGCGTGTCCCCGCTCGCCTTCGATCCGCACCCCTTGTTCGGATCCGCACGCCCTTTCGGGCCTTGGAAGGGGTGCGGATTCGAATAGAGGGTGCGGCTGGGGTGGTGGGGTCGGTTGGGCGCGCTGAAATGGTGGCGGTGGGGGAGACTCTGTAATAGCCTTCAGCAATCAATCCGAGCCGGTTGGTTTGTGGGGTGTTGCGTCAGGAAGGCGTTCATTCGGACGACATTGATGGAGTGACGATGGCGGATGATCGAGTCGTACACCGAAGGCCCCGGGCCGGCGGGCGCAGGGCCGCAATGACATTGGTGACAGCGCTGATTTCGGCCGTGGTGTGTGGCATGGGGGCCGCGCCCGCGCGGGCGGCGATCTTTCCCCTGCCCGATGGCGACCCGTTCTATTCGGCGCCGCCGAACATCGGGGACTATCAGCCGGGAGACGTCGTGCGCAGCCGGACGGTGGCCGCGACCGGGTTCCCGGGTGCGACGGCCTATCAACTGGTCTATCGCTCGACGAATTCGGCCGACGCGCCGATCGCCGCGGTGACGACATTGCTGCTGCCCCCGGGCGGCGGCACTCGGCCGCTCGTGTCGTATCAGCCGTTCGTGAATTCGCTCGGTCTCGAATGCGCCCCGTCGCACGCCCTGTTCGACGGCGGTCTCCAGGAGTCCCCGGCGTTGAACGTGCTGTTGGGCCGGGGCTGGGCGGTCGCGGTGCCCGATCACCTGGGTCCGGTGAGCGCGTACGGGGCGGCCAAGCTCGGCGGTCGGCTCACGCTCGACGGGGTGCGCGCGGTGAAGCGGTTCGCCCCGGCCGGATTGGCCGACGCCCCAGTCGGTTTGGCGGGGTATTCCGGCGGCGGCATGGCGACCGGATTCGCCGCCGCGATGGCGCCGGAGTACGCGCCCGAACTGCCGATCGTCGGCGCGGCCATGGGCGGGGTGCCGGTGAACATCGGCAAACTCGCCCTCGACGTCGGCGCGAATCCGAGCCCGCTGTTCGGGCTGGGCTTCGCCGCGGCGGTCGGCCTGGAACGGGAGTACCCCGGTGTCATGTCGCTGGACGCGAATCTGAATCCGGCGGGCTGGGAATTGCGCAACCGCATCGCCAACGCCTGCACCGATCAGATCATCGCCGCGGGCGCGAACAAGAGCTTCACCGATTACTTCTACGGCGGCGTCAGCGATGTCAGCGACCGCCAGATCGCGGTCCTGCACGAGAACAGCCTCGAGATCTACCCCGGTGTCCCCCGCGCCCCGATCTACCAGTGGGCGGGCGCCAACGACCAGGTGAACCCCTGGCTCGCCCGGGACGTCGCGGGCCGCTACTGCGCCGCAGGCGACCGCGTGCAGTTCGAGATCATCCCGGGCGCGGACCACGGCACGGCCATCGCCGCCGGGGCCGCCCAGGCCTTCAATTACCTGGGCGACCGCTTCGCCAACCTCCCGGCTCCCAGCAACTGCTGAACGAAAACACAAGCGCCCCCGCCTGATTCATCTAGGCGGGGGCGCTTGCGTCCGAGCACGAGGGCCTCACCGCGAAACCCGGAGCGTCCCCGCACAATCCACTCGCGCGGGGACGCGGCCGTTCACTCTCAGTGCACGATCACCGGCTCACCCTCGGCGGGCGCGGGCACCGTGCTCGGCATGAGGATCGCCGTGATCACGGCCCCGACCGCGAAAATCGCTGTGGCCCACCAGAAGCTGGTGGTGTAGCTGTGGATCGCGGATTCCGCCACCGCCACCGCCGTGGGCTGGCGGCCGCTCAGATAGTCGGCGGCGGCCGAGGAGGCGATGGTGCTCAGCAGGGCCGTGCCGATCGAGCCGCCGACCTGCTGGCTGGTGTTGACCATGGCCGAGGCGACGCCCGCGTCCTCGTGGTGCACACCCGCGGTCGACCCCTGGAAGGCCGGGGAGAGCGCGCTACCGATGCCCAGACCCATCAGGATCAGCGACGGGAGGACATGGGTGGCGTACGCGGTGTCCAGGCCGATGCGGGTCAGCAGGGCCATGCCGATCGCGGCGAGGACGAAGCCCGCGGTGACCGTGATCTTGGGGCCGAGCTTGGGCAGCACCAGCGACGGGACGGTCGTGGACGACAGCACCATGCCCGCGACCATCGGCAGGAAGGCCACACCGGTGACGATCGGCGTGTAGCCCAGCGTCAACTGCATGTAGTAGGTCAGGAACAGGAACAGCGCGAACATCCCGATGCCCATGACGAACACCGTCAGATACGACGTGCCGCGGGTGCGGTCGAGCACGATGCGCAGCGGCAGCAGCGGATGCGCGACCCGGGTCTCCAGCCAGGCGAACACGCCCAGCAGCAGCACGCCGCCGATCAGGAAGGCCAGCGTCACGCCGTTGGACCAGCCGTGCGACTCGGCGTGCGAGAAGCCGTAGACGATGCCGAACAACGCGGCGGTCACCACGGCCGTGCCCGGGATGTCCAGCCGCGGCCGCCGATCGCTGACGTGCTTGGCCAGCAACAACGCACCGCCGACGAAGGCCACCGCGGCGAAGATCAGGTTCACGTACATCACCCAGCGCCACGACGCCCACTCGGTGAGCGCGCCGCCGAGCAGCAGGCCGAGCGCGCCGCCCGCACCCGCGACCGCGCCGAAGATGCCGAACGCCTTGGCCCGCTCGGACGGCTCGGTGAAGGTGACCGTCAGCAGCGACAGCGCGGCCGGGGCCAGCAGCGCGCCGAACACGCCCTGGGCGACGCGCGCGACGACGAGCATCTCGAAGCCGTTGGCCGCGCCGCCGACGGCGGAGGCCACGGCGAAACCGACCAGGCCGATGAGGAAAGTGTTGCGGCGACCGAACAGGTCGCTCAGCCGACCGCCGAGCAACAGCAGGCTGCCGAAGGCCAGGGCGTACCCGGTGACCACCCACTGCCGGTCGCCATTGGAGAAGCCGAGGTCGCGTTGCGCCTCGGGCAGCGCGATGTTCACCACGGTCGCGTCGAGCACGACCATCAGCTGGGCCACGCCGAGGACGGCGAGCACCCACCAGCGCAGGGCATGCGAGCCGCGACGGCCCGCTTTCGGCGACGTCTCCGTCGCCTCCGTTTCGAGGTCGAGCGCGGTAGTCATGGGACTCCTACGGGGAAAGTGATAGCCGACACATATGCGGAGAGAGTTCCTCCACTTACCGGAGTAAGCTAACACCATAACGGAGAGAAAGCCTCCAGTTAATCCCCGTCCTTGTTAGGATCTTCGTGTGAATCGCGCCACTTCCCCCGCTCCACCTGGGCCTTTGTCACAGCCTCGGCGCCTGCGCGCCGACGCCGCCCGCAACCAGCAACGCATTCTCGAGGCCGCCCGCGAACTGTTCGCCGAGCGCGGCCTCGACGTCACCCTCGACGATGTCGCCGAGGCCGCGAAGGTGGGCGTGGGGACGGTGTATCGGCGCTTCGCCAACAAGCGCGAGCTGATCGAGGAGGTCTTCGATCGGCACGTGGCCGAGATGGCCGAGGCGACCGAGCGCTGCAACCGCGTTCCGGATCCGTGGCTGGGGCTGGTCGAGCTGTTCGAGTGGGCGTGCCAGCACATGGCGGGCAACCGCGGTTTCGGCGAGGTCATGCTCGAATTGCCCGACGCCAAGGAACGTTTCGCGTCGGTGCGCTGCCGGATCAAGCCCGCGCTCGAGGAGCTCATGGCCCGCGCGCACGCGGCGGGCGTGCTGCGGCCCGGCATCACCGTCGCCGACTTCTTCGCGATGGTGAACATGGTCGAGTCGATGGCCGCCTTCGCCCGCCCGATCAATCCGAACACGTGGCGGCGCTATATGGCCATCGTGCTCGACGGGGTGCGCGCGGACGGCGTCCCGCGACTGGAACTGACCGTGCCGCCGCTCACCGAGGACGAGGTGGAGCAGGCGAAGGAGGCCGTCTGCCCGCGCAAGAGGTAGCGCGGCTCACATCGATCCCCTAATGTTGGTCACATGACCAACTCGTGGATGAACTGGGCCGGGGATCAGGCGTGTGCCCCGGCCGAGATCGCCACTCCCCGAACGGCCGACGAGGTGGCCGAGCTGCTGGCGCGCGCCGACAGCGCCGGGCGGACCGTTCGGGTCGCGGGCGCGGGCCATTCGTTCACCGACGCCGTGCTCACCGACGGCCTGCTGCTGCGGCTGTCGGGGCTCGATCGCATCCAGTGGGTGGACCGCGCGACCGGGCTCGTGCGGGTCGAGGCGGGCGCGACCCTCAACGCGCTGAGCACCGCGCTGCACCCGATGGGCCTGGCGTTCCCCAATCTCGGCGACATCGACGTGCAGACCATCGCCGGAGCCACCGCGACCGGGACGCACGGCACCGGAGCCACGCTCCAGAACCTCAGCGCCGCACTGCATTCTATCGAATTGACGCTCGCCGACGGCAGTCGCGTGGAGCTGAACGAACAGTCCGATCCGGACGGCTGGCGCGCGGCGCGGGTGAGCGTGGGCGCGCTCGGGGTGGTCACCGCGGTCACGCTCCAGCTGGTGCCGTCGTTCGTGCTCGAGGGCGTGGAGCGGCCGGTTCCGGTGGCGGAGGTGCTCGCCGATCTGGACGAATACGTCGACGGCAACGAACATTTCGAGTTCTACATGTTCGCCCACAGCCCGCTGGCGATGACCAAACGCAACAATCGGGTGCCGCTGCCCGAGCGGCCGCGCGGCAAGGCCGTGGACTGGTTCGCCGACATCCTCATGTCGAACTACACCTTCGACGCGCTGTGCCGGTTGAGTCGCGCCCGGCCGCGGCTGATTCCGTGGATCCATCGGGGCGCGGCCTACGCGGGCAGCTATCGGCGGCAGGTGGACCGGTCGTATCGAGTCTTCGCCTCCCCCAGGCTGATCCGGTTCACCGAGATGGAGTACGCGATCCCGCGCGAGCACGCGGTGGCGGCGATCGAGCGGATCAAGGAGTTGGGGCGTCGGTTCGATTCGCCGATGCCGACCGAGGTGCGTTTCGTCGCGCCCGACGACGCGTTCCTGTCCCCCGCCGGTGGCCGCGACACCTGCTATATCGCGGTGCACCAATATCGGGGTATGCCCTACGAGCCGTACTTCCGGGCCTGCGAGGAGATCTTCGATACGTTCGAGGGCCGCCCGCACTGGGGCAAGCGGCACTTCCAGACCGCGGACACGCTGCGCGAGCGGTATCCGCACTGGGATCGGTTCCAGGAGGTGCGCCGCCGGTTCGATCCCAAGGGCCGGTTCGCCAATCCCTATGTGGAGCGGGTGCTCGGTCCGCTGGACTGACGCGCGAAGTGCAGCTCCAAACGCACTGCGACGGTGTCGATCTCGAGGGCCTGGCGCAGGCGCGGCAGCGCGTGGGCGATGATTTCGCGGCGCAGCGCGGTCACATCGGCGTCGGGTGCGGCGGTGACGGTCAGGCGCAGTTCGGGTGCGACGGCGGGGCCGAGCAGGCGCGCGGTGACCGAGCGCACCCCGGCGTAGGTCTCGATATCGGCGGCGACGGGTCCGGCCGCGACCGCCGAATCCATCACGATGGTGTCCGTCTCGGCCGGGCGGGCACACCAGCGCGGGGCCGCCGTCGCCCGCCTCGATAGCGCGGAAACCTCACGGAGACAGGCGAATCCGAGAACACTCACGCCGCCGACGAGCACCGCCGCCGACAGGACGAGCGACGGATGGTGGGCGGCCGTCACGGACCCGATGGCGACGAACAGCGCGCCGAACGCGCCCAGCGGGACGCGGCCGAACCGCGAACCCGCGCACGGCCCGATATTCGCGAGCCGGGCGTCGACGGCCGCGCGGACCTCCTCCGCCAGACCGGGCCGCGCCCCCGCCGCCTTGGCCACCACGCGAAGTCCGCTGCGGCCCAGCCTGATTCGCGCCGAGCGCACACCCGCCACCGACTGCGCCGCCACGCGCAGGGCGGTGGCCAGTCCGCGCCGGGCGACCCGGGCGGTGATCTCGTCGTCGGCGACCATCGGCACCAGGACCCTCCGTCCCGACAGCCCGGCCGCCGCCAGCAGCGCGAGTCCCGCCGCGAGGGTCGTCCAGGCGACGGCCGTCACCGCGCGCCCGTTCCCGTGACGAGGGCGCTCACCTCGATGTCCATCCGGGTCACCGTCAGTCCCGCGCGCTGGCGGACGCGGTCGGTGATGTGCTGTCGGGTCACCGCGGCCACCCGCCAGATGGGCAGCGGGTAGCGGATCGGCAACCGGACGGCGAGTTCGACGGTGTCGCCGCGCACGTGGGCGCGCACCTCGACATCCGTTGCGACGCCGGTGATCTCGCGCGCGGCGGCGTGCGCCAGCGCGGTGACCGACTCGTCGTCGACCGTGCGCAGCCGCGGTGGCTCGAACGCGGATTCGGCGGCGGGAGACGGGAATTCGGTCACCGTGCTCGTCATCGGTTCCTCCTGGTCGACCGCATGACGAAACCCTATCCGGCGCGCACCGACTTCTCATTCGACACGCCCGAGAGAATGGCTGCCCGAGGCGGCGAATTGATCGGGCTGAATTAGCGGGAATTCCCCTTTATTGCCTGCTCAGCGCGCATCCGGCCGGTCAGAATACCTTTTCCCGCAAGGCGTTGACACGCCCGACTCGACGCGGTGAGGATATTGATTGGCAGTTTCCTGAGCGTGCAATCCATTCGATACGGAGGTTTCGATGGGCACCAAGATGGACCGCAATGCCAAAGACAAGTCCCGCAAGGGCATGAAGGACCAGCCGCGCGGCGGCCAGCAGGCCATGAAGCGGGATCCGGATATGGAACGCGACGAGGAAATGCTCGCCGACGGTGACATGCCCACCGAGCGCCGCAACCGCGGCGGCAAGAACAGGGACAGGCTGGGTTAGCGCCTGTCATGAACCGGCTCGCGGCTCCTGACGACACGGAGCCGCGGGCCGATTTCATATCACCGGGAGCGGCCCCGCGAATCCAGCCGCAATTCCATGCTGACCGGAACGATCTCGACATCGAGGGCCTGACGCAGCCGCGGCACGGCGTGCCCGAGAATGCGGCGACGCAACTCGGTGAGATCGGCGTCCGGCGCGGCGGTCACCACCAGATGCAGTTCCGGTGCGCGACTGGGCCCCGACAGCCGGGCGGTCACCGAGCGCACGTCGTCGTAGGACTCGATATGGGCGGCCAGGGGCGCGGCCGCGGTATCGGAGGCGAGGACCGTGCGACCGGTCGCGGCCGGGGTGCCCACCGCCCATTCCGTCGCCCGGGGCAGCCGCCCGACCTGCGCGGCGAGCCAGCGCAGCGCGGCCAGCGCGAGCACCACGGCGCCCGCCACGACCAGGTACTCCACCCACAGCGGCGGATCCGCGGTGCCCGGCACCAGCGTCGCGTCGCGATCCACCCAGGGCAGGGCGCCCAGATGCGCGGCGACGGCGTAGCCACCGGCGGCCGCGATCAGCAGGCCGATCAGCCCCAGCAGACTCCGGTTGAGCCGGGCCGGGCGGTTGATCGAACTCATCGTCGTCCTCCCGTCCGCGCCGGGCGCAGCGCGGTCTCGATCCGCGGTGGCACCCGTGGCGCGATCGTGCCGAGCCGTTCGGCGACCGCGGCGCGCACGGTCTCGGGCGCGGCGTCGGCTCCGCGCCCCTTGACGCGAATCCGCTTGCGGCCCAGCCGCACTCGTGCGGAGTCCACGCCGTCGACGCTACGCACCGCGTCGTGGACCGCCCCCCGCAGGCTGCGCCGGGCGATCCCGGCGCGCACGCCGTCCTCGGCGTCGAGCGGCACGACCACCGATCGACCGGGCCACAGCGCCGCCGCCAGCAGCACCGCCCCGAGCACCAGGGCCGCGATTCCGCCGACGAGCACCGGACCGGCGGACCAGGTGGTGTCGTGCAGCCGGGTCGCGAGCGCGGTGTAGGAGACGAATTCCCTGTGGTCGCTGAGCTTCTGGATCAGCGACACCGCCACGGCGATCGACCCCGCCAACAGGGCGAGGGCGACGATCACCGCCGGGGCGATGCGGCGCGATCGGCGCGTCATCGGACCCTCCCGTTCGGTACGGCCACCGGCAGTTCGGACACCTCGATGTCCACCCGCGGCACCGCCAGCCCGGCCAACTCGCGGGTGCGTTCGATGAGATGGGCCCGGCATTCGTCGGCCACCCGGCCGACCGGCAGCGGATAGCGGATGGGCAGCCGCACGTCGAGGGTGGCGGAATCACCGGCGACGCGCGCGGTGACGCGCACCCCCGCCTCGACCCCGCCGACCTCGCGCGCGGCCCGTTCGGCGATCCGGCGGACCGCCCGCTCGGCGACCGTCGTCCGGCCCGGAAGATCTCCGGCGGACTCGGCGACGGCCGTCATCGACGACCCCGATCACGCTGCGGGCGAACCAGTCCCGACAGGTCGACCTCGCCGTCGAGCCAGCGGCCGACGAGCAGGCCGAGCCCGCCGAAGACGAGCACGATGGCGAACGCGCCGAATCCGCCGAACGCGGCCGCGAAACCGAGAGCCAGCCCGAACACCAGGCAGATCGTGGTGGCGTTCATGTCACTGCACCCGATCCCGGGCGGGCTGCTGCTCGTCGTCGTCGCCCTCGATGTAGACGTCGTTGACGTTGACATTGACCTCGACGACCTCGAGCGCGGTCATCTGCTCGATCGCGGTGATGACATTGCGCCGCACCAGCCGGGCCAGTTCGGCGATGGCCACGCCGTATTCGACGACCAGCTCCAGGTCCACGGCGGCCTGCTTCTCACCGACCTCGACCGAAACCCCTTGTCCCACACTGGCCGAGGCGCCCGGAATGCGGTCGCGCAGCGCGCCGAACGCGCGGGCCGCGCCGCCGCCGAGGGCGTGCACGCCGCGCACCTCGCGGGCGGCCAGCCCGGCGATCTTCTGCACCACGACATCGGCGATGGTGGTGGTGCCCTGATCGGTAACCAGTGCGCTGTCGGATTTCGAGTCGGCGCCGGACTTGGTGGTGCCCGCGGCCTTGTCGTTCGTCGTGCCGGTCATGGTGATTCCTCCCGATTCCCTTGCGGTACAGCGGATAACGGACTTCACTCGATAGACACGACCGCGAGCGAATCGTCACGGCCCGGACGCGTGATCTAGGTAACTGCGCGATTGCCCGAATTCGGCTCGCGAAACGCGGCGGCGTCGAGTTCGGTGACGGTCACGCGCAGCGCGACGTCGGGCCGGTCGGCGGCGACCAGCACCGCGCGGACGCGTTCGGTGAGCCGGTCCAACAGCGGCGGCAGCGGCAGCGCGGTGGCGACCACCCGCAGTTCGATCAGGGCCGAATTCGCCTCCACCGCAGCGCGTTTGCGATCCCACGGGAGCCAGCCGGTGTCGGGCAGGCCGAACGGGACCGCGGGGCGCAGGCCCTCGACCGCCTCGATGGCGGCCACCAGCTCGTCGATCAGCGCGTCGTTCGTTCTCACGGTGTCCCCGGTTCGATGTCGAGCACGGTCACCGAGACGGCGTCGACGGTCACGCCGGTCTGCTCGGCGACCGCCCGGGCCACCCGCCGCTGCACGGCCTCGCCGACCGCGCCGACCCGGCCGCCCGCGGCGATCGAGAGATCGATGTGGACGGCCAGCCAGCCGCCCGCCCGGCGCACCCGCACGCCGGTCGAGGGCGCGGACTCCTGTCCGGTCCACCGCTGACGGCCGGAGCGCGCGAGGTGCCCGACCAGGCCGAGGACACCGGGTTCCAGGCGCAGCACACCCGGCACCGAGGCCGCCGCGCGCGCGGCCACCCCGGCGATGACCGCGTCGGTGACGACGTATTCGGTGTCGCGGGCCGCGGCGGTCATCGGTCCTCCTCGTAGAGGTCGACCACGGTCACGTCGACGCGTTCGACGACCAGGCCGACGCGCGCCGAGGCCGCCGCCCGCACCCGCTCGCGGACCAGCGAGATCGTCTGCGCGACAGGGGTTTCGCTCATCCGCACCGCGATGGTCAGCTCGACCGCGACGGCCAGCGCGCCATCGGCGGCGGGGCCGCGGTCGTGCACCTGGCAGCCGCGGGCGCGCACGCCGTCGACGGTGTCGGCGGCGTAGCGCAGCACGACCGCGATGGCCTGGTCACTGACCTCGAGGGTGCCCGAATGCGGGGTGTGCAGCGTGAGCGTGCGACCGCGCCGGACCTCGGCGCGGACCGCGGACATGATGCGCCCGAACAGATCCGGGGGCGGCGGATCGGGTTCCTCGACGAGTTCGCGGGTCGCGGTGCGCAGGGTGAGCAGGCTCTCCCGGGCGGCCGCGCAGTGCGCGCAGTCGATCTCGTGCGCGTCGCCCCGGCCGTCCTCGACCGCGTCGAGCCGTTCCCACACCCGTTCCAGGCCGCGTCCGCACGGCAGCAGGTAGTCGCTGTCGGTCGCGTCGGTCACCGCCATGGCCGCATCACCTCCGCCAATTGTGCCCGCGCGCGGGCGATTCGACCGCGTACCGCGGTGCCGTTGGTGCCGACGATCTCGGCGATCTCCTCGTAGGACCGCCCGTGCACCTCGCGCAGCAACCAGCAGGCCCGCTGTTCGGGGGTCAGCAGTCGCAGCGCGTCGGTGAGGGCCGCGAGCTGGCCGTTGACCTGCGCCGCGTGCTCGGGCCGGGTGTCCGCGCGCGGTGATTCGGTGGTGTCCGGGTCGACGTCGGCGGCGACCCTGCGCGAGCGCAACACGTTGAGGCAGCGGTTGGTGGTCATCCGGTACAGCCAGCCCGCGAAGGCCGAGTCGTCCTGTAGTTGCGCGATCCGCCGCCACGCGGTCAGGAACACCTCCTGCGTGACGTCCTCGGCCTCGGCCCGGTCGGCCAGCATCCGCGCGGCCAGCCGGAACATCGGTCCCTGATAGCGCAGCACGAGTTGCTCGTAGGCCCGGACATCGCCGTCGCGCGCGCGGCCGGCGAGGGTCGCGTCGTCGAGCGCTGCCTCGGGTGCCGTCGGCGTCGTGGTCACTCGGGCACCTCCTCTGCTCGTGGGAAGGACACCGTCATCGGCCGAACCGCACGCGGACGTGACCGGAGTCACGTATGCCGGGAGTTCGCCGATACGACCGTACCGCGCCGGAGGTTACTCGTTGACGACCCGGAGATTCGGTTTGCGGGCGTGGCGGTCGAGGAACCACACCTGCACGCTCTGATCGGCGGCGGGATCGAGGGTTTCGAACTCGATCTCCACCACCCCGCGCAGCGGGTGATCCAGATGCATTGTGCCCGTGCGGAAATCGCTCATGCGATGTTCTTCCCAGCGGCAGGCGAACTCGGGGATGCCCTGGAGGTCGGCCACGGCGGCGGCGAGATCCTCGTCCTCGGCCCACAGCGAGCGGGACAGGCGCAGCCGGGAGGTGATCATGTCCGCGGTGGCCTCCCAGTCGGTCCAGCGCCGCGCGCCGGGGTGTGCGAAGAAGTAGCGGGCGAGGTCACCGCGCACCTCGGCGTCGAAGAAGCCCAGGGGTTCGACGAAGTCGCGCCAGGCCGTGTTCCACGCCAGCACGTTGAGGTGGCGGCCGACGACGAACGCGGGGGTCGGGTCCAGCGCGTCGAGCACGGCCCGCAGGGTGTCGGGGACCTCGTCCGGGGCGGCACTGGACGGGCAGCCGCCGGTGTGCCGGTCGCCCAGGGCCAGTTTGACGAAGTGATGCCGCTCGACATCGTTGAGCCGCAGGGCGTCCGCGAGCGCGCCGAGGACCGAGGTCGAGGGGTTGGTGTCGCGGCCCTGTTCGAGCCGGGCCAGATAGTCGGCGCTGACCCCGGCGAGGGCGGCCACCTCCTCGCGGCGCAGTCCCGGGGTGCGCCGCCGGCGTCCCACGGGCAGCCCCACGTCCTCGGGCCGCAGGCGGGCGCGGCGAGCGATGAGGAATTCGGCGAATTCGGATCGTGCTGCCACCCGTTCATCCTGTCGTATCCGCGCCTCGTTAGCCGCGCCCTGCGAGTGCCAGGATAAGCGCGGCGTGGTTAACCGGACCGTGGTCCGCAAGGCTGGGGGCATGACGACTTCCGAGCAGACCCTGAAGACGGGCTCGTGGGCCCTGGACACCGCGCACTCCGCGGTCAACTTCACCGTGCGGCATCTGGGCATCTCCAAGGTGCGCGGGCGGTTCAACCGCTTCGAGACCGAGTTCGTGGTCGACGAGTCCGGCGCGGCCGCGATCTCGGCCACGGTCTACCTGGACTCCTTCGACACCGGCAACGCCGACCGCGACGCGCATGTGCGCAGCGCCGATCTGCTCGACGTGGAGAAGCGGCCCACGCTGACCTTCCGCGCCACCGAGCCGGTCCGCGTGGCCGAGGACTTCCAGGTGAGCGGCGAGGTGACGATCGGCGGCGAGACGCATCCGATCACCCTGGACGTGGAATGGGGTGGCATCCAGGACAATCCGAACACCAACGCCCGGCACATCGGCTTCGCGGCGACCGGGACGCTGAAGCGCACCGAATTCGGTGTCGCCACCCAGGTTCCGTCGGCGATGCTCAGCGACAAGATCGCGATCGAATTGGACATCCAGCTGATCGAGCCGCAGGACTGAGACCGCTCAGGGCAGCAGACCGGCACGCCGGGCCCGGACCACGGCCTCGTGCCGGGTGTGCGCCCCGAGTTTGGTCATTGCGCTGCGCAGATAACTCTTGATGGTCTCCGGCCGGAGCGAAAGACGCTGGGCCGCTTCGGCGTTCGTGCACCCGAGCGCGACGTGGGCGAGGACGTCGAGTTCACGCGGGGCGAGCGCCGGTGTCTCGCCGGGGATCTCGGGCCCGGACATCAGCCGGGCGAGGCGATCGGACAGCTCGCGCAGGCGGGCGCGGGCCGCGGCGTCGGTCACCGTCTGCGCGATCCCCCGGACCTCGGCATGGATATCGCGAAGTTGTTCGGCGACAACGGGATCCGGCCCCTGCGGGACGGCCGCCTCGCGCAGCCGCAACCGCCGGTCGACCTCGTCGCGGACGGCCAACTCGGCCGCCAACCGGCGCCCGGCCCGCACCACCAGATCGGCCGCGCGATCGCCGATCGGACCCGCCTCCCGGCTGGCCACGTAGAGCACCGCCCGCGACTGCCCGCCCACCACGACCGGCACCCCGACCACCGCGCGCAACCCCTCGGTGAGCACGGGCCCGTCGTAGTGATGGGTGATCGTGGAGGCCGCCCGGTAGTCCGACACCGACGCCGGACGCCGGGTGGCCACGGCCGCGCCGCCCACCCCCGAGGCGGGTGAGACCGCGAGCCCGCGCATGGCGTTGGTGCGCGTGCCGAAGAATTCGCTCAGCACCAGCGTCCCCCCGAGCACCTGCCCGCCGAACACGACCGGCAGCCCCGCCACCCCGGCAACCCGGCGCAGTTCGGCGCGCAGGGCGTCGGCGTCGCGCGGGCGGAGCAGGTCGGGGCCGGTCATGTCGGTACCCCTTTCCGGGGGTAGTGGACGGGAAATGTGACCTGGATCCTATAACCGTGAGTTCGATCACGGGCCGCTCTCGACCGGCCAGTTATACGCATGGAATCTGGGACGTGCCGCTGCTCGGCGACACCATCGGGGCGAATCTGGACCGCACGGTCGCCGCGCATCCGGACCGGGAGGCGCTCGTCGACCGGGTGACCGGGGCGCGCTGGACCTATCGGGAGTTCGCCGCCGAGGTCGACGCCGTGGCGCTCGGACTGCTGGCCGCGGGTGTCGGCAAGGGCGACCGGGTCGGCATCTGGGCGCCCAATCGCGCCGAGTGGACGCTGGTGCAGTACGCCACCGCGCGGATCGGCGCGATCCTGGTCACCATCAATCCGGCCTATCGCGCCCACGAACTGGGATACGTGCTGGCCCAGGCCGGGGTTCGGCTGCTGGTGGCGGCGCGCGAGTTCAAGGGTTCGGACTACGCGGCGATGATCGACGAGATCCGGCCGGAGTGCCGCGACCTCGAGCGCGTCGTCCTGCTCGACGGCGACGACTGGGCGAACCTCGCGGCGGCGGGCCGGGACCGCGATCCGGACGAGCTGCGCGCCGCCCAGGCCGAGCTGTCGGCGGACGATCCGATCAATATCCAATACACCTCGGGCACAACGGGTTTCCCCAAGGGCGCGACGCTGTCGCACCACAACATCCTCAACAACGGCTACTTCGTCGGCGAGTTGTGCGGCTACACCGAGGCGGACCGCATCTGCCTGCCCGTCCCCTTCTACCACTGCTTCGGCATGGTGATGGGCAATCTCGCGGCCACCAGCCACGGCGCGGCCATGGTGATCCCCGCGGCCGCCTTCGATCCGCGCGCCACCCTGGAAACCGTTGCGGCCGAACGCTGTACGTCGCTGTACGGGGTGCCGACCATGTTCATCGCCGAACTGGCCGACCCGAGTTTCGCCGAGCACGACCTGTCGTCGCTGCGCACCGGCATCATGGCCGGTTCACCCTGTCCGGTCGAGGTGATGAAGCAGGTCATCGAGCGGATGGGCATGGCCGAGGTGAGCATCTGCTACGGCATGACCGAGACCTCCCCGGTCTCCACCCAGACCCGCCGCGACGATTCGCTGACCCAGCGCACCGCCACGGTCGGCCGGGTGGGACCGCACCTGGAGATCAAGATCGTCGACCCGGCGACGGGCCGGACCGTGCCGCGTGGCGAACCGGGCGAGCTGTGCACGCGCGGCTACTCGGTCATGCTCGGCTACTGGAACGAACCCGAGAAGACCGCCGAGGCCGTCGATTCCGCGCGCTGGATGCACACCGGCGATCTGGCCACCATGGACGACGACGGCTACGTCGCCATCACCGGGCGCATCAAGGACATGGTCATCCGGGGCGGGGAGAACATCTATCCGCGCGAGATCGAGGAGTTCCTCTACACCCATCCCGACATCCTCGACGCCCAGGTGATCGGCGTGCCCGATCCGAAGTACGGGGAGGAGCTGGTGGCCTGGATCCGGCTGCGCGAGGGCGCGGCGGAATTGACCGCCGAGGCGCTGCGCGAGTTCTGCGCGGGGCGGCTCGCGCACTACAAGATCCCCCGCCACGTCCATCTCGTCGACGAGTTCCCGATGACGGTCACCGGCAAGATCCGCAAGGTCGAGATGCGCGAGATCTCGGCCCGGCTGTTCGCCGGGACCACCACCGAAGGAGACCCGCAGTGACCTCGAACACCGAACGCTACCGGGCCGCACGCGACCAGTTGCTCACGCACGCAACCGATTACGAGGCCGCCGTGCGCGAGTTCGCCTGGCCGGACCTGCGCGGCCGGTTCAACTGGGCCGTCGACTGGTTCGACGTCATCGCACGCGGCAACGAGCGCACCGCGCTGTGGATCGTCGAGGAGGACGGCCGCGAGCAGCGGATCAGCTTCGACGCGATGGCCCGCCGCTCCGACCGGGTCGCGACCTGGCTGGCCGGGCTCGGGGTCGGCAAGGGCGATCGGGTCATCCTCATGCTGGGCAATCAGGTCGAGCTGTGGGAGGCGATGCTCGCCGTCGCCAAACTGGGCGCGGTCATCATGCCCACCACCGCCGCCCTCGGCCCGGCGGATCTGACCGACCGGATCACCCGGGGCGCGGGCCGATTCGTCCTCGCCAACAGCGCCGACACCGCCAAATTCGCCGAGGTCGAGGGCGACTACGTGCGGATCGCGGTGGGCGAACCGGTCGCGGGCTGGCACGACTACGCCGATTCGGCTGCCGCCGAGGCGCATTCGTTCGACACGGTCACCGAGGTCGACGATCCGCTGCTGGTGTACTTCACCTCCGGCACCACGAGCAGGCCGAAGCTGGTGCAGCACAACCAGATCAGCTATCCGGTCGGTCATCTGACGACCATGTACTGGATCGGGGTGCGCCCGGGCGACGTGCACCTGGCCATCAGCGCCCCGGGCTGGGCCAAACACGCCTGGAGCTGCTTCTTCGCGCCGTGGATCGCCGAGGCCTCCATCTTCGTCCACAACTACGCCCGGTTCGACGCCGCGGCCCTGCTCGATCAGCTGCGCCGGGCGGAGGTGAACACGTTCTGCGCGCCACCGACGGTGTGGCGCATGCTGATCCAGGCCGACCTCGGCGAGCGCCCGGCGGGGTTGCGGGAGATCCTCGGCGCGGGGGAGCCGCTCAATCCGGATGTCATCGCCCGGGTGGCGGACGCGTGGGGACTGACCATCCGTGACGGCTTCGGCCAGACCGAAACCACCCTCCAGGTGGGCAATACGCCCGGCCAGCCGGTCAAACCCGGTTCGATGGGCCGTCCCGCGCCCGGGGTGCCGGTGGTGCTGGTCGATCCGATCGACGGTCGCCTCGCCGAGGAGGGCGAGATCTGCCTGGATCTCGGCGCGCGGCCGGTGAATCTCATGACCGGGTATCTCGGGGATCCGCAGCGTGATTCGGCGGTCCGGGCGGGCGGTTACTACCACACCGGCGATGTCGCGGCCCGCGACGCCGACGGCTACATCACCTACATCGGCCGCACCGACGACGTGTTCAAATGCTCGGACTACAAGGTGTCGCCGTTCGAGCTGGAGAGCGTGCTCATCGAACATCCGGCCGTGGTCGAGGCCGCGGTGGTCCCGCAACCCGACGCGACCCGGCTCGCCGTGCCCAAGGCGTACGTCGCGCTCGCCGAGGGCTGGGCCGCCGACGCCGAAACCGCCCGCGCCATCCTGGAATACGCGCGCGACCACCTCGCCCCCTATCTGCGCGTGCGCCGGGTCGAGTTCTACGACCTGCCCAAGACCATCTCGGGCAAGATCCGCCGCGTGGACCTGCGCAAACGGGAGGAGCAAGCGCATGCGACCGGGACGGGAATCAGCACCGAGTACCGCTACGAGGAGTTGTTGCCGCAAACCACCGGCTAGGGATTGCCCGGTCATTGCGCCCATTCCGCCGGCGGTGCCGTAGCCTGACATGCGGCTCTCCTCGCCCCGCGGCGGCCGGAACTTGGCGCGTTTGCCCGAGAGTGGCGCGTTCGGCGCTGGCCTACCGGTCGCCGAGCGACCAGACTGGCCTCCGTGCCCGCCGCGAGGCACCGACCCGTCGTCCTCGGGATCCGTCTCCCCTCCACCTGACGGATCCCCCTCCCGGGACGACGGGCCGCTCGCGGTGTCGGCTCGTCCGCGGTTCGCGTCCCGGTTGAAGAAACAGCGGGGATATCGCGACCGCTACGAGTCGTGATCGACCGTAAGTACCTACGACCGATTGGAGAACACACCGTGTCGAACACCTGCGAATCCGCCACCGCCTACGTGATCGCCGAGCTGGAGGCCAAGGGCACCGCGACGCGGGACGATTTCGACGTGCCCGCCATCGTCGCGGCCTCGCACGCGATCGTCGAGGGCTGGGATTTCGCCGACATCGATCGCGGCACCTTCTGGAGCATCGCGGCCAGCAACCTGCGGGTCTAGCCGCGGGCGGCTAGCGCTGCCGGTCCCATCCGTCGGTCCGATGCGAACGCGCCACGACCGACCAGCGCGCCGCCGCCCGCCGCACCGAGGCGGGGTCGGCGTAGCCCAGCAGTTCCGCCTGCCGCTCGCGGGTCACCGGACCCGCGGCGGCGGCCCGTTGGGCCCGCGCCCGATCCAGTTCCCGCCGCCAGGTCGTCCCGGCCTCGGCGAGCCGCCGTTGCAGGGTGCGCGGGCTGGTCGCGAGGCGGCGGGCCACCCGATCCAGCGACACCTCACCGGCGTCGAACGCCTCGGCCAGCGCGACCGCGACCCGCTCGGCCCACGCGGTGGCCAGCGGCGGCGGGGGCGGCAACGCGGCGGCCAGCGGCTTCAGCACCTCGGCCAGGACCGGATCCGCGGTCGTGAGGGGCAGGTCCATATCGGTCGCCCGAAAGGTCATGGCGTCCACGGGCGCCCCGAATTCGATTGCGCGCGTGCCCAATACATCGATGAAGTGCCGCGGGTCGCGCGGGGCGCGCTGGCGCAACGACACCCGGATCGGATTCAACGGCACGTCGACACAGCCCCGCGCGCGGGTCAGCACGGCGACCAGACCCCACAGCTGGGTGAGGTCGCGGCCGCGGCCGTCGCCCTCGATCATGTCCAGATACAGCGTGGTCTCGCCGTCGTTCTCCGCGACCAGATCGAACCGGTGATTGGTGGTGACCGCGCTGACGTACGGGCCGCAGGTGGCCAGGCCCGCGCCGACGGTCGCCGCCGAGGAGAACAGGTAGTCGTAGAGCCGGGTCGCGGGCCGCTGGTATCGGCTGGCCACGTACAGGGCCACATTCGCGTCGTCGAGCCCGCGTTCGCCGATCTCCCACAGGCGGGAGAACGTCTCGCTCGGCACGTGCACGCCCGGGCCCTCCATGGCCCACCGCGGCAGGCCGCACTCGCGGACCAGGTGGTCGCGTTCCAGCCCGGCGTCGGCGAGTTGCGAAATCACGAAACGATGCAACAGCGTCTGATCGGTCCCCATGGCTCTCCTTCCGAACCCTCCTCCGCTTCGGCTACGCGACCTATATTCGTGCCCGGCACCCCGAGGAACGCTAGTTGTCGGCAGGCGTTCCCGAACCGTAACCGTCCGGCTGTGTCCACCGACACTCGCGCGGTGTCCGATTCGTTCAAGACCCGGGGCGTCGCGGGCCCTACCGTCGAGGTCATGACAGCGCACTTGGACGTCGTCGGCGTGGTCGTCGCCGACCTGAACGCCGCACAGGACTTCTACCGCCGCCTCGGACTGGAGTTCGGCGAGCCCATGGGCGGGCACGTCGAGGCCGCCCTGCCCGGCGGGTTCCGCCTGACCCTCGACACCGAGGACAACATCCGCGAATTCCACCCCGGCTGGCGCGGCGGCGCGGGCCGGATCGGGCTCGCGTTCCGCTGCGACGATCCGGCCGAGGTGGACGCGCGCTACGCCGAGCTGACCGAGGCCGGGTACCACGGCGAGCTGAAACCGTTCGACGCGGTGTGGAGGCAGCGCTACGCGACCGTGCACGATCCGGACGGCAACGGCGTCGACCTCTACGCGCCGCTGGCCTGATCGCCGCCGAGCAGTCGGCCCAGCGACCGGCCCGACAGGCCGCGCACCTCCCGCGCCAGATGCGCCTGATCGGCGTATCCGGCGCGAAAGGCGGTCTCCGCGAACGGAATTCCCGCGCGCGCGAGCGTCAGGGCGCGCTGCATGCGCAGCACCCGCGCCAGCGTCTTGGGGCCGTATCCGAAGGCCGTGAGCGACATCCGGTGCAGCCGCCGCGCGCCCAAGCCCAGTTCGTCGGCCGTGGCGGCCACCGACGCGCCCTGGTCCAACCGCCGCACGATGTGGCGCAGCCGGGCGTCGGCCGGATCGGCGTCGGCGGCGTATCGCCGGGCCGCGCGCTCCAGGCCGAGCATCGGATCGGGCGCGCTCGCCACGATCGCGGTCAGGTCCCGGGCGCGCGCGGCGGGCCACAGGTCGTCGAGTTCGACTCGCCGGTCGCGCAATTCGTGCGCGGGCACGCCGAGCAGCGCGGGCGCCGTGCCGGGATAGAACCGCAGGCCGGAGATGGTGGCCGACGCCGTGCGCGCGGCCACGTAACCGCGGGTGTCCGGCCCGGCGACCAGCACCCGGTCCCCGATCCACAGCAGATCCATGCAGCCGTCCGGCAGCACGGGCGCGTCGTCGCCGGGGGTGATCGTGCGCGTCCACACCACCGCGCCCGGGAGCCCCGGCGCGGGCCGCTCCCGATACGCGGGCGTCGCATCGATCGGCACGAGCCCGAGACTAGCGCGGCACGACCGCGCCCTGCCCGCGAGACCGGTACGGTCCCTCTACGCTGAGGCGTCATGGACACCGCGGCCCAGCGCGATCTCATCCCCGATCGCCGCGAACGCCGTCGCCAGAGCGCCGCGCACCGGTTCACCGCCCTCGGCGGAGTGGCCGCGCTGTCGCTGAACGCCCTGTCGAGCCTGGCCTACGGGCCGGAGGCAATGCTGGCGGTGCTGGTCACCGTGGGCGCGTCGGGCGTGCGCTACACCCTGCCGGTCGCCGTCGCGACGGTGGTGCTGCTGCTTGTGCTGGTGTGGTCGTATCGGCGCGCGATCGCGGTGTATCCGGAGGGCGGCGGTTCGTACGCGATCGCGACCCGCGAATTCGGGCGCGGGACGAGCCTGCTCGCGGCGGCCGCCGCGGTGCTCGACCAGGTGCTCACGGTGGCGATCGGGCTGGCGGCCGCGACGGCGGTGCTGGGCAGCGTGTTCCCGCTGGTGGCCGAGCATCGGCTGGCGACAGCGCTGCTCGGGCTGGCCGCGCTCACGGTGCTCGAGCTGTTCGGCGTCGCCGCCTCGCCCGCGGTGTTGCTGGTGCCCACGCTGCTGTACGTGGCGGCGATCGGGGGGATCGTGGTGGCCGGGCTGCTGCGGGCCGAACCGGTGGCCGAGATCGGCACGCCCGCCGATCTACACGATCTGCCCGGCGTCATCGGGCCGTGGGTGTTGTTGCGGGCGTTCGCGATCGGGACCTCGACGCTCACCGGACTCGAGGTGGTCGCCGACCACGCGGCGGTGTTCCGCGCCCCGGCCGTGCGGCGGGCCCGGCGCACCGAGCTGATGCTGGGGGCGTTGCTGGCGGTGCTGTTGCTCGGTATCGCCGGAGACATTGTGGCCCATGATGTTTCGCCGCGCGAGGGCGTGACCGTGCTGGCGCAGCTGACCGCCGGGGCCGTCGGCACCGGGACCCTGTTCTCCGCGATCGGTCTGGTGCTCGCCGCGACGCTGGCCGCGGCCGCCGCCTCCGGTTTCGCCGGGCTGCCGGTGCAGTTGAGTCGCCTCGCCCGCGATCGGCGGATGCCGTATCTGTTCGCGGTGCGCGCCGAGCGTCCGGTCTACCGGTACGCGGTCGCGGGGCTGGCGGTGTTCGCGGCGCTGGCCCTGGTGTGCGCGCGGGCGCGAGTGGACCTGCTGCTGCCGCTCTACGCGATCGCGGTGTTCGTCGGCTTCACCGTCACCCAGGTCGGTCTGGTGCGGCACTGGGTGGAGGCGCACGCGCGGCGCTGGCAGGGGCGGGTGCTGGTGAGCGGGATCGGCGCGGTCGCCACCGGGGTCGCCGCGGTGGTGCTGTTCCTGGCCGAGTTCACGGCGGCGACCTGGGTGCTGCTCATCGTCGCGCCCGCGCTCATGCTGCTGTTCGACCGCACCGAGCACTATTATCGCGAGGTCGGGGACCATCTCGGTCTGGGCACGAAAATCCCTCCGCCGCAATATGATTCGGCCAAGCGCACGATCGTGGTGGTGCCGGTGGCGGCGGTCAGCTGGCTCACCCGCCGGGCGCTGGAGGCGGCCCGGCGCATGGGCGACGAGGTGCATCCCATCGCCGTCGACGTCGATCCGCGGATCACCGCCGGGCTGCGGGAACGCTGGCGGGAGTGGGATCCGGGCGTCGAGCTGCGGGTGCTGCCGAGCCCGGCCGAACGACTGGTCGAACCGATCGCCGACTACGCCGACTCGCTGACCGCGCCCGGCACGCTGGTGATCGTCCTGATGCCGCGCATCGAATCGCGCCGCCGCCGCTACCGGCTGCTGCACAACCAGCGCGCCCCGCTGATCACCAACACGATCAATCACCGCACCGACGCGATCGCGGCCACCATCACCTTCCACGTGGATTGACGACTCCGCGCGTCACTAGACTGCACGCTCATGTTCAAAGGGTTCAAAGACTTCCTCATGCGCGGAAACGTCATCGACCTGTCCGTCGCGGTGGTCATGGGTACGGCGTTCACGGCCGTGGTCGGCTCGGTGACCAAGGGCGTCGTGGAACCCCTGCTCGCCGTCGCGGGCACCAGCGCGCAGTTCGGTCTCGGCGTGCAGTTGGTGGCGAGCAAACCGGCCACGTTCGTCGCCGTCGGACCGATCGTCAGCGCGCTGATCAATTTCCTGATGGTTGCCGCGGTGCTCTACTTCGTGCTCATCCTGCCGATGAAGACCGTGCAGCGACGGTTCGGCGGCAAGAAGAAGACCGTCGTCGAGCCGACCCAGACCGAACTGCTGCTCGAGATCCGCGATCTGCTCGCCGCGCGGGTGATCCAGGACGCCAGGGCCGACGCCCGCGCGCGGCGGAGCGAGGACGACGACGAGGACGACGACCGGACCGAGCGGCAGCCGGTGAGCGCGTAGGCAAGATCACCGCGAGACCGCGGCTGCGGGTGCGGCGGCGCGGAATCGAGTAACGGACTACTCGCGTCCGCGAGCGTTTCCGAGCGCAGGCTCGAAATGTGGCACAGCACAAACTCTTCTGCGTTCCGGGCACCTGGGAGGCCGTCGCGGCGGCCGAGCGGATCGGGCGGATCGAGCCGGGCACCGAGATCGGCATGCTCACCGGTGTCACCGATCTGCTCGATCGGACGGTGTTCGACGTGGTCTACGTGAACTATCCGGCGAGCTTCGGCCCGGTCCCGGGCGGCGGCGAGAGCCTGCTCGACGCGCTCGGGCACCCCTCGTACCACGCCTCGCGCGATCTGGGCGTCGCCGAGGTGATCCGGCTGATCCGCGCGCACGAGGGCGGCTTCGGCATTCTCGGCTACAGCCAGGGCGGGGCGATCGCCTCGCTGGTCGGCCGGGAACTGGTGTCGGGATCGCTGCGCGAGCGCCGCGCGGACTGCCGCTGGCTGCACGCCTTCGCCTCCCCGCACCGGGCGCGCGGGCACACCTTCCCGCTCGGGAATCAGCTTGTCGGACAGGGCATTTCCGGCGACCCGATCGTCGACACCGGCGGCATCGACTGGTTCGACTACTGCCTGCCCGGCGACCTCTACGGCGACGCCGACCTGGCCCACACCTATCTCCGACTGGGGTACGAACTCGCGATCGAGCTGTCGCTGGTCGACCCGTTCACCATGATCGCCGATCTCGCCGACAGCCTGCTGCGCGGCGCGTTGCGGGACGCGATCATCGGGCTCGGCGAGGATCCGGCGCCGACCGTCGAGAAGGTGGGCATCACCGCGGCCACGCTGGTGCCGTTCCTGCAAAGCTTCCCGCACGACAAATACGGTGTGCGCGAGATCGTTCCCGGACTGACCGCGTTGCGGCACTCGGCCAACCACCTGAACTTCTGGGGGCCGCGCATCGCCGCTGCTGGCGCGCCGCGACCGCCGGTGTCCGCGCTGCTGTACCGCTAAGGCGTTGTCGCGCCGACGAATTCGATCGCGCCGACCATGCGCCGCGCCAGTTCCTCCGGATCGTCGCCGCCCAGTTGGGAATTCGTCAGCGCGCCCTCGCGCCACAGCGCGCAGAAGCCGTGCACCAGCGACCACGCCGCCAGTTGGGTGGCCCGCCGATCGTGCGGGGCCACACCGAGTTCGGTCACTCCGGCTCGCAGCGCCTCCCCCGAGCGGGTGCGCGCGGCGATGAGCCGCTCATCGTCCGCGCGCAGCAGGTCGTGGCGGTACATGACGTCGAAGTGGCCGGGGTGTTCGCGGGCGAAGCGGATATAGGCGAGCGCGACGTCGCGGAAATCGCCCGCGGCGGCGCGCATCTCGGCGTCGAGCAGTTCGAAGCCCTCGACGGCCAGCGCGGTGAGCAGGCCCTGCCGATTGCCGAAATGATGGGCGGGCGCGGCGTGGGAGACGCCCACCCGCTGGGCCAGGGCGCGCAGCGACACCGCGGCGACACCCTCGGCGGCGATCTGGTCGGCGGCCGCCCGCAGCAGTTCGGCGCGCAGGTCGCCGTGGTGGTACGCGGTCTTGGTCACCCCTCGATGGTCGCCCAGAATCTTGACATTGACAAGTTCCGCTGCGTGCGCCTATCTTTCCACTGTCAAGATTCACCGTTCGCAGGAGCTTCCGATGGCACCGCTCATCACCCTCGTCGTCGTCACCGCACTCGCCCGCCTGGCCGGATGGCTCGATCTGGCCGACTGGCTCGACTCCTGGCCGCATGCCGCGCGTATCGGCCTGGCGGCCATGTTCGCGCTGACCGCCTCCGCGCACTTCCTGTCGCCGCGGCGGGACGGGCTGATCGCCATGGTGCCGCCACGACTGCCCGCGCCCGCGGCTCTGGTCACCTTTACCGGCATACTCGAATTGGCCGGTGCGATAGGGCTTTTGATCCCGCCGGTCGCCCCGGTGGCCGCGGTCTGTCTGGCCGTGCTGATGGTCGTGATGTTCCCGGCCAATGTGCGGGCGGCGCGGGCGGGTATCGGCGTCAAGACCATGCCGCTGCCCGCGCGGACGCTCGTGCAGGTGCTGTTCGTCGCCGCCTGCGTGCTGGCGGCGTTCTGATCAGTGGAAGTGGGGCAGGACTTCCTTCTCGTAGCTGTCGAAGAAGCCGTCCATATCGGGACCGATCTACTGCACGTAGACCTCGTCCACGCCCGCGTCCACGAACTGCCGGATCTGCTCGATGTGCCGCCGCGGATCGGATCCGACGGCGTACTGGTCGCGGGTCTGCTCCTTGGGCACCAGCGACATGGCGTCCTCGAAATCGCGTGGGCGCGGCAGCGTCTGGCCGAGTTGGCCCGGCAGCAGTTCGTTGGCCCAGAGCCGGTGGGCGGTGTCGAGGGCCCGCTCCTCGTCGCGATCCCAGCACACCTTCGTCCCCGCCTGCACGGTCTTGTCGCCGCCGCCGGAATCCCGGAACAGTTTCACCAGATCCGCGCTCGGCATCGCCGTGCAGTATCCGTCGCCGATCCGCCCCGCCAGCCGCGTCGCCTCCGGCCCGAAGCCCGAAACATACACCGGCACAGTCTCTTCCGGCCGCGTGTAGATCCGCGCCTGCTGCACCTCGTAGTACTTGCCCTCGTAGTCGACGACCTCCCCGCCCCACAGCGTGCGAATCACGTCGACGGCCTCCTCGAGCATCTCCAGCCGGATCCGCGGCGACGGCCACGGATCCCCGAAGATGTGCTCGTTGAGCGCCTCCCCACTCCCCACCCCCAACACGAACCGCCCCCCGGTCTGCACCGCCGCCGTCGCCGCCGCCTGCGCGATGATCCCCGGATGAATCCGCATGATCGGACAGGTCACCGCCGTCGTCACCGGCAACCCCACCGCCTGCGACAGCGCCCCGATCACCCCCCACACGAACGGACTCTGCCCCTGCGCGTCGTTCCACGGATGAAAGTGATCCGAGATCCACAACTTCCGAAACCCGGCCCGCTCCGCCCGCTTCGCCTGCTCCACCAGCTCATCGGGCCCGAACTGCTCACTGGCTAGAAAGTATCCGATGGTCGTCATGGTGAGCGGCTACCCGGGGGGTGGGGGGCTACACGGGGGCTGTGTGGTCGTGCGGAGTCCCCGAGATGCGAACAGACGGCGACTGGCCGAGGAGGGTGCGGCAGCGACAGGCTTCAGCGGTCGGCGGGTCCCTGGGTTTGCTCGGGAGTACCGGCGGTGGGCGGGCCGACGGGTGCCGGGGGCGGGGCGGCCGGGCCGGTGGGTGGGAGGGGGACCAGGCGGTGGGAGGGGTCGAAGAGGTAGCGTTCGGCGACTCGGGCGGCGGCCAGGGCGGCCAGGGCCGCGGCGGCGAGCAGCATGTACATGACGACGATCTGGTAGCGGATGGCGGTGAGGGGGTCGACGCCCGCGAGGATGAGGCCGGTCATGGCGCCGGGGAGGCTGATCAGGCCGACGACCTTGGTCGCGTCGATGGCGGGGACGAGGGCCGTGCGCAGGGCCGAGCGACGGAACGGCAGGAACGCCTCGCGGGCCGAAAGACCAAGGCACAGGCGGGCTTCCACCGCCGCGCGCGAACCGCGGGCGTCCTCGTGCAGCCGCCGCAGCGCGATCCCGGTGGCCTGCATGGCCCCGGAGACGACCATCCCGCCCACCGGCACCACGACCCGCGCCTCGGTGGAGATGATCCGCAACCCGATCAGCACCCCGAGGGTGAGCGCCGCCCCGAAGGCGACCCCGATCGTCGCGGCCCACACCGCGTGCGGCAGCCCCGCCCCGCGCCGCCCGGCGACCTGACCCGCGATCACCACCATGAGCACCACCCAGGCCAGCGCGCCCGGTAATCCCGTGTGCCGGAACACGATCACCAGGATCGCCCCCACCGCGACCAGCTGCACCCCGGCCCGCACCGCCGCGATCACCAGCTCGGTGGTCAGGCGCAGGCGTTGCCGGTAGGCGATGGCCGCCGCCAGCGCGACCAGCACCAGCGAGGCCGCGACGCCGCCCCAGCCCGGTACCGAAAGTCCCTCTGTCACTGCGAATTCCGTTCGTCCAGCGCGCCCAGGCGGGACAGCCGCCCGCCCTCGAGCATCCAGATGTCGTCGGCCACCGTGCCCACGAACCCGCTGTCGTGGCTGACCAGAACCACCGTCCCGCCCCTGCGGCAATGGGTGCGGATCAGTTCCGCGATCACCGCGGCCGCGGCCTCGTCCAGCGCCGAGGTCGGCTCGTCCAGCACCAGCACCTCGGGCTCGACCGCCAACTCCCGCGCGAGGCAAACCCGTTGTGCCTCACCGCCGGACAGCTCGGCGCACCGCCGATGCGCGAACGCCGGGGGCAGTCCCACGGCCGTCAGCAGCTCGGCCACCTGCTGTTCGGTCAGGTCCGGGCAGCCCACCCGCAACTCGTCGCTCACGAGGTCGGTCAGCAACACCGCGCCCTGTGGCACCAGCCCGACGCGGCGACGCCACGCGAGCACATCGATCTCGGTGATCGGCACGCCATCGATGAGGATGCGCCCGGTGGTCGGCTCGTCGAGCCGGTTCAGCAACCGCAGCAGGGTCGTCTTGCCGACCCCGCTCGGCCCGATCACGGCCGTGCACCGGCCGCCCGGCACGACGGCGTCGATCTCGGCGAAGACCGGAGCCCCGCCGCGGCTCACCCCGATCCCTTCCAGAACGATGCTGTGCACGGCCCCAACCATGCCGTACATCCGCTTCGCCCGCATCACGGACCCCTCACGAACGGGCCGGGTACGGGTTGTGTCCGGTCACCGTCCGGGCGTACCGACAGCCAGTTACCAATCCCTCCTCGAGGTATTCACAGCTTCGAGCGGTCTCTGTAGAGAGTGAACGGGAAGGTTCGGTGGCTGGGGTTGGCCGGGTGCGCGCTGGCGCTGAGTGTTTCGGGGCATCTGGTGACGGTGACGGCGCACGCGCGCAATACGGAGACGGCGTCGGGGGCCGAGCCCACGCTGCGGGCGGCCGCGCAGCAGGGACCCGCGCTGGTCCAACAGATCCGGTCCGCGATCGAAACCGCCTCGCCCGGAACGGTTTCCGGCATCGACGTGGTAGACACCGAGACGGGCGCCGAACTGGCCGCGCTCGACGCCGACCGGCAGTTCTACACCGCCTCGGTCGTCAAACTGCTCATCGCGATCGACGCGATCGAGACCTCCGGCGAGAGCGTCGACGCCGATCGAATCCGGCAGATGCTCTCCGCCAGTGACGATTCCGCCGCCGACGCGCTCTGGGAAGCAGACGGCGGCGCCGACATCGTGCGGCGCACCGCGGCCCTGCTCGGCCTCGACGGCACCGCGCCGCCGGACGATCCGGCGCAGTGGGGCGAAACCCGCACCACGCCAAGGGATGTCGTGACGATCTACCGCTATCTGACGACCGTGGCGCCGCCGTTCGAACGCGCGCTGATCCTCGACGCCCTCGGCTCCGTCAGCGAGATCGCCGCCGACGGCACCGACGAGTTCTTCGGCATCCCTGCCGCGCTGCCCGGCGCCGACTGGTTCGTCAAACCCGGCTGGATGACACTGGACTCGTCGACGACCCTGAACAGCACCGGGCTGGTCGGCCCGCCCGACGATCCGCAGCGCTACGCGGTCGTGGTGTTGACCACCCAGCCCGCCGGAACCGGCTGGGACGCGGGCGGTGCGGCGCTCACGGCGGGCATCTCGGCCCTGGCCGCCCTGGTGGAATCATGATCAACCGCTAGCATTTCGGATGTGGCGAAGCTGAAGGTCTCCCTCGACGTCCCCCTCTCCCCCGAGCAGGCGTGGTCGCACGTGTCGAATCTGCGCGATCTCGACAAGTGGCTGATCATGCACGAGGCGTGGCGCGGCGAGGTGCCCGAAACCCTCACGCCCGGCACCGAACTGGTCGGCGTCGCCTCGGTGAAGGGCCTGCGCAACCGGGTGCGCTGGACCGTGCGGCAGGCCGAGCCGCCGCGTCGCCTCGAGCTCAGCGGGAGCGGCAAGGGCGGCACCAAGTTCGGGCTGCAACTGCTCGTCGCGCCGAAGGGCGACGGTTCCGAGGTCACCGTGGACATCGACCTCGGCGGCCGCCCGCTGTTCGGACCGATCGGCTCGACGGTCGCGCGGGCGCTCAAGGGCGATATCGACAAGTCCCTGGCCCGGTTCGTCGAGCTCTACGCGTGAGAACCCTGGCGAACCGTTTCCCCTGAACGGCCAGTACACCGCCCTTCTCGGCTGTCTCACTGAGCGAACCGCTATTTACTTAACCGCCGCGTGACGGTTAATGTCGAGCGGACGTAGAGCGAGAAGGGATCGTCACATGCAGATCAACAACGCTGTTGCCGTGGTGACCGGCGGCGCCTCGGGCCTCGGCCTGGCCACCGTGCGCGAACTGCACGACCAGGGCGCCAAGGTCGTCATCCTCGACCTGCCGTCCTCCGACGGCGAGGCCATCGCCAAGGAACTCGGCGAGAACGTCGTCTTCGCCCCCACGGACGTCACCAACGAGGAGCAGGTCACCGCCGCCCTCGACAGCGCCGCCGAACTCGGCGACCTGCGCATCGCGGTCAACTGCGCGGGCATCGGCAACGCCATCAAGACGGTGAGCAAGAAGGGCGCCTTCCCCCTCGCCGACTTCGCCAAGATCATCAACGTCAACCTGATCGGCACCTTCAACGTCATCCGCCTTGCCGCCGAACGCATCTCGGCCACCGAGCCGGTCGGCGAGGAACGCGGCGTCATCATCAACACCGCCTCGGTAGCCGCCTTCGACGGCCAGATCGGCCAGGCCGCCTACTCCGCCTCCAAGGGCGGCATCGTCGGGCTCACCCTCCCCGTGGCCCGCGACCTGGCCAGCCTCAAAATCCGAGTCCTCACCATAGCCCCCGGCCTCTTCCACACCCCCCTCTTCGCCACCCTCCCCGACGAGGCCATCGCCTCCCTGGGCGCCCAGGTCCCCCACCCCTCCCGCCTCGGCGACCCGAAGGAATACGCGGCCCTCGCCCGCCACATCATCGAAAACCCCATGCTGAACGGCGAAACAATCCGCCTCGACGGCGCCATCCGCATGTCCCCCCGCTGACCCTCCCCAGGCACACCAACCCAGCCGCACCCTTTATTTGGATCCGCACCCCTTATAGGGCCCTGAAACGAGTGCAGATTCGAATAAAGGGTGCGGCTGGAACATCACCCTGGACGACTACCTCCTCAAGTACGGCAACCCAGCCGCACCCCTTATTCGGATCCGCACCCCTTGCAGAGCCCTGAAACGGGTGCGAACTCGGATAAGGGGTGCGGCTGTGCTCGTTACGAGGGGTGGGTACACCGGCCGAAGCTGTGCTGACCGAGCACCAACGACTACCTCCCCCAGGTACGGCAACCCCAGTCGCACCCTTTATTCGGATCCGCACCCCTTGCAGGGCCCTGAAACGGGTGCGGATTCAGATAAAGGGTGCGGCTGGGTTTGCCGTACCTAGGGGAGGGGCGGGTCCTGCTAGCGGCGTGTCGCTCGGAGGATCGTGCGGCGCAATGGGTTCCGATTCGGCGGGCGGAAATGAACCACCAGCTGCCTCGCAGCGGACATAGTGGACAAAATCAGCGAGGCCGGTCCAGGGGAAGGTGGTGTGCGTTGCTCGTGCGGATGCGGTCGGTCGACCGGCGGCAGATGGCGTTCATGGCGATCGGCGCGGTGCTGGTTCTGCTGGTCGGGTCGCTGGTGATCGGGGCGGGGCGCGGGGAGCCTACGGGTCTGCCACTGCGTGGGTTGACGGGTGATCGCGTGGGGGCGAAGGCGCTGAACGGGCTGGAGCTTCGCGTGGATGCGCGCGGGCACGATCCGGCGGACGTACGGCTGAAGCTCGACGGTCGCGCGGTGTCCGGTCGCGTCGACGGCAGTGACGTCGTCTATCACCCGGAACGGCTGGCCGAGGGCACACACACCTTCAGGGCGGAGATCCCACCGCACGCTCCCATCGGCCTGCTCTGGAGCGGCCCGGGCGCGTCGGCGACGTTCACCGTCGACACCACGCCGCCGGGACTCGACCTCACCCCGTCGAATCCGCCGAACTCCTTTCGCGAGCCGATCGTGTTGCGCGGCAAGGCGATCGGAGCGGAGAAGGTCGCCGTGGGAGACCGGTCGACCCGACCCGGCAAGGATGGCAACTTCGAGCTGGCCCTGCCACACCCCATGGTCGGCGCGAATGTCGTCGCCACCGACGACGCGGGCAACGAGACCACTCGCCCCGTGACCGCCACCCCCGATCTCGGCCACCTCCGCGCGGTCCACGTCACCGCGCACGCCTGGTCCTACGCCCCGATGCGGGACGCCGTCCTCGACCTGGCCCGCCAACACCGCATCAACACCGTGCAACTCGACATCAAGGACGAGGACGGCATGGTCGGCTACGACACTCGCGTCCCCCTCGCCCACGACGCCGACGCCGTCGAGAACCTCTACGACGCCCCCGCCGCCCTGCGCGAACTGCACGACCTCGGACTCCAGGTGGTCGGCCGCATCGTCGCCTTCCGCGACCCGGCGCTCGCGACGTGGGCTTGGCATGCGGGACACCGGGATTGGGTCGTCCAGAATTCCGTAGGAAACCCGTACGCGAGTAAGTACGGACCCAGCGCCTTCACCAACCTCGCCTCTCCCGAGGTCCGCGACTACAACATCGCCCTGGCGGTCGAGGCCGCGAACCTCGGCTTCGACGGCATCATGTACGACTACGTCCGCCGCCCCGACGGCGCCATGTCGTCCATGGTCTTCCCCGGACTCGCGGACACCCCGACCGCCGCGGTCACCGACTTCCTGCGCCGCGGGCGCGATCCCATTCACACCGCGGGCGCCCACCTCGGCGCGGCGGTCTTCGGCATCGCGGTGAATCGCCCGGACCAGATCGCCCAGGACGTCCCGTCCATCGCCCGCGCGGTCGATTACATCGCCCCCATGGTCTACCCGTCGCACTGGAATTCGGGCGAATACGACGTCCCCTCCCCCGACGCGCACCCTTACGACATCGTCCTGCGCTCCCTCCAGGACTTCCGCGACCACACCGCGGGCACGGGCGCGTTCATCCTCCCCTGGCTCCAGGACTTCACCCTCGGCGTCCCCTACGGCGACGCCGAGGTGCGAGCCCAGATCGACGCGGCGACGGCCACCGGAATCGACGGTTACTTCCTGTGGAGCCCCCAGGTGAGCTACCACACCGAGGCGCTCACCCCACGCTGACCTACCGCCGCCGCCAGGACCGAGACCTCCACTGCCCCCGCGGAACCCGCTCGCTGAGCCCGGCCTGATGCAGGGCGAGCGCGAGCAGTCCGGCGATGACGAAACCCCAGACTCCGGTGGTCACGGCCTGATTGACGAGTTCCAGGAGCAGGGCGATGGCGAACAGTACGGCGGCAACTATGGCTAGCATGGTGGGGGCTTACCCAGCGTGCCGGTTTTGCATCATGGGAATGTGTAAGGGGGGTTGGCGGCTAAGCGCCGCCCCAGTGCCAAGAAAACTCCTCCGACCAGCTGAGCCCTGCGGCATGATCCCGGATTGTCAGCTCGAAATCCCAGGGCAGCTTCGCGACATCATCCGGAACTGCTGCGTGAAATACCTTCGTCATCCGCTTCGCCGAAGTTCCGCCACCCGCCGCGAGCTCCAGGGTCCCGAAGCTCGACCGCAGTACGGCGTCAACTTCGTAGTCCCACATCGATGGGGCCCCGTCATCAAAGACCATTGCCGTATAGGAAAATTCGATTCCTTCGGGATCGAGTGTCACCGGTGAGGTCCAGGTACGCATCACGTCGCCGGACCAGACGAAAGCCGGGTCGGTCAGCATGGCCAACCGGCCCCCGGATGCGATGGCCGGAGCATGGACCGCGTCGCCGGGCAACGACCATCGGACGGTCCAAGCCCCTTGCGTGGTGATGTCATCGATAGTCATCTCAATATCGAGCGGTGTCGTACTCGGATCGAGATCAGGTAGCGAAAACGTGGTTGTGGCATGGTCATCCGATGAACTGCTGGCCCAGCCGACCCGTGTTGCCGAACCATTGACGCACGCGGTCGCCCCGACCTCGTAGCGCTGCAGGGAAGGTACTGCGGCACCAGTTGCCCGCGCGGCAAGCGAAAAGTGCACTCCCGCAGGGCTTCTCAGAACCGGACCGACCCAACTCAGCATCCCGTTGCTGCCGTTGGAGACGAATTCTGGTGGTGCCCAGACAGCCAGGTCGAGTCCATGTTCCTTCAGTGCCATTGCTCCGGCGCACTCCTCTGTCTCCAATGCTGGTGGTTCCGCTGGTCAAGCTATCAGCGGCTTCCCTCACTTCGAAGGTCTGTGGCTATCATTCGCTGGCCACGTCTCCGCATGGCAGCGAGGTGGGCTGCGAGATGGCCGACGTAGCATGCTTACCTGCGCTGATCCATGCCTGCATCCGATAGTTGTTCGAGGTGTTCGTCCGGCACTTGTCGTTGTGAAATTGCAGCACGACAACCGGCTTACCCTGATCAGACCCGGGACTGGCTCGGCGCAGTACCGGCACCCACGAGCCCCCCACCTGCGTCTCCAACTGCGCCGTGACCTGGTGCGGATACCAGTCATCGCCGGTGCACTGCGAGGTGACACCCCATTCGACGAAGCCGTTGACCTCCCTGATGACATGGAAGTTCCCGGCGCAGGCACCGGTGCCGGCGCTCGCGGGCGCCGGATCGGCGGCAAACAGCCCACTGATCGCGAGCGATCCGGCGGCAAGCACGGTCGTGACGAACTGACGAGTTTTCATCTTGTCCCCCAGAGATATGCGAGTACGCAGTCGTCAACGGGATCTCGGGAGCGGTAGCCGCTTCCGAGAATCGTTGTGACACTTGCTTTGACGCGGCACGGCGCGAGTCGGTTCCCATCCGCTCGAAATACGTTCGGGCGCCCCTCTGGTTCCAAGGCCGACGCACCGATGAATTCCGTGAGCGAACCCGGTCTACACCTACACACCGAGTCCACCACCAGGAAGGCCTCCCATGACCGCCAACGCCCTCCCACCCATCGTCGACGCCGCGACCTGGCAGAAGGAACTCGACGCCCTGCGCGTCCGCGAGAAGGCCGCGACGCGTGAGCTCGACGCCATCGCCGCGCAGCGGCGGCGACTGCCGATGGTCGAGATGCCCGATTACGTTCTCGAGGGGGCCGAGGGGCCGGTGCGGCTCGCCGATGTGTTCGACGGGAAGCCGCAGTTGATCGTCTACAACCACATGTGGTTTCCGAACGAGGAGTGGCAGTGCAGCGGGTGCACCGGATTCACCTCGCAGTTCACTCGATTGGAATTCTTGGACAACTACGATGCCCGGTTCGTCATCGTGACTCAGGGTCCGATCGAGGAGGCGCTGGCGTACAAGCGGCGGGTCGGGAACAAGATGACGTGGTATTCGACGGCGAACAGTTCCTTCGGTGCCGATGTCGGTGCGCCGTTGGGCGGGGGTTTCGCCGTCAATGTCTTTCTTCGCGACGGGGACAAGGTGTATCGAACGTGGCATACGAACGGGCGTGGGACCGAACAGCTCAGCCATACGTTCGCGTTGATCGATCTGCTTCCGTACGGGCGGCAGGAGGTGTGGCAGGATTCGCCGGAGGGGTGGCCGCAGTCGCCGACGTACAGCAGGTGGAGCGGGTCAAAGGAGATCGCAGCGGCCTACGGTGAGGCCTGAATTCGAGGCCCTCACACCAAGTGCTGGATCTCGACGCCCTCCCAATGCCGAGCCAGATACTCCGCCACGAGCCGACGGTGACAATGCTCCGGAGATTCCTCTCCGCACAGCAATATCGAACTGTCCACAAGCTCCCGCGGCACGGTGTCCTGAATCCTCCGCTCCGCCATCAACCCCACGAACCGCTTCTCGAAAGGCCCGAACCCACTGCGCCCCTTGCGATAACCGTCGAGAATCTCCTGCGTCGGCGCCAGATCCACCCGGTGCGCGTACTCCATCCCGCAGAGCTCCCGAACGAAGTACCGCAAATCGTCCCGCTTGGCGAAACCCGCCAACTGGGACACGTTGTTCAGCCGAACATCGACCAGCGTCGTCGCCCCGGATTCGCGGAGCAGGCCGAAGAAGTGTTCGGCCGTCTTCTTGGTGAAGCCGATCGTGTGGATCCTCATGGTTCCGACGCTCCCGGTTCTCGAGTGGGTAGGGCGACAATGACGAAGGCCCGGTCCTCTCGGACCGGGCCTTCTCAGTGGAGCTGCCGGGAATCGAACCCGGGTCCTCCGCCGTGTCTCCAGGGCTTCTCCGTGTGCAGTTCGCTATGCCTCTACTCGGATCTCTCGGTCACGCGAACGAGCCGAGATGGCGATCCCAGTCGCTGTTGGTTGTCCCGTCCGACTCCGCGACCGAGGCGGACGGTAGAGCCCTCTAGCTGATGCCAGGGGCCGGGTCGAGGGCGAACCCGGGCTGACAGACTCGCTCTACTGCTTAGGCAGCGAGAGCGAAGTCGCGCTGATGAGAATCGGCGCTTATTGGGTTACAGCGACGCTTACGGTGGTCTCCTGCCTGCACCGACACGCTTCCCCTGAATCAACGTACGCAGTCGAAACCGTTCAGCCCCGTCTGTGTCACCGACTCAGATGACCCCGGCCGTGGCCGGGCTACCCATCATAACAGCTTCGCGCGAGCGTTCATTCCCCCGGACCGCCGGGCGTGGCGGGGGCGGGAGGGGCCACTGTCGTTCCGGCGCACCGGCTTTCACGCCGTGGCGATCAGGGCGACCGAGCCCAGGGCGAGGGCCATGCCGACCCGTTGCAGCGGGCCCACGCGCTCGCCCAGCAACACCATCGCGAGCAGGACGGTCGCCGCCGGGTACAGCGAGCCGATCACGCTGACCAGCGACAGCAGCGAACCGTGGAAGGCGTAGAGCATCGCCACATTGGCGATCACGTCGAGCACGCTCACGTAGGCGGCCAAGCGCAGCGGGCGGCCGCTCGGCGCGCGGAAGTCGCCGGTGGCCAGCGCCGCGACCCAGACGACGACCGTCGCGGTCGCGCGCGAGGACACCAGCGGCCACAGACCGGCCGGTCCGGACGACTCGTGGAGGAATACGAACGCCAGCCCGAAGGCCAGACCCGAACCGAGGGTCAGCAGAGCGACCCGGGCGTCGAAGCGCAGGTCGCGCTCCTCGTCGGGCGATTCCTTGCTGACCAGCGCGACGGCCACCACCGCGCATCCGATGCCGACGTAGGCGGCGAGATCGGCGCGTTCGCCGGACAGCAGGCCGATCACCACGGGAACTCCGGCGACGAGGACCGCGGTCAACGGCGAGACGACCGACATCGGACCGCTCGCGAGGGCCGCGTAGAACCACCACACGGCCAGCCCGCTCGCCACGCCCGCGGCGGCGCCCCACGCGAGCGTGACCACATCCATCCGCGCCGGGACCAGCGGCGCGATCGCGAGCATGAGCAGCACCGACAGCGGATAGGACACGATCACGATGCGCAGGGCGGCGACCCGGCGCGCGGCCACCCCGCCCACGAAATCGCTCACCCCGTACCCGACCGCGGCGAGCAGGGCCAGCAGGACAGCGGTCAACGCATGCCCTTGATCCGGCGACCGAGCTCGCGTGTCACCTCCCGCTCCGCGGTGCGGCGGGCCAGGTCCTGGCGCTTGTCGTAGTCCTGCTTGCCCTTGGCCAGGGCCAGTTCGACCTTCACCTTGCCGTCGGAGAAGTACATCGACAGCGGTACCAGCGTCTGCGAGGACTCCTTGGTCTTGCCGGTGAGCTTGTCGATCTCGCGGCGGTGCAGCAGCAGTTTGCGGGTGCGTCGCGGGGCGTGATTGGTCCAGGTCCCGTGCCCGTACTCCGGGATGTGCAGTCCGCGCAGCCACACCTCGCCGTCGTCGATGGTGGCGAAGGCGTCGACGAGCGACGCCTTACCCTCGCGCAGGCTCTTCACCTCGGTACCGACCAGCGCGACCCCGGCCTCGTAGGTTTCCAGGATCGTGTAGTTGTGCCGCGCCCTGCGGTTCGTGGCGATGACCTTGCGCCCCTTCTCCTTCATAACGACCAACAATAAGTGGCGGGGGCAATCGAATATTCCGCGCGTTCGCCGAGAGCGGATCAGGCGTCGACGACGGCGCGCAGATGGTCGAAGGCCTCCCGCACGTGGCCGGCGAAATCCCGGGCGCTCGGATCGTCCAGCCAGCGTTCGAAGGCGACGCGGAAGACCGCCACGCCGATCTCGGCGGCGAGAATCGCCTCGAGATCGCCCACCCCGCGGGCGCGCAGCGCGTCGGCCGTGGCCGAGCCGAGGGTGAGGAGTTTGGCCAGCTCGCGTTCCTGCAGGCTGGGATTGGCGACGATCACCTCGCGCCGCCGCAACGCGTGCGCGCGACCCTCCTGCATCCATTCGGCCACCGCGACCACCGCCGCCGCGACGATCTCGAGGGGCGTGGCGGACTCCGCGGCCTCGGCGATCGTGCCGACCAGGACCTCGCGCAGCTGCTCCTGACCGCCGAACAGGACCTCACGCTTGTCCGCGAAGTGCCGGAAGAAGGTGCGTTCGGTCAGCCCCGCGCGCACGGCGATATCGGACACCGTGGTCCGGTCGAACCCGCGTTCGCGATAGAGCTCCAACGCCGCCTGTTCGAGCCGGCCACGAGAGTTGGGCTCCCATCGACTCATGCCTCGATCTTAATTGATGACAGCGACTGACATGGGTGCTACGCTGACGACAGCGACTGACATCGACTTCTGAAAGGGTTCATCATGCGTGTATTCGTCACGGGCGCAAGCGGTTTCATCGGTTCGGCCGTCGTTCCGGAATTGCTGCGAGCCGGTCACGAGGTGGTCGGGCTCGCTCGCTCGGAGGCCTCCGCTCAGGCGTTGACGGCCGCCGGAGCCGAGGTGCGGCGCGGCTCGCTCGAGGATCTGGACGTGCTGCGCGCGGCCGCCGACGAGGCCGACGGCGTCATCCACCTGGCCTTCGTCCACGACTTCGACAATTTCGACAAATCGGCGGCCATCGATCTGCGGGCGGTCGAGACGTTCACCGAGGCGCTCGCCGGATCGGATCGTCCGCTGGCCATCGCCTCCGGGGTGCTGGTGCTGCGCGAGAACCTCCAGGCCGCGCCCACGTCACCGGCCGGGCCGCGGGTCGCCAGCGCGCGGACCGTGATCGCGGCCGGAGCCCGGGGCGTCCGATCGTCGGTGGTCGCGCTGCCGCCCTCGGTGCACGATATCGGCGACGGCGGTTTCGTCCCGCAACTGATCAGAGTCGCCCGGGAGAGAGGCGTTTCCGGCTACGTCGGTGAGGGCGAGAACCGCTGGCCCGCCGTGCATCGGCTCGACGCGGCGGTGGGGTTCCGTCTCGCTCTCGAAACAGCGCCCGCGGCAACGGTTCTGCCCATTGTCGGGGACGAGGGTATTCCCACCCGCACGATCGCCGAAGTGATCGGCCGTCATCTCGATGTTCCGGTCGTCTCGGTCGCGCCGGACAAGGCGTTCGAGCATTTCGGGTGGATCGGCGGGTTCTTCTCGCTCGACGCCGCCACGTCGAACGAGACCGCCATCGAGACTCTGGGGTGGAAGCCGACGCATCCGGGGCTGCTGGAGGATCTGGAGCAGGGGCATTACTTTCAGCAATAGTCCTGGCCTGAAGGCGTTGCACAGCAGTCTATTTCGCAATCGGCAAGCCCCGAACCGATTGGCGCACGGACCACCGAATCGCGACGGACCGGGCAACGACTGGATCGGCTGTAGCGAGTTGCGGCTGTCGCCCGGCCCGGCGGTCGTGGGACAGCCGGGCCGAGCGGGTCAGGCGCGATCGCGCGGGTCGAGCACCACCTGGGTGCCCGGGGTGGACGCGACCTGCAGCGTGCGCAGCCGGAGCAGGGTCGGGTTCTCCTCGAGCAGGCGGGCGGTGTTGGCGAGCGAGCGGAGTGCGGCGGCCTCGGCGCGGGCGCGCTCGAGGTCGGCGCGGCCGCGCTCCTTGGCGAGCACCGTCTCCAGGGCGGCCTTGCGGAGTTCGCCGGGGAGCATGAGGTCGCGGGCGCGGACGCTCGTCACCGCCATGCCCAGTTCGGCGACGGCCGAGGCCACCTCGTCGGCGCCGGAGAGCAGGTCGCGGTCGGCGATCAGGTCGTCGAGGGTGTGGGCGGCGACCTTGTCGCGGGCGACGTCCTGCACCGCGGAGTACAGCACGTTCTCCGGGTACTGGGCACCGATGGTGAATGCGACCGGGTCGGTCACCGACCAGGCCGCGACGAAGCTGGCGCGCAGGGACAGTCCGTCGCGGGTGAGGAGTTCCTGACCGCCGACCTGCAACCGGCGCGGTCGCATGTCGACCTTGACCAGCGTGCTGCGGCGCTGATCGAAGCGGTGGCGGCCCGGCTCGAGCACCTTGTCGAGCTTGCCGTCGCGGTAGAGGAGCGTGCGCTCCCAATCCATGACAGTAACGTGCACAGTGAAACTCCTTCCCCCACAACAGGTTCGGCGCGGACACGCCCTGTCCCGATCACGATGCCGCGGCGGGGGCGTCCCCCGCACGAGGCGGAGAGCCCGCAGAGCCGCGACACCGGCGGAGGATCGGAACGGGGCGCGTCGGAAGGGATTTGAACCCCGACAGACTCAAGAGGTCTGCGCCAACCAATGGCATGGCCGCTTCCGACACGGGGAACGCGGGCCGGAGATTCCGGTGCGCCCCTCGATGACGGCCACGGTCGAAAAGATACGGGCTCAAAGGCTTTCGGCGCCAGTGATTTTCCGCTGCCCTCGCGAACGTGCCACCTGGGCAAGGTACCGCGCGGATACCGGTTCGGACCAGGTAGGTCGATCTCGAATAGCCCAAGGACAAGGAGGTGATCAGAAGGCTCCCGGAAGGACCCGACAGCCCTCAACCGTTCGGCCGAAGTTCCAGATAAGCCAGGAGAACAGCGATAAAGATCAGCACCAGGGCCACGGTCGAGGCGCGTGGGCGGCCGCGATGCGGCTGCTGGTGCTGCGGGCGGAGCCAGCCCGCGTCCACGGTGCCGTCGACGCGCCGCGCTCGGACGCGCACGAGGTCGGGGCCGTCGCCACCGGAGCCGGAGTCGGAGGACTGATCCGAACGATCGTCGTTGCGGGCATGATGATCGTGCATGGCCGCACGCTATCCGGAGTGGGTTGCGCGAGTATGGGATTCGGACCGCGCGATCGGTGTGTCGAACATTTCTCCCCCGTCGTCTATCCGCCCGGCCGCACCTGGAGATAGAGCACCAGGGCGGCGACCCAGATGGAGGCCAGCAGCATGGTCGAGATGCGCGGACCGCCGAGCAGTTTGCGTGACCACACCCGTCGCTTGGCGGGCGGGTCGGTGGTGACCACCGGCTCGGCCGCGGGCATGGACACCGTGAAGACGGCACGGTCCACGGGAAGACCGTCCCCCAGGATCACCTCGTCATCACCGGGCGCCATACCACCACGGTACCCGCAGAGAAGACGCGAATACACGCAGTTCAGCGGGGCCGATTCGAGGTTTCGACCCGGTCGGATGTCCATTTCGAGCGGATTCGCCGGAAGACGCTCCCGCGCAACCGCTTTCGCGGCGATCAGTACATATCGTCCGGCGGCGGCTCGAAGTCCCAATCCGGGGGCGGCTCGTGGTCCCAGTTGTCTGGGGGCGGAGGGACGTCCTCGGCCGCCGCGAATCGCGACCCGGTGCGCGCGGACGCGCCGCGCCCACCCGACGCCGCCCGCGTGCCAGCGGCCCCGCTCGATGCGGAGCCACCCGGGCGCTGCGCGGCTCGGGCCGCACTCCCCGCGGCTCCGGCCTGACGTTGCCGCCGAGATGCCGATGCGTCGCCCGTGGTCGGAGCCGCACGGTCATCCGCGTGGCCCCCAGTCGCCCGGACACGCCCTGCAGCCCCGCGCCCGGCCGCATCCGAGGACCCCGTGGATGTGGAAATATCGCGCTCCCCCGTTCGAGCGTCACGCTTGTCCGCATCCGAAAGCCCTGCGGGCGTTGGCAACTCGTCCTGCACCATTCGAGTCTCACTCGCGGCCACATTCGAGGACTCTGCGGGCGAGGGCATCTCGCTCCGCCCCAACCGGGAGTTCGAGGCTTGGTTTCCCGTCTCGGATACCGAGCGCGAGCCAGAGTCCCCCGCCGCCATCCGCGAGGCCGAGGGCGAGTCCGCGCCGCTACCGACGGTCTCCAGCACACCCTCGCCGTACTTGGCCCGCTTGTTCTCACCGATTCCGCTGATCGTGCCCAATTCCGCGAGCGTCCGCGGTTTGCGGGCGGCGATCTCGCGCAGGGTGGCGTCGTGGAAGACGACGTAGGCGGGAACACCCTGTTCCTTGGCCACCGAGGCGCGCCAGGCGCGCAATCGCTCGAACAGGTCGGCGTCGCCGGGGGCGAGTTCGACCGCGGCGCGGGCGGTCTTGGTGCGCGAGACCTTCGCGGGTTTGGCGCGTTCCGGCTCGCGGCGCAGCATGACCGTTCGGCCGCGGAACAGCACCTCCTCGCTGGTTTCGGTGAGAGTCAGCACGCCGTACTCGCCCTGCACCGCCAGCAGGCCCTGGGCGAGGAGCTGGCGGATGACGCCGCGCCACTCGGTATCCCGCAGGTCCGCGCCGACGCCGAAGACCTTGAGTTCGTTGTGGTTGTGCTGCAACACCTTCGGGCTCGACTTGCCCAGCAGGATGTCGATGAGGTGACCCGCGCCGAAGCTCTGGCCGCGTTCGCGTTTCAGGCGCAGGATCGCGGAGAGCACCTTCTGCGCGGGGACCGTGCCGTCCCAGGATTCGGGTGGGGTCTGGCAGGTGTCGCAGTTGCCGCAGGATTCGCCGCGCTGGCCGAAGTAGGCCAGGAGTTGGGTGCGGCGGCATTGGACCGTTTCGCACAGGGCGAGCATGGCGTCGAGGTGCAGTTGGAGTTGGCGGCGGTGGGCGGCGTCGCCGTCGGAGTTGTCGATGAGTTTGCGTTGTTGCACGACGTCGGCGAGGCCGTAGACCATCCAGGCCGTCGAGGGCAGGCCGTCGCGGCCGGCGCGGCCGGTCTCCTGGTAGTAGCCCTCGACCGATTTGGGCAGGTCGAGGTGGGCGACGAAGCGCACGTCGGGTTTGTCGATGCCCATGCCGAAGGCGATGGTCGCCACGACGACGAGGCCGTCCTCGCGCAGGAATCGGGCCTGGTTGGTGGCGCGGGTGCGATTGTCGAGCCCGGCGTGGTACGGGACCGCGGGAACGCCGTTGCGCGTGAGGAATTCGGCCGTCTTCTCCACCGAGTTGCGCGACAGGCAGTAGACGATGCCCGCGTCGCCGGGGTGCTCGGCCTGGATGAAGGCGAGTAGTTGCTGTTCGGGGCGGTTCTTGGGTTCGATGCGGTATTGGATGTTGGGGCGGTCGAAGCTGGCGACGAAATGCTTGGCGCCGGTGAGATCGAGGCGTTCGGCGATCTCCTTGCGGGTGGCCTCGGTGGCCGTCGCGGTCAGGGCGATGCGGGGGACGTCGGGCCAGCGCTCGTGCAGCACCGACAGGCCGAGGTAGTCGGGCCGGAAGTCGTGGCCCCACTGGGAGACACAGTGCGCCTCGTCGATGGCGAAGACGGAGACCTTGGCGCGATCGAGCAGGTTCAGCGTGGATTCCAGGCGCAGCCGTTCGGGCGCGAGGTAGAGCAGATCCAGCTCGCCGGAGACGAATTGGGCCTCCACCGTGCGGCGTTCGTCGGGGAACTGGGTCGAGTTCAGGAAGCCCGCGCGCACGCCCAGCGCGTTGAGCGCGTCGACCTGGTCCTGCATGAGCGCGATCAACGGCGAGACGACCACGCCCACCCCGGGCCGCACGAGCGCGGGGATCTGATAGCACAACGATTTACCGCCGCCGGTCGGCATGAGGACCAGCGCGTCGCCCCCGGACACCACCTGCTCGACGATCTCGCGCTGTAGCCCGCGAAAGGTGTCGTAACCGAACACCTTCCGCAGAACCTGATGTGCCGCATCGGGTTTCGCACCCGCACCGGAGTCATCGGCGGCCGTCTCGAGCGTCTCGGGGAAACTCACCCTGGCCATCCTACGGATCTCCCGCCCCGGCGAAAGCCCTCATCCACACCCGCACCCTTTATCCACATCCGCACCCCCTTCAGGGCTCTACAAGGGGTGCGGATCCGAATAAGGGGTGCGGCTGGAGTTGCCGCCACCCTGAAGGGCCGCGCTTGCATAGAGGCCGCGCCTGGGTAGTGCCGCCACCGAAGGCGAACGGGCACCGCGTCATTCGCGGACGTAGTAGCGCAACGTTCCGTACGCGGTCAAAGCGGCGAAGGCTATGCCGACCGGGACGATGGTCAGGGTGACGATGGCGATGTCGTCGCCGGTGATGCGGGGGAAGACCTTGGAGGCGAACAGGTCTCCGAGGGCGCGGTCGATGACCAGTGGGCGGGCGATGAGGAGGCCGAGGAAGGCCAGGGCGGAGCCGGTGAGGGCGGCGACCACGGCTTCCAGGAGGAAGGGGAGCTGGGTGTACCAGCGGGTCGCGCCGACCAGGCGCATGATGCCGACCTCGGTGCGGCGGGTGAAGGCGGCGATCTGGACCATGTTGGCGATCAGGAGCAGGGCGGCCACGGCCTGGAGGACGGCCAGGCCGAAGGCGGCGTTGCGGAGGCCGTCGAACAGGCTGACCAGGCGGTCCACGATGTCCTTGTCGTTGCGGACGAAGCCGACGCCGGGGCGGGCCTGGAACTTCTGGAAGATCAGCGGATAGTCGGCCGCGTCGGTCATCTTCACGCGCAGCGAGGCGGGCAGCGGGGATTCGCTCACGTACTGGGCGAGTTCCGGCTGGTCTTTGAAGGTCTTCTCCTTGGCCTCGCGGATCGCGTCGTCGCGATTGAGGAACTGCACGGTCTCCACGCCGGGCATGGCCTTCAGATCCGACATGAGCGTCTTGCACGGATCCTTCGAACAGTCCGGATCCGACGCCGAGACGTCCTCGGTCAGATACAGCCGCACCTCGAGCCGATCCAGAAAGTACTGCTCGGTCTTGTCGGCCATCCGCACCGCGAGCAGACCGCCGCCGAGCATGGTCAGCGACACCGCCGTGGTGAGGATCATCGCGATGGTCATGGTGACGTTGCGGCGCAGGCCGTTGAAGACCTCGCCGAACAGGAAGCTGATCCGCATTACCGGCCCACCCCGTACACGCCGGTGGCCTCGTCGCGCACCAGCCGGCCGCGGTCGAGTTCGACCACGCGACGGCGCATGGCGTCCACGATGTGGTTGTCGTGGGTGGCCATCAGCACCGTGGTGCCCGTGCGATTGATCCGTTCCAACAGCGTCATGATGTCCTGACTGGTCTCCGGGTCGAGGTTGCCGGTGGGCTCGTCGGCGAGCAGGACCAGCGGCCGGTTCACGAACGCCCGCGCGAGCGCGACGCGCTGCTGCTCACCGCCGGACAATTCGCTCGGCAACCTGTCCGCCTTACCGGACAGGCCGACCAGATCCAGCGCCTCGGGCACCGCGCGGTTGATGAACTTGCGGTTCTTGCCGATCACCTCGAGCGCGAACGCCACGTTCTGCTCGACCGTCTTCTGCTGCAACAGCCGGAAGTCCTGGAACACGCAGCCGATGCGCTGCCGCAGCTTGGGCACCCGGCGGCCCGGTAGTCGATCGACCCGGAAGTCGGCGACGTGGACCTCGCCGGACGTGGGCGCTTCCTCCTTCAGCAACAGCCGCATGAACGTCGACTTGCCCGAACCGGACGGTCCGATGATGAAGACGAACTCGCCCTTGCCGATCTCGACGGAAACACTGTCCAGCGCGGGTCGCGTCGAGGTCTTGTACGACTTGGTGACGTTCCGCAGGGTGATCACGGGGAGCCAGTGTAGCCAGCTTTTCCGGCGACTCCCCGTGACCCGACGGTTATCGGCCCGGCGTCGGCGAGATCACCGATTGCGTAATCGAATTCGTGATCGGCGGAAAGCCGGAGTGCGTCGACGCGGTGGGCTTGACGAACAGATACAGCACAAATGTGACGACCCAGACGGCAACGAGGATCGCCGTCGACCTACGCGTTTTCACTCATTCCCTCCCGGCGCAGCGCGGCGGCCACCCGAACCCGCAGCTCACGCCCAACTTCGAATTGTTTGCCCGGCAATGTGCGGGCAACCATGCGGATGTTCATCTGATCGACCGTGAGGTCCTCGAGACCCATGACCGTGGGCTCGTCGAGCAGCAGGGATTTGAGCCTGCGATCCTCGAACGCCTTGGCGCCCACGTCGTGCAGGATCTCGTTGACCTTGGTGATGTCGGCGGTCGCCGGTACCGGGACGTCGATCGCGGCACGAGCCCAATCCTTCGACAGATTGGTGACTTTCACGATCTGGCCGTTCGGCACCGTGATCACCTCACCGTCGGCGTTGCGGAGGGTGGTGATCCGCAACGTGACGTCCTCCACCGTACCTTCGGCGGGGTCGGGCTGTCCGGTCACGGCGATGCGAACCACATCACCGAATCCGTACTGCCGCTCGGTGATCAGGAAGAATCCGGCGAGCAGATCCTGCACCACACGTTGCGCGCCGAAGCCGAGCGCGGCGCCGAGCACCGCGGCCGGGGCGACCAGCCCGCTGACGGTGAAACCGAAGCGCCGCAACACTTCCAGACCCACCAGGAAGTACACGATCGACAGCAGCACCCAGGTGATCACCTGCGCGAGCGCGTGCCGATGCTTGGCCGCCTCGGAGCGGACCAGCGAATCGCTGCTCTGGAAGCCCGCGTCGATCTTGCGGGTGATCCGGTCGCGCACGTAGGTCGCGAAGCGGCTGAACAGCATCGCGCCGACGACCAGCAGCACGACCTCGAGGCCGTTGCCGCGCAACCAGGTGACTACTCCGCCGTCGTCTCCGGCGGCAGCGAGATCCGCGATCATCCCCGCACCGAGACCTTTCCCTCGCCGAAAAGCACGCTTGACAGGCTACTACGGAGACCCGCTCGCCCACACGCCGTGATAGTGCCGTGATCTTCCATACGGTAGCCGTACCCGATATTCGTGATGTCGATCCGGAATTACTGGTCGTCGCCCTGTCGCATACGCCACCGGATTCCTTCTTCGATGAACCCGTCGATATCGCCGTCGAGTACCGCGGTGGGGTTGTTGACCTCGTAGTTGGTCCGCAGATCCTTGACCATCTGGTACGGGTGCAGCACGTAGGAGCGCATCTGGTTGCCCCAGGACGCGCCCTCGTTGGTCTTGAGGGCGTCCATCTCGGCGCGCTCCTCCTGCCGCTTGCGCTCGAGCAGTTTGGCCTGCAGCACGCGCATGGCCGAGACCTTGTTCTGCAGCTGGGACTTCTCGTTCTGGCAGGTCACGACGATGCCCGTGGGGATGTGGGTGATCCGGACCGCGGAGTCGGTGGTGTTGACGCTCTGGCCGCCGGGGCCCGAGGAGCGGTACACGTCGACGCGGATCTCCGATTCGGGGATGTCGATGTGGTCGGTCTGCTCGACGACGGGCAGCACCTCGACCTCGGCGAAGGAGGTCTGGCGGCGGCCCTGGTTGTCGAAGGGGCTGATCCGGACCAGGCGGTGGGTGCCCATCTCGACCGAGAGGGTGCCGTAGGCGTAGGGCACCTTGACCGCGAAGGTGGCGCTCTTGATGCCCGCCTCCTCGGCGTAGGAGGTGTCGTAGAGCTCGACGGGGTACTTGTGCCGCTCGGCCCAGCGGATGTACATGCGCATCAGCATCTGGGCCCAGTCGGCGGCGTCCACGCCGCCCGCGCCGGAGCGGATGTTGACCAGCGCCTCGCGCTTGTCGTACTCGCCCGACAGCAGGGTGCGGACCTCCATCGCCTCGATGTCGGCGCGCAGGGACGCGCGTTCGGCGTCGGCCTCCGCGAGGGCCGCGGCACGGGCCTCGCCCTCCTCGCCCTCGGCGAGTTCGTAGAGCACCGGCATATCGTCGAGGCGCTGGCGCAGATCGGTGACGCGGCGCATCTCGCCCTGGGCGTGCGACAACTCGCTGGTGACCCGCTGCGCGTGCTCCTGGTCGTTCCACAGATCGGGGTCGGCGGCCTGCTGCTCCAGTTCGTCGATCCGGCGGCGCAGCTCGTCGACATCGAGGACCGCCTCGACGGTCTTCAGGGTGGTGTCGAGTTGGGCGAGATCGGCGGCGACGTCAGGATGCACGATGCTCCAATCTACCGGTCGGCCTGGGCTGCGGTGAAATACGGCGAGCCCGCGCCGGGGCTCAGCCCGAGACCGCGCGCAGACCGCCGGGACGACGGCCGACCAGGGTGTCGAGCGCGGCGGCGGTGGCGTCGTCGGCGGGCAGGTCGACCAGGAGGTATTGGTCGTCGTCGGCCGAGAGATCGAGGCGTTCGGAGGACAGGCGCAGCGCGCCCGCCTCGGGGTGGTTCATGCGGGTGATGCCGTGGGTGTCGGGCACGCCGTCGACGGTCCGCATGCGGTCGGCGAACGCCCTGCCCGCGGTGAGGGTGAGCTCCTCGATGAGCGCCACCACCTCGGGAATGGATCGGTACGGGCCCTGCCGCAGGGTGGCTACGGTCTTGTCGGCCAGATGCTCCCAGTCCGGATAGACCTCGCGGGCGCGCGGATCGGTGAACAGGTAGCGCGGGAAGTTGGCGGGCAGGCCGCCGTCGAGCTGACCGGTCGGGCCGAATAGGCGGCGATAGCCGTCGGTGCAGGCCAGCACCTCGCCGAGCCGGTTGCGGACCGCGGCCGGGGCGGGTTCGAGCTGGTCGAGCAGGGCCCGAATCGGCGGGCGCACAACGCGATTGGGTGCGGCGGCGCCGGTGCAGTTGAAGCCGGGTTCCGCGCCCTTGGCCAGGCGGTGCAGGTGCACGCGCTGGGCCGGGGTCATGGCCAGGGCCTCGGCGAGCGCGCCGAGCACGGCCGCGGAGGGGCGGCGGTCACGGCCCTGTTCGAGGCGGGTGAGGTATTCGACGCTGACCCCCGCCAGGGTCGCGAGTTCGGATCGGCGCAGGCCCGGGGTGCGGCGGCGCGGTCCCGTCGGCAGGCCGACCCGCGCGGGGGTGACCTGTTCGCGCACATTGCGCAGGAAGACGCCCAGATCGTTGTCGCTCACGTCTCGACGGTAGCGGAGCCGGGGACTCGGAGAGTGGCCCTGCCACTACCACTCTCGGCGCGGGCTCCCTGCCGGGTGCGCCCGGCGGCAGAGTCGATCGCGAACGATCGACCCCTTCGACCGAGGAGAATGCGAAATGTCCAGCAGCCCATTGCGTCTCGCGATCATCGTGGCCAGCGTCCGGGAGGGCCGCTTCGGTCCCGTGGTCGCCCGCTGGTTCGCCGAGCGGGCGCGCCGCCACGCCGGATTCGAGGTGACCGTCATCGACCTCGCGGAGGCGACGCTGCCCCTGGCCCTGCCCGCCACCTCCCCCAAGGTGGACCCCGACCCCGTCCGCCCCGCCGATATGGCCGCCCTCACCGAGGGCCTCACCGTCGCCGACGCCGTCGTCGTGGTCACCCCCGACATCAACCGCAGCTACCCCGCCTCCCTCAAGACCGCCATCGACTGGCACTACACCCAATGGGACCGCAAGCCCATCGCCTTCGTCGGCTACGGCGGCCTCACCGGCGGCCTCTACGCCATCTCCCACCTGCGTGAGATCTTCAACGAACTCAACGCCCACACCCTCCGCGACTACGTCTCCTTCCCCCGCTACTACGAACTCTTCGACCCCGAAGGCAACCTGCACGCCCCCGCGGGCCCCGAGGACGCCGCCACCACCATGCTCGACCAACTCGAATGGTGGGCCCGAGCCTTGTCCACCGCCCGTCAGACCGTCGCGTAATCCGCGCCCTCGAATCAACCCCACCGCCCCACCCGACGCCCTCGAACCAATGCCCGACTGACAGACGCCCTCCCCCTGCCACCCCTGTCTCGCCCACAAACACGGCCTGCACGCCCGCCGCGCCCACGCCCCTGCCTTGCATGCCCCGCCTCGTACGCGCCCTCGGCGATTGCTGGTCCCCGCCTCATATGCGACCTCGGTCTCGCTGACCCCGGTGGTGTGCGGCCTCGGCCTCGCTGGGCTCACGCACGAATCCAGCACGCTCGGAGGTCTACTCCCTCGAGCGGCTGGCTCCCCCTGTCCCTGAGCCGGCTGGCTCCCCCTGTCCCTGAGCGCAGCGAAGGGCAATAAGGTTGCCCCGTGACGCGATACACCTCGGATCTGGAATTGGCGCTGCGGTTGGCCGATGAGGCGGATGGGATCACGCGGGGGCGGTTCGGGGCGCTGGATCTGAAGGTGGACAGCAAGCCGGATCTGACGCCGGTGTCGGACGCGGATCTGGCGGTGGAGGAGGCGGTGCGGGCGAGCCTGGGGCGGGAGCGGGCGGGGGACGCCGTGCTGGGTGAGGAGTTCGGGGGGGACGCCGAGTTCCGGGGGCGGCAGTGGGTCATCGATCCGATCGATGGGACGAAGAACTTCGTGCGCGGGGTGCCGGTGTGGGCGACGCTGATCGCGTTGCTGGAGGACGGGATTCCGGTGGTCGGCGTGGTGAGTGCCCCGGCCCTGGCGCGGCGGTGGTGGGCGGCGTCGGGCGAGGGGGCGTGGAGCCGGTTCGAAGGCCAAGGGGCGCGGCGGATTTCGGTGTCGGCGGTGCGGGAGTTGAGCGCGGCGAGCCTGGCGATCTCCAGTCTGTCCGGCTGGCGGGATCTCGGGCTGCGGGATCAGCTCATCGGCCTCACCGACGAGGTGTGGCGGACCCGCGGCTACGGCGACTTCTTCGGCTACTGCCTGCTCGCCGAGGGCGCGGTGGACATCGCGACCGAGCCGGAGGTCTCGCTGTGGGATCTGGCCCCCCTCGACATCCTGATCCGCGAGGCGGGCGGGCGTTTCACCGCGCTCGACGGCGCCCCCGGACCGCACGGCGGCAGTGCCGTCGCCACCAACAGCCTTGTGCACGACCAGGTTCTGACCCGCCTGCGGTCCTGATTCAGCCCAGGCCCTTCATTCGCGGCCACGCGGTCGCCCACGGTACGCGCGGGGTGCACACGGACAACGGCGCGTGCTGTTCGTCGTTGTCGAGATCCAGTCCGTTGTCCAGGCGGCCCGCCGGGCGCAGATCCGCACACAGGGCCGTGAGCCGCTCGGCGGGGATTCCGACGGTGAGAACGGGCTCGGCGCCCGGCGGCGGACCCCACCACCAGTAGGAGTTGTGGCCGCTGTGCGGAGTCGGCAAACCGTATGCGCCGCCGAACCTTTCGATGGCGCCCGCCTCACCGTAGTTGGCGGTCAGCAGGCCCGCCGACGGCGCGTACCGGGCGCGCGCCGCGGCCACCTGCGCCACGAGATCCGGCCAACCGACGGTCTCCCCCATGTCGTAGTTCACCGCGACGATCGGTGAATGCGCCAGCGCCGCAACGGGAAACACCGGCAAGAACAACACCACGGCCATCGCCGCGTTCACCAACCCCGCGGGAACCACCGCGACCCACGCCCTCCGATGCGCGCCCAGCCACGCCGCGAACGGCACCGCCCCGGCCGCCACCAGTACCGGATACATTCCGGCGAGGTAGTAGCCCTTCCCACCGGTCACCAGGAAGACGACGAACAGCAGTACATAAGCGACGGCGAACCCGCGATACCGCGGCTCCCGCCACAACCGCCACCATCCGTACCCCCACACCGGCACCGCGAACAACCCCGCCAGCACCAACTGCACCAGCACGAACTCGAGCGGCGAATTCGAGGTCCCCGAGGACCCGCCCGCGATGGCCCGGCTCAACGCCCACTGCGGCCACCCGTGCCGCGCCTGCCACCAGAGATACGGCGCCCAGAGCACGAGCCCGATCCCGACGGCCAGCGCGAAGTACTTGGTGGCGAACATCTTTTGCGGTCCGCAAACGACGAACGCCGCCGCCAGTCCCACCACCGGGAACACCAGCAGCGCCTTGTTCATCAACCCGACCCCGACCAACGCGCCCACCACGAGCCACCACCGCGGATCCCCGTCCACGCGCAGCACCCGCAGCAGCGCGACCACGATCCCCGCCGTCGCCAACAGGTCGAAGGCGGTCGTCCCCATCAGATGCCCGGCGCCCACCAGGATCATCGACGTCCCCATCACCCCCGCCGCGAGCGCCCGCGCCCCACGACCCCCACCGAACTCGCGGGCCATCCACCCCGTGCACACGATCACCCCGGCCACCGCGAGGATCGCCGGAAACCTCAGCAGCACCAGCGAATTCGGATCGATCGCCGCCATCGCCCGCGCGATCACCGGCACCAATGGCGGTTGATCCGCGTATCCCCAGTCGAGATGCCGCCCGGCGGCCAGAAAGTACAGCTCGTCGCGGTGATAGCCGTACCGGCCCGCGAAGGCCAGCTCGATCAGCACGTACAGCGCCGCTACCCAATACACATCGCACTCCCGCCACGAGCCCTCGTCCGCGCCGTACGCGAACCGTGATCCACGATCCCGCAACGAGCCGTGGTCCGCCCGACACGAACCGTGGTCCACGCACCCACCGCGAGCCGCGATCCGCCCTCCCGACGCGAGCATGGTCCACGGCCCCGCCACGAGCCGTGCTCCCGACGCGAGCATGGTCCACGGCTCCCGTCGCGAGCCGTCGTCCGTCCTCCCGATGCGAGCCGTGATCCATGCGCACGGCGTCCGTACTCCCGACGCCGCATCGGATCGGCGGCGAGCGTGCCCACGCCCGCGGACACCCGCTCACGGTATCGGCGAGGGCGGGCTCGCGCCCGGCGGTTGGGGGGCTGTACCCCCCAACCGAAGCGCTCGCCCCATGACGGGCTGTTAGGAGCGTCGCTCCCCGGCTATACCTGGAACAGCGCACGTCGTAACACGATTTGGTCGCCCGCCGATCGCCGTGTGTATGCTGCCGCTCGACGGCGTTCTTACTCTGGAGTAAGATAGCCTTACTCGACAGTAAGATGCTGGGACCGATCACCCACCACCCGAGAAGACTGGTGATTATGAGCACTCGAGACACCGCGGAGAAGCGACGTCCGGATTCGGCCGTGGGCCTCAACCCCCAGAAGCGCGACTGGATGGGCGCGGCCATGCGGGTCATGACGACCATCACGGGGTCGGAGCTCGCCGAGAAGTACAAGCTGCGCAAGCCCATCGACCGAATCACCTACGAGGGCACCAAGACCGGCTTCCGGACGCTGGGCGCGGCCACCCGCGCGTTCGGCAAGGTCGCCGGTGGCGGTAAGCCGAAGCGCTTGCCCGCCAACGAGTCTCGCGGCAAGGACTACTTCGACCTGACGCCGAACGACGAGCAGCAGATGATCACCGAGACGGTGCGCGAGTTCGCCGAGGAGATCCTGCGCCCGGCCGCCTACGAGGCCGACGCCGCGGCCAAGGCACCGCGCGATCTGCTCGAGCGCGCCGCCGAACTGGGCATCACGCTCATCAACGTTCCCGAGGAGCTCGAGGGCGCCGCCACCGAGCGCGGCGCGGTCACCAATTCGCTGGTCGCCGAGGCCCTCGCGCACGGCGACATGGGTCTGGCCCTGCCGATCCTGGCCCCCTCCGGCGTGGCCGTCGCGCTGTCGCAGTGGGGCAGCGACGCCCAGCAGAAGACCTACCTGAGCGCCTACACCGGCGAGAACGTGCCGCAGTCCTCGGTGGTGCTCGCCGAGCCGCGCGCGCTGTTCGATCCGTTCGCGTTGCAGACCAAGGCGACTCGCTCCCCCAGCGGCTACCGCCTCAACGGCGTGAAGTCCCTGGTACCCGCCGCGGGCGACGCCGAACTGTTCATCGTCGGCGCCGAACTCGACGGCCGCCCAGCGCTTTTCGTGGTCGAATCCGACACCCCGGGTGTGGTGATCGAGGCGGATCCGAGCATGGGTCTGCGCGCGGCGGGTCTGGGCCGATTGATCTTGGACAATGTCGCGGTCCCCACCGAGGCGATCCTGGGCGACGCCGACGCCGACCAGCGCGCCGAGGACTACGCCGACGCGGTGCGGCTGGCCCGGCTGGGCTGGGCCTCGCTGGCCGTGGGCACCGGGCAGGCCGTGCTCGACTACGTGACCCCCTATGTGAAGGAACGCGAGGCGTTCGGCGAGCCGATCGCGCATCGGCAGGCGGTGGCGTTCATGGTCGCCAATATCGCGATCGAACTGGACGGCCTGCGGCTGATCACGCTGCGCGGCGCCTCGCGCGCCGAGCAGGGGCTGTCGTTCGCCCGCGAGGCCGCGCTGGCCAAGAAGTTCGCCGCCGACAAGGGCATGCAGATCGGCCTCGACGGCGTGCAGCTGCTCGGCGGCCACGGCTACACCAAGGAGCACCCGGTCGAGCGCTGGTACCGCGATCTGCGGGCCGTCGGCGTGGCCGAGGGCGTCGTCCTGGTCTGACCCCACTTCACTACGGAGAGATTTGCCATGATCAACCTCGAACTCCCCAAGAAGCTGCGGGCCAGCGCCAATCAGGCCCATCAGGTCGCGCAGGAGATCTTCCGCCCGATCTCGCGCAAGTACGACCTCGCCGAGCACGAGTACCCGGTCGAGCTGGACACCATGGCCGCCATGGTCGAGGGTCTGGCCGACTCGGGCACCCAGGACATCAGCGGCGCCACCGGCGGCCGCAAGGCCGAGGCCGGTGCGGAGGCGGCTAACGGGCACGCCACCGAGCTGCTCGGAAACACCAACGGCGGCAACATGTCCGCGCTCATGAACGCCCTCGAGACCTCGTGGGGCGACGTCGGCCTGATGCTGTCGATCCCCTATCAGGGTTTGGGCAACGCGGCCATCGCCGCGGTCGCCACCGACGAGCAGCTGTCGCGGTTCGGCAAGGTGTGGGCCGCGATGGCCATCACCGAACCGTCGTTCGGCTCCGACTCCGCGGCCGTGAGCACCACCGCGGTGCTCGACGGCGACGAGTGGGTCCTGAACGGCACCAAGATCTTCGTGACCGCCGGGTCGCGCGCCACCCACATCGTGGTGTGGGCGACGGTCGACAAGTCCGCGGGCCGCGCCGCCATCAAGTCCTTCGTCGTGCCGCGTGACGCCCCCGGCCTCACCGTCGCCCGCCTCGAGCACAAGCTCGGCATCAAGGCGTCCGACACCGCCGAGCTGCGCCTCGAGGACTGCCGCATCCCGAAGGACAACATCCTCGGCAGCCCGGAAGTCAACGTGGAGAAGGGTTTCGCGGGGGTCATGCAGACCTTCGACAACACCCGCCCCCTCGTCGCGGGCATGGCCATCGGCGTCGGCCGCGCCGCCCTCGAGGAACTCCGCAAGGTCCTGTCCGACGCGGGCGTCGAGATCGACTACGACAAGCCCGCCAACGACCAACACGCCGCCGCCGCGGAATTCCTTCGCATGGAAGCCGATTGGGAGGCCGCCTACCTCCTGGCCCTGCGCGCCGCCTGGATGGCCGACAACAAGAAGCCCAACTCCCTGCAAGCCTCCATGTCCAAGGCCAAGGCCGGCCGCATGGGCACCGACGTCACCCTCAAGGCCGTGGAACTGGCGGGCACCATCGGCTATTCGCAGCGCTCGCTGCTGGAGAAGTGGAGCCGGGACTCGAAGATTCTGGACATCTTCGAGGGGACGCAGCAGATCCAGCAGCTGATCGTCGCCCGGCGGGTGCTGGGGCTGGGGAGCGACAAGCTGAAGTAGGTTGTGGGACAAGGGAAAACCGGTGCCGATCCACCTCAGGACCCGCACCGGTTTTCTCGTCCAAGGACGCCCGTCCACGATCATGAGCCGCGCCCTCAGGCCGCCGCCAGGCCGTCACCGTCGAAACCCCACACCTTCCAGGCCGCCTCAACCGCCTTGCGCGCCCGCTCATGACTGTCGTCCAGCAGATGCGCGTACACCTTCAACGTGAACCCCGGATCGGCGTGACCCAGGTAGTCGGCCAACTCCTTCACCGAGACCCCACGCGCCAACAGCACCGAGGCATACAGGTGCCGCAACGCGTGCATCCCGTCCACTCGCGGCCGGTACTCCAACCCGGCATTGCCGAACGCCGGTTGCCACGCCACCTTCGTGAACAAGTCGCCGCTATACGCCTCACCGCTCGGACGCGTGATCAACAGCGGCACCGTCACCAGCTCCCCATCCGGCCTCCCCCACGGCAACGTCACCTCCACCGCCGGAAACACGTCCTGATACGCGTCGATCTCGCGCAGCAACGGAGGCGCGACCGGGGCATAACGGTCCTTCCCGCGCTTGGGCAGAGCGAACATCAACGTGCCCGCCACCAACTTCACTTGGCGCTGAACATGGACCACCATGCCGTCCCGATCAATGTCCAGTTCCGGCGAAAAACCGAGGATCTCCCCTTGACGCATCCCCACGCCCGCACCCACCGCCGCCGCAATCTCATGACGCGGCTGCATCCCGCCACGAACCGCGGGCAACCGGTCCTGTTTCCAAATCACGACCTTCGGGCTTCGCCGCAACGGCCGCCGCACCGACTTCGATGCGCACGGGTTCTCGCGAATCAGCTTGTCGTCAACTGCCGATTGAAGGACCCCGGACACGAGCGCGAACAAGACCGCCTTGTAGTTGTCCGAGTATTTGCGGACGTCCAGCTTTTCCACCCAATCCCTGACCTGCTCAGGTCCGATTCCACCCAGCCACATCTCGCCGAACTCCGGATACACCTGGCTGTCCAACCGACTGCGCAGCGCCAGACGAGTCGCCGGGTCCGGTGACTGCGCCTTCACCCAGCTCTCCGCCTGGTCACGGAACTTCTTCCGCGCCCCCTTCGGGTCGATGTACTTGCCCTCCCGCTTGTCCGACTCAACCTCGATCAGGAAATCGTCGGCCCGCTTCTTCTGCCGATCCGGAAACGACTTCGACCGCTCACGGCCATTCGGCGCGATATAACGCACCCGATACCGAAGGCCCTTGCCGCACAACTCCGTTGGCTCCATCACCGGCTTACCGCGGCCGTTCAACACGACCTCCCCCGTCGCCTCATCCCGCTTGGCGCGATACCAGCGATCCTCGACGTGAGCCACTACGCGGCCTCATCCCGATCCACCCAGGCACGGACCTTCACCGGGTCATACCGCAGATGCCGCCCCATCTTCCGCACCGGCGGCCCCTCACCCCGCCACTTCCACTGGTACAGCGTCTTCACCGGCAGATCGAGGAAATAGGCCACCTCCTCCACCGTCCATAGCCGGTTCTCGGGCAACTCCATCACGGCCATCTCACCCCCTACGCGACATCCGTGTCCGACGAATCCTGTTGCGGCCCAACGGTTCCGGTTTCACGTGGAACCAAAGATGATCTCTCCCCCAACGCGATCTGCGCCCTGTTGTACTGCGCCCGCTTGGACAGCTTGTCGTTCACCATCGCCAAGATCAGATGCTCACGCGGAGGGACGTTCGGGTCACCCGGCGACGCCGGGGAGATGGTCACCCGCTCCAGTTCCGGTGCCGAGATACCCGCTTCGGCGAGGCGTTGCCGAACGAAGTCGATCCGGTCGGCCTTGTGGTCGGCGAGATCCTTGCCGGTCCACTTGCGCGACACCAGCACCCGCCGCCCCCGCAGGCCGAGGGTGTCCCGGCGGTGCGCCTTGCCCTTGCACACCCCCGGCACCGTCTTCGCGCCCGCGCCCTTGGGGACGATGCCGTAGCGGAACCACAACCCGCACGACGGCGAACACGGCGTGCGCTGCAACTCCGCGTGCAACCGGTCGTAATGCGCTGCCGCACCATGGGATTGAGGTTCGATCACGTCCCCGATCGACTTCGTGAGGTACTTGGTCAGGTAGCCGATATGACGGCCCGCCTCCTCCGTGCCGCCCAGGATGCCCTTCACGTCGATCTGCGCACCGAACCGCACCACATGCGCAGGCTCCAACTCATCCACGGCGTCCATGGCGTCCAGAGCCTCATCCCACGTCGGCACCGGCACCCGCTCCCCCGTCTCGGGGTCGGTGCGGTCCGGGTCCACGAAACGACCGGCCTTGTAGTCCCAGAACGGCAACCGGCCACGCTCGTACACCTCGCGGTCGAAGTGCGGCCACCACACCTGGTGATACGTCGCCGCCGCGATCTCGCGAATCAACTGCCGCGCATCCGTGCCACGGATACCCATATGGATGTGCGGGGCACCGCGCCGTTGGGGTTCCACCGTGGCGAAGTACTGGATATCCCGCCCCGAGGCGCGCCGATAGTTCTGCACGAACCGGTCGAACAAGGCCGCGAAATGGATGATGTCGCGCGCCGCCTGCCGGTAGTCGTAGCTGGCCGGGTCCACCGGTGCCCCCTCCGGGCCGACACGACCGTAGGAGGGCAAGGTGAGGGTCAGGAACATCGAGGGCCGGTACTTGCCCGCATAGACGCGCCCGACCGTGGACTTGTCCACCCGCTTACGCGGCAGGTCCGGGACCGCCTGGCGCCGACGAGTCGAGCGTTTCCGCGCCGTGCGCTCCCGAGGCTCCAGCGGCGGGAACTTCCCGCGGATACCCGACTCCCGCAACTCGTGATCCAACTCGTCCACGAGTTCGGCGATCTCGCCCATGGCGTCCGTGTCGCCCTCGGTCTTGGCCTTGCCGTACTCGTCCACCAGCACCGCCCGCGCCCGGATGAGGTCGGTTTGCGCCTGGGTGGGTTCGTTCTTCTCCGTCACCGGTTCCTCCTCGATATGCCAGCCCTCCCGGCACTGCTGAATCCGCAACCGCAACGCCCTTTTCGCACACGCCGGACACACGCACTCCAACGTCGACTTGCACGGCGCGCCAACGTAATCCACCGAACCATCCGGGTTCGTCGCCGCCATCACCAACGGCCGCTTACACACCTCGAACCGATCCGCCGTCGCCTGCGCCAACTCCACCAAATTCAGGCGCGAACGCCGATCCGCCGCCGTCACCCGCCGCGCGTCCTCGGGTTTCGTGACATCCGAAACCGGTTCCGTGACAACCGTTTCCGTCACGCGGCCACCCCCTGGTCCCTCGCGTCCAGATCGACCGGGTTCGCTATGGTCGCCATCACCCACTCCGTCTCGGACAGATACACCAGATCCACCGCCCGATCCGAGGGCATCCACAACGAGCAATCCCGCTCCCAGTCGTAGCCCGTCGCCAGCAACCCCATCCGGTTCCACCGGCTCGCCATCTCCTGGAAGTCGATCCCCTGCGCCCGGGTGAACTCCAGGAAGTCCGCCCCGACATCCGCGCCGACCCGCACCAACCACATCAGCAACGGCCGCTCCCGCACCGGCAGCGCGTCCATCCCCAACAGCAGAAGCTTCGCCTCCAACTCGTCCAGCTTCGCCATCACAGCCCCCAACCCGGAACATGCGCCAAACCGGCAGCCGGACGATAATCCGGATCGGACACCGTCACCCGCCCCGCGCCATCCGACGGAGGACAAGCCACCAAACCCGCCGCCTCCCGCAGCTCCGCCGAAGCCTCCGGACCCAGCAACCGAGCCAGCCGCGCCGCCTCCTGCTCGGACACCTCACGCGCCGACAGTGCCGCCACGCCCGGAACCACGGCGAGCGGGACCACCGCAGCCGCGGGCTCGACCTCGGTCAGACCGCCGATGCACCAGCCGCACAACGCCACCTGGTCCTCAATGCGCTGGGTGCCGTGGCACTCGTCGCACTCCGTCCACCGCGACCGAGCGAACGCCGACACGCACCGCGCCGACTCGCACCACCGATCCCCGCAGTAGATGCAATAACCAGCGGAATTCAGCCGCTCCGGGCGAAGCGCCACCTGGGGCGCGATCTTCAGTGCCTTCACGATGACCTCCGGATATCCGATCAGCCCGTCTACCTAGCCTCCCTAGGTATCTTTGAAGGTACTCTACCTCCCTAGGTAAATCAATGCCTTCCTGGGCAACCTAGGCAGATTGGATACTCTTACTCCATGGATGCGATCGATCCCGACGACCCCCGCCCCGCCTCCCAGCAAATCGCAAACCAATTGCGGGCCGCGATCTTGACGCGCAAGATTGCGCCGGGCGAGAAGCTACCCTCAGGGCCACAGCTCGTGGAGCGGTACGGCGTCGCGAAAGCGACTGCGGAACAGGCGATTCGAATTCTCCGCGACGAGGGATTGGTCATTTCCCGCAAGGGCAGTGGCGTTTACGTCCGGGAGAGGACCGAACGGCCTGTTGGCCTTCGGCCCCATATCGAACGGGCATTTGAGGCAGCAGCCGTGACGATCGACTTCGCCGGATTCTCCGGCGAGACGCTCCATGGTGCTATCGCCGAACCTCTCGACCGCATCCGGGAAGGTCGGTTGCGGCCCGACGCGCTCACCATCCGCTTGCTCGTGCCAGACGCATCGATCCCATGGTCGCTGCCAGCTCGAACCGACGACCTCAGCGACAGCCCTGCATTCCGCCGACGGGCCACGCGGATCATGGAACGCCATGCCCTCGCGATTGTGGATGCCGTGCACGAACTCAGCGAACTGGGCCTGGTAGCCACCGCCAACGCTCAGGTTCGTGTCTTCCCTGCAGTTCCGTTGTTCAAGCTCTACGTCCTCAACGGCGAACAGGCATTCTTCGGCTACTACCCGGTCCGCGAACACAAGCTGGAACTCGACAGCGAAACGACTGCGATATGGGACCTTATGGGCAAGGACGCCACGCTGTTTCAGCACGCGACCGACGCCGATCTGGAATCCAGCAGCAGCCAGTTCGTCAAGCAGTCGCAAATGTGGTTCGAAAGCATTTGGACCTCCGTAGCTCGGGACTACCGATGAACGTTCCGACCCCTCAGTGCCTCCTGCTGGACTTCGATGGCCCCGTCTGCGGAGTCTTTGCCGGTCTACCTGCGAGCAGCGCCGCCGCCAACCTTGCTCGGACGCTAGCCCCACCGGTACCCACCGAGGTATCCAACTTCATCGATCCGTTCGACGTCCTTCGCTACGCGGCCGAACATCGCCGCGAAGAGCTCGATGAGGTCGAAAGGCATTTCGCCACAATCGAATTGGGTGCGATTCGCCAGGCCAGGCCGACCGAAGGAGCCGCGGAACTGATTCGGGCAGCGGCCAACCGGCCGTCGATGTGCGTTGCGATCGTGAGCAATAACTCAGTTCCGGCGATCAACGCCTATCTCGACGCACATGACCTCCGCACACACATCACCGGCGTTTTCGCTCGCCGCTCGGCCGACGTGTCCAGGCTGAAACCCGCTCCAGCACTCCTACTGGAGGCACTCGACGCATTGGGTTGTTCCGCCAATCAGACTGTCTTCGTGGGAGATTCGCTCACCGACATTCAGGCTGGGCACGCCGCGAACGTTCCCGTCATCGCGTTTGCCAACCGTCCGGAGAAGGCCGAACGATTCATCGCCGCAAGTCCCCTCGGGATAGTCACGAGCATGGCTCAGCTACACGACCGCCTTGCGCTGTGAGCCCCTTGCCGAATTTAGCTATATAGGATCAAGGGGCGGCGCTGGCGCGCCGCCCAGCGGTGCCGCCACGCGGCACCGCGCAGCACGGCCCGCCTCCGCTCCGCTCCGGCCGACCGTGGCCCGTTGGGCGCGTCGGCACCGCTTCGGCGACGTGGCAGAACCACCGACTTTCCCTATCTGGCTACTTTTGCAACGACCGAGCAGTGCTGGGCACGCCGAGAGCCGTACCCGGCCTGGCCTCCCGCAGTCAGCACGCCGAATCCCCGCCACCCAGCCGCGGCAACCGGCTGTGGTCCCGTTCCCTCAGCGCACGCACGAATCCCCCACCTTCCTCATGGCCCGATTATCTCGCTCCGGTCGAACGAGTCAAGGACCACCTCCGGTGTCCGCTACGCGGTGCTCCGCATCCTTGACACGCCCGCCCTCCACAGAGGACGGCCAGTATGAGGAAGATGGGGGGAAGAGAAGTCAGGGGGCGGATAGACGACCTATCCGTCGAGCGCCAGGCCGTCTACAGGCCGTCGAAGGTCGAAAACGGCCCGGAACCAGCGAGAAGCGCTGAGTACCGAATGGGCTGGTCACCAGCCATTTTGGCGGCAACGCCACAGCTCAGGCAGAACGCACGCAAGATTCTGGACATCTTCGAGGGGACGCAGCAGATCCAGCAGTTGATCGTGGCCCGGCGGGTGCTGGGGCTGGGGAGCGACAAGCTGAAGTAGGTTGTGGGACAAGGTAACCGGTGCAAGCGCGCTTCAGCGCCGGCACCGGTTTCTCGTTCGATACCGCGGCCGGCTATGGCCGTCACCACGTCGAACCGCAACTGTCATGGGCAGATGCGCGTACGCACAGATGCTGTCGCAAGCGAACAACCCGATATCACCGCTACCAGCTGGCAGTCACCTCGTTGAAATGGTCGGCCAGAGCAGGGACGTAGACACCCTGGGCGACCGAAATTCCCTCCAGCGCTTTGTAATTCGCATACCGCGCGAGGGACGGGGCGATCACAACCTTCATCGTGGTCGGGTCGACTGCCAACAACCCAGCGTCGAACAGCTGGTGGATATCGGATCGCAACAGCAGTCCATCAGCGGGATCGTGGGATTCATGTTTGGCGAACTCGCGAAGGTGGGCGGCCTGTAGCGCAGGCGCCGGACACGGCCCGGTAATCGCACAGACGAGGCCGTACATCTGGAGCAACTGCTCGCGAAACGCCGCCTGGCCGTTACGGACTTTCACCATGGCGGTACGGTGCCCGCCCTTCGGCGGAGTCGTCCGCACGGCGGGTGCCGGCGGAAGGACCGCGCGAACGCCGGCCAGCAGTTTTTCGAGTCGCTCGACATCGCAGGAGCGGATTGCATTCTGCTGCGCACGATCCAGTGCCGGCTCGATGGCAGCGAACGACAGCGCACCGTCCAGCGGTTCCCATTGCGCGCCGTAGCTCGCCACGTATTTGATCACCGGCACGTCCACTCGCCGGGGCTCATCGAACGTGTGTCGACAATCGGAGTGCCGGCACAGAAACGTCGGTGTCCTGGTCGTCCGCTTCACATAACCGGTTCGGCCGCACTTCGGGCAGCTGTACCGCACCTTCGTTCCCGGACCGGAGTCGATCCGGTCGATCCGCGAGACACCATGCACCACAGTCGAATTCCGGAGCACGACGATGTGGCCGACCGACACTTTCAGATGGTTCGCCACGCCGCTGTCATAGGCGTACTGCGAACCCAGTACGTCCTCGTAGCCCTCGTTGCTCTCCCACGTGCGGTCGTCCTGATTAGACAGCAGCGCCCACGCCTTCATGCCGCCCCTTTCGCTCGAGCTGTTTCGCGCAGATCTTCTCGGGGGTTGAGCCTACGGAGGCGCCTTCCGCGACCCACAATCGTTCTCCCATGGACATTCCCGATCGTGGCCCATACCGGTGCCAGTGGCAGTAGGTTGTTCTCGGGACCGAAAGTCTGGACAGAATCTGGTGGGGGAGTTATGAATTCGTCGAGTTTCCTCGACTGCTGTCGCGAACCGCGGCTCGTTCGGATCCGCACGCTGTCGGAGTCGAGCCATGATCTCGCGGCACTGCAACGGTGTACCTCATGCGCGGCCTATTGGCTGTATCGGTTCCACGAGTACACCGACTGGGCGAGCGGGGTCGACGATCTCACCTCGTGGTTCACTCGCCTGACCGACGAGGAGGGGACAAGGATCCTCGGCGCGGCGGAGCACGAGCAGACGGACCTGTCGTTCGTGCGGCGGCGCACGAGTTGGTTGAACGACCGGGACGGCGTACGCCGAGTCAAGGGCGCACCCCACCAGCCCTGGAGCTGAGGCCGCCCGAGTTGGCCGAATTTCTGTATCCCCCGTCACACTCCCCTGCTACCGTCCACACCACACGGCCCTGGGGAAGGGCGGAGGAAGTGGTGGTGTCGAAGGTGGTCGAGATGGCTTCTGTACTGGGTGGGCTGGGGCGCAGGGTGGCGCTGGGGGTCGAGACGGTGCGGGGGCTGGCGGTGTTGCAGCAGCGGCGGTTCATTGATCTGGGGAATCCGGCGGAGACGTTGCGGACCGTCAAAGAGGTGAAGGTGCTGGGGCCGCAGGCGACGATGGTGCGGCATGCGGCGCGGGTGTGGCCGGGGCGGGCGGCGCTGATCGATGAGCTCGGGAGCATGAGTTATCGGGAGCTGGACGAGCGGTCGACGGCGCTCGGGCGGGGGCTGCGGGGGATGGGGATCGAGCCGGGGCAGGTGATCGGGATTCTGGCGCGGGATCATCGGGGGCTGCTGCTGGCGATGGTCGCGGCGGGGAAGATCGGGGTGCGGCTGGCGCTGATGAACACCGGGTTCGCCAAACCGCAGTTCGCGGAGGTGTGCCAGCGCGAGAAGGTCAGGGCCGTGCTGCACGACAGCGAGTTCATCGGCCTGCTCGACGCGCTGCCGCCGGAGTTGCCGCGCGTGCTGACGTGGGTCGACGAGGGCGTCGAGCTGCCCGAGAACGCCGTCACCGCGGACGGTCTCATCGCCGCGAACTCCACCGAACCGCTGCCGCTGCCCGACGCGCCCGGCGGGTTCATCATCCTCACCAGCGGCACCACGGGCCTGCCCAAGGGCGCGCCGCGCAGCACGATCTCGCCGCTGTCGACCGCGCAGATGATCGACCGCATCCCCTTCCCGCACCAGGGCATGATGATGATCGTCTCGCCGATCTTCCACAGCACCGGCCTGGCGACCTGGCTCGCGGCCGCGGGCTACGGCAATACCGTCGTGCTGACCCGCCGCTTCGACGCCGAGAAGACGCTGCGCCTGCTCGCCGAGCACAAGGTCGAGATGCTGGTCGCCGTGCCGACCATGCTGCACCGGATGGTGGAGCTGGATCCGGAGATCCGCGCGAAATACGATCTGTCCGCGCTGAAGACCGTGCTGCTGGCCGGTTCCGCGCTCTCGCCGGAGCTGACCGTCCGGGCCACCGAGGCGTTCGGTCACGTCCTCTACAACCTCTACGGCTCGACCGAATGCGCGATCGCGACCGTGGCGAATCCGAAGGACCTCGCGCTCGCCCCGGGCACCGCGGGACGCGCGCCGATCACCTGCGAGGTCGCCCTGTTCGACGACCAGGACCGCCGCGTCCACGAGCGCAATGTGCCCGGCCGCATCTTCATCCGCTCGGGCGCGCCCTTCGAGGGCTACACCGACGGGCGGCACAAGCAGATCATCGACGGCTTCATGTCCTCCGGCGACGTCGGGCACATCGACGAGCACGGTCTGCTGTTCGTCGACGGCCGCGACGACGACATGATCGTCTCCGGCGGCGAGAACGTCTTCCCCCAAGAGGTCGAGAACCTGCTGCTCGAGCGCCCCGACATCTTCGACGCCGCGGTGGTCGGCGTGGACGACGCGGAATTCGGAAAACGCTTGCGCGCCTTCGTGGTTCCCGAACCCGGCGCCACCCCTGACGGCGAGGAGATCAAGTCCTACGTCAAGAGCAACCTCGCCCGCTACAAGGTCCCGCGCGAGGTGATCTTCCTCGACGACCTGCCGCGCAACGCCACCGGGAAACTGCTGCGCCGCGAGCTGATCGAGTACCGCATTCCGGCGGAGCGCGGCCCGGAATGAGATAGGGGCCACGGGCTCGGGATCACATCGCGGCGGGGTAATAGCGCTACTCTCGGTTACAGAGACGCTGACCACAGCCGGACCGCGGTGCTTGCTAGGGTTAGCGCTGCACTGGATCTCGATGTTGCGGTCCGCCAGCCACCCCCGGCGGTATCGCGGAAGGTTGTACCTATGTCAGCTGTCCTTCCGTCAGCAAGCACTGCGCTCCGTAAGGCCGGAGATCTCGCGCTGAGCGTCAACGCCATGCGCAAGCGCGGCCTGTTCAATCCCCTGCGTCCGGATCACGCGCTGCGCTCGGCGCTCAATGTCGGCAAGTACGGCCCGTTCGCGGGGGTGCTCATGCACGCCGCGCAGCTCACCCCGAACAATCCGGCCCTGCTCGACGAGCACGGCGAGATGACCTTCGGCGAGGTCGACGAGAAGTCCAACCAACTCGCCCGCGCGCTGGCCGCGCAGGGCCTCGGGCAGGGCGATGTGGTGGCGCTGCTGGCCCGCGATCACCGGGGCATGGTGCTGGCCCTGACCGCGACCGGCAAGCTCGGGGTGCGCGCGGTGCTGATGAACACCGGTTTCGCCAAACCGCAGTTCGCCGATGTCGCCGCCCGCGAGAAGGTCAAGGCGGTGCTGCACGACAGCGAGTTCGTGGAGCTGATGAGCGCCATCCCGGCCGACATCCCGCGCATCCTGACCTGGGTGGACGAGCAGGACGGCGTGGATCCGGCGACCCCGACGCTGGATTCGCTGATGGCCGGGCAGTCGGGCGCTCCGATGCCCGCGCCGGAGAAGCCGGGCGGCATGGTCATCCTCACCAGCGGCACCACCGGCACCCCCAAGGGCGCGCCGCGCGAGAAGGTCAGCCCGTTCATCTCGGCGCAGTTCCTGGATCGAATCCCGTTGCCGCGCAACGGTTCCATGGTGGTGGCCGCGCCGGTCTTCCACGCGACCGGCCTGTCGCAGTTCACCCTCGGCCTGGCCCTGGGCAACCGGATGATCTTCCAGCAGCGCCGGTTCGATCCGGAGCGGACGCTCGCCAATATCGCCGAGCACAAGGCGACCTCGCTGGTTGTGGTGCCGACCATGTTGCAGCGCATGCTCGATCTGCCCGCGGAGACCCTCGCCAAGTACGACGTGTCGTCGCTGCGGATGATCTTCGCGGCGGGTTCGGCGATTCCGCCGGACGTGGTCACCCGCAGCCTCGACTACTTCGGCGACGTGCTCTACAACGTCTACGGCTCCACCGAATGCGCGATCATCACCGTAGCCACCCCGCAGGATCTCCGTATCGCGCCGAGCACCGCGGGTAAACCGCCGGTGGGCATCCGGCTCGCGCTCTACGACGAGAACCGCAAGCGCATCACCGCGCCGCATGTGACCGGCACGATCTTCATCGAGAACGCGCATTCGTTCAAGGCGTACACCGACGGCCGCACCAAGGAGACGGTCGACGGCATGATGTCCTCCGGCGACGTGGGCCATTTCGACGAGAACGGGCTGCTGTTCATCGACGGCCGCGACGACGACATGATCGTCTCCGGCGGCGAGAACGTCTTCCCCCAGGAGGTCGAGCACCTCATCGCCAACCGGCCCGACGTCCTCGAGGCCGCCGTCGTCGGCGTGGACGACCGCGAATTCGGAAAACGCCTGCGCGCCTTCGTCGTTCCCGCGCCCGACAGCTCCCGCGACGCCCAGGAGATCAAGGACTACGTCAAGGCCAACCTGGCCCGCTACAAGGTCCCGCGCGAGGTGATCTTCCTCGACGAACTCCCGCGCAACGCCACCGGCAAACTGCTGCGCAAGCCGCTGGTGGAGATGGAGGTCGCCGCCGACTGACCGCTCCCGAACGAGTGGGATTTACGGCGTAAGCAGTCCGTTATCATCAGCGGGTGAGAATCGACCCCGGCCGCCAGCGGGCGTCGGCGCGGACGCGCCGGACGTCGGTGGCCGGGGTCGTTTCTGTGTCGGCCCGAACGCTCCGTACGTCGGCGGCCGGGGGCGTTTCACCGTCGGCCCGCATGCGCGGCGCGTCGGCCGGGGGCGTTTCGACGACGGCATGCGTGCGCGGCGCGTCTGCCGGGGCGGTTTCGGGGGCGTTGGCCGTGGCGGCGCACGGGTGGGCCTCCGAGGGGATGGGGGTGTCGTCGACGACGGTCGCGCTGCTCGTCGCCGTGGCGGCCGTCGTGGGGACGTCGGTGGCCGGGGTGGGGCGACTGCGGGATTCGGCGTTCGGACTGGTCGGCGCGCTGGTGGCGGGGCAGGTGCTCGGGCACGCGGCGTTGTCGGCCGGGATGATGTCGATGCCGCACGAGCGGTCGCTGTGGAGTCCGGCGATGCTGGCGGCGCACGTGGTGGCGGCGGTGTGCGCGGCGGTGGTGATCCTCGGGGCGGAGGGCGCCTATCGGATCGGTACGGCCGTGCTGAGGCGCGTGCTGCCGGGGCTGCCGCGGATTCCGGCCGAGGGGCCGTCGCGGCCGCGGCCGGTGCATCGGGATCGGGTCGTGCTGCGGATCCTCGCGGCCGACACCTTCCGCACGCGCGGGCCGCCGCGTTCGGTTCGAGTCTGAATTCATTCAACACCCGTCCGTAGCAACGGTTTTCGCGCGCGTCGTCGACGGCGGCCGCCGCCGGTGCCGCCGGTGAGTCCTGAGGGGCATCGGCGCTCGTCTCGCATCGGCGTCGGCTCGTCCCTCGGGTACGCCGGTGGTCGTCTGCCGGAACCACGCGTCGTCCCCGGACGACGCGCGCCGACGGGTGCCCTCGAACAGGAGCATCACCCTTGAGCATCATCGAGAATCCGGCCGTCGACGACGAATCGTCGCGGCCGTCGCCGGAACCCTCCGGTACCCCGAAAACCAAGCCGCGCAACGCCTTCGTGGCGTTGGCCCTGCGACTGCACTTCTACGCCGGTGTCTTCGTGGCACCGTTCATCCTCGTCGCCGCCCTCACCGGGGCGCTGTACTCGATCGCGCCCACGCTGGAGTCGATCGTGGATCGCGGTCTGCTGCACATGGATTCGAGCGGACCCGCGCGGCCGCTGGCCGACCAGGTCGCGGCGGCGGTCGCCACCCGGCCGGACCTCGCGCTGAACGCGGTGGCCCCGGCCCAGAATCCGGGGGACACCACCCGCGTGCTGTTCACCGATCCGTCGCTGGGCGAATCCGAGCGGCGCGCGGTGTTCGTCGATCCCGCGACCGCGCGACCGGTCGGCGACAGCGTGGTCTACGGCAGCTCCGGGGCGCTGCCGATGCGCACCTGGATCGATCAACTGCATCGGAGCCTGCATCTCGGTGAGCCCGGGCGGCTCTACAGCGAGCTGGCGGCGTCGTGGTTGTGGATCGTCGCGCTCGCCGGGCTGGTGCTGTGGTGGCGGCGGGTGCGGTCCCGGCGAGAACGGCGTTCGGTGGGCTGGCTGCTGCGGCCGGATCGGTCCCGCGACGGTCGCCGCCGGACGTTGAATTGGCATGGGGTCGTGGGGATGTGGGTGCTGTTGCCGGTGCTGTTCCTGTCCGCGACGGGCATGACGTGGTCGACCTACGCCGGGGCGCACATCGATACGCTGCGCGCGCGGCTGAGCTGGACGACTCCGGCGGTGTCGAGCGCGCTGCCCGGCGTCCCGGCCCCGCAGGGTACGGGCGGTGAGCACGCCGAGCACGGCGGTCATTCCATGCCCACCTCCGCGTCGGCGGAGCGAATCGCCCAGTTGGACAAGGTGTTCGCGGTCGCGCGCGAGCACGAGGTGAGCGGACCGCTGGAGATCTCGATTCCCGCGAGCGACGGGGTGGCCTTCGTCGCGAAGGAGCGCCGCCTGTCCGGGCAGTACACCCAGGACGCCATCGCGGTCGACGGGGCGACCGGCGCGGTGGTCGACACGCTGCGGTACGCGGACTGGCCGCTGATGGCCAAGCTCACCAACTGGGGTATCGCACTGCACATGGGTCTGCTGTTCGGGCTCGCGAACCAGCTGTTGCTGCTGGTGACGATGGTCGCGTTGCTCACGGTGATCGTGCGCGGCTATCTGATGTGGTGGCGGCGCAGGCCGACTCGCGACGGCTTCGCGGTGGGACGCGCGCCGCACCGCGGGGTGTTGCGGCGGACGCCGGTGGTCGTGGTGCTGCCGGTCGCGGCGGCGGCCGTGCTGGTGGGGTGGTTCGCGCCATTGGTCGGCGTCAGCCTGGTGGGGTTCTTGATCGTGGACGTGCTCGTGGGCGCGATCAGGGGGCGGGCCGCCACGAGTTAGCCGGAGATCTACGCGTCGTTCCCGCCCGATGAGCGGGACGACGAGCTGCCGCCGCATGCCCGGATTCGGGAGCGTCGGCATTCGCACAGCAAACATCGAAACCCCCAGACACACAAGAGGTTCCCTTCCTATGCGCACCATCCTGCTCGCCGCGGCCACCGCCCTGAGCGCGGCGATCGCCAGCACCGGTACGGCGAGCGCGGCGACCGACGGCGCGGTCGGCTACGCCCTGACCCTCGGCGGCGAATCCACCACCGTCGCAATCGATTCCGGCTCCCTGACTGCGGACGACAGTGTCCTCACGATCCGAGCCGAGGACGGCACCGTCCTCGCGGGCGCCGAATTGTCCTTCCGTGTGGACGATTTCGTCTTCCCCATCGCCGCCGACATCGCCGACCGCACCGCCACCCTCACCCCGCGCCTGGACCCGACGCACGCCGTCTACCGCCCGGTCGCGCTCCCCTTCGAGGACAGCGCGCCCTGGAAGACCCCGTACGAGCGGGAACAGGCCGCGTGGAGCCGGATGACCAGCACCATCGGCGCGGGCGCGACCATCGGCACCCTCGTCGGCGGCATCGGCGGCGCCGGAATCGGTTGCGTCCTGGGCGGAATCGCGGGCGCCACGGTCGCCGCCGCCACCCTCGTCGGCATGTTCGGCCCGTTCGTCCCCGCCGCCGTCGTCGGCTGCCTCGGCGGGATCGTCGCCGTCGGCGCCCTCGGCACCCTGCTGGGCCAGCTGTTCGTCACCGCCCCCATCGCGATCGCCGCGGCGGCACAGTACTTCACGACGATCAACCAGCCCTTCCCCGCGCGCTGACCCCGCCGGATCCCCGGTCCCGGTTTCGCGCGAGCCACGCGGGGAAGCCGGGACCGGAGGAGTTCACGACCGAAGGAGGCCGACCTGTGCGCGACGACCGAGCGAGCCTGGCGGGCTACCGCCTCGTCATGACCGTCTACGCCGCCCTGGTCCTCGCGACCGCCGCAGCGGTCCACCTCACCGGCCGCCCCCTCCCCCGCGCCATGACCCTCCGGGAAATCTTCACCACCGCCGTTGCCGCCCAGAAACTCTCCCGCCTGGTCACCAAGGCCGCCGTCACCGAACCCCTCCGCGCCCCCGTCGCCCGCCGCGCCGACGACGGCGGCCCGGGCGAGGTCAACGACGAGCCGAAAGCGGACTCAGGAGTCGAGAAAAGCCTGAGCGAACTGCTGACCTGCCCGTTCTGTTTCGACGTGTGGGTGGTGACGGCGATGACGATCGGCCATGTGTTCGCGCCGCGGACCACGCGATTGTTGGTGGACGGGCTGGCCGCCTTGGCGGGGGCGGATTTCCTGCATCTGGCCTACGCGACCGCGCAGCGGGTGGCGGAGGGCTGAAGGCCTCTGCCGAAACAGCGTCAACCCCTATATCCGGGCACAGATCGGCCGTAGGTACATCTCCCTCGCGTACAGGCATCCTTTCGACCAGGTCCCTCCGGGAAGAATGGTCCGAACATAACCTTCCCGTACGAATGAAATTTCACAGCGACCATTTCGGTCACAGCGGCAGGTTCCGGACATCCCCGCATTTCCTTGTGCAGAAGGCTCTCATCCATGACACTGAGGGCGGGAAGCCGGGGTTCCCGTAGCCGGAGTGGTGAATACAAACAGCCTGAACGCCGCCTCGGGGGTGTACGCCAAGAGTTACGCCTGAGACGTGGCTCCCTGCCGAGGATGTCCGATGCTCGACCTGCCGAAGTCATTCCTGATCAACGTGGAAAGTGAGATCATCGCACACAATTTGATGCCCGACGAAAAGTGCACAGCGGTCGCCTTTTCCGGTGGGAAGGATTCACTACTGCTCTGCCTGGCACTTCGGGAACTAGGGGTCGAGCATGTCGCGGTGACGGTGGATATGGCGTACTCGTCGGGCTGGGCGGAAAGGATCGTCCGATCGGCGCGCGAACACGACCTGACGGTGGAGGTGGTGAACGCACGTCGTCCCCGAGCCGATCACACCGCCCCCGTCACCCTCGAACTCCGCCGCCGACTCGACACTTTGGACGAACTCGGCGGCGAGACCATCATGACGGGCACGACACCGTGTACGCACTGTTACAGCGTGAAGGCCCTCGCCCTCAATTCGTTCGCGGTGATGAACGACATTCCGCGCGTGGCCTTCGGTCATCATCTGACCGACGCCTCCGCGTCGCTGCTCAAAGAGGCCCTCCTGCACATCGATCGACATGTGCTGGGGCACGAGCGATTCGAGCGGCGGCATTTCGCGGAACTGGTGGACCGCCTGTGGTCCGAGGCGAACGCCTTCGGCAGCGCGGGCACGGGGGAACTGATTCCCTGGATCGACGCTCTGGTCGGCCAGCACAGGGTGGATACCGACGAACCACCCAGGCAGCAGTTGCTCGCCAACGGCATCAGGGATGTCGAGGTCATTCGCCCGTTGCACCGTGTCACCGAATCGGACATAAGAACGATCGTCAGTCGCGCGGGCCTGCACACCGAGGGCTCGGGTTGTGGTCACGGGCTCACTGCGGCTTCCCAGACACCGCGGGAGATGGTTCACCATCGAATTCTGGATCACACCGTCGGAACCCCGTTCGCCACCTGGGTGGGCGAACTGGTCGCCCGAGGGATAGGACCGGACGGTCGCGCTTCTGTGAACGCCCGTAGTCGGAGAAGGGCGTTGTTGGGACCATCCTACAAACCTACCGGCAACGAATACGACAAAATATGAGAAAGGACCACGGACGAGTGACGACGAAGATAACCCTTTGCGGCAGCGGAAAGATGCGCACGGAAATCACCACTGCCGCAACCGAATTACGTAACCACGGTTTCATTGTTCTGGCCCCACCCTTACACAAGTTGGACACACTTTTCCGGGGGCAGCCCGAGGAGTCGTGGAGCCTGGCATGGAAGGGTGCCACCTTCGCGCATTTGAACAGGATCGCGAAAGCCGACGTCGTCTTCATCGTGAATCCCGATGGCTACATGGGTCCCAGTACGACTCTCGAACTCGGCTATGCGGTGGCGATGGAAAAGTACATCGTGGGCATGCAACCCGACAATGCCGAAATGGCGCGAACCATTCTACTCGACCACATCATCGGCACCGACAATGTGGTAGCGGCATGCAAAGAACTGGCGGACGAAATGGCGGCAGGTCACTCCCGGTGACCGGTCCTTCGAACGATGTGGCCCGCTACCTGGCAGAGGAATGGCAGGAAGTTACCGGAAGCGGCGTTGCGGCCGAAGACTTCTGGCTCTGCTGTCAAACCCTCACCGAGCGCGGACTGCTGATCGGCCAGCAGCGTGACTTGGCGGCCGTGGCGATCGGGCCTTTCAGGATCGCGATTTCGAAATACAGCGCTCCCGTCCGAGACTTCGTCGAGGCATTGGTGCCCAGTATGGCCGCATCCCTTCCCGCCGGTACCGCCGCGGCCACCGCGGTCTCCGGTATATCAGCGGCCGCGGCGACCTGCCTGGTCGAATTGCTGGATCGCGGAGTGGTCTTCGGAAGGTCGGCGGAGGATCGGTTGCGCTGGTCGATCCTCATGTACGTCAAGGCATCCGGCGACGCCGGCCGCCCACCGAGCCGATCGGACGTGCTCGTTCATTTCCGACGGTTGCGCGTGGAGCACGATGGAAGCGAAGAAGTCGAGGCAGCGTTGCTCTGGCTCCTGGGCGAGCACGCGAAATCCCTGCTCGGTTCGCCGCAACAGGCACTGCTGAGCGAGCGCGAAGGATTGTTGCACAGCGAGGTTTAGTGGAATGGCGGCACCCGGAAGCAGCCTCGAGAAGGCGACATACGTGGTTCGAGAGGCGGGAGGGACGGTTCTCGGATCGTGCTTCAGAGTACCTGTTCTCGATTCCGCGAATACGGGTTCGTATCTGCTCTCGACCGCTCATTCGATTCGACTGGGCGGTCGAGTGCGCGAAGAACTTTCGATCGAGAGCGGCACGACGGCCGCGCCGGTTCGGGTCGTCACGTGCGGACTCTCCGCCGCTTCGGACATCAGTCTGCTCCATTGCGACCAATACCTCGGCGCGCCTGTGCGATGCCGCCCGGTCACCGCTGCCGGCGCGGCCTTCGTGCGTGGAGCCGCCTGCGGAGTGGATACCCGACTCGTCACTCTGCGGGCCCGGCTGTCCGGCCTCGAACAGACCCGAGAAGGTGACTACCTCGACCTGGCGGTGGCTGAACTCGGGCAACTCGAACGGGACATGCTCGAACCCACCGACAGCATCAGCTCGGCCTATGCGGCGCTCCGCGGCCTCTCCGGCGGGCCTGTCGGAATCGCCGGCGAGGACGGAGAAATTGTGTGCGGCATGGTCTGCCGAAGAAATACGGCAGGCATCTGCAATCGCCTGTACGCCATGCCCCTGCGAAACATCGTGGAGTTCCTGCGATCACGACAGCACATCCTTCAGATCACTCGCGCACCGGAGCATCGCGACAGCTCACTCGATCTGCTTGCGGGACGATTGATAGCACGGATCGCCGCTTCGGCGGACGGCCTGCACCAATTGTGGGAAGACATGTCCGAACTCTTCTATGGCGGCGTGGCCATGGACAGTCTCCTTCGGGATATTCTCTCCCGCCCCGCGCACTATTCACTGCGAGAGCCGTGGCAATTGATCGCTGTCCGATATCTCCTGGCCAGGCTGCTGAACAAGCGGGGCGAGCCCGAGTCCGCCCTGACAACGCTCGGCGCCGCGCGGCAGATGCTTCCCCGAACGACCGACGAACACACGGCTCGACTGAAGGCCGCCATCGATCTTCGACTCACCGTCGGCCTCCTACCGAAACACGATGCGGCGACTCGGCAGGAGAGACTGTTGCGCGCGGTCGGTGAATACGAGACTGCCGAGGCGATTCCCGAGGATTTCCGCGCATACGAGATCGCCTCGGTCCTCGGCGGTGAGGCCACGGCGCTCGGTTCCCTTCCGGCACTTCGAGATTCATCACAACCCGCTCGGCGCCACTTCGAGGATCTGCAAATGCGTCACCGCAGGCTGTTGGACGAGTACCCGCACGTCTTGATCGAGAAGCAGGAGATAGTCAGCCTCGGATTGGACGCGGTCTCGCTGCTGTTCGGATTGAATCCCAACGCGTTCGGGACTACCGGCGCGGTTCTCCTGTCCGAGGTCGCGGCGCGAGGCAGAATGGCGGCGATACAACGCGGGAACGGAATATTCCTCGCCCAGATGACCCTCCTGCAAGCCATTGCCGCGAAGGAACGGAAGGCGCTCGATTACTCCTATCGGGCCCTCGTGGCCGTGGCACGCGCCTTGCAGGAGGCGGGCATCGGACTTCGCCACGAAGGCATCGCGGCCTATATGTCCTATCTGGACGGTAACGAACCGGAATTGAGCACGCTCTTCCGGGCAGTATACAACTGGGGAATCGACGACACGTCGAACGCCGTGCGAAACACCCGAATCGTACTGCCGCCAGGGGACTTGACCGCTGCGCGAGAGGCTTTGCGTTCCACCGGAGAAACACGCTCCGACCAAGGCTTGATGTCATTGCTCGCCGTGGTGGAATGACTCCCGCGCGCGGATCCCCGCACGCGTGTCGGGTAGCGCGCCCTCGATCGGACGTGGATCCTGTTCGGACACCGTTCGAAACGAACCGAGGGGAACGATGTGGCAAGCGAGACGTACGGAGGCAGCGGGGCGGGAACCGGCGATACCGCTTATCTCGCAGGACCTTTCACTTCCATGCTGGCACCGAACGGGCGAAGCGGTCTCATCGGTCAAGGCACATCCATCATTCCGGCAACGTCGCCGTGGCGACAGGCGTTGACAGCGGCCGAGGCGGCGCTGCGTTCCCTGGGGTGGCGAGTGTTCCTTCCCCACCGCGACGTCAGCGGATGGGGTGTTCGACGGGTGTCGTCCGACGTCGTCGTGCGTGAATGCCTGGACGCCGTACTGAACAGTGATCTGGTCGTCGCCTTGCTCGGGCAGAGCTTCGGAACGCATATCGAAGTGGGAGCCGCACTCGGACAACGGATTCCGACAATTGTCGTCCAGAGCGGTGATCTCCCGGCCTCGTACTTCGCCACCGGATTCGGCGGAACCTCGTCGTATGCCGCCTGTTTGACCATCGAATCCGTCGAGGATCTCCCGAATGCGCTGCGCGGAGAGGCGTTCACCGAAGCACTGAGCCGAGCCCGAATGCACGCGAGGGGGTGTGCGCAGGCGGCGGCCGGTTCGCGGCAACGGGACGCGGGGGCGGTCCGGGTGGGAGCCGGACAACGGAAACACGACGGGCGGAGCGATTCGCCCGTCGCGTCCCCGAATTCCCTTCCTACCCAGCCGTTTCCGCCGTAGGCTCCTCCGGCTTCTCCGGAGCCGCGTGCACCAGCTCCTTCACCGGACGCAAGCGAACCCAGGCGAGGAAGGCCACGCCCACGACGAGCATGCCCACCCCCGCCCACAGGTTGGTGTTCCAGCCGCCGGAGCGGGCCTGGTCGGTGGCGTCGTCGGCTACCAGGCCGGTGACGAGGAGGATGAGGCCGTAGAGGCCGAGTAGGGTGCCGACTATGGTGCGGATGTCGAAAAGCATTGCGTCACTTCCTTATCCGACGAAGATGTTCAGCGCGATGACGATGACCAGGGCTATTCCGGCCAGCAGGACCGGGCGCTGGTACCAGGGCAGGGACGCGGCGTCGGGGTCGGTGAGTTGGGCCTTGGGGGTTTCGGAGTAGACCAGGCCGACGAGTTCGGCGTGGGGTTTGGGGGCGGTGACCTGGCTGACGACGACGCTGAGGACGATGTCGACCACGAACGCCACACCGGCGGCGAGGAAGCTCGAACCCTGGCCCGACAGGTGGAACACGTCGGACTGGTGCAGCACGAAAATGACCACCGCGGACAGGGTTCCGAAGACCAGGCCCACCCAACCGGCGGTCGGGGTCATCCGCTTCCAGAACATGCCGAGGATGAACGTGGCGAACAGCGGCGCGTTGAAGAAGGAGAACAGCGTCTGCAGGTAGTCCATCATGTTCGAGAAGTTCCCGGCGATGAACGCGGTGCCGATGGCGATCACCGTCGCCCCGACCGTCGCCAGGCGGCCGATGCGCAGGTAGTAGCCGTCCGGCTTGTCCTTGACCACGTACTGCTGCCACAGGTCGTAGCTGAACACCGTGTTGAACGCCGAGATGTTCGCGGCCATACCGGCCATGAACGCCGCCAGCAGACCCGCCAGCGCCACGCCGAGCAGACCGTTGGGCAGCACGTCCTTCATCAGATACAGCAACGCCTGGTTGTAGGTGACGTCGCCCTGACCGGTCGCCTTGTAGTCGCGGATCTGCGGCACCAGCAGCGCGCTCACCATGCCGGGGATGACGACGATGAAGGGCACGAACATCTTCGGGTACGCGCCGATGATCGGCGTACGCCGGGCCGCGGAGATCGAATGCGTGGCCAGCGCGCGCTGCACCTCGACGAAGTTGGTCGTCCAGTAGCCGAACGAGAGCACGAAGCCCAGACCGAACACGATGCCGATGACCGACAGGAAGTTGTTCGAGAAGCCGGACAGCTCGTTGCCGGGCCAGGAGTGGATCTGCTGATCGCCGTCGGGCAGCGCGGTCACCTTGTCCGTCAGGCCGCCCCAGCCGCCGATGCGGTGCAGGCCGACCAGCGTGAGCGGCAGCAGCGCCGCCACGATCACGAAGAACTGCAACACCTCGTTGTAGATCGCCGCCGACAGTCCGCCGAGGGTGATGTAGGACAACACGATCACCGCGGCCACGATCACCGACACCCACAGCGGCCAGCCCAGCAGCACGTTCACGATCGAGCCCAGCAGATACAGGTTCACGCCCGCGATCAGCACCTGCGCGAGCGCGAAGCTGACCGCGTTCACCAGATGCGCGCCGGTGCCGAAGCGCCGCCGCATGAACTCGGGCACGCTGCGGACCTTGGAGCCGTAGTAGAACGGCATCATCACCACGCCGAGGAACAGCATGGCCGGAACCGCGCCGATCCAGAAGTAGTGCATGGTCGGCATGCCGTACTGGGCGCCGTTGGCGGACATGCCCATGATCTCGACCGCGCCGAGGTTGGCGGAGATGAACGCCAGGCCGGTCACCCAGGCCGGGAGCGAGCGGCCGGACAGGAAGAAGTCGATACTCGACGACACCCGTTGCCGGGCCAGCAGGCCGATGCCCAGCACGAACACGAAATAGATTGCGACGAGGACATAGTCGACGGGTGCGGCGTCCAGCCGCAGGGTGGCGCCTTCGGCCAGCACCGTATCGAAAAGACCTGGGGGCGCAGCAGCGGGCGGCATACAGCTCTCCTGTCGGGGGGATCAATCGGACGACCGGTCGGGTCGTCGTCCGGATACTAGCGGGTTGTTAGCGCTCACAGGGCCAGTTCGTCCCCCCGTCGAGCGTGTCCGCGACGATGTCGTCGATGCCGGGAGGAGCATTCCCCGCCCGGCCGGATCGAAACCCGCGACCCGCCAGACGTTTCCATCCGGAACGACAGGCGTGTCGATGGGAAATCGGCCCCGCCGCGCGGGTTTTCGTGACATGATCAAGTCGGTTGTCCAGATTCTGACGACGGTTCGACCGTCGCCGCGTCTGTGGGGACACCACCTCTCGGATCACGTTCGCGACGAAAGGGCACGTCGTCGAACGCGCGAACGTGAAAGTCGCTGTGCAGGATTCACGGAGCGGACAAGGGGGGCGCGATGTTTTTCGACGAAACACCCGTGGTCGGCACCAGCCACTTGGCCCTACCGCCGATCCACGACGGTGGCGCCAGAACCGTGACCGCCCTCGTCGTGCTCGCGACGCTGACCGTGATCGCCGTCGGCGTGCGCCGGTATCGGCCGCCGGTACCCGCGGCCTGGTACTCGCTCGCCGCCTCGGCCGCGCTGTTCGCGCTCGGCGCGCTGCCGCGCGATCGGATCGACGGTCCGGCCCATCCCGTCGCCGACGCCGCCACCCTGGCCGGGTACGCGGGCGTGGGGGTCGCGGCGTTCCTGTGGCTGCGCCCGCGCCGCAGCCACAGTTGCACGCCGGACCAGATCCTCGATTCCGGACTCATCGGGCTGGGCGCGCTGCTGGCGTCGTGGACGTTCCTCATCTCGCCGGTGCTGCACGACGCGAGCGCACCGACCGCGTCGGTGCTGCTCGGCGCGGCCTATCCGGTGCTCGACGCCCTGCTGCTCACGCTGGTCACCCATTCGGTGGTGGCCTCGAGCCGCTCGGAGATTTCGCTGCGGTTGGTGCATCTGAGCCTGCTGGCGCTGCTGCTGGCCGATGTGGTCCGCGGCCTGGTCCGGGCGGGCACGCTGCGGGCCGACACCCCAATGGTGTTGCCGCTCATGCTGATCGCGTACGTCCTGTTGGGGCTGGCGGCACTGCATCCGACGATGGTGACCCTGGGGCGGCCGCGGCGCATCCTCGCGCAGCAGTCGCGGCGGCGGGCGAGCGTCATCGCGGTGGCGCTGGTGGTGGCCTCGCTGGTGCCGAGCGTGGGTTCGCGGCTGGGCAGCATCGATCGGCTGGTGGTGTCGTCGCTGCTGGCGGTGTTGCTCATCGGGGTGCTGGTGCGCAGCGAACGGGCCATCCTGCGCAGCGCCCGCAGCGAGCGCCGCGCGCAGTATCAGGCCGACCACGACATGCTCACCGGTCTGCTCAACCGCTCGGCCCTGCTGCGCACGCCCGGCCGCAATCGGGAGCACTGGGTCGGGCACGCGCTGGCGATGCTGTTCCTCGATCTGGACGGGTTCAAGGCGATCAACGACACGCACGGTCACAGCGTCGGCGACGAGCTGATCGCCAACGCGGCGGCCCGGATTCGGCGCATCATTCCCCGCGACGACGCCGCCGCGCGGTACGGCGGCGACGAATTCGTGGTGCTCGCCGCCGCCGACCGCGCCGCGGCGACCGTCCTGGCCGAACGCCTGCTGGCCGCCTTCGCGACCCCGTTCGAACTCAGCATCGGGGAGGTGTCGGTCAGCGCCAGCATCGGCATCGCCTGCGACGGCCCGCGCGGCGACGAGCGCTCCGTGTACGACCTACTGCGCGAGGCGGATTCGGCCATGTACCACGCGAAGGCGTACGGGCTGGGCTACGCCTTCCACGACGACGCGCCCCACCCCAAACCCGCCGAGGCGGCGCGGCGGGGCTGGCGGCGCGACGCCGCGGTGCGCGACGCCGGTTAGCCGGACAGCTCGTCGAGCATCTTGCGGGCCTGTTCGAGTTCGGCCTGCAACTGTTCGACCTTGGCACGCTGGGTGGAGCGCACCGACTCGAGTACCGAGTCGACCACCTCGGCCACCTCGGGGTGCAGCAGCTTGGCGGCCTGCGCGACGGCCGAACCGGCGACGGCCAGGCCGCGCACGGTGCGCTTCTTGCCGTTGACCACGTCGACGGTCCACTCGCCGTCGGCGGTGCCGGACAGGGTGACGGTGACCTCGACCGTCTTGGTCTTGCGGGCGCCGGTCGCGGGTTTGTCCTTGGGCCGGGCGGGTGCGGGTTTGGGCGCGGGCTTGTCGGCCGTCGCGGCGGCGGGCGCGCTCGGGGCCGATTTCGGCTCGGGGACAGCGGTTTCGGCCGGAGCGGGGCTCGGCGGCGTCGGCGCCGGGGCGACGGACGTGGGCACGGTCGACGGCAGGGTCACAGCGGTGTCCTTCCTTGTTGCCTTGGTCTGCTTCGCGGGCGGTTGCGCTGCCGCGGGGGTGCGGCGGGCCGGTTTGGTCAGCGTCACCTCGGTGGGCGAGAACGACAGCACGTCCTTGGATCCGGTGGGACGGACCTGGAGGAAGTCGCCCTCGGCCGGTTCGCCGAGCGCCACCACCTTTCCCGATCGTCCCTCGGGCACGCCGACGGCCGCCGCGGTGAACCACACCATCGGCGGACGGCCGCTGGCGATCTCCGCGGCGATCCGCCGGATCTCGGTGTCCGACAGCGGGTCTGGCTTGGTTCGACGGGACGACATGGTGCACTCCGGGCGGGTTCGTAGACAGCTGCGTGTCAAGAGCATGCCCCATGCCACCGACAAGTCCACATCGCCCGGTTCCGCGGCACCGCGCCGCCCACCACGGCAACCGTTGGGTTACCCGGTCGTTCGCGCCGTTCGGCCCAGCAGGATCTTAGGCGTGGAAACGGTCTCGCGTACGCACTTGCCGGATTTGTCCGTCCCCGAAAGGGATTCAGGCGGCGTGGGTCACGTGCTGCGCGGAGTCGCCGATCACGGCGTCGCGCTCGCCGATGAGGGTGCGCAGGAACGCCTCCTGCTCCCGCCGTCCGCGCACCGCCGCCCGCTCGAATCCGCCGGGCAGCAACAACGCGGCACCGCTTCGGGTGAGGTTGACCGGGATCCGCAGCAGCGGATACCACGGCGGCATGTAGGCGGGCAGACCGAGTTGGCGCATCGCCTTCGGACCGAGGAAGGCCGACGCGATCGACAGGTGCTGGGCGCGCGCGACGCGCCCGCGCAGCCCCGCCAGATTGCGGTAGTGCCAGCCCAGCGGGTCGTCGCCCATGGGCATGGCCAGCTGCGCGGTGGTCTCGTCGGGATTGGTGATGGCGCACATGGAGTGGTAGAGGATACGCACCGCGTCGCGGAAACCGTTGGGCAGCCAGTCTTCTCGCACGCCGATCAGCCAGCCCACGTAGCGGGTGAGGTGGGCGGCGGCGTCGAGATCGCCGGGCGCGGGCACGATGCCCATCGGCATGGCGCCGACGAACGGCGAGATGAGCGCGCCGACGAGGGTCGCGGCCATATCGGTCTGATTGATGGGCACGCCCCACTCGGCCTCGTCCCAGTCGGGCAGCGCGGCCACATGCCTGCGCACGAGGGCGTGGATGAGCCGCACCCGCAGGGTCGATCGGTAGCCGACCCCGCCGGGGCGCATCCCGTCGTCGGAGGCGACGTCCAGGGCCCACTGCATGGTCTCGGCGAAGCGCTTGGCCGGACCCTTCTCCAGGGCTCCCGTGCGGATGAGGGTCTTGTTGAAGCCCGAGGCCAGATAGCCGCCCAGCAGCGCGACGTCGCGGGCGATGTAGAGCCCGTCGGTGCCGCCGACGCGAAGCACCTTCTCGGCGCGCCGAATTCGCTCCCAGTCCACCCAGTCCGGCGGGGTCTCGTAGCGGAGGAAGAACGCGCGCAGCGGTTCGGGCGCGTCGGGAACCGCGTCGACGCCCTCGGCCAGCGCCCGCTCGAACAGCGGGCGGGTGTGCGCCATGCCCTCGGCGGACATCCACTCGACAAGCCGGTCCATCGGCTCGTCACCGATCAGCAGCGCCTCCCCCAGCTCCCGCCACCGCTGGGCGTCGGGCCGTCCGATGCCCAGCAGGACGGCGAACGGACGCAGACCCGGCACCTTGCGCGGTGTCGCCGGGTGCCGGCGCGGAACGGCGGGATTCGACACTGTATCCACTGAAAGAATGTATCCAACTTTCTCTCATTGCATCAATGCGGTGTCGGTGATGCCCGTTTCCCCTCCCGAGCCGGTAACGTCCGGTCGATGAGTTCGCCGCATCTGCTCGCGATGCGCGAGGAACGCCGGGCGGTGCTCGATTTCTGCCGTGACCTGGACGCGGCGCAATGGGCGGCGCCCAGCGCCGCGACCGGCTGGTCGATCGGCGACGTCGTCCTCCACCTGACGACCGCGGCCCGCGCCCTGGTCACCCCGGCCCTCGCCGCGGTCATGACCAGCCGCGATCTGGAACGCCTCAACGACCAGTGGGTCGACGAGGCCCGCTCGCACAGCACCAAACACCTGCTCGACGACTACGCCCGCTGGAGCGAACGCGCCTGCCGCGCCCTCCGCGTCGCGACCGCCCCCGGACCCGACCTGATCCGCCTCCCCCTCGGCGAATTGGGTTGGTACCCATTGCGTCTCGCGCCCGCGATGTTCGTCGCGGACTGGCACATCCATCTGCGCCACGACATCGCTCCCGCCGTGGACCGCGAACCCCCGCCGACCGATCCGCACCGCATGCGCACGGTCCTGATCTGGCTGACCACCCTGCTCGCCCGCTCGCACCGCGAGGCCCTGAGCTGGCTCGACGCCCCCGTGGCCCTCACCCTGACCGGCCAGGGCGGCGGCACCTGGCGCATCGAACCCCGCGGCGGCCGCCTGCGGGTGCGGCCCGGTCAGGCCACCGGCGCCGCCGCCCACATCGCGGGGCTGGCCCCGGAGTTCCCGCAGTGGAGCACGCGCCGGACGCCGTGGCGCGCGTGCGCGGTCGCGGTGACGGGGGACGCGGAACTCGGTGCGCGCGTGCTGGATTCGATCAATCTGGTCTAACCGACGCCCAGCTGCCGGTACAGCCCGAGCCGGTCCTGGTACTGCCGGTCGCGCACCACCTTGCCGTCGGCGTCGAAGATCAGCACCTTGGCGTAGGCGAGTTCGAAGGCGCGGCCGGTCGCGGGCAGCAGAGTCCTTCCGCCCAAGGCGAATTCGGCCGTGGCGGTGCCTCGCCCGGACAGTTCCGCGACGGCGGTGTCGGTGGTGACGTGCACCGCGACGATCTCCTCGGTGTAGTCCGGGAAGGCCGTGAACCAGGCGCGGTTCCAGGCCAGGGTGCCCGCCAGGTCGAGGCGCAGGCCGGAGCCGGTGTCGAATTCGTAGGCCGGGGCGCAGGTGGCCGCCCAGTCGTCCCAGCGCTGAGCGCTCCAGGTGCGCTGCACCTCGTCGTAGGCCCGCCGCGTCGTCATCATCGATCCTCCTTCTGACTTCAGCTGACTCTAGCCAGAAGCGGCGCGGCCCGCTAGGTGGTCGCGAGCAGGAACTCCTCGCCGCGGAGCGGCGCGAGACCGTCCGCGCGGCCGGTGAAGTAACGATCGGCCAGATCCGTTCCGCTGACCACCTCGGCCGTGCGGAAGCCCGATTCGCGGGCGAGGCGCACGATCTCCTCGGGGGTGAAGAAGCTGATGAAGGGCGTCCCCGCCGCACGAGCCCCGCGCACCGCCGGTTCGAATTCCCGGCGCAGTTCCGGATCGAGGTGGTCCATGGGGAGCAGGAAGGTCATCGCGAGCGTGGAACCCGGTGCGAGCGAGGCGATCTGGCGCAGCATGGCGGCAATCGCCGTCCGGGTGAGATACATACTGACCCCGGTGGACGACACCACGGCCGGGCGTCGCGGATCGAAGCCGTTGTCCAGCAACCGATCCCGCCAGGAGTCGTCGGCCTCGAAATCGACCGGGACGAGCCGCAGCCGATCCGGAACGCCGTAGCCCAGTTCGACGAGCCGCCGCCGCTTCCATTGCTGGGTCTCCGGCTGATCGATCTCGAATACCGTTGTCCGCGCGGCGATCTCGGGATTGCGCTGGACGAAGGTGTCGAGCCCGGCGCCCAGCACGACGTACTGGTCCACCCCGGCGGCCGCCCGCTCGGCGACGAGATCGTCGAGGAAGCGCGCCCGGCCCACGATGCTCGCGCGGGTGCGGCGCGTCCCCTCCGGGTCCATATCGGGCCGCCGCCGCCAGTCCGGATCGGGCGCGGCCAGCGCGAGGCCGATCTCGTCGCGCAGCACGGGCGGCGGCGCGTCGACGAGCAGGTGCAGGGCCCGCCACAGGGCGGTGCGGACGGCGGTGTTGTCGGGTGTCACGGCTGCTTCCCCGGCGCTTGCAGGTTCCAGACGTTCCCGTCGGGGTCGCGGACGACCATCTCCTGGGTGCCGTAATGGGTTTCGGTGAACGGCTGCATCACCTCGACGTCCCCGTCGACCGAAAACGCTTGCGCATCGGCCACCTTCAACGCGATCTGCACCCGCGTCGGCTCGCTCGGGGGCACCTCCGCGATGAACAGGTACGGGCCGTCGCCGTTGCGGAACAGGCCCGAGTTGTGGTCGGTGGTGAATTCCGGTTCGAAGCCCAGGGCCTGGAAGAACCGGGCCGACTTTCCCCAATTGTGCGTTTCGACGAAGACGGCCTCGAAGCCCTCGGTGCTCATGGTGATCCTCCAACTGTCGGCTCGGTCATTCGTGGGCGTCCAGATACGCGCGCAACGCGTCGGCGACCAGCGCCGACAGCGAGGTGCCGTGCTCGATGGCGTGATGTTTGACCCGCTTGATCAGTCCGATCGGCAGGTAGACGTTGAACTGCTTCACTTCCTCGTCGCCCACGCGGCCGATGCTAGCATCCTAGCAAGCTAATGGCCAGGGCGCCGACGCGTCGCCGCTCCCGGCCGTCCGCGGCGCGACTAGGATGCTCGGGTACAGCAACATCAGAGGGGTTTCGAGTGGACAGGCCGGCGTGGGCGCCCGAGGGCGTGGATATGACACAGGCGAGCCCGGCGCGGATGTACGACGCCTTGCTGGGCGGTTCGCACAATTTCGAGATCGACCGCCAGGCCGCCGCGATGGGACGGAAGCTGGTTCCGGACCTGCCGCGGCTGGCGCTGAGCAACCGAGCGTTCCTGCGCCGCGCGGTCCGGTATCTGGCCGCCGCGGGCATCCGGCAGTTCCTCGACGTCGGTTCGGGCATTCCGACCGCGGGCAACGTCCACGAGGTCGCCCAGGCGCTCGACCCCGACATCCGGGTGCTCTACGCCGATATCGACCCGGTGGCCGTGACGCACGCGCGGACGATCCTGCGCGGCAACGATCGCGCCGGGGCCATCCAAGCCGATCTGCGCCGACCGGACGAACTGCTGACCCTCGCCGGGGACACCGGGCTCATCGACTTCTCCCAGCCGGTCGGGCTGCTGCTGGTCGCGGTGCTGCATCTGCTCCAGGACGACGAGCGACCCGCGGCGATGGTCGCGGCCCTGCGCGCGGCCCTGCCCGTCGGCTCGTACGTGGCCATCTCGCACCTGACCTCCGCGCAGCGGCCCGAGGACGCGGCCAAACTCGGCGCGAACTCGGCCAATGTGACCCGCGTCGGCATCCGGTTCCGCGATCGCGCGGCCATCACCGCCATGTTCGACGGCTGGGAACTGGTGGAGCCCGGCGTGGTCGAGCTGCCGCTGTGGCATCCGGAGTCCGAGCGCGACCTACACGAAACACCCGGCCGCTCATTGGGTTTGGCGGGCGTCGGACGAAGAGTCTGAGCCGGGGCCACCGAGGAGGCGGAGGGACCGATGTCGAGTGCGAAGGAGCTGGCGGCGCGCTGGGCCGACGCGCTCGACGGCATCGTGGCGCCGACCCTCACCCGCACCCAGATCGAGTCCGTGCTCGCCGGGCTCGCGGCCGAACTTCTCGCGGCGCTGACCGCCGACGACGGCGTCGAGACGGCCCGGCTGGCCGCGTCGACGCTGGTGGCCGTCAACTATCGCGACGAGGCCGCGGTCAGCCGGTCGGTGGCGTTCATCTGCCGGGATCTGGTCGCGGCGAGCTGCCCGTCCGGAGCCGATCGGGAGCGGGTGCGCGAGCGCGCGATCACCCTCGCGGCCGAATTCGCCGCCGGATTCACCGCCGCGCTGCGCACCGCGGCGCTGTCCGAACAGGAGTCGACGCTCACCGCCGCCCTGGCCGCCGTGCGCGAGGCGGAGAAGCAGCGGCAACTGTCGGAGGCCCGGTTCGAGGCGATCTTCGACGGGGCCTCGGTCGGCATCGGGACCATCGACGTGCGCACCGGAACCGTGCTCGAGGTGAACGCCGCCTTCGCCGACATGCTCGGCGTTCCCGCCGAGCGGATTCCCGGGCGCACGGTCGTCGACATCCTCGGCGTGGGCAATCTCGGGCCCGCGTTCGGGGAGTTCCAGCAGTTGCTGCTCGGGGTCAACGACCGGTTCCGGATGGAAACCGAGATCACCCGCCCCGACGGCAGCCACACCACCATCGACCTGTCGATGTCGGCGGTGCACGACGCCGAGGGCCGGATGCGTTTCCTGATCGGGGTCGCGGTCGACGTGACCGAACGCAAGGCGCTGGCCGATCGGCTCTGGCACGACGCGCATCACGACAATCTCACCGGGCTGGCCAACCGGATGCTGTTCTTCGACCGGCTCGCGCACGCCACCCCGCCGATCGGCCTGTGCTACCTGGACCTGGACGGGTTCAAGGAGGTCAACGACGACTACGGCCACACCGTCGGCGATCAGGTGCTCGCGGTGGTCGCCGCCCGGCTGCGCGCGGCCGCCGGCGGCGACGGCCTGGTGGCGCGGCTGGGCGGCGACGAGTTCATCGTGCTGGTCGAGCACTGCGCCGACGAGGATCGGCTGGTGGATCTGTCGGCGCGGCTGCTGTCCGCGCTCACCGAGCCGATCACCATTGCGGGGCAAGCGATCTCGGTGGGCGCGTCGGCCGGGACCACGCTGGTGCCGCGACGGCCCGAGGCGGTCGACGACCTCATGCACACCGTGGACAAGGCCATGTACCGCGACAAGTCGCGGCGGCAGCGGCCGAGACCGCGCTCCCCGCAAGGACTTTAGAAGTCCATTCCGCCGATGCCGCGCGGCGAGGACTCCGGTTCGCCCGGCTCCTGTTTCCCCCGCGGTTCCGCGGTGACCGAACCGTGTTCGTCGCCGACGTCGGAGCGGCGACCGGACGGCCCGGCGAGATTCGCCTTCAGCCGCTGGAATCCGTCCCGGACGGTTTCCCGGATCGACATGATGACCTCCGTACCGAAATCCGTTGTCAGCCGCGCGGTTTGGCGATCAGATCGCGCGTGCGGTCGAGCATGGCCGCGAACGGCCCGGCGAGCATGTTTGCCGCGGGCGATTCCACGCCCGGGTGCGGGCGGGTGGGCGCGGTCTTCTCGGCGAATTCGACGATGCCGCGCATCCGCTCCAGATCCTCGTGATCGAGCTGGGCGCGCAGCTGCTGGAACTCCTCGCTCTCCTCGTGCCCGGCGTGGTCGATCACGTCGTCGCGCAGTTTCGCGAGGGCGACGGTGAATTCCGGGGAGTTCACGTCGATCTTCTCGAGCTCGGCGAGGGCGCGCTTGGCCTTGTTCTCCTCCGCGAGCCGGGCGTCGACGATGTCGGAGCCGTGGTCGATGACCTTGCGGGCACGCGGGTGCACGATCTCCTCCTCGGCGGTCTCGTGCACGGCCAGCAGGCGACGCAGCTCGTAGAACTTCCGCTCCCGCTCCTCGGACGTGGGCGCGTCGGCGGTCTCGGCGAACAACTGCTTGATCCGGTTGTGCTGTTCGAGCAGGAATTCGACGACGTCGGCGGTGCTGTCGATGCGATGTGCCATTTCGTACCTCCTGGTCGGAACGGGCGGCCGGGCTGAGACCGCCCCCTCGTCGCCCTACCCGGGGCGGGCGGGGGCAAACGGTTTCGCCGCCCGACGGGTCCTCAGACGGGTGCGCCGGAGGCGAGGCCGGGAACGTATTCGGTGCCGTCGCTGGGCGGTACGCCGCGGCGGCGATCGGTGATATCGGAACCGCCTGCGCCGGAACGGAATTCGTCGATGCGCAGCGGTCCGCCGGCGGTCGCCGCGAGCGGCGGGGTGTCCGCGCCCGCGCCGGTGCGCAGGCCGTCGAGCAGCGCGGTGAGGGCGTCGAGGGAGTCGAAGCGCGGCGTCCAGCCCAATTCGGTTCGGGCGCGGGCACTGTCGAGCAGGGGCAGGTGCAGGAACGCGTCGAACAGTTCGGGCGGGGCGGGTACCAGGCGCAATCGCCACGCCGCCGCGACGGCCGCGCGGGCGGCGCGCGCGGGCACCGGCACGACCCGGGCGTGCAGCAGCTCACCCAGCCGCCGCGGGGTCACGACGGGATCGGCGGCGATATTGAACGCGCCGCGCGCGTCGCCGGTGACCGCGAGCCGGAACGCCTCGGCCACGTCCGCGGCGTGTACGGCGTCGAACCGCAACCCGGGCACGTCGGGAACGACGGGTATCACACCGGGCCGGACCAGCGGATTGGGCAGCAGCGGGCCCAGGAACAGGCGGCGTTGGGCGCTGGCCGCGGCGCGCTGGAAGATGAAGCCCGGCCGCAGTCGCACCACGCGGCGGTCGGGGTGGGCGCGTTCGAAGCCGTCCAGCAGGCGTTCGACATACGCCTTCTCCCGCGTGTAGGCGGCCGCGGGCCAGCCGTGCGTGGGCCAGCTCTCGTCGACGGGACGGTCGTCGCGCACCGGCGAGTACGCGCCCACCGAGGACGAGTACGCCAGGTTCGGCACCCCGGCGTCGGCGACCGCCCGGAACACCCGCGCGCTGCCCAGGACATTGGTGCGCCAGGTGTCCAGCGGCCGCCGCGTCGGCTGGATCATCCAGGCCAGATGGATCACCGCGCCGGCCCCGCGGAACAGTTCGGTCAGGTCGTCCCAGCGAATGTCGGCGGCGACCCATTCGGTCTTGTCGGCGGGCCGGGCCGGTTCGCGCCGGGCCAGCCCCAGAATCGACTCGACGCGCGGCTACCGCGCCAGCGCCGACACCACCGCGCTGCCGACATTGCCGGTCGCGCCCGTCACCACGACACGCATGCTCGCCTCCTGTCCTCGACCGGGCCGTTGCTCGCGGCCTACCCCCGGGGTTTGCGTCCATTCGTCCCCGGGAACGACCCGGCTGAGGAAGCGGACGCTTCCGTGAGCAACCGAATCCGGAGGCGGCCGAGACATGCGCGCGTTGACAATCGTTCCGGGCAAGGCGGATTCGCTCGCCGTCCGCGAGGTCGAGGATCCGCGGCCCGGGCCCGGTGAGTTGCTGGTGCGGGGGCTGGCGCTGGGCGTCTGCGGCACCGACCGGGAGATCGCCGCCGGGGACTACGGCTGGGCCCCGGCGGGCCGCGAGTATCTGGTCCTCGGGCACGAGTCGCTGGGCCGGGTCGAGCACGCGCCCGCGGACAGCGGATTCGCCGCGGGCGATCTGGTCGTCGGGATCGTGCGCCGCCCGGATCCGGTGCCGTGCTCGGCGTGCGCGCACGGCCGCTTCGACATGTGCCGCAACGGCCGCTACACCGAGCGCGGCATCAAGGACGTCGACGGCTACGGCAGCGAATTGTGGTGTGTGGAAACCGATTACGCGGTGCGGCTGCCGCCGGAGCTGGAACGCACCGGCGTGCTGACCGAACCGACGAGCGTCGTGGCCAAGGCGTGGGACCAGATCGACCGGATCGGGCAGCGCGGCTATTTCGCGCCGGAGCGCGCGCTGATCACGGGTGCGGGACCGATCGGCCTGCTGGCGGCCATGATCGGCGCGCAGCGCGGGCTCGACGTGCACGTGCTCGACCGCGTCACCGACGGGATCAAACCCGACCTCGTGCGCCGGCTGGGCGCGACCTATCACCACGACGATCCGGCCGAGGTGGCCGACCGGCTCGACCCCGACGTCGTCATCGAGGCCACCGGCGTCGGGCAGGTGGTGTTCGACATGATCGCGCACACCAGCCCGACCGGCATCGTCTGTCTCACGGGCGTGTCGCCGCGCGGACGCACGCTGACCGTGGACGCGGGCGCGGTGAACCGGACCATGGTGTTGGACAACGAGGTCGTGGTGGGGTCGGTGAACGCGAGCCACGACCACTACCACCAGGCCGTCGAGGCCCTCGCCGCGGCCGATCCGCACTGGCTGGAAGCGCTGGTCACCCGGCGGGTCGGGCTCGACAAGATACCCGCCGGATTCCAGGCCGAGGAGGGCGATGTGAAACTTGTTGTGGCCCTGGACGATGTTCACATGTGAGACAAATCCTCCCCCTAGCCCGCGCTCATCCCCCTAGGTTCCGCTGTATGCCGCGCGCGGCCCGCGTCACCAGCGCTTCTCCGATATGTCACAACCTCGGCCCGCAGACTTCCGTTCCCGTCCGTTGCCGCCCGCGGGCGAATCGTGCGAGATGTTGACGATGCCCCGGATCTTCCAGACTCGATCCCAGCTCGCGATCTCCGCTCCCCCCGCCGCGATCTTCGACGCCGTCACCGACCCCGACCGGTGGCCGCACACCCATCCGGTCAGCCTGAAGGTCGAGCGCGACGCCATCGGACCGGCCGCCGCCAACGACGATTTCACCGAGACCATCGCCTGCGACCGCGATACCCTCACGGTGCGCTGGCGGGTCGACAGCTGCCGCCGCCCGACCCGCTGGGTGATCAGCTCCCGCACGCCCGTGGCCGCGCATCTGGGCGGGTTCACCGCGACCATGACCGTCATCTACTCGGTGACCGAGACCGACGACCGGCGGCAGCTGCTGCGGCGTTCGATGGTCACCGCCCTGGACGTCGAATCCCGCGTCCCGCGCCCGCTATTGGACCTGTTCGACGGAAACGCCTGGCACGATGCCCATCTCGCGGCCGTCAAACGGCTCGTCGAGCAGGGGTGAGAGGTAGTCCAGCACCGCGTGCAGATCGGGGAAGGCGCGGTGGGCCAGGCGGCGGGTCTCGTCGGTGGGGGCGACCAGATCGGGGACGTGCAGGCAGCGCAGTCCCGCGGCGTGGGCGGCGCGCAGGCCGTTGGGCGAATCCTCCACGGCGACCGTGAGTTCCGGATCCGCGCCGAGCGCGGCGACGGCGGTGCGGTAGGGCTCGGGATCCGGTTTGCCGCGGCTGACGTCCGCGCGGGTCACCACCGCGTCGAAGCGGTCGGCGAGGCCGGCGGCGGTCAGGTGATGCCGGGTGCGTTCGCGGCCGGAGGAGGTGGCGATGGCGCGCGGGATCGAGCGCGTGTCGAGGGCGTCCAGCAGTTCGGGCACACCGGGTTTGGTGCGCAGGCGGCCCGCCGTGACCAGGCCCGCGAGCGTGGTCTCGTGCCGGGCGAAGTAGTCCTCGAGGGGGAAGGCCGCGCCGAACGCGGCGGCGGTCAGTTCCCGGCAGCGGTCGGCGGGCATGCCGATCAGGCTGTGGCAGAACTCGACCGGCATGTCGTAGCCGAGTTCCGCCCCGGCCAGGGTCAGCGATTCCAGGGCCAGCCGTTCGGAATCCAGTAGCAGTCCGTCCATGTCGAAGACCACGGCCCGCACGGGTGCGTCGGCGCTCATCGGTCACTCCCTTCCCAGTCGGGTCCGAGCCGTCGGCGCACGACCGTCGTGAGGTCGTCGCGGGCCAGCTCGGCCAGCGCGTCACCGACCGCGCGCACCCGCGCGTGATCCGGCGACTCGCCGAAGATATCGCCTCGGGCCAGGACCGCGCTCGCCCGGCGATGCGGATCCGGGACGTGGGCCAGTTCGATCAGGTCGGCGGCGCGGTGATCCAGTGGGGCTGTGGCGGAGGCGAATCCGTGGATCCAGGCGGCGATGACCAGCGCGGCGATCGGGGTGGGGCGGCCCGCGGCGATATTGTCGAGCATGGGCGCGACGATCTGGGGGAAGAGTTTGTCCGAGCCGTCGCGGCCGACGCGGGACAGGTCGTGACGAATGGACCGATTGCGGAAACGACGCAGCAATCGGTCCGCGGCACGGCGGATTTCGGCTTCGGGCAGCCGGACCGTCGGTCCCTGTTCGGCGCACAGGAACCGGTGGGCGAGCGCGCCGAGGGACGGATCCGCGCAGGCGTCGGCGACCGTGGCGTGCCCGGCGAGGCCGCCGAGATAGGCCAGCAGCAGATGGGTTCCGTTGAGCAGCCGCAGTTTCGCGCGTTCCCGGTCGGCGACGTCGGTGACGAATTCGGCGCCGCCGAGTTCCCAGGCGGGCCGCTCACCGTCGAAGTCCTCGATGGTCCAGGCGAGGTACGGTTCGGCGCAGACGGGGGCGCGATCCTCGAGGCCGCCCAGACAGGTCCGGGTCACGGCGATGTCGGCGGCGGTGGCCGGGGGGACGATACGGTCCACGACGCTGCACGGGAATTGGACGTTGCGATCGATCCAGCCGGCGAGCCGGTCGTCGCGCAGGGCGGCGAATTCGATTGCGGCCCGGCGCAATCGGTGTCCGTTGGCGGCCATATTGTCGCAGCTGAGCACGGTCGGCGGGCGGCCGCCGCCGCGACGGATCGCGGCCAGGCCCTCCACGAGGATGCCGATCGGACTGTACGGCTCGTGGCGGCGGCGCAGATCGTGGACCACCGGATCGCAGTCCGCGTCGAGGCGGCCGGTGGCCGGGCAGACGCAGTAGCCGCTCGCGGTGACGGTCAGGGTGACCACGTGCACGCGGGGATCGGCGATGCGGCGGGCGACGCCGAGCGGATCGGAGGGGGCGTGCACGGCCGCGCGGATCGCGCCGACCGATTCGGCGCGGACGCGGTCGCCCTCGCGGAGCAGGACGGTGTACAGATTGCCTTGTGCGCGAAGGGTTTCCACGATGTCGGGCCGCGACATGGCGACTGCGGCGATGCCCCAGCGGCGGTCCCCGGTGGCGGCGATGGCGTGCTGGGTGATCAACGCCTGGTGGGCGCGGTGGAAGGCGCCGCAACCCAGGTGCACGATTCCGGTGCCGAGTTCGGCGGGGCGGAAGGGCGGCCGCCGCACGCCCGGCGGCAGGGTGGGCAGTCGTTCGGGGGTGAGTCGGGGAACCGAATCCGGTTCGGCGACAACGGTATCGCGTGCCGTGCGCATGCGCGAGCCTCCGTCTGTTGTCGAAGGGATTTCGTCGCCCGTCGGCACTGACTCGGCAACTTTCCAGACGGTAGCTTCGGCGAGGAAGACCTCGCGAGGGTCTTGACGATTTCCTAGCGGTGCGCGGCTAATCGAAGAAGCGGGCCAATTGCCGGTCCGAGGGGGCGTCCGCGTCCGGCTCCAGGGGTTGCAGATCGGCGAACACGCTCGCGCCGTCGCAGCTCGCGTGCAGCGGATACCAGCGTCGATCGCTGTCCGGGCGGGCGCAGATGCCCTTGAAGGTCTGCACGTCCAGCAGCCGCACATGGGTGGGGTCGGCCACCGCGTTCACATATCGCCACCACGGGGAGAGCACGTGCAGCACCCCGCCCGGACGCAACACCCGATGGCATTCGTCGACCAGCGGCAGGAAATCGACGAGATGTTCCAGCACATGGACAGCGAATACCCGATCGAAGCTGTTGTCGGCGAACGGGATTCCGTATTGCAGATCGGCGACGACGTCGACGCCGGGCGCGGGCCGCATATCGATGCCGATATTGCCCGGATACTGTTTGGTGCCGCCGCAGCCGACGTCGAGGACGCAGGGTTCGGTGCCGTCGATCCGCACCCGGTCCCACACCGCGAGCACGCCCGCGAGGCGGCCGACCAGTTCGCGCACGGTCAGCAGCTGGCGGGGTTCGTCGACCCGCCCGGTCACATGCGCGACCCCGCGATCGAATTCCACGCTCACCTCGAGCCCGCGCACCCGTTCGTCGTGCCGGAGCAGTTCCTCGGCCGCCCCGGTCAACTGCTCGTCGCGCAATTGCCAACGGCGCGGGGACATCTCGGTGAACGGCAGGGTCATCGCGGGTCCTCCTTCACAGTGGGACAGGCACACACCAGCTGCCGGGTACCCCCGCGCGCACTCCCGAACCAGCCGGATCACCCCGCCCTGTCGTCCACCACCTCCGGCTCACCCCCAGCCGCACCCCTTGTTGGGATCCGCACCCTTTTCATACCTCTGAAGGGGGTGCGGATTCGAACAAGGGGTGCGGCTGGGCTGCGGAGGGTTCCGAGGATGGAGCCGAGGACGACCAAGGGGTAGCCGAGGGACATTCCGGCGGTGATCGGCTCGCCGAGCATGGTCACGCCGATGGCGAGGGCGACGGCGGGGTTGAGGTAGGTGATGACGGTGGCGCGGGCCGGGCCGACCTCGCCGATCAACGCGAAGAACAGCAGGAAGGCCGTCGCCGTGCACAGCACGGCCAGGCCGAGCACCGACCAGGCCGCGGGCGCGGTGATCCGGGCGGGCCAGCGCCATGCCACGAACGGCGCGTACATCAGGGCGGCGGCCAGCAGCGAGGCGGTCACCACGCCCATAGGCGGGAGATCGGCGAGCTTGCGGTTGACGATGATCGGGCCGACCGCGTAACCCACCGCGGTCACCGCGACCGCCGCCAAGGCCCCGAAGTCCGACAGATCGAGGTCCAGCCCGACCAGGGCGACCACCCCGCCCAACCCGATGAGCAGGCCGACCAGCCGCCGCGCGTCGAACGGCTCGAATCCCGCGGCGGTGACGACGACGATCGACACCAGCGGCGCCGCGGCCACCAGCAGCCCGACCGTCGAACTGTTCAGTCGAGTCTCCGCGTGCCCGAGCAGCAGCCACGGCCCGCTGATCTCGACGAGGGTGTAGGCCAGCAGCCAGGGCCAGCGCCGCAGCACCGGACCCAGCGAACGGCCCGACAGCGCGATCGGCAACAGCAGCAGCGCCCCGATCGCGGTCCGCCCGCCCGCGACCACCACCGGATCGAGGTCGCGCACGGCGACGCGGATCATGGCGTAGGGCACACCCCAGATCACCCCCATCGCGAGAAACAGCACCCACCCGCGTCGCGTCATCCCCGCACCCCGCCCGCTCGAGCCGTCATTCCGTCCACACGAAAGGACTATGCCGGACGGGTACGACAGCATTCCCGGCGTTCTCTCGAGAAAGTTAGCACCGGCAACTACCTATTACGCTGGACGTATGAGTTCGGAATGGATCGAAACCAGCAAGCGCACGGTGGGACTGATCTGGACCCAGACCCGCGACGGCGTCCTCGGCGCCGACGGCCGCATCCCCTGGGACCTGCCCGAGTACCGCCAACACGTGCTGGACACCGTCTCCGACTCCGCCCTCGTCATCGGCCGCAAGACCTGGGCAGCGCTGCCCGAGCTGTTCGGCCCCCTCCCGCACAACCGCAAGATCGTCCTCACCCACGACCCCGACTGGTTCGCCGACGGCGCCGAACGCGCCGGCTCCCTGGACGAGGCCCTCGCCCTCACCGACCCCCAGGAGGTCTGGGTGCTCGGCGGCGCCGAAACCTTCAGCGCCGCACTGGATGTCGCAACGGTCATCGCGGTGACCGAGGTGCAGTCCGAATACCCGGGCGACGCGCACGCACCCGTGATCCCGGCCGATCGGTTCATGATGACGTACACGATCGGCAACCGGCGCTCGGGCAACGGGCGCGACGATTTCGTGTTGCGGAGTTACGCGCGCAAGTGAGTTTGCACAGCCGGGTTGATGCGGAGTTCCGCGCGAGTAGCCCTCACATTCGGCCGATTCGGAGTTCCGCGCGAGTAGCCTTCACACTCGGCTTATGCGAAGTTCCCCGCGCGAGTAGCCCCTCACCCGGCTGACGCCGAGCTCCGCGCGCGAATGGCCCCTCACACCCGGCTGACGCCGAGTTCCGCGCTAGTGGCCCCTCGCACCGGCTGATGTGGAATTCCGCGCGAGTGGAGCGTGGTCTTGCTGACGTCCGCGCGGGTGCCGCCGACGCCCTTGGCGTAGGAAGCGCCAAGGCCTGGCCCTCGCGCGGGAACGCCTCTGCCGTCGACGCACTGGCGGCGCACCAGGTGACCGGGGCCTCTGGGGGCGACGGGCCCCGCACCGGGCTGATACCGAGCTCCCCGCGCGAGTTGCCCCTCACCCCCGGCTGAGCAGAGTTCCGCGCGCGAATGGCTCCCTCGCATCCGACTCAGCGGAGTTCCGCGCACGAGCGGCCCCTCGCACCCGGCTGATACCGAGTTCCGCGCGCGAGCGGTCCCTCGTACCCGGCTGTGCGGAGTTCCCCGCGCGAGCGGCCCCGCACACCCCGCTGAGCGGAGTCCCCGCACGAGCGGCCATGCATACCCGGCTGAGCGGAATTCCCGCGCGAATGGCCCCGGACACCCGGCTCAGCGGAGTTCCGCGCGCGAATGGCCCCTTACACCCGCTGATCCAGAAAGGCCGCGATGGCCGACTTCGTGCGTGGGTCGAACAGGGCCGAGGTGTGGCTTCGGCCGCGCAGGAGGAGTAGGCGGGCATCGGGGAGGGCGGAGGCGGTGCGGCGCACCAGCTCCGGGGGGAAGATCGTGTCGCGGGAGCCGCCGATCAGGAGGGTGGGGATGGTGATCTCGGGGAGGCGGTCGGTGACGTCCCAGTCCTGTACCGCGTAGACGAGGGCGGCTTCGCCGGGGGCGCGGGGATGGCTGCGGCGGGTGAGGAAGTTGACCAGGGTCAGCAGTCGGAGGGGCCCGTCGGCGATGAGGCGGCTGCCGCTGCGGGCGGCGGATCGGCCCAGGCCCTCGCGCTCGATGATGTGGCGGAGTTCGCGCTTGCCGTGCTCGCTGACGGTGCTCGCGGTGACGCAGAGGGCAAGGCGGCGAACGGTTTCCGGGTGGTCGAGGGCCAGTTGCAGGGCGGTGATGCCGCCGCCGGAGACGGCCATGACATCCACCGGTTCGCCGAACCGTTCGGCCAGCGCGGTGGCATGCCACCCGGCCAGATCGGCGACGGTCATATCTGCGGGCGGGGCGACGGGACGATGGATGAGATGGATCCGGCGCTTCAGTCCCGTGGCGAGCGCGCTGTTGGACCAGGCGGCCACGCGCGGCACCCGCACCGACAGATCGGCGCCCTGCCCCAGACCGGGCAGCACCACCAGCGGCGGCCCGGACCCCACGGCCACCATCGACAGACCGTCGTTCAACTGTTCACCGCGCACGCTGGCCCCGATCCCGCCGGACAATCCCCCGCGACGGTATCAGCCGCCGATCACGAGGGGAGGGAAGCCGACCACCAGCGCCGCGCCACCTCCGGATGCGACCGCAGCCAGCCGCGCAGCGCGTTCTCGCCGTACCGGGCGTGCAGCGGATTGTCGGCCTCGTCGCTGACCCCGCGGGCGCGCGCCGCCAATTCCGGTGGCAGCGTGAGCGGTTCGACCACCGCGTCCAGGCGCGGGCCCAGGAAGAACGGCACCGAGTACCGGTCCACCCCGGCGGGCGGGCTCACCACCCGATGCCGGGTCGCGAGAAGGTAACCGCCCGTGGCGATTTCGAGCATCTCGCCGATATTGAACACGAAGCTGCCGGGCACCGGCACGGCGTCGATCCACCCGTCCGGCCCCTGCACCTGCAAGCCGCCGACCTCGTCCTGTTGCAGCAGCGCGAGATACCCGTAGTCCTTGTGCGCGCCCACGCCCTGATCCGACTCCCCCGCCGCGCGGCCCGGGTAGTGGATGATCTTCACGTGGGCCGACGCCTCCTCGTCGAACCACCGGTCGAAGTACCCCTCGTCCTGCCCGAGCGCGGCGGCCAAGGCCCGCAACACCTCTCGGCTCACCCGCAGCGCCTCGGCCTGCCAGGCGAGGGTGATCTCCCGCAATCGCGGCAGCGCCGCGGGCCACTGGTTCGGCCCGATCAGACGCAACCAGGGCGGATCGTCGGGGCCGAGCTCGAGGGCCGCGCGCTCGGGGCCGATATCGATCTGCTCGCGGCGATCCGGCGCACCGCCGGTGTACTCGTTGCCGGTGACCGTGTAGCCCCGGAACTGCGGCGAGCGCACATTGTCGATCTCACGCCGCTGCGCCAGCGGCAGCGCGAAGAACTCCCGGGCCACCTCGAAGACGCCGTCGGTCAACGACTTCGGCACACCGTGGCCGACGACGTAGAAGAATCCGATCTCGTGCGCGGCCACGCGGAGTTCGGCGAGGAACTCGGCCCGATCCGGACCGCGGAATCGGGAGATGTCGATGAGCGGCAGACGGGCGGTCATGGGCGGATCCTAGGGTTCGGGGATGGGTCTCGGACAGGGTTGCGCTCGGGCTGATTCGGACGGACCGCCTCGGCGGGAGCGGGTTCCGGTGCACCTGCGCGTCGGAACCCGCTGCGCCCCAGTCAGTTCGGCTGCCGCACCTTCGGGAAGGTGAGCGCGACCAGGAAGGTGAGAACCGCGATCACCGCCGCGGCGGCGAAGGCCGCCGTGGTTCCGCTGACCAGCACCTGGGCGGGTGAACCGGAGGCCGAGCGGGCGGCGGTGCCGAAGACCGTCACCAGGATGGCCAGCCCCAGCGCCCCGCCGGTCTGCTGCAGGGTTTGCAGCGCGCCCCCGGCGGCACCGGCCTCGGCCGGCGGCACGGTGGCCATGATGATCACGTTCAGCGGGGAGAACGCCAACCCGATCCCGCAGCCCATCAACACCATCGCGGCCAGCAGGAGCGGGAAGTAGCCGCTGTCGGTCGTCAGCCGGGTCAACAGCAGCAGTCCGGCCAGCATCGCGAGGGTGCCGATCACCGTGAGCGGTTTGGGGCCGAAGCGCGGCAGCAGACGGGGAATGAGACGGATGATGGCGAACATGAGCACGGCCGTGGGCAGGAACGCGAAACCCGTTGCGAGCGCGCTCATTCCACGCACCTCTTGCAGGTACTGGGTCAGGAAGAAGAACATCGACATCCCGGCCATCGGCCCGAGGAACATATTGGCGTAGGCGGCGGCGCGGGACCGGTCGGCGAACAGGTGCAGCGGCAGCAGCGGCGCGGCGGCCCGCCGCTCCACCACCAGGAACGCCAGCAGCAATACGACCCCGGCGCTCAGCGACAGCGCGGTGGTGAGATTGCCCCAGCCGTCGGTCGCCGCGCTGATGAAGCCGTAGACCAGCGCGCCCACGCTCGCTGTGGCCGTCACCGCGCCCGGCAGGTCCAGCGCCGCAGGCCGGCGCGGCGCGTCGGGCAGATAGCGCAGTGCCAGCGCGACGACGACCAGCCCGAAGGGCACGTTGATGAACAGCACCGACCGCCAGCTCAGCCATTCGGTGAGCAGCCCGCCGAGCAGCAGGCCGACCGCGAATCCGGCGCTGGACATGCCCGAGAACAGCGCGAGCACCCGGATTCTCGCCTTGGGTTCGGTGAATGTCGTGGTCAGCAGGGCGAGGGTGTTGGGCGCGGCCATCGCGCCGCCGATCCCCTGCGCCACCCGGGCCGCGATCAGCCACCCGGCCGTCGGCGCCAGGCCGCCCGCGAGGGAGGCGACAGTGAACACGACCGTTCCGGCGAGGAACAGCCGTTTGCGGCCGAACAGGTCCCCGGCGCGACCCCCGAGCAGCAGCAGTCCGCCGAACACCAGGGTGTAGGCGTCCATGACCCAGGACAGTCCGGTGGGGCTGAAGTCGAGATCGGCGCGGATGCGCGGCAGCGCCACGTTCATGACGGTGACGTCGAGGATGATCATGAGCTGGCAGGTCAGCAGCGTGACCAGCGCGATTCCCGGGCGGACCCGGGGTGAGCCGGTGTCCGCGCGGGGCGGGGCACTGAGCGTGGTGGTGGTCAAAGGGGGCTCCAGCGGTCGAGGAATCAAACGGAGACAGTCTCCGTTTCCGATGGAGTTAGCATATGGAGAAGACCTCCGGTTGCGCAAGACTAAGCGGAGAGTTCATCCGTTTCCAGTGGAGGAGCAGTGGACGCATCGCCGACGCAGCGACCCATGCGCGCCGACGCCCGGCGCAACTACGAGCGCATCGTGGCGGTCGCGCGGGAAGCCTTCTCCGAACACGGTCCGGAGGCGCCGCTGGACGACATCGCGCGCCGCGCGGGCGTGGGCGCGGGCACGCTGTACCGGCACTTCCCCAATCGGGAGGCGCTGATGGAGGCGGTGTACCGCTCGGCCGTGGAGGGGCTCGCCCAGCGCGCCTACGAGTTGGTCGAAACGTGCCCGCCCGATGAGGCTTTGGAGCAGTGGATGCACGCCCAGATCGACTTCGTCTGGCACCAGCGCGGTCTCGCGCTCACCCTCAAGGCCGCCATCGATCACGGCTCCCCCACGTTCCAGCTCTGCTCGTCGCTGGTCGGCGAGGCCGCCGCGGCCGTGCTCAAACCGGCCCAGGAGGCGGGCGTCGTGCGGTCCGATGTCGAACCGCGCGACATCTTGCGGCTGGGCCACGGCATCGGGGCGTCGTGCGAATCCGCGGGGCGCGAGGCGGCGGACCGCCTGCTGGCCGTCGCCATGGACGGTTTGCGAACCACCAAACGCTGAGTCCTACAGCGCGTCGAAGACCTGTTCGGCGTGGTCGCGGGCGCGGTACAGCTCCCAGGCCGCGTCGGCGATGTGATCCGGATCGAGCGTATGCCCTTGCGCGGCAGCGGCTTTGGCGGTGTCGGCGGTGACCATCGCATGGATGTCGCCGCGTTCGACCAAGCCGCCGATGGTGAGCGTGCCCGCGTAGACGCCCTGGTCGGCGAGGGCGGCGTGCAGGGTCAGGGCGTAATTGCGCAGGGCCGCGGCGGCCAGGGCCAGCTGCCCGAGCATGGGCATGGGCCGCACGCTGGACAGCCCCCCGGCGATCAGGAAGCCGCCGCGGCCGCGACGCGTCATCCCGGGCAGCACGGCGTGGGCGAGTCGAACGGCGGGCCAGACCCAGGTGAACGCGGATTGCGCTGTGGGAACGTCGATTTCGGCGATCGGGACGATGACGGTATCGGTGGGTCCGGGACCGTAGTAGGCGAAGTCGACCTCGCCGACCCGCGCCAGCACCCGGTCGAATGCGTCGGCGTCGGTGACGTCGGCGGCGTGGGCGGTGGCCTCGATCCCCGCGGCGGCGAGTTCGGCGAGGTACCTCTCGTGCCGCGCGGCGTTGCGGGAGACGAGCGCCACGCGGAAACCCTCGCGGCCGAGGCGGTGGGCCATGGACATGCCGAGGCCCGGGCCGACGCCGATCACTACCGCGGTCTTGTTGTCGGACATATGCTCTCCAAAGTTGAGTGGTATCTCGACTTTGGAGCGTAGCGCTAAATTGAGCCTCTTCTCAACTTAATTCCGGCGACCGGCGAAGGTCGCGCAGTCCGGGCAGTCGGCGATGACCGGGTGACGGCATTCCAGGACGTGCGCGAGGAAGCGATCGGTGGCTCGCAGCAGGGTGAGCCGGGTGTGCAGTTCGGCGCGTTTGGCGGCGACCAGCGCGAGGCGGTCGGGTGGGTCGGCGCGGGACAGGTCGCGGATCTCGGGCAGCGACATCCCGGCGCGCTGAAGGGTCCGGACGAGCCGGGCGCGATCGAGGGTGTCGCGGTCGTAGGCGCGGTGCCCGGACGGGGTGCGCGCGGGAGTGAGCAGGCCCACCGATTCCCAGTGTCGCAGCACGTGCGCCTCGATGCCGAGTTCCGCGGCGGCGTCGCCGATCTTGAACGCTTCGGTCATGGTCCACCTCTTTACTTCATGTCGACCTGAAGTATTACGGTGCCACGGTTCCCGGCGACGGTCCAGGTTGCCGGTGGAGAACAGGAGGATTCATGTCCGATCCGGTGCGCCGTCCTTCGCTGCTCGAATGTTGCGGGGCCGCAGTGGGTTTCGTATCCGGCATGGCGCGGCCGCGGCGACCCGACGAGCGGTTGCTGCGGTCCATCACCAACGCCGGTCTGCCCGCCGTCTCGGCGACGGTGACGGTGACCGCGCTCCCGCAGACCCCGCGGTGGGTGCCGACGGCCGCGGTGGTGGAGGGCCGCTTCCGGCCGCCGCGCATCGCGAACGCGTTGACCTCGTTCGTGATTCGGCATCCCGAGGCCACGTTCGTCGTCGACCCGGCCGTCTGCCGCGACGCCGAGCACCGTGCCATCGCCCAACTCCCCGCGGTGCTGCGCGTCGCCGTGCGCCCACCCGCCGACACGATCCCCACGATCGACGCGCTGGGATCGATCGTCCCGGATTTCGCGCTCCCCACCCACGCCCACTGGGATCACGTGTGCGGCCTGCTCGACCTGCCGAATCTCCCGGTCCACCTGCACCGCCCCGAACACGACTGGGTCATGTCCGGCCCCGTCGCCCCCGTCGGCGGCGTCCGCGACTCCCTACGCGACCGCCCCCTGATCCGCTACGACCTCGACGGCCCACCCGTCCTCACCTTCCCCCGCAGCCACGACCTGTTCGGCGACGCCAGCGTCACCCTCGTCGACCTGGCCGGCCACACCCCCGGCAGCATAGGCATCCTCGCCCACACCCCCACCGGCTGGATCCTCCTCGCCGGCGACGCCGCCTGGCACCACCTCCAAATCGACGACATCCGCCAAAAATCCGCCTACCCAGGCTATTTCGCCGACCACAACCGAGACGCCACCTACCAAACCCTCCACCGCCTCCACCTCGCCCGCCCCCACATTCGCATAATCCCCACCCACGACCACACCGCCGCCCAGCAACTCTGACCAACCCAGCCGCCCAAATGCGCACGCCCACTGGTCGGGGCAACCCAGCCGCACTCTTTATTTGGAGGGACTGTCTGAGATCTTGTGGGTCGGATGGTGATCGGAGAAGCTGGGGCGGTTTGTCTCAGCGGAAGGGATCATCGTGTCGGAGGAGTCGAGGC
>NZ_JBIAMW010000016.1:0-155861 GCF_042874315.1 Nocardia sp. NPDC004068
TCAACACGCTCGCCCTGCACTATGGTGAGCGGATAACCGGAAACTAGCAGGACAATTCACCGTTCTGCCCACAAAAATTCCGACACTCCCTGCGGCCCTGGGTTGCCTGGCCTTTGGGGGAGTGCTCGGTTGGGATGCCCGTACCTGGGAATCCGAGGCTTGGGTGCCTTTCCTTGGGAGTGCGGCCGGGATGTCCGTGTCTGGGGGAGTGCGCGCCTACTGGTGTAGGGCGCCAGTGCGACGTAGGTGGTGGGGCCAGGGGATGAAGGGTCAGCGCCAGGGGGTGCGGTGGGGGGTCAGGGTGCGGGTGGCTTCGTGGGAGAACTCCAGGAGGATTCGGGAGAGGCGGGGGAGGTTGAGGGTGTCGGGGCGGGTGGAGAGGGAGAGGGCGGCGGGGGGTGTGCCGCGGGGGTGGATGGGGGCGGCGGCGCAGGTTATGCCGAGGACGGCTTCTTCTCGGGCGGTGGCTATGCCTTGGCGTTGGCGGATTCGGGCCAGTTCGCGGTGGAGGGGGGCGGGGTCGGCGATGGTGTGGGGGGTGAGGCGGGGGAGGCGGGTGTGGAAGGCGGCCTCGGTGATGTCGGGGTCGAGGGCGGCGAGCATGGCCTTGCCGAGAGCCGTTGCGTGGGCGGGCATTCGGCCGCCGAGGCGGGTGGGGAGGGCGGCGGAGAAGCGGCCGCCCGCCTTCTCGAGGTACACCACGTCGCGGCCGTCGAGGACCGCCAGGTGGCCGACGAGGCCGGTGCGCTGGCACAGCTCGTGCAGCAGCGGACCGACGGCGTCGCGGATCTCGTTGTGATCGGCGGTGAGACCGCCCAGCTCCAGGGCGCGCAGGCCCAGGCGGTAGCCGCCGGAGGTGTGGGTGAGCCAGCGCAGGCGGATCATCTGGTCGAGGATGCGATGCACCGTCGAGCGCGGCAGGCCCGTCCGGTCGACGAGTTCGAGCAGCGTCAGGGTGGGGGTGGCGGCGTCGAACGCGTCGAGGATCAGCGTCATCCGCTCGATCATCGACACCGGCCGCGCGGCCAGCGCGGTGACGGTCATGGGTACCTCCGTGGGCGCATCCGTCGGGTCACCCCTCACCCTGCTCCGTACCGGCCCCGTACCGAATCCGTGGAATTACCTATCTGTGAAGGTGACCCGCACCGACACCGGCGTCGTCTGCAAGGCCGCGAAGCTCGCCGCTGTGAACGCCGCCAGCCGCGGATGCGGAGCGAACGCCTTCGCCCGCGCCACCACATCGTCGTCGGGGCGCAGCTCGGCGCGGCCGGTGCGCCACCGATCCCCTTGGCGCAGCCGCACTTCCGGATTCGCGCGCACATTGTTGCCCCAGCCCGAACGCATCCCGTGCTGGCAGATCAGCCACGCGCCGTCGGCGTCGAACAGCGCCGACACGTTCACCCGGCGCGGTTGTCCCGACTTGCGGCCGATCGTCTCGAGTTCGGCGGCGAAGTCGGACCGCACGCCGATCCGATCCAGGACGCGGAACAGCGGATTGGCCACATACCGGCCCACCGCGCGTTCGACGGCGAACTTGCGCGCCTGCCGCTCGCCGCCGGTGTGACCGCGTTTGGGCCGCACGCTGTCGAAACCGTTGCGGCGCACCATGCTCACCGCCGTGCGCCACGGCGACCGTCCCGGATCGGGATCGAGCCCCGCCCCGAGCCGATGCAGCTGATCGGTGTGCCATTGCAGATCCACCGCGCCGTCGAGCGCCTTCAGCCCCCGCGAATTGCCGCGCAGGCCGAGCGTGATCGCGGGCGGACGCAGCGCGTCGACACCGTCGCTGAGGAGATCGCTTGCGGCGCTGGTGAATACGGCCGACGGGCGACCGAGCCCGATGACGTCGCAGGCGTCCGATCCCACCGCCTCGGCCATCGCCGATTGGGTCCGGAACCCGCCGGTCACCGCCAACGGAACCGTGGTCGCGGTGCGCCGCACGGTCTCGGCGTAGTCGAGGAAGTACGCCTCGCGGGCGCGCGTGCTCGCCGAGCGGCCCATCATCGCCGGGGATTCGTAACTGCCGCCGCTGATTTCGATGAGGTCCAGCCGTTCGGCCGCCAGCAGTTCGATCACCCCGCGCGACTCGTCCTCGGTGAGGCCGCCGCGCTGGAAATCGGCGGAGTTCAGTTTGACGGCGACCGCGAATCCCGGACTCACGGCCGCGCGAATGGCCCGCGCCACCTCGAGCACGAACCGTGACCGGCGCGACGCGTCGCCGCCCCACGCGTCGGTGCGCCGGTTGGTCAGCGGGGAGAGGAACTGCGAGACCAGGTAGCCGTGCGCGCCGTGGATCTGCACGCCGTCGAAGCCCGCTGCCTCCGCCACCCGGGCGGCGGTGGCGAAACGGGTGACGAGATCGAGGATTTCGGGCTCGGTCAGCTCGCGCGGGGTGGGCATGCCGGGGATGTCGAGCGCCACCGCCGACGGCGCGACCGGGCGGCGGCGCGAGGCCAGCGGATTCGCTTGCCGCCCAGGGTGATTGAGCTGCATCCACACCGGGGTGCCGCCGTCCTTGGCGGCCTTGGCCCAGCGGGTGAGCCCGTCGAGGTGCCGCTCGTCCTCGATCGCGACATTGCCGGGCTCGCCGAGCTGGGTGCGGTCGATCATGACGTTGCCGGTGACGACGAGGCCGAAACCACCTGCGCCCCAACGGCGGAACAGGCGTTCCAGCCGTTCGTCGGGCCCGTGGTCCGCGGTGCCGAGACCTTCGCTCAGGGCGGCCTTCATGAGGCGGTTCGGCAGCACCTGCCCGCAGGGAAGGGTGAGCGGATCGGTCAGCGTGGCCATGGTCGTGCTCCTTCCGTCCGGTCCCGGGTAGACCGATTGGTTTAGCGTGACGGTAGTACACCGATCGGTCTACGGCAAGGTAGGCTGGGCGGACGGACAGCGCGCAGGAAGGGGTCGCGACATGGGAGCCCGGGATCGTCTCATCGACAGCGCCGTGGAACTGCTGGGCCGCCACGGGGTCGCGGGGACGGGCATCGCTCAGCTGCTCGAGCACAGCGGCATCTCGCGCCGCTCGGTGTACCTGAACTTCCCCGGCGGCAAATCGGAGCTGGTCACCGAGGCCACGCGGGTCGCCGGGCGGGCCTACAGCGCGCTCATCCGCACGGCCGTCGCGGGCGCGGATCTGGCGAGCTGCCTGGCGTCGTTCCCGTCGATCTGGAGCGAGATGCTGGTGTCGAGCGATTTCACCGCGGGCTGTCCGATCGTGTCCGCGGCACTGGGCCGTTCGGAGGCCCCCGCGGCGGCCGACGCGGCGGGGGAGGCGTTCACCGAATGGGAGACCATCGTCGCCGAGCGGCTGCGCGCCGAACGCGTGGACGCGGAGACCGCGCGCTCACTGGCCACCACCATCGTCGCCGCGGTCGAGGGAGCGGTGGTGATGGCCCTGGCGACGCGCTCGGTGACGCCCCTCGAACGTGTCGGCGCGCAACTGTCGGCCCTGGTGGCCCAGCACACCCGAGCGGCCTGACCGCGTCGCTGCCCCATATTCGCATCGGCTCGGTCGAATTCTGTTGCTGGCCCGGCTTACTCATGCGGCCGTGAGCGCGGGTGTTGCTGCGCCCGGACGCGCCGTGAACGCGGGTGGTTTCGGCTCGCTCGGATGCCGTAGACGCGACTCGCGCGGATTTGTCAATAGCGTTCGGGCGCAATATGTTTCGGGAGATATCCATGTGCGCTCCGGGGGGTGGGGCGGGTAGCTTGGCGGGCATGACGATTCTGGTTACCGGGGCCACCGGGAACATCGGGCGGAAGGTTGTGGATCATCTCCTCGCGGCGGGGGCGGATGATGTTCGGGCGCTGTCGAATCGGCCCGAGCGGGCCGGGTTGCCGTCGGGGGTGGAGGTCGTGCGTGGGTTCCTCGGGCGGGTGGAGACGCTGCCCGCCGCGTTCGAGGGGGTGGATCGGATGTATCTCGCGCCGTATCTGCCGACCGTCGAGGAGGTGGTCGATCTCGCGCGGCGGGCGGGGGTCGGGCACATCGTGGATCTGTCGGGCGACGCGCATTGGGTGCCGATCGCGCGAGCGGTGGAGAAGTCGGGGGTGGATTACACCCATCTGTCGGCGGGGGAGTTCGCCGACAACAGTGTGATGTGGGCCGAGCAGATTCGGGAAGGGCAAGTGCGGGAGGCGTATCCGGAGGCGGCGAACGCGCCCGTCGCCATGGACGATATCGCGCGGGTGGCCGCCGCCGTGCTCACCCAGGACGGGCACGCGGGAGCCACCTATACGCTGACGGGACCGGACACCATTACGCGGGCGGAGCGGATTCGTGAGCTGGGTCGCGCGCTCGGCCGCGAGATCCCCGTGGCCACCGTGAGCGAGGCGGAGGCGGTGGCCGTGCTGGCGCCGGCGATGGGGGAGGAGTTCGCGCGGTGGTACGTGGAGGGCCTCGCCGCCTCCATCGACGATCCGCAGCGGCCGACCACGACCATCGCCGATCTCACCGGTCGGCCCGCCACCACCTTCGCGGAATGGGCCGCGGCCAACGTCGATCAGTTCCGCTGAGCCAGCAAGCGTTCGATCTCCTCGGCATCCGGAATCGACGCGCTGGCACCGAGTTTCGTGGTCGCCAGCGCGCCCGCGGCGCACGCCCAGGCCAGCGCGGCCCGGGGACCCTCGTGCCAGTGCGCGGCCAGGGCGCCGGTGAAGGTGTCGCCCGCGCCGGTGGTGTCGACGACCTCGACGGTGACGCCGGGATCGTCGAATTCGCCCTCGGGTCCCCGGTACCGCGCGCCCGCGCCGCCGCGGGTGGTGACGACGTGCGGCACGGGATCGAGCGCCGAACCCAGTCGCCGGGCCTCGCCCTCGTTCACCACGGCGATGTCGACGGCGTGCCACAGTTCCGGTGGAAGATCCTGCGCGGGTGAGGGATTCAGCACCACCGTCGTGCCGTGAGCGCGGGCGTGGTGGGCCGCGGCCAGTACCGTCTGGATCGGAATCTCCAACTGGCACAACAGCAGATCCGCGGCGGCGATCGTGGCGAGGTCGGGCTGGGACAGCTCGGTCATGCGGGCGTTGGCGCCGCCCACCACGATGATGGTGTTCTCGCCGGAGGCGTCCACGACGATGGTGGCGACGCCGCTGGGCCCCGCGACGGTCCGCAATCGGGCCGTCCCGACCCCCGCGTCGTCGAGCGCCGTCCGCAGTTCGGCCGCGAACAGATCGTCGCCCACCGCGCCCACGAAATCGACCTCCGCGCCCGCCCGCCGCGCGGCGATCGCCTGATTGGACCCCTTCCCGCCCGGCACCGTCTCGAACCCGCTCCCCAGGACGGTCTCCCCGGGCTCGGGCCGTCGCGCGGTCGTCGTCACCAGATCCAGATTGATACTGCCCACCACCGCGATGCGCGCCATAATCGCACCGTAGTCGCCGAAGGGGACATCGCGATGACAGACACCGATCCGCACATCCATGTCGACCGCAAGGTCGTGGCGGCCGGGGCCGACGTGCGCAACGCCATGGTCTCGGTACTCGGCTTCGCCCCCGACACGCCCGGCGCGGTCACCACGGGATGCGGTGTGCGCGCGGCCTTCTCGATGACCTCCGCGCGGCCGGAGAAGGTGACCTGCCTGCCCTGCCGAGAGTTCGCCGCGGCGGCGTATCGGCGGCTGGCCGATCAGGTTGAGCGGGCCGCGCGGATGCCCGGGGTGAACATCACGGCAACCGATGCCGCCACGGCCGCGACCCGGTTGCGGGAGATCGCGGCGCGATTCGCCGGTTAGGGAGGATGGTCGTTCTCTGTCCGGCCCTGTTCGCCGAGCGGGATATCCTGTGTCCCATGACTGCCCCCACTGCCACCGAACTGGACGACGTCCGGGCGGCGGTGCACGATGCCGCGCGCCGCGCTCGGGTGGCCTCGCGGACGCTCGCCCAGCTGACCACCGCCGAGAAGGACACCGTGCTGCACGCGGCGGCCGACGCCCTGCTCGCCGCCAAGGATCGGGTGCTCGCCGCCAATGCCGAGGACATCGAGACCGCGCGCGCCGCGGGCACGGCCGATTCGCTGCTCGATCGCCTGCGGCTGACCGAGGCCCGGATCGACGGCATCGCCTCGGGGTTGCGTCAGGTCGCGGGGTTGCCGGATCCGGTGGGTGATGTGGTGCGCGGGTCGACGCTGCCGAACGGGCTCGAGATCCGGCAGGTGCGGGTGCCGCTGGGTGTGGTCGGGATGGTGTACGAGGCGCGGCCCAATGTCACCGTGGACGCGTTCGGGCTGGCGTTGAAGTCGGGGAACGCGGCGCTGCTGCGTGGGTCGTCCTCGGCGGCCCGGTCCAATGCCGCGCTGGTCGAGGTGCTGCGTGAAGCCCTTGCGGCGCAAGGCGTTCCGCGGGACGCGGTGCAACTGTTGCCCAGCGCGGACCGGTCCAGCGTGACCCATCTGATCCAGGCGCGCGGTCTGGTGGACGTGGTGATCCCGCGCGGCGGCGCGGGCCTGATCAACGCGGTCGTGCGCGACGCGCAGGTGCCGACCATCGAGACCGGCACCGGCAACTGCCACGTCTACGTGCACGCCGCCGCCGATCTGGATATGGCCGAATCGATCCTGCTCAACGCCAAGACCCGCCGCCCGAGCGTGTGCAACACCGCCGAGACCGTGCTGATCGACAAGGCCGTCGCCGAGGTCGCGGTGCCCCGCCTGATCGGCGCGCTCGAGGGCGCGGGCGTCACCGTGCACGGCGATCTGCCCGGCCTGGTCCCGGCGACCGACGAGGACTGGGCCGACGAGTACCTGTCGCTCGACATCGCTCTGAAGGTGGTCGACGACCTCGACGCCGCCGTCGAGCACATCAACCATTGGGGCACCGGCCACACCGAGGCCATCGTCACCGCCGACCTGCGCGCGGCCCGCGAGTTCACCAACCGCGTCGACGCCGCCGCCGTCATGGTCAACGCCTCCACCGCCTTCACCGACGGCGAACAGTTCGGCTTCGGCGCCGAGATCGGCATCTCCACCCAGAAACTGCACGCCCGCGGACCCATGGGTTTGCCGGAACTCACCTCGACCAAATGGATCGTCTGGGGCGACGGCCAAATCCGGCCTGTTTGATTTCCGGCGTGGGTGTGTAACGTCGGACGCGGACGTTTTACGGCGCATATCCGCGTGTGCCGGGACCGAGGAGGACCGCACCAGTGCAGACCGCAGTGCACGAGCCGATCTTCGCGTCGGTCGACGATGTGATCGAGCGGCTCGCCACGACCGGCTATCTGGCCGACAAGGCGACCGCGACCTCGGTGTTCCTGGCGGATCGGCTCGGCAAGCCGTTGTTGATCGAGGGGCCCGCCGGTGTCGGCAAGACCGAGTTGGCGCGGGCGGTCGGGCAGGCGACCGGTGCCGAGTTGGTGCGTTTGCAGTGCTACGAGGGGATCGATGAGGCGCGGGCGCTCTACGAGTGGAACCACGCCAAGCAGATCCTGCGCATCCAGGCGTCGAGCGAGAACGGTTGGGCCGAAACGAAGGCCGACGTGTTCAGCGAGGAGTTCCTGCTCTCGCGGCCGCTGCTGACCGCGATCCGGCGCACCGACCCGACCGTGCTGCTCATCGACGAGGCCGACAAGGCCGATGTCGAGATCGAGGGCCTCATGCTCGAGGTGCTCTCCGACTTCGCCGTGACCGTCCCCGAACTCGGCACCATCGCCGCGGTCCGCCGCCCGTTCACGGTCCTCACCTCCAACGCGACGCGCGAACTGTCCGAGGCGCTCAAGCGACGCTGTCTGTACCTGCACATCGACTTCCCCGACGAGGAACTCGAGCGCCGCATCCTCGCCAGCCGCGTCCCCGAACTGAAGCCCGCGGTCGCCGCGCAACTGGTCCGGGTCGTGCACGTGCTGCGCGGTATGCAGTTGAAGAAGCTGCCGTCGGTGGCCGAATCCATCGACTGGGGTCGCACGCTGCTGGCGCTGGGCCTGAAGGATCTCGACGACAAGACCGTGCGCGCCACCCTCGGCGTGATCCTCAAACACCAGAGCGACCATCAGCGAGCGCTGGCCGAGCTGAAGCTGGCGTGAGGTGAGCAGGCGCACCCCCGCCCGCGCGTTGATCTCCTCGGCGCTGCGCGGCCGGGAGGACGGCCCGGAGGAGCCGAACGCGCTTGCGCCGCACGGTTTCCCGGGGCACCTCGTCGGATTCGTCGACGCCCTGCGCGCCCGCGGCATCGCGGTCGGTCCGTCGGAGACCGTCGACGCCGGGCAGGTCCTCACCGTGCTGGATCTGATGGATCGGGAGATGCTGCGCGAGGGCTTGGCCTGCGCGCTGGTCCGGCGATCCACCCAGCGCGCCACCTTCGACGGCCTGTTCGACCTGTGGTTCCCCGCCGCGCTCGGCCAGCGGGCCGCCGCGCAGGAGGTGGAGATCCCGCGCCGGGCCGACGGCGAGGTCGACATCTTCGAACTGCGGAAGATGTTGGCGGAGTTGCTGTCCGCCGACCCGTCGGGGCAGCGGACCCGCGAACTCCAGGCGTTGGCGGCGCAGATGGTCGAGCAGATGGGCCAGTACCAGTCCGCCAACGGCCCGTCGTTCTCGGCGTATCAGACGCTCAAGGAACTTCAGCCCGAACTGCTGATCAGCAAGATTCTCGCGGGATTGGCCGCGGGCGGCGACAATTCGGATTTCGACACCGAGGTCGCCCGCCGCGCCGCCCGGCAGCGGGTGCGCGATTTCCGCGGCACGGTCGAGGCCGAGACCCGCCGCCGCGTCGCCGAACGCATCGGCCGCGAACGCGTCGCCACCTACGGCGTGCAACGGCAGGCCGAGGACGCGGACTTCCTGCGCATCTCCGAGAGCGAACTGGCCGAATTGCGCCGGGGCAGTCAGCGTTTGGCGCGGGTGCTGGCGGCCCGGCTGGCCGCGCGCCGCCGCCGCGCCCGCCGCGGCGAGATCGACCTGCGCAAGACGCTGCGCAAATCCATGTCCACCGGCGGCGTCCCGATCAAGCTCGCCGCGCGCAAGCCCCGGCCCACGCGCCCGGATCTGGTGCTGCTGTGCGACATCTCGGGTTCGGTGGCCGGATTCTCCAGTTTCACCATGATGCTGGTGAACTCGCTGCGCGAACAGTTCTCGCGGGTGCGGATCTTCGCGTTCGTGGACCGCGTCGACGAGGTCACCCACCTGTTCGACCAGGTGACGCCGCTGGATCGGGTGACCCGGCGGATCTTCACCGAGACCAGGGTCGTCGGCATCGAGGGCCACTCCGACTACGGCACCGCGCTGCGCATGTTCGCCGAGGACTACCCGGAGGCGGTCACCAGCCGCACCTCCCTGCTGGTGCTCGGCGACGCCCGCACCAACTACCGCGATCCGGCCCTGGACACGCTGCGCGAACTCGCCGGGGTGGCCAAACACGCCTACTGGCTCAATCCGGAAGCCGAGAAGATGTGGGGCACAGGCGATTCCGCGGCCCGCCGCTACGCCGAGATCGTCGAGATGCACGAATGCCGTTCGGCGCGGCAACTGACCGCCGTCGTGAGCCGGTTGCTCCCCGTGTAGGAGGTGACGATGGATCTCATGCCCTACTGCCTGACCAAACCCGGCGCGTACCAGGACGAGCCGTGGGAGGGCGATGTGGTCGCCAAGGTCGGCGACAAGATCTTCGCGTTCGTCGGCGCGGAGTCGGTGACGCTGAAATGCGGGCGCACTCGCGAGGAGGCCGACGAACTCGTGCGCGTGTACCCCGACGACGTGACGGCCTCGGCCTACATCGGCCGCTACGGCTGGAACACCATCCGGCTCGGCGGTGCGGTCCCGCTCGACGAACTGCGCGAGCTCATCGATATCTCCTACGACGCGATCGTGGCGAAACTGCCGAAATCCAAGCGGCCCGCGCTCTGACGACCGCCCACCGCTCGCTAGGCTCACCGTTCGTGCAGGAAACAGGTCGGCGCAAGCTGGGTGTGATGGGCGGGACGTTCGACCCGATCCATCACGGGCATCTGGTGGCCGCCAGCGAGGTCGCCAATCGGTTCGCCCTGGACGAGGTGATCTTCGTCCCGACCGGGGAGCCGTGGCAGAAGTCCCGTCGCCAGGTCAGCGCGGCGGAGGACCGGTATCTGATGACGGTCATCGCGACCGCCTCCAATCCGAGCTTCTCGGTGAGCCGGGTCGACATCGATCGGGGTAAGGAGACCTACACCGTCGACACCCTGCGCGACCTGCAGAAGCTGTATCCGGACGCGGACCTGTACTTCATCACCGGAGCGGACGCGCTGGCCAACATCCTGACATGGCAGGATTGGGCCGAACTGTTCGAGCTGGCGAGGTTCGTCGGCGTGAGCCGTCCGGGGTACGACCTGAACGTCGACCATCTCGCCGAGCATCTGCGCGACAGCCCGGCCGACGCGGTGACCGTCATCGAGATTCCGGCGCTGGCCATCTCGTCGAGCGAGTGCCGTCGGCGCGCCGCCGAGGGGCGGCCGGTGTGGTATCTCGTCCCGGACGGGGTCGTGCAGTACATATCGAAGCGGCATTTGTACGTGCCGAACGGGAACGGGAAGGTGACGGAAACAGCATGACTGCATCCGCCGAAGCGGTCGACATGGCGCAGATCGCCGCGCGCGCGGCCGACGATAAACTGGCCTCCGACGTGGTGGTGCTGGACGTGTCCGAGCAGTTGGTGATCACCGACTGCTTCGTGATCGCCTCGGCCCCCAACGAGCGGCAGGTCAACGCGATCGTCGACAGCGTCGAGGAGAAGTTGCGCGAGGCCGGGCACAAGCCGGTGCGCCGGGAGGGCACCCGCGAGGGCCGGTGGGTGCTGTTGGACTACGTCGAGGTCGTCGTGCACATCCAGCACAGCGACGAGCGCAATTTCTATGCGCTGGAACGACTCTGGAAGGACTGCCCGCAGATCCCGGTGCCGGGTCTGGGCGACCCCCGGACCGGGGACGCCGAGTGAACAGACACGCCGGCGTGCGTCGCCTGATCATGTTGCGGCACGGGCAGACCGAGTGGAACGCCGCCGACCGCATGCAGGGCCAGATCGACACCGACCTCAGCGAACTGGGCCGCCGTCAGGCCAAGGACGCGGCGCGCGAACTGGTTTCGCACGAGGCGATCGCGATCCTGTCCTCGGATCTGCGGCGCGCCCTCGACACCGCGACGGCCCTGGCCGACCACACCGACCTCGACGTGGTGCCCGATCCGCGGCTGCGCGAGACCAGCCTCGGCGTCTGGGAGGGCCTGACGCACATCGAGGTCGACGCGCAGTACCCGGGCGCGCGGCAGCAGTGGCGGCTGGATCCGACCTACACCCCGCCCGGCGGGGAGAGCAAGCTCGAGGTGGGCGCGCGGGCGCTGCCGGTGGTGCGCGAACTGTTCGCCGAGCGCGCCGACTGGCCCGGCCGTACCATCATCCTGGTCGCGCACGGCGGGTTGATCGCGGCGCTGACCGCGGCTCTGCTGGATCTGCCGGAGAAGAACTGGCCGGTGCTGGGCGGGCTGGCCAACACCAGTTGGGTGCAGCTGAGCAGTCACGGTCCGAGCATCGAACAGCCCGGGTGGCGGCTCGATGTGTGGAACGCGGCGGCGAAGGTAGCACCCGATGTCCTCTGAGAACAGCGACGAACCGCGGCCCGTACTGCTGGTGATCGCCGATTCGCTGGCGTACTTCGGGCCCCGGGGCGGTCTGCCCGCCAACGATCCGCGGATCTGGCCGAATCTGGTGGGCGCCGAACTGGATTGGGATGTGGAACTCGTCGCCCGCATCGGCTGGACCTGTCGCGACGCCTACTGGGCGCTGATCGGCGATCCCCGGGTGTGGGCGGCCGTGCCGCGCGCGGGCGCGGTGGTGTTCGCGACCGGCGGCATGGACAGCCTGCCGTCGCCGCTGCCGACCGCGCTGCGCGAACTGATCCGCTATCTGCGGCCCCCGCTGCTGCGGCGCGCGGTGCGGACCGGATACCAGTGGCTGCAACCGCGGTTGTCGAAACTGGGCCGGCCGGTGGCGCTTCCGCCGCGGGTGAGCGTCGACTACCTGGAGCAGTGCCGCGACGCCCTCGCCCAGTTGCGGCCGGATCTGCTCGTGGTCGCCGTGCTGCCCTCGGTGCACGACTGCGCGGCGTACGGCCGGGTGCACGCCGGGCGGGAACCGGCGGTGCGGGCGCTGTCCGACTGGTCGGCGAAAACCGGTGTGCCGCTGGTGGATCTGGGCGAGGCGGTGCGCGACAACATCTTCTCCGGCGACGCGAATCCGGACGGCATCCATTGGGGGTGGGAGGGCCACACCGCGGTCGCGCGGGCCATGGTGAAGGTCGTCTCGGAGGTGCGCTAGCACATGGCCGTCGTGGTTGTGACCGATTCCGCCGCGAGCCTGCCCGCCGGACCGGTCGCGGAACTGGGCATCGAGGTGGTGCCGCTGCACGTGCTCGTCGACGATCGCGCGCTGCGCGAGGGCGTGGACACCTGCGAGATCGACTACACCTCCGCCACCGTCAGCACCTCGGCGGCCTCGCCGGGGGAACTGCGCGAGGTCTACGAGCGGGCGTTGGAACGCAGCGGCGGCGACGGTGTGGTGGCCGTGCACATCTCCCGGCAGCTGTCGGCCACCTGGGAGGCGGGCCGTCAGGCGATCCACGATCTGGGCGCGAGCGAGCATGTGCACCTGGTGGATTCGCTCAGCGCGGGACTGGGTACGGGTCTGCCCGTGCTGGCCGCCGCTCGTCGCGCGGCCGCGGGCGCGCCGCTCGACGGCGTCTACGACACGGCCGTGACCGCCGCGAACCGGGGGCGCGCCTTCATCGTCGTGAATCGGACCGAGCAGTTGCGCCGCGGCGGCCGGCTGAGCACGGCGGCCGCCTTCTTCGGCACCGAACTGGTCACCAAGCCCATCCTCCGGATCGCCGACGGCCGACTGGAATTGCACGAGAAGGCCCGCACCCGCAGCAAGGCGTTCGCGAAACTGGTGGCCGCCGCGGTGGACGCGGCGGGCGCGGACGGCGCGGCGATCGCCGTGCAGCACCTGGCCGCCCCCGAGGCCGCCGCCACCCTCGCCGGTCAGCTCGAGAACCTCGTCCCCGGCCTCCGCGAGGTGATCAGCGCCGAATTCGGGCCCACCCTCGCGGTGCATCTGGGGCCGGGCGCGGTGGGCGTGGTGGTGGTGCCGGGCGGCTGCGGCTAGTCACTGCCGGTAGGTCGCCAGGAAGCGGCCGATGCGTTCGATGATCGCCTCCAGATCGTCGGCGTGCGGGAGGGTCAGGATCCGGAAGTGGTCGGGGCGTGGCCAATTGAAGCCGGTGCCCTGCACGATGTGGATCTTCTCCTGCAACAGCAGGTCCAGCACGAAGCGCTCGTCGTCGTGGATCGGGTACATGTCCAGATCGATGCGCGGGAAGGCGTAGAGCGCGCCCTTCGGCCGCACGCACGAGACGCCGGGGATCGCGGTGAGCGCCTCCCACGCGCGATCCCGCTGCTCACGCAGCCGACCGCCGGGCAGGACGAGATCCCGGATGCTCTGATAGCCGCCGAGCGCGGCCTGAATCGCCTGCTGCGCGGGCACATTCGCGCACAGCCGCAACCCGGCCAGCATGGTCAGGCCCTCCAGGTAGCTCGCCGCGTGCTGCGTCGGACCCGACACCACCATCCAGCCCGAGCGGAAACCCGCGCAGCGGTAGGACTTCGACAGGCCGGAGAAGGTGAGGCAGAGCAGGTCGGGGGCGAGGGCGGCGGTGGCGGTGTGCGGGATGTCGTCGTAGCGGATCTTGTCGTAGATCTCGTCGGAGAAGACCACCAGGTTGTGCCGTCGCGCGATCTCGAGCAGTTGCCGCAACACCTCCGGCGGATAGACCGCGCCCGTCGGATTGTTCGGGTTGATGATCACCAGCGCGCGGGTGCGGTCGGTGATCTTGGCCTCGATATCGGCGAGATCCGGGTACCAGTCCGACTCCTCGTCGCACAGGTAGTGCACCGGACGGCCGCCGTTGAGCGTGGTCGAGGCGGTCCAGAGCGGGAAGTCCGGGGCGGGGACGAGGACCTCGTCGCCGTTCTCCAGCAGCGCCGTCATCGCCATCATGATCAACTCGGAGACGCCGTTGCCGAGGAAGACCTCCTCGACGTCCACGTCGTCGACCCCCAGGGTCTGGTAGTACTGCACGACCGCGCGCCGGGCCGACAGCAATCCCTTGGACGTGCAGTAACCGCTCGAGCCCGGCAGATTGCGGACGATGTCCTGGAGGATCTCCGGCGGCGCCTCGAAGCCGAACAGCAGCGGGTTGCCGGTGTTGAGTTTCACCACGTGGTGGCCCTCGGCCTCCAGCCGCGCGGCGTGCTCGGCCACCGGGCCGCGGATCTCGTACGACACTCCCGCCAGCTTGCTGGACTGCTTGACCTGCATGGACGTCCCTTCTCGATGCGGTTGCCGCACACTCTACTTGGAATCTCAAAGTATGCACTTGGATTTTCCAAGCGGCCCGCTACAGTGGGATCGTGCCACGCCGAAGCTACGACCACTACTGCCCCGCGAGCCGCGCCCTCGACCTCGTCGGCGACCGCTGGAGCCTGCTGGTGGTCCGCGAATTGTGTTCGGGCCCACGCCGTTACAGCGACCTGTTCGCCGACCTGCCCGGCATCAGCACCGATATGCTCGCCGCCCGCCTCAAGGACCTCGAACGCGACGGCATCCTGACCCGACGCCGCGTCGGGCCGCGGGCGTCGACGGCGTTGTACGAGCTGACGGCGGCCGGGCTGGGACTGCGTCCGGTGCTGGAGGCGCTGTCGGCCTGGGGCACAACGCTTCTCGGGGAGCGACGGGCGACCGACGCCGTGCGCGCGCACTGGTTCGCGTTGCCGTTGGGGCGGCTCATCGCCGAGCGGATCGGCCGGGGCACGGCGACGGTGCGGATCGGGGACACCGTCTTCCACGTGATCAGCGACGAGTCCGGGGTGGTGCATCGCGACGGTCCGGCGGAGGCGGCGGATGTGGTGCTGGATCTCGACCTGTCCGCCGCGACGGCGGTGGTGAACGGGAGTCGCACGCTGGAGGCCGCGCTACCCGAGGTGACCTGGCCGAATCGGGTTGCGGTGGACTGAGTTCGGGCTCGGTTGTCCACAGCCGAAAAGTTGTCCACAGGTTTGTCGAAAGCCCAGGTCGGCCGCCGAGCGACGCGGCGGCATCGGCCTAGCGTGTCGGACATGGCACGAGACGACGAGCGGGTGCGAGAGCGATTGGGTGCGCTCGAGAACGGGCGCGCGAGCCGGGGCGGCGGCTGGGATCAGGATGAGTTCGATCCCGGCCCCGACGACCGGTACGACGACGAGTACGTGGCGGAGCCGCGCACTCCGCAGTGGTTGAGCGAGCCCTCCGGCGGCGTGTCGGTGTGGCACGAGCGGCTGGTGCCGGAGCGGTTCCGGGGGACGCGCTGGGATCCGGGGCGGCGTGGGGTGCTGGTGCTCGCGGCGATCGGTGTGTTCGCGCTGGTGCTGGCGGCCGCGGCCGTGCAGCGGGAAAAACCTGTGCCGCACGCGGTTCCGCCGTTGCCGACGGTGCGTGTGGCGGCGAGCCCATCGATCCTGGCGGCGGAGACGACGGCGGGGACGACGGTGGAGGCAACTCCGACCGGTGTCGTGCCCGCCGCGAAACCGGTCGAACCGACGGCGGGCGGCCGGGCCGGTGAACTGGTGGTCAGTGTGGTCGGCATGGTCGAGCGACCCGGGCTGCTGCATCTGCCGTCGGGGGCGCGCGTCGCCGACGCGGTGTCGGCCGCGATCGCCCGGGACGGCGCGGATCTGTCGACGCTCAATCTGGCCCGGCGGCTCGGCGACGGCGATCAGGTCGTGGTGGGCGCGCACGGAACCGATTCGGGCGCACCGCGACTCGGCAGCGCGATCATCGTGGCGGGGCAACCGGCGGGTCCGTCGTCCGCGAGTCCGCAGGCGAAGGTGAACCTGAACACGGCCACCGAGGCCGAACTGGACACGCTGCCGGGGATCGGACCGACGACCGCGCGGGCCATCCTCACCTGGCGCGGCGAGCACGGGCGGTTCAGCAGTCTCGATCAACTCGCCGAGGTGCCGGGCATCGGTCCCGCGCGGTCGGCTCGGATCCTTCCGTTGGTGACGCTGTGAACGGGGCGGTGGGCCGGGAGCCGATCTCCGTTCCGCAGCCGCTGGATCTGAGGTTGCTGCCGACGGCCGCAGTGGGCTGGGCGGGAGTGGCGGGGACGATTCTGCTGGGATGGCGGTTCGGGGTGGTGCTCGCCGGGGTGTTCGGTCTCGCGGGAATCGGGTTGTCCTGGTTGCTGTTCCGGAATCGGCGGCGTAGCGCCCGAACGGCGGTGGCGGCGTTGGTGGCGGCACTGCTCGCCGGGGCCGGATTCGCCGGGGCGGCGGCGTGGCAGGAGCACGAGGTCGCCGGGCATCCGCTGGCGCGGCTCGCGGCCGGGACGACGGTCACGGCGGAGGTGGTGCCGACGGGCGATCCGAAGCCGTTGCGCACCAAGGCCTTCGGTGGGCGGCAGTGGCTGGTGCAGGTGGGGTTGCGGGAGTATCGGCGCGGTTCGGAGGCGGTGCGGGCGGGTGGGGCGGTGCTCGTGGTGGGATCCGGGGAGTCGTGGTCGACGGTGCTGCCCGGCCAGCCGCTGCGGTTCCGGGCCCGGGTCGATCGGGCGTGGCGGCGGGATCTGACGGTGGCGGTGTTGCGGGCGCAGGGCACGCCGGTGGCGGTCGGCGCGGCGCCGTGGTGGCAGCGGGCGGCCGGATCGGTGCGGGAGCGTCTCACCGAGGCCGCGGCGCGGGCGCTGGCCCCGGACGCGGCGGGACTGTTGCCCGGCATGGTCGACGGGGACGTGTCGCGGCTGCCCGACGAGGTGTACGAGAACTTCCGGGCGACCGATCTGGCGCATCTGATCGCGGTGTCGGGGACGAATGTGTCGATCGTGCTTGCGGCCGTGCTGGTTTCGGCGCGCGCGTGCACGGTGGATCTGCGCGTCGCGGTGGCACTGGCGGCGGTGGCGCTGGTGGCGTTCGTCGTACTCGCGCGACCGTCCCCGTCGGTGCTGCGGGCGGCGGCCATGGGCGGCATAGCCATCGTGGCCCTGGTGACCGGGCGCCGAAGACAGGCGTTCCCGGCGCTGTGCGCGGCGGTGATCGGGTTGCTCGCGTATTCGCCCCGGCTCTCGCTCGACGTCGGGTTCGCGCTGTCGGTCTCGGCCACCGCGGGTCTCGTCCTGGTGGCTCCGGACTGGGCGCACCGGCTGCGGGAGCGCGGGTGGCCGCGGATGGTGGCCGAGGCGTTCGCGGTCGCGACGGCCGCGTTCCTGCTCACCGCGCCCGTGATCGTCGGGCTCACCGGTCATCTCGCGCCCACGGCGATCCTGGCCAACGTGCTGGCCGAACCGGTGGTCGCGCCGATCACCGTGCTGGGCGCGGTGGCCGCGGTGGTGGCCTGCGTGTGGATGCCCGCGGCGGTGTTCCTGCTCGAGGTGACGGGTCCGCTCCTGCGCTGGCTGCTCACGGTCGCCGAAGAGGGTGCCGCGCTGAGCGTTTCCGTTCCGCTGCCCACCGGGGTGACGGGCGGGGTGATCACCGCGGTGGCGGTGGCCCTCGTCGTCGGAGTCCTGCACCGATCGAAACCGGGTAGGAGACCGGGTTGACCTTGACGCAGGGGCAAGCCCACAGCATGGTCGGTATGACCGCGACACAGCCTTCGTCATCGAGTTTCACGGTTCGCCACGACGGGGTGACCATCCCGGTGTTCCGTGGCGGCCACGGGTGGCGGCCCCTGGTGCTGTGCCCCGGATTGCTGTCGACCCGGGCGGAATACGAGGAGTTGATCGAACTACTGCGAGAGGATTTCGATGTGCTCAGCTTCGACCTGCGTGGTCACGGCGCATCCTCGGCGGGAGACCGGTATTCCTTCGAGGCGTTTCTCGGCGATTTCGCCGCCGTAATGGCCGATTCGGGACTTGTCGGGGCGGCGTCACCGCCCGTGCTCGTCGGGCATTCGCTCGGGGCGGACCTGATCGTGCACTACGCCGCCGAGCATCCCCGTGCGGCCGCGGAGATCGTCGTCATCGATGGAGCCGACCCGGTACCCGAGCCGTTCCTCACCGACAGCACCCTGCCGGAGTTTCGGGCCCTGATCGAAAACCTCACGCGGGAGCCGGAATTCGGGCGGCGGGTGGCACTGACCGCTCGGGACATTCTCGATCTCGATGTCGAGATCGATGCGGTCCGATCCCGCATCCTCGACCGTTATCGCCGGATCGAGGTTCCCATCACCATGATCATGTCGACGTCCATGGCCGGGAACGGGACCGACGAGCGGACGACGCGATGGAACGCCAACTGGCGCACTGGCGTCGAGCGACTCGTCCGCGAACTGCCCCACATTCGCACGCATTGGGTCGACGCCGGGCACGCGCTGGTCACGACGCATGCCGAGAGTGTCGCCCGCATCATCCGGAGCCGCCGATGATGACCATCGGCGAACTCGCCGCGCACGCGGGGGTGACCACGCGCACGATCCGGTACTACCACGCGAAAGGTCTGCTGCCCGAGCCGATCCGGGACGATTCCGGCTACCGCCGATACGCCCCGGCCACCCTGATCGACCTGATCAGGATTCGGACGCTCGCCGAGGCCGGGGTGCCACTCGCCCGCGTGCGGGAACTGCTGGTGGCCTCCGAACCGGAGTTCGCCGCGGCGGTCGCCGACATCGACGCGCGGCTGCGGGCCGAGATCCGCGAGCGGGAACGGCATCGGGCGCGTATCGCGCGTCTCACCGCCGGCGAGGGCCTCGTGCTGCCCGCGGAGGTGGTCGAATTCCTCGACCGGCTCCGGGCGCTCGGCGTCGACGAACGGATCGTCCGGGTGGAACGCGACGGGTGGATCCCGCTGGTCAACCGCTCGCCCGAGATGATCCCGAAGTGGATCGCGCGCAAGCGGATTCAGCTGGACGATCCGCCGCTGGTCGAGTTCTACCTCACCTTGGGGCAGGCATTGGACCAGACCGACGACCGGGAACTGGTTCGACTGGCCGACACGATGGCGGCCTATCTCGAGCGGCTGGCCGACGAACACGGCGAAGGCGACCTCGGCGCGGATCTCGAGCCCGCCCTCGCGGCATTGCTGGACGGGCTCGCGTTCGAGGTCGCGCCGTCGGCTCGGCGGCTCGCAGAACTCCTGACCGAACGCGGCTGGACCGGTTGGACCGATGTCGGGCGCTGTCGGACCCGGCCCGTAGGATCGGCGCCGTGACCGAACGTCCCGCACCCGTACATCTCGTGCTCGGTGAGGAAGAGCTGCTCATCGAGCGCGCGGTCGCCGCGATCGTCGCCCAGGCCCGATCCCACGCGTCCGACCCGGACGCGCTGCCGGTCGACCGCCTGCGCGCGGGCGACGCCAGCACCCCCGAACTGGCCGAACTGCTCAGCCCCTCCCTGTTCGCCGAGGACCGGGTCATCGTGCTGGAGTCGGCGGCCGAGGCGGGTAAGGACGCGGTCTCGGTCATCACCGCCGCCGCCACCGATCCGCCCGACGGGGTGGTGCTGATCATCCAGCACTCCGGCGGTGGCCGCGCCAAGGCGCTGGCCCCGGCTCTCCAGAAGCTCGGTGCCGTCTCCCACGACTGCGCCAAGATCACCAAGGCCGCCGAGCGAGTCGAGTTCGTGCGCAACGAGTTTCGCGCCGCGGGTCTGCGCGTTCCGGGCGAGGTGGTGCAGACGGTCCTCGAGGCGGTCGGCTCCGATCTCCGCGAACTGGCCGCCGCCTGCTCCCAGCTCGCCGCCGACACCGGCGGCAAGGTGGACGTCGCCGCCGTCCGCCGCTACTACTCGGGCAAGGCCGAGGTGACCGGATTCGACGTCGCCGACCTGGCCGTCTCCGGCGACCGCCCCGCCGCCATGGAAGCCCTCCGCTGGGCCACCGACCGCGGCGTCCCCGCGGTCCTGCTGGCCGACGCCCTGGCCGACTCGGTCCACACCATCGCCAGGGTGGGTTCGGCGGGCCGGGGCGACCCGTTCAAACTCGCCCCCCAACTCGGCATGCCGCCCTGGAAGGTCAAGAAGGCCCAGTCTCAGGCCCGCGGCTGGACGGCCGCCACCATCGGCACCGCGCTCCAAGTGGTGGCCGCCCTCAACGCCGACGTCAAAGGCGGCGCCGCGGACACGAACTACGCTCTGGAACACGCGCTTTCGCGAATCCTGGACCTACACGCCGCCCAGCGGTAGGCGCCCGCGTCATCCCACTGTGTCCATATCCGACGCGAGCCACAGCCCGTCGACGTTCTGCTCGGTCACGACCATATCGGTTGTGCTCGACTGCGGCTGCCCGCTTTCCTGCGATGTCACGACCTGCTCGGCGGCCACCCGAACCCGCACGCTCACACCGGAATCCGACTCGACGTCGCACACCACCTTGCCCGCCTCGGCATGCACCTGCCGGGCGATCAGCAGTTGCGCGAGCGTGGCCTGCGACCGGCTCAACCTCTCCCGCAACTCACCGGTGGTCAGTGCGAGCACTCGCGCGTTGTAGCCGTCCACATCCCGATAGTCGTAACTCGACAGGTTCCGCGCGAATTCACATGCCGCGTCCCGAGCCCCGTCGCTGTTCGAATCCGCGGACGCGGTCCCGCCCCCGACCGCACCGAACACAGCGCCCACCGCAACAATCATGACCGACAAGGCTTTTCGCATCCCGAGATCCTCCCACAAGAACCGTCTCAGGATCCGCTTCGGCCTTCCCGTAGTCCGGTGGAGGGCTGTCGCGCGCCGCGTAGCTGCGTTGGTTCGGTCGGGATTCGACTATGCCGCTGACGGACGCTGTTCGGCGTGCGGAGCGGTGAGGGCCTGATGGACGATGGATGAGTTCGAGATCAGGCTCAGCTCACCGCTGTCAGTGCCCGCCAGGGCTTTCGGGTGCGCGGGCGGGGGCGCGGGGCGGCGCATTCGATTCGGCGGCGTGCCTCGGTGGGGGTGATCCGGAGCAGGTCGCTCAACAGCTCGGCGGTGTCGTGGTAGCCGGTGTCGGCGGCGAGGCCGCGGCGTTCGGCCTCGGCGACGGCCGCGATCATGGCGGCGCCGAGGCGGCGGCGGTGGCGTTCGGTTTCGACGAGGGTGCGCAGGAGGTCGACATCGGCGAGGTCCGACCAGCTGCGTGCCGGAGAGTCCGGGGCCAGTGCAGTCGAAGGTGTCTTCACGCGGAGCAGTGTAGCCGATGATCGAACGCGTGTTCGATGAATTGGGCTTCCAGCGCGTCGAACCTTCCGGCAGGGTTGCTCGGTTTGTGCTCCGAGCACAAGATCAGGAAGGGAGCCGGTCCGCGGCGAGGTCACGGCGGTTGACGATTCCGGTCGAGGACAAGGTGCGGGTGGTGTTGTCGGTACTGGCCGGGGAGGCCCTGAGAGCGGCAGGGGGAGTGCCGGTTTCGAGGTTCGCTCGACTGGCTGGCATTCCCGCAGGCACGTATTGGAGACGGCTGTCCAGATCTTCGTCCTGGACAGTCCGCTGATGGTCACCCGTGCTCGGTAAGCGGCTGGCTAAAGATCAACAAGTGCCCATCGGGTGTCCGTACATGGAAGTCGCGCATCCCGTAGGGCCGGTCAGCCAGTGGCTCGACGATGTCGGCGCCGCGGGCGCGCAGCTCGTCGTGGCAGGAATCGACGTCGTCGACGACAACCACCACCCTGGCCGGGCCGACGCTGCTTTCGGCGTATAGGTGGAACTCGGCGGTGTCGCGGATCACGGCCGCGTAGCTCGGTGGGGTCTCCCAGGTGAATATGGTGTCGAATCCGAGCACGTCCGTGAAGTACGACCGCGCTGCCTGCACATCTCGGCACGGCAGCACGGGAACCGCCACCCGCATGACCATTCCGTCACCTTAGCCGACTTTGGTTCGAGATCGCTGATCTTGGGTAGGGTGCTGGCTGTCAGCGGTTCCTCTCGGTGGTAAGGGGAAGCTCTGCACGTTCACGGTAGGGCCTGCGGAGGCGGGCCGTGCGGTGAACGGAATTCCGTACCGATCGTGAGATGTGTTGCGCCACAAGATCACATTCCACATGCGCGCCTCAGCGAGAATGCGCGCTCATCGGCATTACAGCGCGGTCGCTCCATCGCTGGCGTAAACCTCATAACCAGCGAGATCCTGCCAGGATCTTGACGCAAGACATCGGCTCGGGTGTGTTGCGCTCGCGCAATGCGGCGTCGGCGGATGCGCCGGTTCTCCTGCGGCAGAGCCGATGTCGATGGTTGTCGCCGGCCGAGGTCGATCTCGGTCCCCCGATTCGATCGGCTACTGTGACCGAGGAGTGGGAGGAATCGGGTCATGTCGGCAGGGTCGAACGTGGGGGTTGTGCGCGGTGGGGGGCGGATTCGTCCTCTGCGGGCGCAGGGGATCTCGGTGATGGTTCTCATTGCCGGGGGCATCGTCATGCAGTGCGTCGGTGCGATTCTCGACTGGACGACACTGGCCGACCTCGAGCGAAGCTGGGAGCAACTGGATCAGTCGGACAAGCAGTGGCGGTCCAACGGCTGGGTGTACTACATCGGGCTCGCGCTGCTCGTAGCCGCAGGGATCGTATTCCTGATGTGGTTGTGGCGTGCGCGTCGGAATGCGGAGTCGTTGTCCGCAGCGCGGCATCGGCTTTCGATCGGCTGGGTGATCGGTGCCTGGTTCTGCCCGGTGGTCAACTTCTGGTTTCCGTACCTGATCGTGGCCGATGTGGTGCGCGCGAGTGCCCCTCGACCGTCGGATGAGCAATCGCGCCCTCGCCTTGTTATCGCGTGGTGGCTGTCGGTGCTCGTCTGCTCGGTGCTCAGCGTCGTGACGCTGATAATGAGCCTGCCGACGATAAGAACGCAAACCACCGGTGGATATCTGGTACTCGGGACCGCCCCGGTGGGAGGGTTCGGTCTGATCGTCGCGGAGCTGATCCGGGTCGCGGGACTGACGGTTGCGGCAATCCTGTTGGGAGCGATCATCTTCCGGGTGCAACGGTGGCAGGATATCCGCGCGACGCAGCATTTCGGTGATGACAACGACAAGTTGTCGTATTTCCCTGCGGCAGCGCGGCAATCGAGTGCGATGGTGGGGAGTTCCGCGGCCTCGCAACCACTGCCCGGTACCACCGCAGCCCCGGCGACGCTGCCGATGCGGGCGACCGACCCGGCGGTGGTCGGGCCCTACACGCTCATCGGTCGGCTCGGCTCGGACGCCAACGCAGAGGTCTATCTGGGCCGTGGCGACGACGGCGCGATGGTTGTCGTCCGGATTGTGCGCCCCGAGCCGACCACCGGCGGTCGCGATGAACTCGCCCGGGTATTCGCCTCCGCGCGGGCCGTGCGGAGTCCCTTCGTCGCGGCGGTACTCGGCGCTGACGCCGAGGCCGAGCCGCCGTGGATAGCGACCGAATACCTCGCCGGTCGGTCGCTGCACGATCTGGTGGACGAACACGGGCCGTTACCGCCAGCGATGGTGGCGGACATCGCTTTCGGGATCGCGCACGCGTTGTCCGCGATCCACGATGCGGGCCTGACGCATGGTGGGGTGACGCCGAAGTCGGTGACCATGACCGAAACCGGTCCCCGCACAGCCGCTTTCGGCGCCTTGCCCGCGCATCCCGAGTTGTCGGCGTTCAGTTCACCCGAACAACTCGCCGCCGAACCGGTCACGCCCGCATCCGATGTGTTCTCGCTGGGCGGCGTCCTGGCATACGCTCTCACCGGTCGTCCTCCGTTCGGCGACAGCGACCCGGCGACGCGACTGCATCGGATACGAACTCAGCCACCCGATCTCATCGGAATACCCGAGAGCAGGCTCGGTTTCATCATTACCGGTTGCCTCGATCTCCGCCCCGGGGCACGCCTGACGACGACACAGATACTCGGGCAACTCGAGGCCGCACGACCGCAGCAACCGACACCGGCATTGCCGCAACCGGCGTACGCGACAAGTTCTGACGCACCCCGGGGCAGGCATGTCCGCGCCGTCACCATCGGTGTTTCCCTAGCGGTCGTGGTGATCATCGCTGTCGGCGTGTTGGTCGGCAGCCTCGTCGAAACGGATCGAAGCACAGCTTCGGACACGCACACCTCCGCACAATCCACCGCGGGGCAGTTGGGGCCGTGGGGCAAGGTGCAGTGGATCGCGGACGTGTTCCCGTACCTCCTTCCCACGACGCCAGCGGCGCAGAACGGGTACCGGGGTATCGGAGGATGCGATGCCAATCCCAGCGGTTATCTCACATGCCACAACACCACCGATCCCAGGCGACCGGACTTCACCATCACCTGTAGCCACACCGAGGAATTCACCGACCAGCGTTTGAAGCTCGTCGGCAAACAGCAGCGCGGAAAGGAAACACTCCTTTTCTGGGACAGGCACCTCAAAGACGGGGATACCGGTCTCATAATCAGTTTCGAAGACTCGCCGCGCAGTCGATGCCGGATCGAATCCAGATTCCTGACCGGTTCGCAGGCTGACGATATCGATTGGTGGCGATCCGCGTCACTGTAGCGGTTGTAAGACCCGGGAAGCGCCTTCGATCAGGTGTGGCCTAGCTCCTCGGCCGCCGCTGCCGACCCAACTGATATCCCACCCGGTATCCGTCTCGGTAGCCGCGGTGTGAATCCGGTTCGGCGGTTCGGGGGAGTGGGGTTCGGGGACCGCCGCGGAGCGCGTCGCAGAAGCCGTCGCTGTGGCCGTCGCGGTAGCCCGCGCGATAGTCGTCCGAGGTCATATCGGCTCACCTCCGCTGGCCGGAGTGACGGGCTCGGTATCGAGACCTGCTGTGGGAGAGGCTGATTGGGGTGGGCCCGGGTTTCGGGCCCACCCGCGGGCGAGGGCCGCGCGCAGGATGCGGTCCACCTCCGCGAACAACCACCCCGGATCGGGTTCGCGGATCAGGCGTTGATGGCCTGCCGCTCCTGGTCGAGCCGGGTGACCTCGATCTTGCGGGGCTTGGCCTGCTCCGCCACCGGGATGGTCAGGCGCAGCACCCCGTCGCGGTAGTCCGCGCGGATCGCGTCCGTGTCCAGGTTCTCTCCCAGGAACAGCCTGCGGGTGAACACGCCGCGAGGGCGTTCGGCGGCGAACATCGAGCGCTGTGGGTCCAGCGCCGGGCGTTCGGCGCGCACGGTCACCACATTGCGTTCGACATCGAGTTCCAGTGAGTCCGGGGCGATTCCGGGCAGATCGAGTTCCGCCACGAACTCGTCCCCCTCGCGCCAGGCGTCCAGCGGCATCGCCGCCGGGCGAGCCGGGGTACCGAACAACTGCTGCGTCAGGCGATCCAGATCGCGGAAGGGATCGGTACGCATCAACATGGTCACCACCTCCGGTTCAGTCCACAATCTGATGATGGAGATTCACATAATCTGTGCTTGCGAGCACAGATATTTTTTAGCACTCTCCCGCGCCGAGTGCAAGGTCCGCTCATACGAAGCCCGCGAGCTCGAGCAGCCGGCGCGCGGGGCGGCTCGGGGACGGGATGAGCAGTTTGTGATCGGTCGGGGTGAGCCGGGCGGTGAGTTGAACCACCAGCCGCAGTGCCACGCAACCGAAGAAGGTGACCTCGCCGAGGTCGAGGACGATATCGGTCGGCGGCAGCAGCGCGAGTTCTCGATAGGCGGCGCTCAGCTGGGGTTCGGTGGTCATGTCGATTTCGCCGCGCATCACCACTCGCGGCAGAGGTTCCTGGAGGAAACAGCGCACCTCGCCCGGCTGGGGGTCCCAATCTCGCCGCGGCGGCGCGGTGATCACGGGGATGGCGTCGGATGGACTCACGATCGACCTCGCCTCCACGGACCGCCTCGGCGGCAGTCCACTTAATAATTGTCGCACGACAAATTTTGAGAAGCGAGAGCGGGAGGCGGAACGGTTGCCTAGTCGGGCGTGTCGCCGTGGACGCCGAGAAGGCACTGGCAGAGAGGAGTGTGCGGGATGCGAGGACGTGGCGGAGTCGTCTCGCGAAACGCCTTGCCGGACTTATCGATTGCCGCGTGGAAACGTTCCCCGGACGGGCGGCTCAGGCGCGGCGCTGCTGCTGATCGTCGGCACTGCGCTCGGCGCTGGCGTTGAACTCCGCCAAGCCCGCGAGCAGCGCCTCCCGTCCCGCGCCGCTCATGCCCTGGAGAATTCGGGCCAGTTCCCGCCGTCTGGTGTCGCTGACCTCGTTGAGCAGCCGCTGGCCGTCCCGGGTCAGGGCGAGCATCACCTCGCGGCGGTTGGCCGGACTCGCCGTGCGGGCGAGCAGGCCCGCGGCCTGGAGTCGATCGCACAGCCGGCTCGCGGAGGACGGCATGGCCTCCAACTCGACGGCCAGCCCGTTGAGGTTGATCTGCCCGTGCTGCTGCACGATGGTCAGGGCCTGGAGTTGCGAGGGGGACACCCGCGTGCCCACGGCCTGTTGCGCTCGGCCCCACAACACGACCAGTCGCGCAGCCGCCTGTTCGATGGCCGCGGCGAGCTCGGTCCCGGGTCGGTCCGGCCGTCGCGCACTGCTCATGCCCACTACTGTGACAGCTCCGACGCTCTGGCGACAGCCCGCACGCGGTACCGTCGTCGGACATGTGTCACGCGACAATGGTCGCGATCGACCGCAGCCACGTAGCCCCCGGGGGCTCGCCGACTCTCGGAGGCCCGATGACCAGCCATGACGCCCCGCTCGGGCACCTCGAGCAGACCCTGCGCGCCAGCGCTCCGCACGCGCTGCTCGACGTCGTCCGCGCCTCGCTGCGCGACGAGTTCGCGGCGAAGTCGGTGGATCTGCTGCTGGCCGACTACCGGCTGTCGATGTTGCAACCGGTCACCGAGCTGCCGCACACCGCCACCCCGCTGCCGGTCCGGACCACGACCGCCGGGCGGGCGTTCACCGCGCAGCAGGTGCTGCTCGAGCCCGGTCCGGCCGCCGAGGGTGTGGTGATCTACCTGCCGGTGGCCGTGCGCGGCGATCGGCTGGGGATTCTGCGGGTCCAGTTGCCCGCCGCCCCGACGGCCGCCGAGCATCACGCGCTCGCCGGGCTGGCCACCATGCTCGGGCACGAACTGATCGTGGCCGAACGCGACACCGATCTGTATCTCCAGGCGCGGCGGCGCGAACGGCTCAGTCTCGCCGCGGAGATGCAGTGGCAACTGCTGCCGGGGCGCGGCTGCTCCCGCGCGGAATACGCCCTGGGCGGGCAGCTCGAACCGGCCTACACGATCGGCGGGGACAACTTCGACTGGAGCACGTCGGCGGACCATCTGACGGTCACCGTCTCCAATGGCATGGGCCAGGGTATCGAGGCCGCGCTGCTGACCAATCTGGCGATCAGCGCGTTGCGCAACGCGCGGCGGGCGGGGCTGGACATCGCGGACCAGGCGTCGCTCGCGGATCAGGCCGTGTACGCGCAGTACGGGGGGAGTCGGCACGTCGCGACGCTGTTGATGCGTTTCGAGGTCGCCACCGGGCGGGTGGGGGTGATCGACGCGGGCTCGCCGCGGGCGCTGCGGTTGCGCGACGGGGCGGTCGAGCTGGTCGAGTTCGAGGCGCAACTGCCGTTGGGGATGTTCGACGGGACCGACTATCACGAGCAGACGTTTCAGGTGGAGCCCGGGGACCGGCTGGTGATCGTCAGCGACGGTGTGCACACCGCTCAGGCGCCGACCGGGATCGAGTACGGCATCACCAATCTCGACCTCGCGATACTCGCGTCCAGCAATCTGCCCGCCTCCGAGGCCGCGCGGGCCATCATCACCGCGTTGCTGGATTATCACGAGGGCACCGATCTGCTCGACGACGCGGTCGTGGTCTGTATCGACTGGACCAATCCTCGCCGGGAGTAAGTGGGTAGCGGTTAGTTTGCGGCCCTTGGGTTTTCGCGCTGGTTAGCGTGAAATCTGGCCTTCTTCTGGCGGTTTCCGCAGGTGTTCATGTCGCACCATTTGCGGGTGCGGCTCTGGCTGGTGTCGAAGAACGCGGACCGGCAGGTGGGGGAGGCGCACAGGGCGAGTTTTCCGTCGCGTTCGCCCGAGATGATGGCGATGGCGTCGGCGGCGATCACACCGAGAGCGTCCGGTACGGCGGACGAGCGGTTGAGGCGCCATCGGCGTGTGCCGTCCGGGGTGAGGATGGCGGTGGCCCGGCCTCGGGCGCTGCGATCGTTGATGACTTCGAGAGCGGATTCGGGGAGGGGCTCGCGGAGCGCGGCGGCGGTCGCGGCTTCGTGAATGGATTCCCGCAATTCCCAGGCGCTTTCGAGTTGAGCGGACGTGCAGGACTCGACGGCGAGGTCGTTGATCGCCAGCCAGTCGCCGAGGCGTTGGGGGGTGGGGATGCGTTCCACCGGGGTGCCGTAGCGCTCCGAGAGGGTTCCCGTGAAGCTGGTCGCCAGGATATTGCCCAGGCGGAATTCCGGGAGTCTGACGCGCATGGAACCAGCTTAGCAGGTTGCCGGGATTCGGTGGCGCGTGTTAGAACCGTCTAAGCCGGTTCTTGATTCGCTGGACGACCAGGAGTTCTCAATGCCTGCACACCATCCGAACAACGACGTCGACGTATTCGAAGCCCACGTGACGGATCACGAACTCGATGATCTCCGTGCTCGATTGGCGGCGGCGCGGCTGCCGGAAGCCGAGACGGTCCGGGGCGCGGAGCCCGGTCCTCGCCGATGGGCTCAGGGCGTTCCGCTCGCCGACCTCCGCGACGTCGTGGAGTACTGGCGTACCGAATACGACTGGCGATCGTTCGAGGCGCGGCTCGCGCGAATCGGCCAGTACCGCACCACAATCGACGATCTGGCAATTCACTTCCTGCACCGCCGATCGCCGCGCGCGGATGCCACTCCGCTGATCATGACGCACGGCTGGCCGGGGAGCATTGCCGAATTCGTGGATGTCGTGGAGGAATTGGCGGATCCGAAAGACGCTGGCGCGCCCGCGTTCCACGTCGTCGCCCCGTCGTTACCGGGTTTCGGGTACAGCGGCAAACCGGCGACGACCGGCTGGGGCATCGAAAAGATCGCCGCCGCATGGGTGGAGCTCATGGCGCGGCTCGGCTATCACGAGTTCGTCGCGCACGGCGGCGATTGGGGAGGCGTGATCACGACGGTGCTCGGCGGCCGATTCCCGGGCCGGGTCCTCGGCATCCACACCACCACCGCGCAGGCCCCGCCCGGCTTGCCGACCGACGGGCTCACCCCCGCCGAGCGCGCCTGGGCGGAGGAAACCCGCGACTTCTGGCGCTACCGCGCGGCATACGCGAAACAACAGGCGACCCGCCCGCAAACCATCGGCTATGCGCTCGTCGACTCACCGGTCGGGCTGCTCGCCTGGATTCTCGACAAGTTCGCCGAGTGGTCGGACACGAACGACAGCCCCTTCGAAACCCTCTCCAGGGACAGAATTCTCGACGACGTCACTTTGTACTGGCTGACCCGCTCCGGAGCATCCGCGGCCCGGATCTACTCCGAAAGCCACCTAGCCCTCGACCCCGAACTCCGAGTCGACGTTCCGTCGGCCATCACCGTCTATCCGCGCGACACCGAGAAATGCCCGCAGCCGTGGGCGCGGGAGCGGCACCGGCGCATTGTTCGGTGGCGGGAGGCGGAGAGCGGGGGACATTTCCCGTCGTTGGAGGTTCCGGGTTATTTCGTGGCGGACCTGCGGGAGGGTCTCGCGGCGGTGCTGGGTGCCGCTCAGAGAGCGTGACCGAGCCGGAGATCCGAACACACGCGCTCCACCGTGTCGCGCACGCTCCATGAGGCGTCGATGCGCCTTTCGGCGACGAACGGTAGCGGCTGCCAGCCGTGGTACCACGAACGCATGTCACTCGAGGTGAACTCCGTTGACTGTGGCCGCGTTTCGTGATGACGCGCGGTCTCGTCGCGTTCTCGAAGTATGGTGCGCCGCACGGTGTCCTGCGCCACGACGGCGCACTGTCCCTTCGGGAAGTGTCGCTGCAATTGATGGGCGACGGTGGATTTGCCCGATCCGGAGTTCCCCCGCAGGACGATGAGCGCGGACTTCGAATGACCGTTCATGGGCGTCATGGTGCGGTACCGGGCCGCTTCTCGCCGCGGGGCGGGGGCCGAAGTCGTTGTGGCACTCTGGAATTGTGAGGCATCTTCCCGTGACCCTGGGGTTGGATTTTCGTGTTCATCGGTACACGATCAGTCATCGGATGTTGGTGTTGCGGAGTGTGGACAGGATGGCTGAGGTTTGTTTCGAGGGGGTGGAGCGGATGGAGTTGGATCCGCGGTTCACCGGGGGGCTGACGCTCGAGCCGGTGGGGCGGCATGGGGATCTGGATGAGGGGGCCGCTGTGCCCTTGTTGTTGTTGCGGTTGAGTGGGGGTCGTTCGGGTCCGGGTTTGTGGCGTCGGGGAAGGTGACGGTGCGGCGATTTCGACGCGATGAGGGGGGTGTGGTGTTCGATCGGGTGTTGTTCTGAGAGGGGGCGAGTTACTCGGTTTTGGGCTCGGTTACTTTTCGAGGCCCCACCGTAGGCGGCGGTCCGGGTCGAAGGTGCGGATCGATGTTTGGACCCGGGGGCTGTTGGGGCCGAAGCAGCGGTCGAGGGTGTCTGTGGGTTCGACGTGGTTGAGGTAGGCGCCTGCGGAGTGGGGGGTCAGGGTTTGGTTCGCGGTGTGGATCCAGGATTCGGCTTCGGTGGGGGAGTGGGGGTCTTGGACGATCCACTCCAGGGCGGCCGCGTGGGAGCGCCAGGGGAAAGCTGTTGCGGGTGAGGGGGTTTCGGTGATGGTGCCGTCGAGGGGTTCGATAAGGACCACGCCGGAGGAGCCGGTGCGGGCGCGGGCGGCGATGAGGTCGACGATGGTGTCGGCGATGGTGGGGGAGAGGGTCGGGAGGATGTCGGATCCGGCGACGCGGGTGGTGCCCGGGGCGGGTTTGTCGCGGGCGATGTCGGTGATCGCGTCGAGGTGCGGGAGGGTGTGCTGTTCCTGGGCGGTGGGGGTGGTGGTCGCGTCGATCAGTGCCGCCGACGTTGCGGGACCGGATCCCGCGGGGCAGACCATCAGGATCTGGCAGTGGATGCCGTCGGCGGCGCGGAGGTCGACGCGGGCGTAGACGGCGCGGTCGGCGGTGGGCTGCCAGCGGGCCCAGCCGGTGAGGACCTGCGCCGCCTTGTCGCCCGGGAACGTCAGGCGCACAATGTCTTTCGCCGTGGCGGGGATGGTTCGGTAGGTGAGTTCGGTGACGATGCCACAGGCGCCGCCCGCGCCGCGGAGCGCCCAGAAGAGGTCCGGGGCCTCGGACGCCGAGGCGCGGGCGCTGGTTCCGTCGGGCAGGACGAGGTCGGCGGCGACGAGGCGGTCGCAGGTCATGCCGTACTGGCGCGAGTCGACGCCGAGGCCGCCGCCGACGGTGAGGCCGACGAGGCCGACGCCGGGGCAGGTGCCGATCGGGAGCGCCCGGTCGAACTTCGCCAATTCCTGTTGTGCGGCAAGGGATATGGTTCCGGCGCCGACGGTCACGAGGTCGCCGTTGACGGTGATCCGGTCGAGTCGGCGCAGATCGACGATGAGGGCGTCGTTGGTCGCGGAGGCGCCGACGAACGAATGACCGCCCGCGCGAGCCGCAATCGGCAGGCCGTGTTCGCGCGCGAAGGCCACGGCGGTGCGGACGTCCTCCGGCGCGGCCGCTTGGACCACTCCGGCCGGGGTGTTGCCGTTGAAACGGGCGTCTACCAGCGTTTTCGCGGGGCCGTATGTGGGGTCGCCGGGCAGCACGAGCGCTCCTCGCAGACGGCCCCGCAACGCGTCCCACGCGTCCGCGTCCACGGTCGCCCCCGCCGTGGCGCGCGCGAGTGTCCCGGCCACCGCGAGTCCGCCCGCGCCGAGGATCAACCCGCGACGCGACATCGATGAAGCCATCACACTCCCTCTCGAACGAATACGACGATGAGAACGAATGAGCTTGTCGTGCAGGAGAATCCGATATGTCCGAGCGGCGTGATGTGGGGTCATGACCCCTGACGCGTGAGTTGCTCGCAGCGAAGATAGCCGAATCGCTGGTGGAAAGCCAATGTGCGGGATCCGGAGGCGGTGGCCAATGGCTCGTCCGCGTATACATGGCTACGGGCCGACTGCGGAAATAGGCGAATGGTGCGGTGCGAGAAGGAAATTCGATGTTTCGGAGGCCCGGGCCGAGTACTCGGGCCACCGAGTGGATCTGACTAGAGCGCGCCCTTTTCCGGGTCGCCCGCCGGTACGGCTTCGAGGATCTGGACGTCCAGCGGGGCGGCGACCAGATCTTTGAGGCCCTCGTTCATCGCCTTGATGGTGGGGGCGCCGCCGTGCGCGCCGAGAGCGGCCATGTCGCGCCACTTCTCGACGAAGACGAAGCGGTCCTTGCCCTTGTGCAGGGCGTAGCGTTCGCAGCCGTCCTCGTTGTGAACCTCGGGGATGAGGCGGGTGAGGACCTCGGCTACCTCGTCGAATTTATCGGGCTTCGGGGTGATGGTGGCAACGATCACAGGCACGGGGCGAGGGTACCAGTTGGTCTGTGCGGGTGGGTTCGGTCGCGCGTCGGTCAGGACAGGTCGGAGAAGTGGGCGTTGTTCGCGACGGCGGTGACGTGGACGCCGTCCGGGCCGGGTTGGATCGCGGTCAGGTGCGCGCCCAGCGGCAATTGCTGGAGGGGGACCGTGAAGGTGAGCCATTGGCGGAGCAGGTCGAGGGAGACCTCGGGTCCACCGGCCTCGGCCTGGATGGAGACGGGGGTGACCTCGAAGCCGGTGGGGGTGGGGGCCACGGTGACGTCCATGGTGCCGGGGACCTGGACGCCCTCGATGGTGAAGGTGCCGGTCACTCGTAAGCCCTTGGGGCCCTTGGTGATCGACCGGACTCCGGTGGGGGCGTATTTCACGATGACGTCGTAGGGGACCAGGGCCGTGGCGGTGGCCTTCTCGGCGACCAGGTTCGAGGTGCGTTGGTGGATCAGGTCGTTCAGGGGTGCGGTGACGTCGGTGAGGGTGATGTCGAGGTCGTGGACGGTGATGTCCTTGTCCGACCAGTCGCCCACCCGGATCCCGATGTCCCGATAATGGCCGTCGAGGGCCTGGGTGAGGAAGGGGAAGCCCGTGATGTCCACCCGCGGCTGCTGGGCCAGATGGTTCTCCTCGGCGACGCGGCGGCCGATCTCGTGCTGCGCCAGCACGACCGCCACCCGGTCACCCACGAACAACGCGATCACCACCAGCACGATCGTTGCCACTAGTCCACGCATGCGCTCACCCGCTCGGCCATCCCACCATCATGCGGGTGATGGTGGTTCGTGGGGGAAGGGGGACCGACGAGGGAGGCGGGTGATCTGGGTCCGCAAAGGAGGGGTGATTGAGGAGGAGCGGGTGATCTGGGTCCGTGGGGGAAGTGGGACCGAGGAGGGAGGCGGGTGATCTGGGGTCCGCGAGGGAATGGGACCGCGGAGACGACGCGGGTGATCGAGTGATGAGGCACACACCTTCGCGAGCGGAATAGATCCTCCCGCACCCTCGTTGATCACCTTGCCGACGTCGGGACAGCCCCGGGCCGCACCCCTTTTTGTCGTTACGTACGACCACTCGCCGAGAGGCGCTTGTTGGGCGTCGGTGTTGTCGAGCGAACGCCGCCAGGTTTCGAGCCTGGCGGCGTTCGTCGTTTCGGGGCTCAGTCGGCGAGGAAGCGTTGGAGTTCGGCCGTGACGAATTCGGGGTTCTCCTCGACGAGCCAGTGGCCCGCGTGCGGGACATCGGTCGCGCGGACGATATTGGTCAGGCGCGGGGAGACGGTGCCGCGGATCGCGTCGAGTTGGCCCTGGGCGGTCAGGAGCAGGGTTGGGACGGGGGTGGGGGCGGCGGCGAGGGTGTCGCGGACGTCCTGGTCGAGGGCTCGGTAGAGCTCGAAACCGGCGGTGAGGGTTTGGGGGCGGGAGTAGGTGCGGGCGAACTCATCGATGTCGCCGGGGGTGAAGGGGGAGCGGTCGGAGGTGCCGCCGAACGCGGTGCCGCCGAAGGAGACCTGGGGGTAGAACAGGGCCAGGTAGTCGCGGACGTGGTCGCCGACGAGGGTTTCGGGGACTCGGCGCTGGGAGTGGAAGGCTATGTGCCAGCTCAGGTTTCGATAGGCGGCGGCGTCGATCGCGGGCCCGGGGAGCGGGAGGTCGAGGTAGCCGAGGCGGGCGGTGTCGGCGGGGAACCGGGTGGCGTACTCGTACGCGACCGCGGCGCCGAAGTCGTGGCCGACTACGCTGGCGTCGTGGGCGCCGAGGCGGTCGCCGACGAGGGTGTGCACGTAGCGGGCGAGGGTGGCCTTGTCATAACCGGTGGGGGTACCGGTGCTGTCGCCGAGGCCGGGCAGGTCGACGGCGTAGACGGTGTGGTTCTCGGCGAGGGCGGGCATGATCGGCCACCAGCCGTACCAGGTCTGCGGCCAGCCGTGCAGCAGCACGACCGGGCTGCCGTGGCCGCCGGTCACGTAGTGCATGCGGACACCGTCGATTTCGGCGAATTCGTGCCGGAACGCGCGGGCGAAGGCGGGATCGTCGTGGGTGGCGGCGGCGTAGGGGGCGACCGCGGTGGTCGTCGAGCAGGCCGTGCCGACCGTCGTGAGCAGGACGGCGAGGACGGCGGCGGCGAGGGACCGGCGCATCGGAGACTCCTTCTGTCGGAGCGCCCAGTGTCGCCAGCGGCCTGCCGGATCGGCACACGAATTTGCCGTTCCGGCAATATCGGTCCGTGACGAGGCGCACATCCGTCCATCCGGAATAGATCCCCGCCCACCCTCGTTGACCACCTTGCCGACGTCGGGACAGCCCCGGGCCGCACCCCTTTTCAGTCGTTACGTACGACCACTCGCCGAGAGGCGCTTGTTGGGCGTCGGTGTTTTCGGAGAGCGCCGCCAGGTTCGAAGCCTGGCGGCGTTCGTCATGTGCGGGGGCTATGCCTCGCGGGTACGCCAGTCGTGCCCCGCCGCAACGACTCCCGCCAGCGCCGTGCAGGCCGCGCTGGCCCACCACGCGGTGATCGGACGGCCGGTGTGGTCGACGAGCGGACCGGCGAGCATCGGGCCGAGGACCGCGCCGACGTTGAAGGCCGTGGTGGCCAGGGCGCCGGCGATGTGCGGGGCGGAGGGGGAGGCGGCGGCGATGATCGCCGCGATCAGTGTCGACCCGACTCCGAACGCGAGCGCACCCGACAGGGCCGCCATCGCCAGCACGCCACCGAGGGTCGCGGCGACCGCGGCCGCCAGCAGCCACACACCCGTGAGCACGATCGCGCCGCCGACGATGATCGCGCGCCGGTGCCGATCCCCGTACCGCCCGGCCAGCGTCACGCCTGCGAACGAACCGAGGCCGAACAGAGCCAGCGCGACCGGAACCCACCGCACCCCGCCCGGAAGGCCGGACGCGATCGTGCCGAGATAGGTGAAGGCCGCGAAAGTGCCCGCGTTGACCAGACATCCGGCCGCGACGGCGACACCGACGCCGCGATCACCGACCACCAGCCATTCCCGCCATCTCGGGCCGGGACGCGCCGCGTCGCCGAGCCGATCGAGCAGCGCCCACAGCGGCACGAGCACCGCGAGCCCGACGAGCGCGACCGCCCAGAACGCCGAGCGCCAGCCCTGGACCTGACCCAGCGCGGTCCCCGCCGGAACCCCGACGACACATGCCACGGTCACCCCGGCCACCACCACCGAGGTCGCGCGCCCGATCCGCTCCGGACCGACCAGCGCGGGCAGCGCCGCGAGCGCCACCGCCAGGAATCCGGCGTTCGCCACGGCCGCGATCACCCGAACCACCAGCAGGACCGCGAAACTCGTTGCGACAGCGCCGATCACGTGCGCAACGCAGAACGCCCCCAGAAAAGCCGCCGCCGACAGCCGGACCGGTACCCGGCCCGCCGCCACCGCCATCAGCGGCGCGCCCACCACCATTCCGGCGGCGAACAGCGAGGTCAGCAACCCCGCGCTGCCCAGCGAGACGCCGAGGTCCGCCGCGATCGGTCCGAGCAACCCGGACACCATGAATTCCGATGTGCCCTGCGCGAAGACCGCGACAGCGAGCACGTACACCACCTTGGGCATGACGAGAGAACTCCCGGATCGAAGTGTAGGAACGTCGTCCGGCGTTGGGAGACAGGCGAATTCACCGATCGCGAAAACCGGTGCGGCACAGGCTCACAACGCCGCCCGGCCGGTGGGCCGGGCGGCTATCCTCTGGACGCCTCCGGGGAATTCACGCCCCCAGAGTAACTTCGGCACCCCGTGCCCCCGGTTCTGGGGGCGAAACAATCCCGGGCGGAAGGACGACTGACCTATCGTTCGTGTTTCCGAGAGGAACTTTCGATATCGAGGAGGATTCATGCAGTCATTCGCAGTGCGGGCGGCGGGCGCCCTGGCCGCGGCCGCGATCGCTCCCGTTCTGTTCGCCACCGCCGCGCACGCCGACGACGGCACCGTGTACTTCGCCGACGGGAGCATCAATTGCTCGATCACCAGCGACGGCACGGTCGGATGCGATTTCGCCTATCCGCAGCGGTTGTCGTACAAGATCAGCGAGAACGTCTACACCCCGGCCATTCCGGCGACCCAGGTCGTCATCGACATCCCCTGGCTGCCCGCCCACCCGGGCTTCGGCGGTTCGCACACCCTGCCGGGCGGCAACCCGGCGCTCAGCGATGTGAAGACCGGTGCCGGAACGTGGGGTCCGTACATCGACTACGCGGGCGCGCACTGCGAGGCGGGTTTCCATGGCAGCTTCAGCTGCTCGTCGAAGGGGCACGACTGGTGGGTCTACAGCGGTAACCTCACCGCGTCGCTCTGATCGCGGAGACGACAAAAGCCGCCGTGGTCGTCCAGTGCCACGGCGGCGTCGTTACGTTCGGGGGCGGTAGCGCCCGCGGGCTCAGCCCAGCTTGTTGAAGGCCAGCGCGAGCGCCGACTTCTTGTTGGCGGCCTGGTTGGCGTGGATGACGCCCTTGGAGGCGGCCTTGTCCAGGTCGCGGCCGGCGGCGCGCATGAGGTCGAGGGCCTTGTCCTTCTCGCCCGCCTCCGCGGCCTCGCGGAACTTGCGGATGGAGGTGCGCAGCGCGGACTTCACCGACTGGTTGCGCTGGCGCGCCGCCTCGTTGGTACGGATCCGCTTCATCTGGGACTTGATGTTGGCCACGCGTGTTTCCTCTGATTCCTGTCGTCAGTTGGGGTCATGCCTCGGAAGTCTGGGGGCGCACTATCCAGCGATAGCGCCGCGCCGACGATCGAGATTACCAGGGACCGGGGTCCCGGGCGAAATCGCCCTGGTCGGGGTCAGTACCAGTGATAGTCGGCGCACAGGCGATGCGCGACCAGATCGAAGGTCTTGCGCGGCAGGATCGCGCCCTCGCGGCGGATGCCCGCCTCGGGCACGTCGAGCACCCGATCCAGCCGCACCCAGCTCGGGCGGCCCTCGTAATCCCAAGGGCCCGTGCCGATTCCGATCCAGTTGCCGTCGTCGGCGCGCAACGGGTTCGACGACAGCATCAGCCCGAGCAGGGTCTTGCGCTCGCGCCCGACCACCAGGACGGGCCGGTCCTTGCCGTTGCTCGGGTCCTCCTCGTACGGCACCCACGTCCACACGATCTCGCCCGGATCGGCGCGGCCGTCGAGGTGCGGGCAGTACACGACCTGCCGCGCGCGCAGATGGGTGGGCATCGGCGTCGACGCCGACGGCCGGACCGCGATCTTGCGCGGCCGCCGTCCCAACGCGCGATCCACCAGTTTGGGCGCCTGCTGCCGAACGATCCTCGGCCCCTGATCCTTGGCGATCGCCCCCAACTGCTTGCCCAGAGAGCTCCACGTGCCCGCCATGATTCGGAGCATAACGGCGGGCGGGCCCGTTCTCATCCGCGCGGCGAGCCGGGTGCACTCCCTGCGAGGCAGTACCGGTGGACGGGGGTGTCCGAAGTTCATGGGACGATGGGCGGCAGTCCATCGAGCACCTGTGAGGGAGTGGAGTGCCCAGCTTCGCGGATACGACGTTCACCGATCCGTCCCGGATCCGGAACTTCTGCATCATCGCGCACATCGACCACGGCAAGTCGACCCTGGCCGATCGGATGCTGCAACTCACCGGGGTGGTCGAGGAGCGGCAGATGCGCGCGCAGTACCTGGACCGGATGGATATCGAGCGGGAACGCGGTATCACGATCAAGGCCCAGAACGTGCGGTTGCCGTGGGCCGTCGACGGCACCGACTACGTCATGCACCTGATCGACACCCCGGGCCACGTCGACTTCACCTACGAGGTGTCGCGGGCGCTCGAGGCGTGCGAGGGCGCGGTGCTGCTGGTCGACGCCGCGCAGGGCATCGAGGCGCAGACGCTGGCGAATCTGTATCTCGCGCTGGACAAGGACCTCACCGTCATCCCGGTGCTGAACAAGATCGATCTGCCCGCCGCCGATCCGGATCGCTACGCCGCCGAACTCGCCCACATCGTGGGTTGCGAGCCGGAGGAGGTGCTGCGCGTCTCGGGCAAGACCGGGGTCGGGGTGCCCGAACTGCTCGACGCGGTCATCCGCCAGGTGCCGCCGCCGCAGGGCGCGGCCGAGGCGCCCGCGCGGGCGATGATCTTCGATTCGGTCTACGACACCTATCGCGGCGTGGTCACCTACGTGCGCGTGGTCGACGGCAAGCTCACCCCGCGGCAGAAGATCAAGATGATGTCGACCGGGGCCACCCACGAACTGCTCGAGATCGGAATCGTCTCGCCGGAGCCGAAACCCACGCAGGGGCTGGGCGTGGGCGAGGTGGGCTACCTCATCACCGGCGTGAAGGACGTGCGGCAGTCCAAGGTGGGTGACACGGTCACCACCGCGCGTGACGGGGCGACCGAACCGCTGACCGGCTATCGCGAACCGCATCCGATGGTCTACTCGGGCCTGTATCCGGTGGACGGCTCGGACTATCCGGATCTGCGCGACGCCCTGGACAAATTGCAGCTCAACGACGCCGCGCTCACCTACGACCCGGAGACCTCGGTGGCGCTGGGCTTCGGCTTCCGCTGCGGGTTCCTGGGCCTGCTGCACATGGAGATCACCCGCGAGCGGCTGCAACGCGAATTCGATCTGGACCTGATCTCCACCGCGCCCAACGTGGTCTACCGGGTAGTCATGGAGGACGGGACCGAGCATGTGGTGACCAATCCCTCGTACTGGCCCGAAGGCAAGGTGCGTCGCGTGTACGAGCCGATCGTGAAGTGCACCATCATCGCGCCCAGCGAGTTCATCGGCTCGATCATGGAACTGTGCCAGTCCCGCCGCGGCGAACTCGGCGGCATGGACTACCTGTCGGAGACCCGCGTCGAACTGCGCTACACGCTGCCGATGGCCGAGATCATCTTCGACTTCTTCGACTCGCTGAAGTCGCGCACCCGCGGCTACGCCAGCCTGGACTACGAGGAGGCCGGGGAGCAGGAGGCCGATCTGGTCAAGGTTGACATCCTGTTGCAGGGCGAGGCCGTGGACGCGTTCTCCGCGATCGTGCACAAGGATTCGGCGCAGGCGTACGGACGCAAGATGACCGAGAAGCTCAAGGAGCTCATCCCCCGCCAGCAGTTCGAGGTGCCGATCCAGGCGGCCGTCGGGTCGAAGGTCATCGCGCGCGAGAACATTCGCGCGATCCGCAAGGACGTGCTCGCCAAGTGCTACGGCGGCGACATCAGCCGCAAGCGCAAGCTGCTCGAGAAGCAGAAGGAGGGCAAGAAGCGGATGAAGACGATCGGCCGGGTCGACGTACCGCAGGAGGCCTTCGTCGCCGCGCTGTCCAACGAGGCGGCGGCGGACAAGGCCAAGGAGAAACGCTAGGCAACTTGTGCAGGTGACCGGTTGGGTCTGCCGGGTGATTCTGGGTCTTCTGTAACGTTTCGAGCGCTGGCAGGGTTGTACAGCGTGAAGAGTCCCAGAAACTCCTTACCTGGATGATGTGACAGGTGGGTTTTCCGGAACATATGGTGTACCTGATCTTTTTCGTATGACCCGTTCGGTCCGGATACCGAGCACCTGAGAGCGGAGCTTGTATGACGCGTGACCTGCCCTTCGACGACGACGATTCGGGCGCGGGCGATCACGCGGGGGAAACCGCGTATCGCGTCGCGAACGGCGTCGCGCGGGTGGCCCGGGCAGGCGCATACGTGACGGGTGGCGCACTCGTCGCGTCCAATGGCAGCCCGGCCCCGTCCCACGAATCGCACGACAGCAGCCACTTCGCGGGCTGGGCGATCAACGACCCGCACCCCGACGCGCCCAGCCCGGTGATGTCCTACCCGGACCCCGCGCCGAATTCGGTACCGCCACAACTGGGTTCGCACGGGCCCACGTCCGTCGCCGCCCCGCTGCCCGCCGCGCAGCCGCTGCCGCCGCGATCGGGCGGCTTCGGCCTGCCCGAACTCGACGGCACCGTCGGTGCGGGCGCGCCGAGCATGCATCTGCCGCCCAGCGGCACCGAGAACTACGACCCGAACGCGGGGGAGGGCGTGCCGGGCATCGGCGGCCTGCCGACCCTGGACGATTCGACCGGCTCGAACGCGCCGTTCGGCCTGCCGGGTAGCGAGCACGGTTCGTCCGGGTTCGGACTGCCCAGCCTGCCCACCCATCCCGCGCACGGGTCCGCCGAATCGGGATTGCCGGGCGCGGACGGACATTCGACGGCGCTGCCGCTGAACCACGGCCTCGGGCTGCCCGGCACCAACGGCCTGTCGCTGCCCGGGATGAACGGACTCGGCGCGGGCGGCTTCGGCCTGCCCGACGCGGCCGGACAGCCCGAGCACGCCTTCCACGGCGTCGGCGGCGGCAATCCGGGCGTATTCCTCGGCACCGAGGTGAAGGTCGACGCGCACGTCGGCCTCGACGGAATCTGGGTGACCACCGAGGCGAAGGTCGATTTCGCGGTCGGCGACGTGGGCGATCAGCTGGACGACTACTCGCACTGGCTGGGGTCGGGGGTGAATCATCTTCCCACGGGCGGTGATTCGCAGGGCCACGGCTCGACGGGATCGCATTCGCAGCTGGGCGCGCAGTCCGGTCCGCAGGCCGCGACCTCCGGCGCGCCCGCGTTCGCCGCGCCCGCGGGTACGCCCGCGACGCCGGGCGCGTTCCCGCCGGTCAGCGGGGCTCCGGGGGTTCCGGTGCTCGCCGCCGCGCCCGCCGCACCCGCGGTCGTCTCGGCCCCGGTCACGAATGTCGCTGTGCCGCAAGCGATCACGGCTCCGCCCGCGCCGCCGATGGTGCAGCCGGTGGCCGCGACGCCGTTGCAGACCGGGCCGCACGCCGCCGAGGCCGGGGCGAGTCCGATCGCGACCGTGCTGCCGACCCATGTGGCGCCCCTGGTGGCGGTGCCCGCGGTCGCGCACGCCGACACCGGATCGACGATCACGACGACCCCGGGCGGCCACGCGGGCCGCACCGCCACCGGGGAGCCGACGACCACCGGCAAGACGCCGACCTCGCCGGCCGACGCCGACAAGTCGAGCACGGTGCCGCACGTCAGCGTGCCGCCCACCGTGCTCACCAAGCCGGGGGACGCGACCACCGCGCGCCCGGGCGACTCGACCACCGGGCACACCGGCGGAACCACCACGCGCCCCGGCGATTCCGGCACGACGCAGCCGGGCGGCGGCACCACCCACACCGGCGGCGCCACGACACGGCCCGGCGACGCCACCGACGACGACTCGAGCGGTCCGACCGGCACCACGGGCGGCGGTTCGGATTCGACGCGAACGCCGACCACCACCCACGATTCGGACGGTGGCACGACGGGGCACGCCGCCGACCCCACCGGCACGCACGGTTCCACCCCGTCGGCGGACAACACCGCGCCGACCACCGCGAATCACGGCACGGCCCCGACCACCCAGCAACCGCAGCCGACCATCCGGCCGGACGGGGGCGAGACGGGCGGTACGGGAACCCATGTGGCCCCGGTCGATCCGCATCCGGGCGCGGTCGTGCCCACCAATCAGGTTCCGGTGAAACCGGTTTCGCACGTGGTCGACACCTACGACCACACCCCGTGGACCGGCGATCACGGCGGCCTGCTGGTGGCCTCGGGCGGTGACCTGTCCACCCAGCTGATGCCCGACACGACCTACGCCGAACTGCATCACCCGGTGCTCCATCCGGTCGCCGACCTACACATGACGCTGTGACGGGAACGACGGAACTGGACACTGGCACCGCCAAGCATCCGGACGCGATGGCGCCCCTGCTCGGGCTGCTCGACGAGCTGCTCGGGCAGACGCGCGCGTCCGGCCGCGCGGATCTGACCGCGCGCCTGGTGATGTCGCGCGCGCGGGTCGCCGATCCGCGGGTGCGGCTGGTGGTCGTGGGTGAACCCAAGAACGGGATGAGCACCCTGGTCAACGGTCTGGTCGGAATGACGGTGAGCCCCACCGAAACTCCCGTCGGCGTGCCGGTCATCGCCGAGTACGGGCCCGAACCGGCCGCCACGCTGGTCCGCGCCACGGTCGCCGGGCGCACCGAACGGCTGCCCATCGACCCGCACGAGCCGGGTTCGGCGCTGGCCGCCGAGGGCGTGATCCGCGCCGAGTTCGCCGCGCCCAGTCCGCTGCTGGCCGAGGGCTTCGTGGTGATGGACGCCCCCGGCGCCCCCGCCGACACCTCCACCACCTGGTCGCTGATCGCCGCCGCCGACGCCGTGCTCTACGTCTGCGAGGCCGCGGTGGAGTACGGCCCCGAGCAGATCGCGCAGCTGCAACGCATCCAGCAGGTGTGCCCGACGGTCATCTGCGTGCTCAACAAGATCGACCGGTTCCCGCACTGGGCCCAGGTGCAGCAGCGCAACCGGACCCTGCTCGACAACGCCGGACTCGGTTTCGCGGTCGCCCCGATCTCGGCCGAGATGTACCTCCAGGCCGGGCACGACCGCCGCCGCGATCTGGAATCCGGTGTGCCGCAACTGATCGACCACATCCGCGACTACGTGCTGGGCCGCGCCGACTCGGTGGCCCGCGAGGCCGCGGTGCGCGATATCCGGATGATCACCGACCATCTGGCGCTGGCCCTGCGCAGCGAGGCCGAGACCCTGCGCGATCCGCGCCGCTACGGTGAGATCACCGATCGGCTGCGGATGCTGCGCGCCGAGGCCGACGATCTGCGTCAGCGTTCGGCCAACTGGCAGGTCACCCTCGCCGACGGCTGCGCCGAACTGATGGCCGATATCGAACACGACCTGCGCCACCGGCTGCGCAGCCTGATTCGCGACGCGGAGAACGAGATCTCGAAGCAGGATCCGGCCCGCAAGTGGGCCGAGTTCGGCGCGGATCTGGACGCGCGAATCTGCGAGGCGGTCGAGGAGAACTTCGTCATCGCGCACTACCGTTCGGTGGAGTTGGCCGAGCAGGTGGGCAACAAGTTCGGCACCGACCGCGACGTGCCGATGCCGGATCTGCGGCTGGAGAAGCCGGGCGAGGTGCTCGAGCCGGTCGCCTCGCTGGAACCGCTGGGCAGCGCGAAAGTCGGTGTGATCCAACCGGTTCTGAACGTGATGCGCGGCGGCTACGGCGGTCTGCTGATGGTCGGCGTGCTGCTGGCGAGCGTGGCCGGGCTGCCGCCGGTGAACTGGTACTCGGGCACGGCCGCGATCCTGCTCGGCGCGTACGCGCTGTGGGAGGACCGCAAGCTGCGCCGGGAGAAGCGCCAGGCCGAGGCCAAGGTGGCGGTCGCGCGGCTGATGGACGATGTGATCTTCCAGGTGGGCAAGGAATCCCGCAATCGGCTGCGCGCGGTGCAGCGGACGCTGCGCGACCACTTCACCACGCTGGCCAACCAGACGTTGCGCTCGGTCGACGAATCCCTGCGCGCCGCCGAGGAAGCCGCGGCCGTGCACTCCCCGGAGGGCCGCAACCGCCGCCTCACCGATATCGAGTCCACGCTGGTGTCGCTGCGCGACCTGCGCGAGCGGGCCGACGCGATCTGAGCTGCCCGCGCGCGGCGGGTGCGGTAAGTTACGCCGAAACCCGATTCGCGGAGGAAGTATTTTGCGTACCACACTGCTCGCCGGGCTGCCGGTCGGTCTGTTGCTCGGTTCGGCCGTCGCGTTCGTCGCCCCCGCGGCCGAGGCCGCGCCCCGGGCGCCGCTGAACTACACCTGCACCGCCAAGACATGGGACGGCCAGGATCTCGCGCCCGTCACCGTGCAGGCCCGCAACGGGGTCAACCAGGCCCGCCTGCGTGCCCGCCCGGAGTGGCGGGGGCAGGCCGACTTCGACACCATCGCCTGCACCCCGAGCTGACCCTGTGTCCGGGGCGTAGGGCAAGGCTCCTGCTCAGGCCCGGTGGGCCGGGTGGAAGTCGCCGGAGGACACCGACTGCTCGGCCCGGATCACGTGGGTGAGGGCGTTGATCAGGGCCAGATGGGTGAACGCCTGCGGATAGTTGCCCAGGTGCCGCCCGGTCCGCGGATCGAGTTCCTCGGCGAACAGCTCCAGCGGGCTGGCGTAGCCGAGCAGCCGCTCGCACAGCCGCCGGGCGCGGGAGACCTCGCCGATCTCGACGAGCGCGGACACCAGCCAGAACGAGCAGATCGTGAAAGTGCCCTCCGCGCCGGACAATCCGTCGTCGGTGGTCTCGGTGCGGTAGCGCAGCACCAGGCCGTGATCGGTGAGCTCGTCGGCGATGGCCAGCACGGTGTCGCGCACCCGGGCGTCGGTCGCGGGCAGGAAGCGGACCAGCGGGATCAGCAGCAGCGACGCGTCGAGGGTGTCGCCGCCGTAGGTCTGGGTGAACACGCCCTTGTCGTTGACGCCGTGCTCGAGGACGTCGGCGTGGATCTCCTCGGCGATGTCGGACCACTTCTTGGCGAAGTCGAGTTCGCCGTGCATCTCGGCCAGTTTCGCGCCGCGATCCAGCGCCACCCAGCAGAAGATCTTCGACGAGGTGAAGTGCTGGGGTTCCCCGCGCACCTCCCAGATGCCGCGATCGGGTTCGCGCCAGTTGTCGATCGCGCCCTGCACGGCCTGTTCGAGCATGGGCCACAACGTCTCCGGGACCTGCTGCCGCGACTTCACGTGCAGGTACACCGAATCCAGCAGCACGCCCCAGACGTCGTGCTGCTGCTGGTTGTAGGCGCCGTTGCCGATGCGCACCGGGCGCGCGCCGTCGTAGCCGTAGAGGTGGTTCAGCTCGGCCTCGGTGATCTCGCGTTCGCCGCCGACGCCGTAGAGCACCTGCAACGGCAGCGGATCGCCGTCGCCGTCGGTGGCGACGTCGTGCAGGAACGCGAAGAAGTCGTCGGCCTCGCGGTTCATCCCGAGCGTGTACAGCCCCCACAGCGCGAAACTGGAATCGCGCACCCAGGAGTAGCGGTAGTCCCAGTTGCGTTCGCCCCCAGGGGTTTCCGGCAGTGAGGTGGTCGCCGCCGCGAGCAGCGCCCCGGTCGGCGCGTAGGTCAGGCCCTTGAGGGTGAGGGCGCTGCGCTGGAGGTACCCGCGCCAGGGATGGTCCGGGAACTTGCCGAGAGTGATCCACTGCCGCCAACATTCGGTGGTCTGCCACATCTTCTGCGCGGCCTCGGCGAAATTGCGCGGCGGCGGCAGCACCGACCACGACAGCGCCACGAACACCTCGTCGCCCTCGCGCATCCGGCTGCGGGCGCGCGCCTCCCGGCCCTCGAGGCCGAGCCGCAGATCGGTGGTGAGAGTCAGGTTGTCGCAGGGCAATTCGCCCTCGCAGCGCGCGGTGGCCTGCTCGTAGACCTCGCCGGTGTACTCCCAGGTGGCCGCGGCGCGGTGGTAGTCGAAGGCGGGCTCGCAGCTGACCTCGAGTTCGACCACGCCGCTCACGCACTTCACCGTCCGCAGCAGCAGATGCTCGGCGTCCCAGTCCATCGGGGTGCGGCGGTAGGTGCGGCTGCGCTTGTCGTTGTTGTGCCAGGGGCCCAGCACCAGCGCGTCGCGCACGATCAGCCAGCCGGTGTCGGTCTGCCAGGTGGTCTCGAGGATCATGCCGCCGGGCAGGTAGCGCCGCGCGGCGGGCACGTTCACCCCGTAGGGCCCGACCCGGAAGTGGCCCGCGCTGCGATCGAGCATCGCGGCGAACACGCTGGGGGAGTCGGGGCGCGGCAGGCACATCCACTCCACCGCGCCGTTGCGGGCGATGAGGCAGTTGACCTCGCAGTCGGACAGGAAGGCGTAGTCGTCGATGGGCGGGAAGATGGATTTGTGGGTGGTGCCCAGATGCGCCGGGACGAAGCCGCCCGCGAGATCGATGTCGGGGATGTCGGCGAGCGCGTCGCGGCGCACCGGGATGATCTCCGCGTCGAGGTCGGGGTCGAGGGGTTCGTCGCTGATCGGTTCATCGAAGGACGCCATGTCCCAATCATGGGTGCCCCGGGCGAGCGCGTCCACAGAGACGGGACCCGACCGGGCCGGTTCCGGCCGGTCGCGTCCACAGCGACCGGGCCGGTTCCGCCGAGCGGCGCGGCTACTAGGCTGGAGGCGTGCAACACATCGCTGGCTGGTGGGACGGCTTCGAACTGTGGGTCGCCGGGCTGCCGTTCGTGCCGCAGTTCGCCGTGGTCCTGGTCGGGATGGTCCCGGTGAGCTTCGCCCTCGCGTATCTGCTCGATCGCGGGCTGCGCGTGGCGCTGCGGGCCCTCGGGCGCGACCGGGCCGTCGTCGCCGAACCCCGTCCGGACGCGCCGCGGCCGGTGCGTCGGGAAAAGGAGCCGGTCTGATGCCGCGCTCGCGGGTGCAGCTCGCGCTGATCGCCCTGCTCGTACTCGTCGTCGTGGCCTGGTTGCTCACCCGTTGACCGCCCGAACGCCGCCCTTCGGCGCACGGGCCACCCCCGATGTCGGCGCGGTTCGGTACTGTGCACCCCATGCCAACCGATGAGGATTTCGCGGGACTCGAACAGTTGCTGGAGTCCGACGAACTCGAAGAGAGCCCTCGCCTGATCGCCACCCACTACGCCTCCCCGGAGGAGGCGATCGAGATGGTCCGGGCCGCCCAGCTGCTCGGCCTCGGGGTGCGCCTGCACAACCGGCTGCGGGTGGACGAGGACGGGGAGGACGGCGAGGAGACCGCCTCGGAGGAGTGGATCCTCGATTTGCTGGAGAGTCCGCCCGAGGTCGACGAGGACTAGACCCCCCCGGTTCATCAGCACCCTCGACGAGGCCCCCGGCATGCCGCGGGGCCTCCTGTCGCTTCCCCCGGGAGGGCGGCCCGCGGATCCGCTTCACCTCCGTCGTTTCCATTCGGGTGATTCGCGAGGTTAGCGCCCGCTCTGTTAAGGTTTGCCCGTGTCATCGAGCGTTGTGCCGCAGGTCCGCCACGAATTGGCGTTGATCGCGGTGCGTTGCCTCGTGGTCGCCGATATCTACTGTCGCTGAATTCGCACCGGGTTCGGCTGCGCGTAACTCCCGTTAGAATTGGCGCGCACTTTCGCAGACCGAACCCGTTCCCGCGGCGTCAGCCGTAGCCGCGCCACTGCCGCACGACCCGTGCGGCGGATCCTCTCGGCACCCCAACGTTCCGCCACGACTCTCGTATCCGTGCTGGCGGGCAGCAGGAAAGGTTCACCCGATGTCTCGCAGTTCCCGGCTCTTCTCGCGTCGACGTACCGCCGCCGTCGCGCTCACCGCGCTGGCGGCCGTCACCCTGACCGCCTGCGGTGGCGGAGCCAGCGACACCTCCGGCGGCAACGGGGGCGGCAGCAGCAGCTCGCTGACGCTGTTCGCCTACTCGGTCGCCAAGCCCGGCTTCGACAAGGTCATCCCCGAGTTCAACAAGACCGAGGGCGGCAAGGGCGTCGGCGTGCAGGCGAGCTACGGCGCGTCGGGCGACCAGTCCCGCAAGGTCAAGGACGGGGCCGAGGCCGATGTGGTGAACTTCTCCGTCGAGCCCGACATCACCCGCCTGGTCGACTCCGGTCAGGTCGACGCGAGCTGGAATGCCGACGCGCACAAGGGAATTCCGTTCGGTTCGGTGGTCGTGATCGCGGTCCGCAAGGGCAACCCCAAGGGCATCAAGGACTGGGACGATCTGCTCAAGCCCGGCGTCGAGGTGGTCACCCCCAACCCGTTCAGCTCCGGTTCGGCCAAGTGGAACCTGCTCGCCCCGTACGCGGCCAAGAGCGAGGGCGGCAAGAACCCGCAGGCGGGCCTGGACTACCTGAGCCAGCTCATCTCCAAGGACCACATCAAGGTGCAGCCCAAGTCGGGCCGCGAGGCGACCGACACCTTCCTCCAGGGCACCGGTGACGTGCTGCTCAGCTACGAGAACGAGGCGCTGTTCTCCGAGCGCAACGGCGATCCGATCGAGCACGTGCTGCCGCCGACCACGTTCAAGATCGAGAACCCGGTCGCGGTGCTGAAGAACTCCAAGAACCTCGACAAGGCCGTGAAGTTCAAGGACTTCCTGTTCACCGAGGCCGGCCAGAAGGCGTTCGCGCAGGCCGGCTTCCGGCCCGTCGACCCGAAGGTCACCAGCGAGTTCGCCAAGGACTTCCCGACGCCGGGCAAGGTGTGGACCATCGCCGACCTGGGCGGGTGGAAGCAGGTCGACAAGGACCTGTTCACCCCCAACACGGGCAGTGTCGCGGTGATCTACGACAAGGCCACCAAGTAGCGCAGGGACCACTCGGGAATACTCGACGATCGTGACCGACAGCAGTATCGGACAACGACCACGCCGCTCCTGGCTGCGGATGACCGGTTCGGTCGGGCCGCTCGGCATCGCCACCGCGGTGTTGTGGCTCAGCCTGATCGTGTTGCTCCCGCTGGCCGCGCTGACCTTCCACTCCTTCGACGAGGGCTGGTCGGGGTTCTGGGACGCCGTCACCGCACCCGCCGCGCTGGACGCGCTGCGGGTGACGGTGCTCGTCTCGGTGGTGGTGGCCCTGGTCAACGTCGTGATGGGCACCCTGGTCGCCTGGGTGCTCGTGCGCGACGAGTTCCCGGGCAAGGGCATCGTGAACGCGCTGATCGACCTGCCCTTCGCGCTGCCGACGATCGTCGCCAGCATCGTGCTGCTGTCGCTCTACGGCCCGGAGAGCCCGGTGGGTGTGCACTTCAACGCCACCCAGCCGGGCCTGGTGGTGGCGCTGACCTTCGTCACGCTGCCGTTCGTGGTCCGCTCGGTGCAGCCGGTGCTGATCGAGACCGACAAGGAGGTGGAGCAGGCCGCGGCCTCGCTGGGCGCGGACAACCTCACCACCTTCCGCAAGATCGTGCTGCCCACGCTCGCCCCGGCGATCATCTCCGGCGGCGGGCTCGCCTTCGCCCGGGCCATCGGCGAATACGGTTCGGTCGTGCTCATCGGCGGCAACATCCCCCGCCACACCCAGGTGGCCTCGCAGTACATCCAGCAGCAGATCGAGGTGGATCGGCCGATGAACGCCGCGGCGGTGTCGGTGGCGCTGCTGGTGATCTCCTTCGCCACCCTGCTGGTGCTGCGGGTCGTCGCCGACCGCACGGCACGCAAGGAGCAGTCGACGCGATGAAACTGTCCACCCCGACCCGGCTCTCGCTGCGCGTGCTCGCGCTGGCGTACCTGTTCGTGCTGCTGGTGGCGCCGCTGATCATCATCCTGTGGCGCAGCTTCGAACGCGGCCTCGGCGCGTTCTTCGAATCGATCACCACCCCGGCCGCCATCTCCGCGTTCGATCTGTCGCTGCTGATCGTGGCGATCGTGGTCCCGCTCAACGTGGTGTTCGGCGTGATCACCGCGATCGCGCTGGTGCGCGGAAACTTCCCGGGCCGCACCCTGATTCAGGGCGTGGTGGATCTGCCGTTCGCGGTTTCGCCTGTGGTGGTGGGTGTTTCGCTGATCATGCTGTGGGGTGTGCACGGCTGGTTCGGCGGCGTGGAGAATCTCGGCTTCAAGGTGATCTTCGGGCTGCCGGGCATGGTGCTGGCCACCATCTTCGTGACGCTGCCGTTCGTGGTCAGCGAGGTCGTGCCGGTGTTGCACGAGATCGGCGACGATCAGGAACAGGCCGCGGCCACCCTGGGCGCGACGCGCTGGCAGACGTTCTGGCGGATCACCCTGCCCGCCATCCGCTGGGGCCTGACCTACGGCATCGTGCTCACCGTCGCGCGCGCCCTCGGCGAATTCGGCGGCGTGATCATGGTGTCCTCGGCGCTGCCCGGCATCTCGCAGACGCTGACGCTGCTGGTGCACGGCCGATACATCAACGACCACAACACCTTCGGCGCGTACTGCGCGGCGACCCTGCTGATGGGCCTGGCGCTCGTCACCCTGATCCTGATGACCCTCCTCGAACGCAAGCGGGGCACTGCGAAATGATCACCGTCACCAACGCGAACAAACGCTACGGTTCGTTCGCCGCCCTCGACGACGTGAGTCTCGAGATCCCCTCCGGGGAGCTGACCGCGCTGCTCGGCCCGTCCGGTTCGGGCAAGTCGACGCTGCTGCGCTCGATCGCCGGACTGGAATCGCTGGATTCGGGCCTGGTGGTCATCGCCGACCGGGACGTGACCCGGGTGCCGCCGCAGAAGCGCGACATCGGCTTCGTGTTCCAGCACTACGCGGCGTTCAAGCACATGACCGTGCGCGACAACGTGGCCTTCGGCCTGAAGATCCGCAAGCGGCCCAAGCGCGAGATCACCCGCCGCGTGGACGAATTGCTGGGCATCGTCGGCCTCGACGGCTTCCAGCACCGCTACCCCTCGCAGCTGTCGGGCGGCCAGCGTCAGCGCATGGCCCTGGCCCGCGCGCTGGCCGTGGACCCGCAGGTGCTGCTGCTCGACGAGCCGTTCGGCGCGCTCGACGCCAAGGTGCGCCACGATCTGCGCACCTGGCTGCGGCGGCTGCACGAGGAGGTGCACGTGACCACCGTGCTGGTCACCCACGATCAGGAGGAGGCGCTCGACGTCGCCGACCGGATCGCGGTGATGAACAAGGGGCGCATCGAACAGGTCGGCACGCCCGAGGACGTGTACGACCGTCCCGCAAACGATTTCGTGATGTCGTTCCTCGGCGCGGTCGCCAAGCTGAACGGACATCTGGTGCGCCCGCACGACATCCGCATCGGCCGCGACCCGAGCATGGCCCTGGCCGAGCACGAGGGCACCGCCGAATCCGCCGGCGTCACCCGGGCGACGGTCGAGCGCGTCGTGCACCTCGGCTTCGAGGTGCGCCTGGAACTGCGCAACGCCGCCACCGGCGACCTGTTCACCGCCCAGGTGACCCGCGGCGACGCGGAAGCGTTGCGGCTCAACGACGGTGAGACCGTCTACGCCCGCGCCACCCGAATCCCGGACCTGCCCAGCGCCTGACACCCGCCCGGACAACCCCGTGTCCTCTGCTTGGCAAACCCCCAGCAAGGTGATTGCCTTGATGCGGGTCACGGTTCGGTAAACGGCTTCCTCTCGAACGAGGTGGGTGTGATGACGGTTGGGCTCGGCGTGAGTATCGGCACGGTCAACACGGTCTGCGCCGTGACGGGCGGCGGTCGCGCCGAACGGAAGTCGCGCGGCGGCCCACCGCACACCTGGCGCACCACGCTCACCTTCGACAGCACCGGCGCCGCGCGGGTCGGGCGCATCCCCCGCCACGGCCGGGCCATCACCGAATTCGCCGATCTCACCGAGGGTTCCGCGGTCACGGCCCGGGTCGGCCATCGCGCGCTGTCGGCCGCGGATCTGGTGGCCACCGTCGCCGACAGCGTCATCGCCACCGCTCTGGGCGCGAAAGGCGGTGCGGGCGCGGGCATTACGATCACCCATCCGATCCACTACCCGCCCGAACGAGTGGCCGACCTGCGCGCGGCGCTCGACGCGGCCGGACTGGACCGGGCCGCGCTGGTCGCCGAACCCCTCGCGGCCGCGGCCTGGCTCGAACACCGGCACGGACCGCTCATGCCGGGCCTGGCGCTGGTCTACGACCTCGGCGGGTCCGGGTTGACCGTCACCCTGGTACGGGTCGGCGCGGGCCGCCCGGACGATCCGATCGTCGGAGAGCCGTTGCGCTCCAAGGCATTCGGCGGCCGGGCCTTCGGCGACCTGATGGCCCGGCGGGCGCGCTGGCACGCCACCGACGCACCCAGCCTGGTCGGGGTGCTGTCCGATACCACCATCACCGAACTGCGCGCCGCGCACATTCGTCGATCCCTGGGGTTGGTCTACGAATGTCTGCGCGTCGCCGACGTCACGATGGCCGACGTCGATCGGGTGCTGGTGGTGGGCGGGGCCGCGCGCCCGCCGGAGGTGGCCGGGGCGCTGGCGGACGCCCTGGCCCGTCCGGTCTTCGTCGCCGCCGATCCGGAGCGGACCATCGCCGAGGGCGCGGCGCTCCTGGCGTGCCGCGCGGCCGCCCCGCCGGACGCGGTCGCCGAACGCCGGGCCGCCCGCGCGGGCTTGCGTCGGCGCTTCGCCCGCGCCGCGGTGACCGCCGCCGTCGCGGCCGGGGGAGCGCTGTTCGCGGCGACCGCGGTGGCCAGCGACGGGGCCGCCGCCGCGCTCATCGACGCGAACGGGATGTGCTTCGTCCAACCCGCGCCCTGACTGCGTTGTTATCTGTGACACACCCATAGCGGACCTACTCGCGGGTACCCCCAGTTCGGGTGTACGTCTGTGCACCGAACCCCGAAATCGGGCGCTCACCCTCCGATCGGCTAGTTGACGTGACTCGGTGTTGGTGTAACCATGGGACACAGTTACTAGTGCGAGATGGAGAGGCTGTGACGACGATGTCCGTTGCCGCGACGCCCAACGACCCCGTGGTCGCCCAGGCTCAGGAGTACGCCCAGAAGTTGATGCTGCTCTCGGAGGGCTCGGTCAACAAGCACTTCGATCCGTTCGACGACATCGACTGGGACAACCCCGATTTCGCGCCCGACGCCGGCGAGGAGCGGTGGGTGCTGCCCGTCTCCGGCGACGCGCTCGGCCGCCACCCCTGGTACCAGGCCCTGCCGCTGGAGCGGAAGATCGCCATCGGCAAGTACCGTCAGGCCAATGTCGCCAAGGTCGGCCTCCAGTTCGAGTCCATCCTCATCAGCGGCATGGTGACGCACAACTTCGGCCTGCCCAACGGCTCGCCCGAGTTCCGGTACTGCTCCCACGAGATGATCGAGGAGCACAACCACACCCTGATGTTCCAGGAGATGGTCAACCGGATCGGCATCGACGTGCCCGGCATGGGCCCGCTGGTCAGCAAGTTCAAGTACATCGGCGCGCCCGTGGCCGCGCTGTTCCCGAACCTGTTCTTCATGGCCGTGCTCGCCGGCGAGGAGCCGATCGACCACATCCAGAAGGCGATCCTGCGCTCGGGCGAAGAGGTGCACCCGATCATGCGCGGCGTCATGTCCATTCACGTGGCCGAGGAGGCGCGGCACATCTCGTTCGCGCACGAGTTCCTCAAGAACCACGTGCCGGAGACCAACGCCGCCAACAAGTTCGTGCTCTCGCTGCTGATGCCGGTCGTGATGTGGATCCTCGGCCGCTCGATCTACACCCCGCCGCGGTCGTTCTGGCGCGAGTTCGACATTCCGGACTACGTGCGCAAGGAGCTGTTCTACGGCACCAAGGAGGCCAAGCAGGACTTCGCCGACTTCTTCGGCGACGTGCGCACGCTGGCCAAGGAGATCGGCCTGATGAACCCGATCGCCCGCGGTGTGTGGAAGTTGCTGAAGATCGACGGCCACACCACCCGCTACCGCTCGGAGCCGCTGCGCGCCGTGCGGGCGCACTGAACGACGGCGGTCATCGATGCCCTACGTCGTCACCCAGTCCTGTTGCAGCGACGCCTCGTGCGTGTACGCCTGCCCGGTCAACTGCATTCATCCCACGCCCGACGAACCGGACTTCCGGACGGCGGAGATGCTGTACGTCGACCCGCAGGCGTGCGTGGACTGCGGCGCCTGCGCCACCGCGTGCCCGGTGGACGCCATCACCTCCTCGAAGAAGCTGACGCCGGAGCAGCAGCCGTTCATCGAGATCAACGCCGACTTCTACCGGCAGGTCCGGCCGCGTCCCACGCTCGCCAAACCCATTCCGGCGCCCGAGGTTTCGCGTGAGCGCGGCCCGCTGCGAGTGGCGATCGTCGGTTCGGGGCCGTCGGCGATGTACGCGGCCGACGAGTTGCTCACCCAGCGTGACGTCACGGTGACGGTTCTCGATCGGCTCCCGGTACCCTACGGCCTGGCCCGGCACGGCGTCGCCCCCGATCACACCCGCACCCGGCAGGTGAGCCGGTTGTTCGACGTCATCTCGGCCCAGCCCGGCTTCGGCTCGTATCTGAATGTCGCCGTGGGCGAACACATTTCGCACGCGGATCTGCTGCGGCACTTCCACGCGGTGATCTACGCCGTGGGCGCGTCGGCCGATCGCAAGCTGGGCATCCCCGGCGAGGGCCTGCCCGGCAGCGTCTCGGCGACGGAGTTCGTGGCCTGGTACAACGGCCATCCCGACCACGCCGACCGCGAGTTCGACCTGTCGCACCGGCGCGCGGTGATCGTCGGCAACGGCAATGTCGCCCTGGACGTGGCCCGCATCCTCACCGCCGATCCCGAACTGCTCGCCGACACCGAGGTCTCCCCACGGGCGCTGGAAGCGTTGCGGCACAGCAAGATCGAGGAGGTCGTCATCGTCGGCCGCCGCGGCCCCGCCGAATCGGCCTTCACGGTCCCGGAATTCGTGGGCCTGCTCGGTTCCGACATCGACATCGTCGTGGAAGGCGATGTCCCCGAACCGATTCCGGGTATGCCGCAGAAGGTGGAACACAAACTCCGCCGCCTCCGCGAGGTCGCCGACCGCCCCGTCGGTTCCCGCAAACGCATCGTCCTGCGCTACCTGTCCTCCCCCGTGGCCCTCACCGGCACCGACCGCGTGACCGGAATCGAACTGGCCCACAACACCCTCGCCACCGACCCCGACGGCACCGTCCGCGCGGTCCCCACCGGCGATACGGAAACCCTGGACACCGGCCTGGTCCTGGCCTCGGTCGGCTACCGCGGCACCCCCCTCCCCGACCTCCCCTTCGACGAAGCCCGAGGCGTCATCCCGAACACCGACGGCCGAGTCGAACCCGGCACCTACGTCACCGGCTGGATCAAACGAGGCCCCACCGGCTTCATCGGCACCAACAAATCCTGCGCCCAGGAAACGGTCCGTCACTTGGTCGATGACTTCAACGCAGGCACCCTCCCCACCCCACCCGCCTCGTTGGCCGACTTCGACACCTTGATCACCACCCGCCGCCCCACCGCAATCCGAGGCGGCACCTCGAGCGAACCCTGGTGGAAGCGAAAGCTGTTGTCCCGCAGCTGATCCATCGCCGGGACGCCGAGGCGTCCGGCGCGGCGGTGCGAGGGCCGTAGGTCGCTGGGTACGGTGGCTGTCGTGCCCCGAGAGACGTTGACCAGGGAGCAGATCGTCACGGCGGCGGTGGCGGTACTGGATGCCGAGGGTGTGGCCGGGCTGAACGTCCGTCGGCTCGGAGCGCGGTTGGGTGTGGCCGCCACGGCGATGTACTACTACGTCAAGAGCAAGGACGAGTTGGTCACCCTCGCCGCGGATTCGGTCTGGCGGGAACTCGAGCTGCCCGACCCGGCGGTGATCGAATGGCGCTCGGCCGCCATGCTATTGGCGCGTGAGCTGCATGCGATGGTCGCCCGGCATTTTTGGCTGCTGCCCGCCATGAGCACGCACGTCGTCTACGGGCCGGGCAAGGCCCGGTTCGACGACTGCTGCCTGGCGGTGTTCGAGGGTGCCGGGTTTTCGAGGACGGATGCCGACCTCGCCGCCGCGACCGTGCTGATGTACGTCATCGGGGCGGCACACGGGTCTGCCGCCGAACGCGCCTGGCAGGCCCGGATGCGGCGCACGGGTGTCGATGAGGACGCCCGCCGGGAGGAGGTCATGGCCTCCATTGCCGAGACCGTGCGGCAGTTCCCCCGTCTCCTGGCGCGCTCGACGTCGCCGCCGGTCGGCGTCGAAACCCTGCCCGGGGACACGGGATTCGAATTCGGGCTGCGCACGGTGCTCGACGGACTGGAGGCCCGACTGGATCAGGAGAAGTAGCGCCCCGCCGAGGGCAGCGCGAGTAGCAGGATCACCGCGGCCGATCCCGCGGTGGCCAGCAGCCATCGCGCGACGATCGCCGGACGATACCAGGACGGCAGGGCGTCGACCCCGGCCCGCAGCACCGCACCGATATCGAGCGCACGCAGCCGCGGATCGTCGAGTTCGGCGAACGCGGACACGGTGATCCGCGTCGCGAACACCTGCATGCCGGTCACGAACCCGACTCCGAGCAGTACCAACGGCTCCACCACCCACGACGACACCCGCCCGATCCCGGCTCCGGACAGATCGAGTACCGCGAGCACGACCAGCACCGCCGCGATCGACCCGCCCGCGACGAATGCCCCGGGCCCCTCGTCCATTCGGATCCCGTGCTCCGCGAGCGCTTCCGGCGGCACGCCACGTCGCGCCACCTCCGCCTCCATCGCACGCTGCGCCCGCGGACCGGCCGATCGGAAGGCGGCCAGCATCACGACGAACAACCCCGCGAGCGCCAATTGCAACAGGCTCGCCATCAGGACAGCAACGGGCACGGCGCCTCCCGGTTTTGAACTAAGATAAAAACTAGGCTAGGGGGCATTTCAACTTTGTTCAACTCGTGCACGCGACTTGCGGGTGGCAGACGGCGGCGGCGCGCCGCGAGACGGTAACGAGACGGGGGAGGGAGGCGAATCTTCCTGTGCGGCAGGCTGTTTCCGGACCAGGTGGTCTCGGCTGGGTTTTGTGTCCGAAATGCCGAGGCTCAGAGGATCAGCAACTGTCCAGCCATTTGGTAACGGTCGGTTGTTTTCGGGGTGCGGGTGATCAACTCGGGGATGGCGCAGCGCACCGGTCGGTTTTTCGTGAGAATTACTGTGCGGTAGCTGGTTTCGGGGGTTAATGGTCGGTTGAGTGGGGATTTGGGGGTGAGGGATGGGTGGAGATGGGCTTCTATCTGCGGGTTCGTGATACGTACCAAAGGGTTTGAAACCTTTTCTCCGCATTCGGTATTCGTGATCGACAAGTGCCAGCTAACCTGAGTTCGCTGTTTGGTAAACGACCGCGACCACATGGCGCTATCCATGGGGCCGTGGTCTCGGTGCGTTGACGGGATGGCAATGACTGTTGGCTTCGGCATGAGCATCGGCACAGTGAACTCGGTGTGGGCGGCGGTCGCCGGGGAACGCGAGCGGCCCGCGGTGCGGGTGCGGCGGACGGCGGTCACGTTCGACAGCGCGGGTGGGCCGCGCATCGGGGGCGTGCCCCGATTCGCCCCTGTGGTCACCGATTTCGCCGATCTGACGCGTGATGTCGAGCCGGTGCTGCTGGCGGGGCGCATCTGGACGCCCGCCGATCTGGTGGCCGCCGTCGTCTCGTGCCTCGTCACCGCCAACGAACCCGCCGAGGGTCCGGTCGCCACCTATCCGGCCTGCTATTCGGAACGTCAAGTGACGTCGCTGCGGCACGCGCTGGACTGGGCGGGCGCGCCCGACGTCGTGCTCATGCCCGAACCGGTGGCCGCGGTGGAATGGCTCGACGCCGAGCACGGGGTGTCGGAGAACGGGTTGACGCTGGTCTACGACCTGGGCGGCAACTGCCTCGACGTCGCCGTCGTACGGACCGAGGCCGATCGTGAGGAACGCGGCGTGCTCGGCGCGCCGGTGCGGTCGCACGACTACGGCGGCCGTCCGCTCGGCACGATCCTCGCCCGATACGCGCGAGCGCTGTCCCCGGGCGCGCCGTCGCCGGTGTCGAAGGTGGTGCCCGCCATCGACACTCAGCGCCTGCGGGTCTGGCATGTGCGCAATTCCCTTCGCGTCGTGCGCAATTGCGTGCGCGGCGCGGGGTTGACGCTGCGGGACATCGATCGGGTGCTGCTGGTCGGCGGCGCGGTCCGGCCCGGCGAGGTCGCCGAGGTACTCGCAGAACTCGATCGGCCGATCGTGATGGCCCCGGATCCCGCGCACACGGTCGCCGTCGGGGCGGCCCTCGCCTCGGCGCGACTCGCCGACAGCGGGGTGACCCTCGGGCGGTACGCGCGGGGCGCGGCCGTATTATCCAGCGCCGCCGTGGTTTCCGCGGTGGCGATGTCCGCGGCCACCATGCTCGGCACCGGGCCGATCGGAACCGACGGTCCCGCACTGGAATTCGCGCCCGCGCTCGCGGGACCGGCCGATGGGGATCGGCAGGATCAGCGGGAGTTGGAGCTGTTCGACGGGTTGACTCAAATGGCCGGGGTGCCGTCGAAGGCCGACGCATTGCTGACGCGGTTCACTCCGTATGCCGCGAAACAGCTGGTGTCTCAGTCGGTCTCGGCTGCGACGTCGATCGAGACGGTGATTCGCTCGCACGGCGTCGGGACCCGCTGTGATCCGCCCACCACCCGGACGGTATACGCCGATCCTGCGCGCTTCCGCAATCCGCTGCCGTTCGCGCCGTCGGCCTCGCGCGTGTCCGGGCAGGCGGTGTCGGCGACGATCCCGTCGGTGAGCCTGCCCGGTCCCATCGCGATCCAGCCCGGTCAGTTGGATCCGATCGCGGCGACGGGGTCGATCGGCGCACCGGCCGAAGCTGTGCTCGCGGTGGGTTCGCCCGTTCCAGGGAGTGCGCCTGCTCCCGTAGGTGCGCCTGCGCCGGGTGCCGTTGGTGCATCCGCTCCTGGGGCGGCGGGTGCGCTCGCTCCAGGAAGCGCGCCGGGTTCGGTGGGTGCTCCCGGGGGCGTGCCGGGTTCCGTTGGTGCATCCGCTCCCGCCAGTGCGCCCGCGCCCGGTTCCGTCGACGCACCTGCTCCAGGAAATCCCCCCGCGTCGGGCTCGGTGGGTGCGCCTGCCTCGGCTCCGGGGGCTGCGCCCGCGTCGCCTGGCGCGCCCTCCGGCCCGGCCGCCTCACCGAACGGTCCGTCCACCGCGGGCTCGTCGACTTCCGCTGGCTCCCAGCAGAACTCGCCCGGCGGTGCTACGGGAGCCCCCAGTGGGACGAGCGGCCAAGCCAGCTCACCCGCGTCCGGTGGAACGACAACGGGCAATGGAATAGGCTCCGGGGCAACGAGTTCGGGAGGCGCGTCCACCGGTGGCTCGGCGGCCCAGGGCGGAACATCGATGTCGGGCCCGTCGAACGGCTCGGCCTCCGTGGGTGGTACGTCCTCCGGAACTCGCTCGGGTACAACATCTTCCGGCGGAATGTCGGGGGGAACCGGCGCGGGCAAATCGGGCGGCGGTTCCGGAGGCGGCTCAGGCGGCGGCAAAGGCCACTGAGGCCGCGCCTCTCCGCCGAAACGCCACTGGCTCGACGCGCCGTAGCGAAGGCTCCCCGAAGCGGCAAGGGCCACTGCGGCCGTACCTCTCCGCCCAGACGCCAGCGGCTCGACGCGCCGTAAGCGAAGACTCCCCGAAACCGATTGAGCCCGAACGAAATACCCGGACGACCTCGTCGCGCCCGCTGACGAACCCGTCCCCACCGCCCGACGACCTCGTGCCGCAAGATGAGGGGCGCCACGAGGTCGTCGGCCGGAGCGCTCAGCCGAGGCCCATCACTGACCGGCGGCTGGACCCGGGGTCAGGCCCGACCCCAAGGCCCGTGCCGCCGCCCTGCGCCCCGGGGAGATCCAGGTTGTCCTTCTCGAGCGCCGGACCCTGCGGCGCGGGCGGCTTTCCCGGCGCGCCGGGGAGATCCAGGTTGTCCTTCTCGAGTGCCGGACCCTGCGGCGCGGGCGGCTGTCCCTGCGTGGCGGGGAGATCCAGGTCATCCTCCTCGAGCGCCGGACCCTGCGGGCGGCTTTCCCGGCGCGGCGGATGCGGCGGGCTGGCCCGGGACGGCTGGCTGCTGCGGGGCCGACACCATCCTGACTGTCGACGCGAAGCCGAGCCCACGTATTCACCATCATGCCGTCACGAATTCCACTGCGCCGCAGTAACTCTCGTGTAACTGGTGGCGCTCACCGATGGACCATACGCAGCGATGCCGAATGTCCGGACGAAGGTGTCCAGCCCAGCCCGAAGGCCGCACCCGGGCGAGGGGACGCCCGTCTACTGCGCGGCCGACACCATCCCAACCGGCGGAACGAAGCCGGGCCCAAATATTCACCATCATATAGTCGCGAATTCCACTGCGCCGCAGAAACTCTCGCGCAACTGGTGGCGCTCACCGATGGACCATACGCAGCGATTCCGAGCGCCCGGACGAAGGTGCCCCGCCCGAAAGCCGGACCCGGGCGACGGGACCCCCCGTCTACTGCGCGGTGAACCCCCCGTCGATCGATACCACCGCACCGGTGAGAAAGCTCGCCTCGTCACTGAGCAGATACGCACACAGTGAAGCGATCTCATCCGGTTCGGCGATGCGGCCAAGGGGATGCAGGGCGGCGACGGCGGCCACACCCTCGGGCGTCGCGCCCATCGAATTGCGGAAGGCGGGGGTGTCCACGGCACCGGAGGCGATGGCGTTCACCCGGACACCCTGGGCCGCGGTTTCCAGCGCCACGGCCCGGGTCAGGCCGACGACGCCGTGTTTGGCTGCCACATAGGGCGCCACCGAACCCATCCCGACCACGCCCAGGTTGGACGCGTTGTTCAGGATCGCGCCGCCGCCTGAGGCCAGGATGGCCGGAACCTGATGGCGCAGACCGTGATACACGCTGTCGAGATTCAGTGCCAGATCCGCACGCCACCCGTCCTCGGCGATGTCCTGGACGGGGCCGAAGGCATTGACCGCGCCCGCGTTGTTGAGCGCGGCGTCCAGGCGGCCGAATTCGGTCACGGCCGTGTCGGTCAGCCGGGCCACGTCGTCGGGCACGGTGACATCGGTCGGCACGAACACCGCGCGGCCGCCCGCCGCGCGGATCCGCTCGACGATGCCGTCGCCCGCCTCCTTCCCGCGCGCGCCGAGCACCACGGCCGCGCCCTCGGCGGCGACCCGATGCGCCACCGCCGCGCCCACGCCCGATGTCGCGCCCGTGATCAGAACCACCTTCGAGTCGAACCGACCGGTCATCTCGTCCTCCATATCGTCTGTCGTGCTTGCCCTTTCGAGTCAACGCGACGGAAGGCGCTGCGGCTGGCGGAAACCGGACGTGTAATTGACGTGTCATATATTGCCCCGGTCGGCTACGCGGGCACACTGGATTGATGGAGGCCAGAATCATCGGAACCGTGATGCCGGTGCTCGAGATCGGGCTCGCGCCGGGGGAGAGCGTCGTGGCCGAGGCGGGCCAGCTGTCGTGGATGACGGATTCGATTCGATTGCACACGTCCTCGCGAGTGGGCGGCGGGATGTTCCGGGCGGTGAAGCGGGCCTTCGCGGGTACGGGTTTCTTCATGACCGAGTACGGGGCCGACCTGCGTCCGGGCATCGTGGCGTTCGCGGCGAAACTGCCCGGGCAGATCGTGCCGATCACCCTGGAACCCGGTGCGGACTATCTGGTGCACCGGCACGGATTCCTGTGCGGCGGCGGCGATGTCGCGGTGAGCGTGAGTTTCCAGCGGCGGCTGGGCGCGGGCATCTTCGGCGGGGCCGGATTCACCCTGGCCAAGGTGAGCGGCGCGGGTTACGCGTGGGTGGAGTTGTCGGGGGAGGTGGTGCAGTACGACCTCGCGCCCGGCGAGACCCTGCGCGTGCATCCCGGACACGTCGGAATGTTCGACGCCAGTGTCGATTTCGACATCACCCTCATCCGCGGCATCCGCAACATCCTCTTCGGCGGAGAGGGCCTGTTCCTGGCCGCCCTCACCGGCCCCGGCCGAGTATGGCTGCAATCACTGACCATCAGCAACCTCGCCCAGGCCCTCCTCCCATACCTACCCCTCCCGGAGCGCAACGAGCAGTAACGCCCGATCGGCCCGCCCATACCTCGACGCACCGAGCAGCGATGTGCACCGCTATCTCGACGCAACCAGTGGTGCTGCCGCTCAAGCCCACCGCTACCCCGGCGCAACGTACGGGGATGTGTGTGCATCCGTAAGAATGGGCTGGTGGACACTGTACGCAGGCCCGAATTGATAGCGCTGGATGTGGATGGGACGCTTCTGCAAACCGGGCAGCCGGTCTCGCCGCGGGTTCGCGCGGCGGTGCGTGCCGCGGCGGATGCCGGTGCGCATGTCGTGATCACCACGGGGCGTACACTGCTCGCGACCCGGGTGGTCGTGGAGGATCTCGGGCTCGGTGAGGGGCAGGCGTTGTGCTCGAACGGCGCTGTGCACGTGGACATTTCGAATTGGCAGCCGCTGTCGATGCAGACCTTCGACGCGGAACCGTCGGTGGACGCGTTGCGGTCGCGGTTCCCGGACATGGTGCTGTCGGTGGAGAAGGTGGGCGTGGGCACGTGGACGACCGGATACTTTCCGGGCAGTTTCCGGCTCGGTGAGTACCGTTTCGTCGAGGATCACGAGCTGAGCCTGGAGCCCACCACCCGCCTCAGCGGCTGGTGGCCGGGGGGAACGCTCGCCGATATGGTCGCGCTGCTCGACGAACTGGTGCTGCCCGGGGCGGGCTGGGTGCACGGGGAGTACGAACCCTTCCTCGTCGCGAGTAAACAGGGCGTCTCCAAGGGCTGGGCGCTCGAGCGGCTGCGGCGTCGGCTCGGCGTCGACCACGAGGCGACGCTCGCCATCGGCGACGGCTACAACGACCACGAAATGCTTACGTGGGCAGGACATTCGGTGGCCATGGGCAATTCGGTGCTCCCCATTCTGGAGCTGGCCGACGAGGTGACCTTGGATGTCTGCGAGGACGGGGTGGCCGTCGTGCTGGAACGGTGGTTCGCGAACTGAGTCAGGCCGCCGCCGACCCGCGACGCAGCTCCGCCCGCGCCGAGACGTAGCGGCTGAGCACCACATCACCAACGAACGGATGGTCGCCGATCGGGTCGGCGTGGGTCGCCTCGGACGCGGCGGTGAGCAGCCGATCGGTGAGCAACCCCGGCGCGAGGAACCACGGGGCGACCACGATATCGGTACACCCTCGCTCACGTAGCCGCGAAACCGCCTGGGGCAGGCCCGGTTCGGTGGTGGCGAAACACACCGACGTACGCCAGGCCGTCCCCTCGGCGAGCAATCGGCCCACCCGCCGCGTGCGCCGATTGGCCGCCGCCGACGACGAACCGACCGCCGCCACCGCCACCCCCACCGACGGATCGAACGGATCGACCCCGGTGTCCCGAACCCGTTCCCGCAGTCCGGAAATCAGCCGCGCGTCGGTACCGAGCACCTCGGCCTGCACCAACCGCAACCGCGGATGACGCCCTCGAGCCCGCGCCAGCAACCCCGGCAGATCGACCCGGGCGTGATACGCGCTCCCGAGCAACAGCGGCACCACCACCGCCTCGGTATGCCCTTGCGCCGCAACGGCGTCCACGACCTGCTCCACCGACGGCGTACTCAGATCGAGAAACGCCAGCCGGACATCCATTCCCGGATGACGCGCCGCCAGATCCGCCACGACCGCCGAAACCGTTGCGGCGGAACGCGGATCGCGACTGCCGTGGGCGACCGCGATCAGCGCCGGACCGGACTCAGACACCGGACCCGGAACCGACCTCGACCATGGTCAGCACGTCGCCGACCAGACCGGCCGCCAGCGTATTGCCGCCCGCCTGATCGATGAGCAGGAAGCTGCCCGTATGCCGGTTCACGCGATAGTCGTCGGCCACGATAGGATCAGCGACCCGGATCGAGATCCGCCCGATATCGTTGAGCGACAACGACTCCGGGGCCGGATCGGCGGCCAGGTTCTGTTCGTCGAAGCGCTCGACCAGCGCGCCGACGATGGCCTGCGTGGTGCGGGTGCCGTGCTTGAGCAGCAGGCGGGCGCCCGCGCGCAGCGGCTTGTCGCCGAGCCAGCACACCGTCGCGTCGAAGGCGTCGATCGGCTCGGGCGCGTCGGCGGCCGCGACGATGGTGTCGCCGCGGGAGACGTCGACGTCGTCGGCCAGCACCAGGGTGACGCTGCGGCCCGGCTGCGCGGTGGCCAGTTCGCCGTCGGCGGTGTCGATCCGCTCCACCGTCGTGCGCACGCCCGACGGCAGGACCACGACCTCGTCGCCCTTGGCGACCACGCCCGCCGCGATTTGTCCGGCGTAGCCGCGGTAGTCGGGGTATTCGGCGGTGCGGGGCCGGATCACGTACTGCACGGGGAAGCGCAGGCCGATCGAGTGCCGACCCGAGCTGTCGGCGTCCACGGGCACCGACTCCAGATGCTCGATGAGCGAGGGGCCGTGGTAGAACGGGGTGTTCGCCGAGCGGGAGGCGACATTGTCGCCGTGCAGCGCCGACACCGGGATCGCCACCACGTCGTCGCCGGTCCAGCCGAGTTTCGTTGTCAGCTCGGTGAATTCGGTCGCGATCCGCTCGAAGACGCCCGCGGCGTCGTCCACCAGATCGATCTTGTTCACGGCCAGCACCAGCTTCGGCACGCCCAGCAGCGCCATCACCGCGGCGTGGCGGCGGGTCTGCTCGATGACGCCCTTGCGCGCGTCGACCAGCAGGATCACCAGCTGCGCGGTGGACGCGCCGGACACCGTGTTGCGGGTGTACTGCACGTGGCCGGGGGTGTCGGCGAGCACGAAAGTCCGTGCGGGCGTGGCGAAATAGCGGTAGGCGACGTCGATCGTGATGCCCTGTTCCCGCTCGGCGCGCAGGCCGTCGACGAGCAGGGACAGATCGGGGGTGGCCAGGCCGCGGTCCACCGAGGCGCGGGTGACGGCGTCGATCTGGTCGGCCAGCACCGACTTGGTGTCGTAGAGCAGGCGTCCGACCAGTGTGGACTTGCCGTCGTCGACACTGCCGGCGGTGGCCAGTCGTAATAGGTCGGACATCAGAAATAACCTTCTCTCTTGCGGTCTTCCATCGCGGCCTCCGACACCCGGTCGTCGCCGCGGGTGGCGCCGCGTTCGGTCAGCCGGGACGCGGCGACCTCGGCGAGGATCTCCTCGTTGGTGGCGGCGGTGGAAAGCACCGCGCCCGTGGAGGATCCGTCGCCGACGGTGCGGTAGCGCACCGACTTGATCAGCAGTTCCTCGTCCTCGCGCGGACCGCCCCAGGAGCCGGGGGTCATCCACATGCCGTCGCGCTGGTAGACCGGGCGCTCGTGGGCGTAGTAGATCGAGGCCAGATCGACGTCCTCGCGGGCGATGTAGCGCCAGATGTCGAGTTCGGTCCAGTTGCTCAGCGGGAACACCCGCACATGCTCACCCGGCGCGTGCCGACCGTTGTACAGGTTCCACAGCTCGGGCCGCTGCCGCTTGGGATCCCAGCGCCCGAACGCGTCGCGTAGCGAGAAGATCCGCTCCTTGGCCCGCGACCGCTCCTCGTCGCGCCGCCCGCCACCGAACACCGCGTCGAACCGATTCGCCGCGATCGCGTCCAGCAACGGCACGGTCTGCAACGGATTGCGAATCCCGTCCGGCCGCTCGGTCAGCCGCCCGTCGGCGAGGTACTCCTCCACCGACGCCACATGCAGCCGCAGCCCGTACTTCGCCACCACCCGGTCCCGGAACTCCAGCACCTCGGGCAGATTGTGCCCCGTGTCGACGTGCAACAGCGCGAACGGCAACGGCGCGGGCCAGAACGCCTTGAGCGCCAGATGCAACAGCACCGTCGAGTCCTTGCCCCCGGAGAACAGGATCACCGGCCGCTCGAACTCCCCCGCCACCTCGCGGAAGATGTGGATGGACTCCGACTCGAGGGCGGCCAGGGTATCGAATTCGGTATCGGTCACTGTGAGAGTCATGACTGGTGTAACCCGCATTCGGTCTTGGCGAGGCCGGCCCAGCGGCCGCTTCGCGGATCGGATCCCGGTTCCGGCTTCCGTGTGCACGGGGCGCAACCGATGGACGGATAGCCCTCCTCGACGAGGGGGTTGACGAGGATGCCGTGTTCGCTGATGTAGGCGGACATCTCGTCGTCGGACCAGGCGGCGATCGGGTTGATCTTGACCAGGCCGAATGCCTCGTCGAAGGAGATGAGGGGGGCGTTGGCGCGGGTGGGGGCCTCGACGCGGCGGATACCGGTGACCCAGGCGTTGTAGCCGGACAGCGAGCGGGTCAGGGGGACGACCTTGCGCAGGCGGCAGCATTCGTTGGGCTCGCGGGCGAACAGGTCCTTGCCGAGGAGCCGATCCTGTTGCGCCGCAGTGTGTTCGGGGGTCACGTTGATCACGTTCACCCCGTAGACGGCCTCGACCGCGTCGCGGGTGCCGATGGTCTCGGCGAAGTGGTAGCCGGTGTCGAGGAACAGCACGTCCACGCCGGGGCGGACCCGCGCGGCGAGGTGGACCAGCACCGCGTCCTGCATATTGGAGGCGACGATGTAGCCGGGGCCGAACGTCTCGTCGGTCCAGCGCAGCAGGTCGGTCGCCGAGGCGTCGGGGCCCAACAGGGCCGCGCCGTCCGCGGCGATCCGGCGGAGTTCGTCCTCGGACAGCTTCTCCAAAGTGGTTGCCATAGCTCACATCTCCCGTTAGCGAAGGTCGGCCTCGTCGGCGCGGACCGCCCACCGCGCGAACCGTTCGCCGGTGTCGCGGTTCTTGACGAAGTTGCGCACCACGCGCTCGATGTAGTCGCCGAGCTCGGCGCTGGTCACCTTGTGCTGGCGCAGCTTGCGGCCGAAACCGCTGTCGAGCCCGAGGCTGCCACCGAGATGAACCTGGTAGCCCTCCACCTGATTCCCCTCGCCGTCGTCGACCAGCTGCCCCTTGAAGCCGATGTCGGCGATCTGGGAGCGGCCGCAGGAGTTGGGGCAGCCGTTGATGTTGATGGTGATCGGGACGTCGAGCTGGGCGTTGATGTCGGCGAGGCGCTGCTCGAGTTCGGGCGCGAGCGCCTGGGAGCGCTTGCGGGTCTCCACGAACGACAGCTTGCAGAACTCGATCCCGCTGCACGCCAACAGGTTCCGCCGCCACATCGACGGCCGCGATTGCAGGCCCAGCGGCGCCAGCTCGTCGATCAGCTCGTCGACCTTGTCGTCGGGCACGTCGAGCACGATCAGCTTCTGGTACGGGGTGAAGCGGATGCGGTCGGCCCCGACGCGCTCGACCGCGTCGGCGACCTTGGTCAGGATGGTGCCGGATACGCGACCCGCGATGGGGGAGAAGCCGACGGCGTTGAGCCCGTTGCGCAGCCGCTGCACGCCGACGTGGTCGATCGGCCGCGCGGGCTGCTCCGGGGCGGGACCGTCGATCAGCTTGCGCTGCAAGTACTTCGTCTCGAGCACCTCGCGGAACTTCTCGATGCCCCAGTCCTTGATCAGGAACTTGAGCCGCGCCTTGGACCGCAACCGGCGGTAGCCGTAGTCGCGGAACAGCGCGACGACCGCCTCCCACACCTCCGGCACCTCGTCGAGCGGGACCCACGCGCCGACCCGTTGGGCCAGCATGGGATTGGTGGACAGGCCGCCGCCGACCCACAGGTCGAAGCCGGGGCCGTGCTCGGGGTGTTCGACGCCGACGAAGGCCACGTCGTTGATCTCGTGCACCACGTCCTGCTGACCGGAGATGGCGGTCTTGAACTTGCGGGGAAGGTTGGAGTACTCCTTCTTCCCGATGTAGCGGCGCACAATCTCCTCGATCGCCGGGGTGGCGTCGATGACCTCGTCGAGCGACTCACCGGCCAGCGGCGAACCGAGCACCACGCGCGGGCAGTCGCCGCACGCCTCGGTGGTCTGGAGGCCGACCGCCTCGATGCGCCGCCAGATCTCGGGGACGTTCTCGATCTCGATCCAGTGGTACTGGAGGTTCTCGCGATCGGAGAGATCGGCTGTGTCGCGGGCGAATTCGGTGGAGATCTGGCCGAGGGTGCGCAACTGCTCGACGTTCAGCGCGCCGCCGTCGCAGCGGATGCGCATCATGAAGTAGCGGGCCTCGAGCAGGTCGATGTTCTCGTCGCCGGTCCAGGTGCCGTCGTAGCCCTGCTCGCGCTGGGTGTACAGGCCCCACCAGCGGAACCGGCCGCGCAGGTCGGCCTTGTCGATGGAGTCGAAACCGCCCTTGGCGTAGATGTTCTCGATGCGGGCGCGGACGTTGAGCGGGTTGTCGTCCTTCTTGCTCTGCTCGTTGGGGTTGAGCGGTTCGCGGTAACCCAAGGCCCACTGGCCCTCCGACCGGCGGCGTACGGGCTTGCCCGTGCGCTCGCGCGGACCGGTGGGGGCCTCGCGGCGGGGGCGGTCGGGCCGGACGCGGCGCTCGGCGGCGGGACGCGCCGGGCGGGCGGATTCGGACGGGGTGTGACCGGCGTCGGTGCTCGACGTCATGGGGTCGCTCCTGCGGGTGGTGATCTGGCCTTGCGGCAGACGGGAGGGGCTGGCTCTCGCCTTCGGTATTCAGCGGCCGGGGACATCGGCGTCCGAAGGGGCGCCGGAACCGGGGGACGGGGGACCGAACTACCGGAGGCGTTCGGGCAGACAGCCCGCGCTGCACACACGCTTGAAGTCGACGTGGCGTCGCGCCACCAGTCGCACTCCAAGTCCGGTCATGAGAGTTATTGTGCCATGTCAGCGGGGTCCTTCCGACCGCCCGGGGCATATTTTCCGGGAATTCGAGGGAAATTCCCTGGACGCTCGACCTGATTTGTGAGATGGGTCATAGGTCAGACTGGAACGATGACGTCCACCCAGATTCCCGCCGCCGATGCCGCCGACGCGCGAGGGGTCCATGTGCGGGGACGGGCCGCCGATGCCGCCGACGCGCGAGGTGTCGGCGTCACGGAGCGACCGCTGCTGCGGGACTTCGGGGGCGGGCCGTTCGGAATCTACGTGCACGTGCCGTTCTGCGCGACTCGCTGCGGCTACTGCGATTTCAACACCTACACCGCGGGGGAGTTGGGGACCTCGGCCTCGCCGCAGTCCTGGCTCGCCGCGTTGCGGGGCGAATTGGGCGAGGCGGCAAGGGTTTTCGGGGAGTTGCCGAGCGCGCAGCCGCCGGTGTCGACGGTGTTCGTGGGCGGGGGCACGCCCTCGCTGCTGGGCGGGGACGGGCTGGCCGAGGTGCTCGACGCGGTGCGCGAGCGTTTCCCGCTGGCCCCGGGGGCCGAGGTGACCACCGAATCCAATCCCGAATCGACCTCGCCGCGATTCTTCGAACGGCTGCGTGCGGCCGGGTTCACCCGGATCTCGCTGGGGATGCAGTCGGCGGCCGAGCACGTGCTGCGGGTGCTCGACCGCACGCACACCCCCGGCCGGGCGGTGGCCGCGGCGCGGGAGGCGCGGGCCGCGGGATTCGAGCACGTCAATCTGGACCTCATCTACGGCACGCCGGGCGAACATGACGAGGATCTCGACGCGAGCCTCGAGGCCGTGCTGGCCGCGGGCGTCGATCACGTCTCGGCGTACTCGCTGATCGTGGAGGACGGAACGGCCTTGGCGCGCAAGGTCCGTCGCGGGGAGCTGCCCGCCCCCGACGACGACGTGCTCGCGGCCCGCTACGAACGCATCGACGCGCGGCTGTCCGCGGCCGGGCTGACCTGGTACGAGGTGTCCAATTGGGCGGCGGGCGACGCCGCGCGCTGCCGCCACAACCTCGGGTACTGGGACGGCGGCGACTGGCTGGGCGCGGGGCCGGGCGCGCACAGCCACCTCGGCGGGGTGCGGTGGTGGAACGTCAAGCATCCGGCGCGCTACGCCGCGCGGGTGGCCGGGGGCGGTCTGCCCGCCGCGGGCTGGGAGGCGTTGACGGACGAGGAGCGGCACACCGAGCGCGTCATGCTGACCGCGCGATTGCGCACCGGGCTGCCGGTAGCCGAGTTGACCGCGGCCGAACTGCGGGCCGTGGATCGCGTCGTCGCGGACGGGCTCGCGCTGCGCGCGGGAGATCGGTTGGTGCTCACGGCGAATGGGCGGCTGCTCGCCGACGGGGTCGTGCGCGAACTGCTGACCGCCGGAGGCTGACCGCCTCGGAACGAGATGTGATGGAAGTCGCATCGGCGTATCCTGGTTCCCTTTTTGGCCGGGATACTCCCGCACGAGAGTAGTACTGGGCGTAGGGTCCGATGTGACCCCGAGGAGCCCCATGTTGCAGGCGCATCGCATCAGTCCCGTCCCCGACCAGAGCGAATTCGCCGAGTTGCGAGCCGCCGAGCGAGCCGAATCGGCTCGTTTGGGCGCGTTGGCCGCTCGTGCCGTCGCCAGTCACGCCACCGACGCCGAGGACTGCATGTCCCTGCTGGCCATGCTGGGGCTCGACGCACGAGCCGGGCGGGACGCGTTCGACGTCTGAGGGTCCCAGCGGCCTTAGCACTGTTCCGGCACGTGTGCTAACGATTCGCCGTTCGCGCTCTAAACTGGATTCCGGATGACCCGGGATTCCGCGTAGTCGTGGCCGTACCGCGCCACCGCGCGCCCGGGCGGACCCGATGGCGAGCGAGGAGGTGTGGGACCGGTGTCGAGTACGGAGCAGCGGCGGCTCGAGGTCCTGCGTGCGATAGTCGCGGACTACATCGCGACCAAGGAACCGATCGGCTCGAAGACCCTTGTCGAGCGGCACAACCTGGGCGTGTCCAGTGCGACCGTGCGCAACGATATGGCCGTGTTGGAGGCGGAGGGCTACATCACCCAGCCGCACACCAGTTCCGGCCGGATCCCCACCGACAAGGGCTATCGCCAGTTCGTCGACAACATCGCCGAGGTGAAGCCGCTGTCCACGGCCGAGCGCCGGGCGATCCTCGAATTCCTGGAGAACGGCGTCGATCTCGACGACGTGCTGCGCCGCGGCGTGCGGTTGCTGGCGCAGCTGACCCGGCAGGTCGCCATGGTCCAGTACCCGACCGTGTCGGCCTCGACCGTGCGGCACATCGAGGTGGTCGCGCTCAACCCGGCCCGGCTGCTGCTGGTGGTCATCACCGACACCGGCCGCGTCGATCAACGCCTGGTCGATCTGGGCGCGGTGCTCGACGACGAGGATCTGGCCGTGCTGCGCGCGATGCTCGGCAAGGCGATGGACGGCAAGCGGCTCTCGGCGGCCTCGGCCGCGGTGGCCGAACTGCCCGAGCGCGCCCCGGCCCGGCTGCGCGAGGTGCTGGTCCGGGTGTCGACCGTGCTGGTGGAGACCCTCGTCGAACACCCCGAGGAGCGGCTCGTGCTCGGCGGCACCGCCAACCTCACCCGCAACGCCAACGACTTCGGCGTCTTCCCGGGCTCGCTGCGCGCGGTGCTCGAGGCGCTCGAGGAACAGGTGGTCGTGCTGAAACTGCTTGCGGCAGCGCAACAGCCGGGCATGGTCACCGTGCAGATCGGTGAGGAGACCCAGGTCGAGCAGATGCGCGGAACCTCCGTCGTCTCGACCGGGTACGGTGTGCCGGGCGCGGTTCTCGGCGCCATGGGGGTACTGGGTCCGACCCGGATGGACTACCCCGGGACCATCGCTTCGGTCGCCGCGGTCGCCCGTTACATCGGCGAGGTGCTCGCCGAACGATGAGCGACCAGCGGCATGGTTCGGCTGTGGAGCAGGGCAGATGCGATACACCTTCGGAACAGGACTAGAAGAGACACAAGTGGCACGGGACTACTACGGAATCCTCGGCGTCGGGCGCAACGCGACCGACCAGGAGATCAAGCGCGCCTACCGTCGGCTGGCGCGGGAATTGCACCCCGACGTCAACCCCGATCCGGACGCGCAGGAGAAGTTCCGCGATGTGTCGGCGGCCTACGAGGTGCTCAGCGATCCGGAGAAGCGGCGCGTCGTCGACATGGGCGGCGATCCGCTCGAAGGCGGCGGTGGCGCCGGCGGTTTCGCGGCCGGGTTCGGTGGTCTGGGCGACGTCTTCGAGGCGTTCTTCGGCGGCATGAGTTCGGCCGGGGGTTCCCGCAAGCCGCGCGGGCGGGTGCAGCCGGGCGCGGATTCGCTGCTGCGCACGCGGCTTTCGCTGGCCGAGTGCGCGGTCGGGGTGACCAAACATCTGACCGTCGACACGGCCGTGCTGTGCGATGTGTGCCAGGGCGCGGGCACCAACGGCAACTCCAAGCCGGTGCGGTGTGAGACGTGTGGCGGCGCGGGCGAGATCCAGACCGTGCAGCGCTCGTTCCTGGGTCAGGTGATGACCTCGCGGCCGTGCCCGACCTGTCGCGGCGCGGGCGAGACCATCCCCGATCCGTGCCGCAAGTGCGGCGGCGACGGCCGGGTGCGCGCGCGCCGCGAGATCGCCGCGCCGATTCCCGCGGGTGTCGCCAACGGGATGCGGGTGCGGCTGGCCGCGCAGGGCGAGGTCGGTCCGGGCGGCGGCCCGGCCGGTGACCTGTACGTCGAGATCGTGGAGCAGCCGCACGACACGTTCGTGCGCGACGGGGACGACCTGCACTGCACTATCCGGGTGCCGATGGTCGACGCCGCGCTGGGCGCCACGGTCGTCATCGACACCATCCTCGACGGTCCCACCGAGCTGACCATCCCGCCGGGCACGCAGCCGGGGGAGGTGTCGGTGCTGCGCGGGCACGGCATGCCGAAGCTGCGGTCGAGCGCGCGCGGCGATCTGATCGCGCACCTCGACATCGTGGTGCCGACCAAACTCGACAGCAAGCAGACCGAACTGCTGCGCAAGTACAAGGCGTTGCGCGGCGGCGAGCGCACCGAGGTGCTGTCGGCGCAGTCCGAGCACAACAGCGGGTTGTTCGCCCGCCTGCGGGCCTCGTTCAGCGGGCGCTGAGTGGCCGCGACGGTCTTCTATCTCGACGAGATCCCGGAGCCCGGCGCGATCGCGGTCCTCGACGGCCCGGAGGGGCGGCACGCGGCGACCGTGCGGCGGATCCGGGTGGGCGAGGCCGTCACGCTGTCCGACGGCGCGGGGCTGCTCGCCGCCTCGGAGGTGGTCGCCGCCGGGAAGGATCGGCTGGAGCTGAGGGTCCGCGATCGCGTTCGCGCGCAACTGGTTTCGCCGCCGGTGACGGTGGTGCAGGCGCTGCCCAAATCCGATCGTTCGGAGCTGGCCGTGGAACTCATGACCGAGGCCGGGGCGGACGTGATCGTGCCGTGGCAGGCGGCCCGGTGCGTGGCGAACTGGGAGGGCAAGGCGCGCAAGGGCGTCGACAAATGGCGCGCCGCCGCCCGGTCCGCGGCGCGGCAGTCGCGGCGCGCCTACATTCCCGAGGTCGGAGAGCCGCACCGCACCGCCGAGGTGCTCGAGTTGGTCCGGGAAGTGAAGGCGGACAACGGAATCGCGGCCGCGCTACACGAATCGGGGACAACGCGGTTCGTGGACTTGCCGCTCGCGGCGGCCACGCGGGTGGTGCTGATCGTCGGCCCCGAGGGCGGGTTGGACGACGCCGAACTGGACGCCCTGGCCGCGGCGGGCGCGGATATCGCCCTGCTCGGCCCGACCGTCCTGCGCACCTCCACCGCCGCGGCCGTCGCGCTGGGCGCGTTGGGGGCGTTGACGTCTCGCTGGTGATCCCGTCTCCCCGCGCGAATCCTGCTCGGCCCCTTCGGATCACCGGGTCTCCTGGGATCCCACTGCCGACGGAAGGCCCGGGACGAGGGGATCGAGCGGCGGCTCACACCGTCATGGGTTGGCCCGAGACGAGGGGGATCGGGCGGCTCACATCGTCAGGGGTTGGCCCGGGACGAGGGGGGATCGGGCGGCTCACACTGTCAGGGGCTGGCCCGGGCCGAGGGGGATCGGGCGGCTCACACCGCCAAAGGCTGGCCCGGATCCAGGATGTGGACCGTGGTGTCGGGGGCGTGGTCGGCGGTGGCGTCGCGGAACAGGTCGGGGCGGTTGCGGGTGGATTTGATCATGATGCGGTCGCCGAGCGGGCCCGCGGTGAAGGCGTAGTGGATCGGGACGGCCAGGCGGGGGCGGAGGACCGAGGTGAACTCGGCGGCCTCGGCGGCGTCCATGACCTCCTGGCGATTGCCCAGCGGGCGCACCCGCAGGCCGTTGACGGGTAGCAGCGCCAGATCGAATTCGCCGAAGCGGGACGGGATTTCGTCGAGATCGGCGATGCGGCGGGTGTCCGCGCCGAAATAGACGGTGTGCCCGTCGGATCGCAGGACGAAGGTCACCTCGGGGACGCCGTGGCTGGCCGGGGCGGCGGTCACCAGCACCGGGCCGAGTCGGGTCGACTCCCACGGGTCCAGCTCCACCACGTTCGGGAAGCCCGCCGAACGGACCTGCGCGGCAAGACCTTTCACGACCGCGAACGGGACGCGCTTGTCCGGATAGCTCGCCAGCGCGGCCAGATCGCAGTGGTCGTAGTGGCCGTGGCTGATCACCACCCCCGCGAGCTCCGGCAGGTCGGCGGCGGTGGCCACGGCGCGCGGCTCGCCGGGGCGGTAGAAGGGACGCTCGGACAGCCACGGATCGGTGAGGATGCGGGCGCCGCCGAAATCGAGCAGCACGCTGGCGTGCACGACGCGGGTGACGGAGAGCATGGCGACTTCCTAACAAGACGGGCGTCTAGTGACAGATGTCAGTAGACGCCCGTCTTGTTATGCTGTCAAGGTGCCGGAGAAACAGAACGCGCGCAGCCGCAATCGCCGCGGGGAAGGGGCGCGGCTGCGGGCGGAGTTGGTGGCCGCGGCCAGCGCGCTGCTGGAGTCGCTCGACGGGCAGGAGGCGCTGTCACTGCGCGCGGTGGCCCGGCGGGCCGGGGTCGCGCCACAGAGCGTGTACTTGCATTTCGCCGATCGCCGGGCCCTGCTGACGGCGGTGTACCAGGCGCGTTTCGCCGAATTGCACGACGCGCTCACGACGGCCCGAGACGCCGTGCCCGGCAACGACTCCCGGGCCGCGCTGCGGGCGATCTGCCGGGCCTACTGCGGATACGGCGTGGCCCACCCCGGGCACTACCGCGTCCTGTTCGGGACGGCGGGGACGCCGGGCTGGGAGCCGGTCGAGGAGCAGCTGCCGGGCCTGCGCACGTTCGGCCTGCTCGTGGACGCCGTAACCGCCTGCGGCAGCGCCGATCCCACGGCCACCGCGACCTGTCTGTGGGCGGCGATGCACGGGTTGATCACGCTACGTCAGGACCGGCCCAGCTTCCCCTGGCCCGATCTCGACGATCTCGTTACGACCCTGGTGGACGCGCACCTCGCGGCCGTGCGGTAGGGGTCCAGGAGATGGCCGGGCCGCATCCGGCCGCCGTCCTGTGAATCATCCGATGGCAGCGAGGTATTCACCGTAGAACAGCGCCAACCCGAAGGCCGCGGCGATGCCGCCCAACAGCCAGAACCGGATGATGACCGTGGTCTCGGCCCACTGCCCGAGTTCGAAGTGGTGATGGAACGGGGCCATCTTGAACAGTCGCCGCCCGGTGGTGCGGAACACCACGATCTGCAACAGCACCGACAGGATCTCGGCGAAGAAGACCGCCCCGACGATCACCATGAGCAGTTCGGTCCGGGTGGTGACGGCCAGCCCGGCCAGCAGGCCGCCGAGGGTCATGGATCCGGTGTCGCCCATGAAGATCTTCGCGGGAGCCGCGTTCCACCAGAGGAATCCGATGCACGCCGCCGCGCCCGCCGAACACACCAGCGCCAGGTCGAGGGGGTCGCGCACCTGATAGCAGCCGACGCCGGGTTTGGTCGCGCACGCGTTGCTGTACTGCCAGAACGTGATGATGGTGTACGCGCCCAGCGCGAAACCCATCGAGCCCGCGGCGAGCCCGTCCAGGCCGTCGGTGAAGTTCACCGCGTTCGACCACGCGACCACCAGGAAGCACACGAAGATCAGGAAGAATCCGACCCAGAACGTCAGCGTCGCGTCGTCGCGCACGAACGACAGGTGGCGGCTGCCCGGGGTCAGCCCGGTCGCGCCCGGAAACCGAAGGGCCAGAACGCCGAACACCACCGCGGCCCCGAGCTGCCCGAGGTATTTGCCCTTGGCGGTGAGCCCGAGGTTGCGGCGCTTGCGCAGTTTGATGAAGTCGTCGAGGAAGCCGACCACGCCCAGCGCGGTGGCCAGGCCGAGCACCAGCAGGCCCGACGCGGTGACGCCCTCGGCGTCGTAGCGCAACCCGATCAGGTGCGCGCCCAGGTACCCCACCCACATGCCGACGATGATGGCGATACCGCCCATCGTCGGGGTGCCGCGCTTGGCCTGGTGGCTGGCCGGACCCTCCACCCGGATCTCCTGACCCATGCGGCGGCGCGCGAACAGTTTGATCAACAACGGCGTCAATGTGATCGAGACCGCCAGCGCGATCATCGCCGAGAACAGGATTAGCCTCATCGCCGTCGAATGATAACCAAGATCAGGCCGCGATCATCGGGCAGATGAGCTACTTCGGCCCAGCCGGATCGCCGCGACGGCCGCTGCCGCCACGAGAATGCCCGCGTAGGCGGTCAATCCGGCCCACCCGTGCCGGGCGTACCAGATGCCCGCCGCGCCGCCCGCGACCGAACTGCCGAGGTAGTAGAAGAACAGGTACAGCGAGGACGCCCCCGCCCGATCGTGCCGCGCCGCGACCCCCACCCACGCGCTGGCCGTGGAGTGCGCGGCGAAGAATCCGACCGTGCACAGCAGCACGCCGACGAGCAGGACCGGCAGCCGGTCGGGCAGGGTCAGCGCGAGGCCCGCGGCCATCGTCACCAGCGCCGCGGCGAGCACTCGCCCGCGGCCGATCCGATCCGACAACCGGCCCGCCACGGTCGAGGAGGCGGTGCCGCCCAGATACAGCACGAACACCGAACCCGCTGCGGCGGTGGACAATCCGAACGGCTCGCGGGTCAGCCGGTAGCCGAGGAAGTTGTAGACCGAGACGAATCCGCCCATCAGCACGAAGGCCAGCGCGAACAGCGCCGCCAGCGTCGGATTGCGCAGATGTCCGAGGAGATCCCGGATCAGGGTCGGCACCCGTAGGGGTTGCGCGACGAAGCCACGCGAGGCGGGCAGCTCGCGCACGAACCAGACCGTGCACAGCGCGGCCGCGACGCCGAGCACGGCCGCACCCCACCGCCACGAGCCGCCCTCGAGCACGAACGCCGGGATCAGCCGCCCGGCGAGCCCGCCGACCGTGGTTCCCGAGACGTAGACGCCCATCGCCGCGCCGAGCCCGCCCGCGCCGATCTCCTCGGCCAGATACGCCATCGCCACCGCGGGCACCCCGGCCAGCGCCAGCCCTTGCAGGGCCCGACCGGCAAGCAGCACATCGAGATTCGGGCTGACCGGCAGCAGCAGGCCCAGCGCGGCGGCGGTCACGGCCGAGACGATCATCACCCGGGTCCGCCCGAACCGGCTCGACAGCACGCTCACCGGCACGATCGCCAGTGCCAGCGTGCCGGTGGTCAGCGACACCGCCAGCGCGGCGTGTGCGGGCGTGGCGCCGAAGGCCGCCGAGAGGCTGGGCAGCAGGGCCTGCGCGGAGTACATGGTGGCGAAGGTGGTCAGGCCCGCCGCGAACAGCGCCAGCGTGATTCTGCGCTCGTGGGCGGCGGTTTCGGCGGGGGCGGTCGCGACGGTCATATCGCCAGGATGGGCGCGGCGGGGCATCGAAAGGAAATGCATAATGGGGGAGTTCTAAATGCGTATTCTGTATCAGTACTGGTCCGGCAGGAGGTGGGCGCGTGCCGAGTGACGAGTGGCACTGGCTGCTGACCCTCGCCGAACTCGAGCACGTCGGGGCGGCCGCCGACCGCCTGGGCGTCTCGCAGCCGACGCTGTCGCGGACGCTGGCCCGGCTGGAGGATCGGCTCGGCGTGCGGTTGTTCGACCGGCACGGAAAACGCCTGTCGCTCAACGACTTCGGCCGCGTCTACTACGAGCACGCGCGCCGCGCCCAGGCCGAACTCGACGCCGCGCGGCGGGCGCTGGCCGAGCTGTCCGATCCGGCCCGGGGCGTGGTGCGGCTGTCGTTTCTGCACTCGTTCGGGGCGCGGCTGGTGCCGGAGCTGATCGCCGCCTTCCGGCGCGGGCAGGGGCGGGTGGATTTCACCTTGAGCCAGGACGCGGCCGAGGCCGTCACGGCCCGGGTGCTCGACGGCGACGCCGATCTCGGCATCGTCTCGCCGCGGCCCGCGGCGGCCGGGCTCGGCTGGCGGACCCTGCTGCGGCAGCGGCTGGCCCTGGCCGTGCCCGCCGATCACCGGCTCGCCGGGCGGCGTCAGGTGCGGTTGGCCGAGGCCGCCGACGCCGACTTCGTGACCATGCCCGCGGGCTTCGGCATGCGCCGCATCCTCGACGACCTCGCCGCCGCCGCCGATTTCCGCCCGCGCGTCGGGCTCGAGTCCAGCGATCTGGTGACGGTCGCCGGGCTCGTAGCGGCCGGGCTCGGGGTGGCGGTGCTGCCGCTCGAGGAGGGGCCCGTGCGCGGGCCGCGGCCCGGTCCGGCGCTGATCCCGCTCGCCGATCCGGGGGCCACGCGGGCGGTCGGGCTGATCTGGTCCGCGGGCGCGCCCGCCGCCGACGCGGTCCGGCGGTTTCGCGACTTCGCCGCCGAGTGGGCGCAGCGTTGACCGGCACATGGCCGTGACCTGCGGGTTGCCATCTATTCACTGGGCGGTGTCGGTGCCGCGAGTTAAACTTTGTCCAACACACAGCACACGTTCGAGACCGGAAAGCAGGCCATAGGTCCTATTGCGAACCCAAGGTGAATTCGGCGACCCGACAACTCCCACGGCCGGCATCGGAGCCGGCGGCGACGCCTCGGGCCCCGCCGCACGGACCGTGCGTTCCAGCATCGAACTGGCCCCCGAATCGGTTTTCGGTTTCCTCGGCTCGGCCGACGAGAATCTGCGCGAACTCGAGCGACTGCTCGACGCGGACATCCACGTGCGCGGCAACTCCGTGACGCTCACCGGCAAGGCCGCCGACGTGGCCCTCGCCGAGCGGGTCGTCGAACAGCTGGTCGCGCTGACCGGGCGCAACCGCATGGTCACGCCCGAGGCCGTCCGGCACACCTACGCCATGCTCACCGAGGGATCCTCCGATTCCCCGGCCGAGGTGCTGAGCCTGGACATCCTGTCCCGCCGCGGCAAGACCATCCGGCCCAAGACGCTCAACCAGAAGCGCTACGTCGACGCCATCGACGCGCACACCGTCGTGTTCGGCATCGGCCCCGCCGGTACCGGCAAGACGTATCTGGCCGTCGCCAAGGCCGTGCAGGCGTTGCAGACCAAGCAGGTCAACCGGATCATCCTCACCCGGCCCGCGGTCGAGGCGGGCGAACGACTGGGCTTCCTGCCCGGCACGCTGAACGAGAAGATCGACCCCTACCTGCGCCCGCTCTACGACGCGCTGCACGACATGATGGACCCCGAGGCGATCCCGAAGCTCATGGCGTCCGGCGTGATCGAGGTCGCCCCGCTCGCCTACATGCGCGGCCGCAGCCTCAACGACTCGTTCATCATCCTCGACGAGGCCCAGAACACCACCCCCGAGCAGATGAAGATGTTCCTGACCCGCCTGGGCTTCGGCTCCAAGATCGTGGTCACCGGCGACATCACCCAGATCGACCTGCCCGGCGGCACCCAGTCCGGCCTGCGCGTGGTCAGCGACATCCTCGCCGACGTCGACGACATCCACTTCGCCGAACTCACCTCGAGCGACGTCGTCCGCCATCGCCTCGTCGCCGACATCGTCGACGCCTACGACCGCTACGAGGCCGAAACCCGCCCCCAGGTGGGCACGCCGCACTACCCGGGCAACCGGGCGCAGCGCCGCGCGGCCGGGCGCGGGGGGCGACGGTAGGACAGGCCCACCGGACCCGTCCGCGCGACACCCGGCCGATAGGCTGACAGCGTGAGCATCGAGATCGCCAACGAGTCGGGTATGGACGTATCCGAGGAAGAACTAGTCAGTGTCGCGCGGTTCGCGATAGCGCAGATGGATGTGCATCCGGCCGCCGAACTGTCGATGGTGTTGGTCGATCTCGACACCATGGCGGATCTGCACATGCGGTGGATGGATCTGCCGGGGCCGACGGATGTCATGTCGTTCCCGATGGACGAGCTCGAGCCGGGCGGGCGGCCCGACAGCGCCGAGCCGGGGCCGTCGATGCTGGGGGACATCGTGCTGTGCCCCGAGTTCGCGGCGGGACAGGCCGAGAAGGCCGGGCATTCGGTCGATCACGAGCTCGCGCTGCTGACCGTGCACGGCATCCTGCACCTGCTCGGCTACGACCACGCCGAGCCGGAGGAGGAGAAGGAGATGTTCGGCCTCCAGGCGCGGCTGCTCGCGGACTGGTACGAGAGCCTGCGCGAGGAGCGGCGCCGCGCCGAACTCGCCGAACGCGACCGCAGGCTGCTGGGCAAGACCGGATTCACCGACGCCGGTGATCCGTTGGGCCCGGCGTGAATTCGCTGATCCTGCTGCTCCTGGCGATCGTGCTGGTCCCGGCGGGCGGCGTCTTCGCGGCCCTCGACGCGGCGCTGGTGACGATCTCCCCGGCCCGCGTGGACGATCTGGTGCGCGCGGACCGCACGGGCGCGCGGCGGCTCGCGCGGCTGGTGGTCGACCGGCCGCGCTACGTGAATCTCATGGTGCTGCTGCGGGTGGTGTGCGAGATCACCGCGACCGTGCTGCTGGCCGCCGTCTTCGTCGACGTGCTGCCCGCGGGCTGGGCGCTGCTGGTGACCGCGGTCGTCATGGTGGTGGTCGACTACATGGTCATCGGGGTCGGCCCGCGCACCCTGGGCCGCCAGCACGCCTATTCCATCGCGCTCGGGGCGAGCCTGCCGTTGCAGGCCATCGGCGCGCTGCTCGGCCCGGTGAGCCGGTTGCTGATCGTGCTCGGCAACGCCATCACCCCCGGCCGCGGATTCCGCAACGGCCCCTTCGCCTCCGAGATCGAGTTGCGCGAAGTCGTCGACATGGCCCAGCAGAGCGGCGTGGTGGACTCCGAGGAACGCCGCATGATCCAGTCGGTGTTCGAACTCGGCGACACCGCCGCCCGCGCGGTCATGGTGCCGCGCACCGAGATGGTGTGGATCGAGGCGGACAAGACCGCCGCGCAGGCGATGTCGCTGGCCGTGCGGTCCGGACATTCGCGGATCCCGGTGGTCGGTGAGAACGTCGACGACATCCTCGGCGTGGTCTACCTGAAAGACCTTGTGCCGTACGCGGATCGGGGCAAGAAGGTGCGGGTGCGCGAGGTCATGCGCCCGGCGGTGTTCGTGCCCGACTCCAAACCGCTGGACTCCCTGCTCGACGAGATGCAGCGCCGCCGCAACCACATGGCCCTGCTGGTCGACGAGTACGGCGGCATCGCGGGCCTGGTGACCATCGAGGACGTGCTCGAGGAGATCGTCGGGGAGATCGCCGACGAGTACGACACCGACGAGATCGCCCCCGTCGAGGACCTCGGAAACGGCAAATACCGCGTGGCGGCGCGACTTTCGGTGGAAGATCTCGGCGAACTGTTCGACATGGACATCGATGAGGAGGACGTCGACACCGTCGGCGGCCTGCTCGCGCACGCGCTCGGCCGGGTGCCCCTACCCGGCTCCAAGGCCGTCGTGCACGGCCTGCAACTGCGCGGCGAGGGCGGCGCCGACGCGCGCGGCCGGGTCCGCGTGCACACGGTCCTGGTGAAGCGGGCGCCGGAGAAGCGCGCGCCGGAGGACGGGTCGAGCGAGGCGGACGAGACACCGGGCGGCGGGGAACACGCGCCGGGCGACGAGCAGGAAGCGGTGGGTACCGAGGATGGAGATGGCGATGAGTGAACGCGATGCCGCCGGGCTGGACGCGGAGGACAACAAGCTGCTGGTGCTCGCGCGGGGCGCGCTGGGCCGCACCGGCGGCGCGAGCGGCGCGGCGGTGCGCGACACCGACGGGCGCACCTACGCGGCGGGGGAGGTGGCGCTGAAAGCGTTGCGGCTCACGGCGTTGCAGTCGGCGGTGGCCGCGGCCATGTCCAGCGGCGCGGAGGGCTTCGAGGCGGCCGTGGTGGTCGGCGCGCAGCTGCGCGACCCGGGAGTGGCCGCCGTACAAGAGGTTTCGTCGACCGCGCGGATCATCTTCGCCGACCGCAAGGGCGCGATCTACGACACCGTCGAGGACGGCTTCGGCGCCCGATCCGAGGTCGTCGAATGAGCGAGGAGTTCCGGTCCGGCTTCGTCTGTTTCGTGGGCCGCCCCAATACGGGCAAGTCCACGCTCACCAATGCCATGGTGGGCCAGAAGATCGCGATCACCTCCTCCCGCCCGCAGACCACCCGCCACACCATCCGCGGCATCGTCCATCGCGAGCACGCCCAGCTGATCCTGGTCGACACCCCCGGCCTGCACCGGCCCCGCACCCTGCTCGGGCAGCGGCTCAACGACCTGGTCCGCGACACGTACTCCGAGGTCGACGTCATCGCGATCTGCATCCCCGCCGACGAGAGGATCGGCCCCGGCGACCGCTGGATCGCCCAGCAGATCGAGCAGATGGCGCCCAAGACCACCCGCATCGGCGTGGTCACCAAGATCGACAAGGTGAGCCGCGACCGGATCGCCGAACAACTGCTCGCCGTCGCCGAGCTGCTCGGCCCCGACGCCGAGGTGGTGCCGGTGTCGGCGGTCGAGAACGAGCAGGTCGACGTCCTCATCGACGTCATCGCGTCGAAAATGCCGGAGGGCCCGGCCTTCTACCCCGACGGCGAGCTGACCGACGAGCCCGAGGAAACCCTCATGGCCGAGCTCATCCGCGAGGCCGCGCTCGAGGGGGTGCGCGACGAGCTGCCGCATTCGCTGGCCGTGGTCATCGAGGAGGTGTTGCCGCGCGAGGAGAGCGAGGGCATGCTCGACGTGCACGCCATCCTCTACGTGGAACGGCCGAGCCAGAAGGCGATCGTGATCGGCAAGGGCGGCAGCCGCCTCAAGGAGGTCGGCACCGCCGCGCGCAAGCAGATCGAGAACATCCTCGGCACCCGCATCTACCTGCATCTGCACGTGAAGGTCGCCAAGGACTGGCAGCGCGATCCGAAACAGTTGGGGCGCTTGGGTTTCTAGCGCTCCCACCAGGGGTCGGGGCGCTGCCGGTCCCAGCGCAGCTCCGATTCCAGTTGTGCCGCGAGCGAAACCAGCAGCGGTTCGGCGCAGGCTGGACCCATGAGCTGCGCGCCGACCGGCAGGCCCGCGTCGGTGATGCCCGCGGGCACGTTCACGCTCGGCCAGCCCAGCACGTTCCACGGCCAGGTGTAGGGGCAGGCCGCGGTGATCAACGCGTCGGTCGCCGAGACGCCCAGGCCCTTCATCGCCGTCACCGGCGGCGGCGGGGTCGCGGTGGTGGGGGCGAGGACGACATCGTAGTCGTCGAAGAAGCGGCCGATCCGCCTGTGCAGCAACGGTTCCACCGCGCGCGCCGCGAACAGCGCCGGACCGCCGAGCAGCAGGCCCAGGCGGGCGTTGCAGTGGGTGCGTGGATCGACTTGCGCCCCTTGCAGTTTCGCGAGTTCGGTGCGGATGCCGACCATGGAGCGGGGCAGGAAGCTCGCCCCGATCAGCAGGCCGTAGTGCAGATCGGCGACGGTCACCTCGTGGCCGAGGCGGCGCAGCGTGTCCGCGACGCCGCGCACGTGGGCCGCCACCTCGGGATCCAGCGCGGTTCGGGTGGCGGTGAACGGGATTCGCAACGACAGCGCGATGCGCAGCCGCCCCGGATCGCGGCCCACGGCGTCGGAGACGGTGAGCGCGGGCGGGGTGTGCCGGTCGCCCGGATGCGCGCCCGCCGCGACGTCGAGCAGCAGCGCCGCGTCGGCGACCGTGCGGGCCAGCGGGCCGTGCACGGTCAGGCCGTGGAACGACTCGGGCAGCGGCCAGGTCGAGATCCGCCCGCGCTGCGGCTTGATGCCCACCAGATTCGTCCACGAGGCGGGTATGCGCACCGATCCCGCCCCGTCGGAACCCAGTGCGGCGGGCACCAATCCGGCCGCCACCGCCGCGGCCGACCCGCCCGAGGAGCCGCCCGGGGTGTGTTCGGCGTTCCACGGATTGCGGGTGTAGCCGAAGGATTCGGCGTCGGTGAACGGCCACTGCCCGATCTCGCAGGTGTTGGTCTTGCCGACGATCACCGCGCCCGCCGCTCGCAACCGCCGCACCACCTCGGCGTCCTCGGTCTTGGCGGGGAACTCGCCGCCGCAGCCGAAAGCCGTTGGCTCCCCGGCGATATCGGTGTCGTCCTTGATCGCGATCGGCACGCCCAGCAGTGGTGCCCGCTCCCCGGCGGCGACGCGCCGATCCGCCGCGGCGGCCTCGGCCAGGGCGCGTTCGCGGCGCACGATCCGGAACGCGTTGAGCGTGTCGCGGCTCGCCTCGGCGCGGTCGAGCGCGTCGGTGGTCGCGGCCACGGAGGTGGTGTCGCCGCGCGTGATCGCGGCGGCGAGCTCGGCCAATCCGAGGTCACGGGTGGACGCCGTCGTCATGTGAGCTCCGTCTCGTCGGTCCTTGCCCCCGAACGGTAACGCGGAGTTGGTCGGACGTCCACATCCGGCTTTCGAGGTGTGCTGTTTTCAAATTGTGATGTCCCCGGCCGCCGTTTTCCCAGGAGCGCGCCGGGTGCGCCCCGGCACGGACCGACCGACCGGCCTACCATCCATTCGCGTGAAGTGGATGTCCCGGGCGTTCGGATCGAAAGAGCTACCGTTGCAATTGCGTTCGGCGCTGGAGTCGGACGGCATCATCGTCTTCGGTCCCATCAGCGGCTCGGTGGCCCGGCGCAGTTATCGCACCGCGCTGCACTACGCGTCCTCGAGCTGGACCGATATCGCGGCGGGCACGGTGGCGATGAGCAAGCGCCGACTGATCGTGTGGGGCAATCGCGAGGCGCTCGTGGACGTCCCGCTCGGACATCCGGCGGTGACGATGGAACTCCAGGGTCCCGAGCGGATGCTCGTTGAGGCCGACAACTTCGGCATCGATCGCACCCGCACCGGCTGGACCACGCTGCTGCTGCGCACGATTCACGCGCCGCGCATCGAGCAGCTCTACAGCGAGAATCGCGTGCGGTAGTGTTCCGGCCGCCGCGCGGGGCGGGCATGCGAGGATGGGTCCGTGCGTCTTTACCGTGACCATGCGATCGTGCTGCGCCAGCACAAGCTCGGCGAGGCCGATCGCATCGTCACGCTGCTGACCCGCCAGCACGGCCTGGTCCGCGCGGTCGCCAAGGGCGTGCGGCGCACCCGTTCGCGGTTCGGGGCCCGGCTCGAGCCGTTCGCCTACGTCGACATCCAGCTCTATCCCGGCCGCAATCTGGACACCGTCACCCAGGTGCACACGGTCGAGGCGTTCGCCGCCGACATCGTCGCCGACTACGGCCGCTACACCACCGCCTGCGCGGTCCTCGAGACCGCCGAACGCCTCGCCGGTGAGGAACGGGCGCCCGCGCCCCGGCTGCACACGCTCACCGCGGGGGCGTTGCGCGCCATCGCCGCCCACCAGCGTCCGCACGAGCTGATCCTGGACGCGTTCCTGTTGCGCGCCATGGGTTTCGCGGGCTGGGCCCCGGCGCTGGACGAGTGCGCGCGCTGTGCCACCCCCGGTCCGCATCGCGCCTTCCACGTCGCGGCCGGGGGAGCGGTGTGCGTGCACTGCCGCCCGCCGGGGTCGGCCACGCCCGCGGTGGGGGTGCTCGATCTGATGAGCGCGCTGAATCGGGGGGACTGGTCGGGGCTGGACGCGGTGCCGGAGGGGGTGCGGCGGCAGGCCAGCGGGCTCACCGCGGCGCATTTGCAGTGGCATCTCGAGCGGCAGTTGCGGACGCTGCCGTTGATCGAGCGGACCCGGCCGCACGAGGACGCGGATACGCGGGTGGGGTGAGTCGCGCGTCGGCGTGGCGTCGCGCTTCGGGCCGAGGTGGGTGAGTTCCGCTTCGGGCCGAGGTGGGGTGAGCGGAAGCGGAGTCGCCGGACCGGAACCCGGGCGGAGGGGGCGAGAATTCCGGGTCGAGGGCGCGGGCTCCGGCGCGTGATGCAGGATTGGGGGCGTGATCGGTAATCGCACCTCGACCGCTCAGGGCCGCACCGTTCGTCCGCCGTCGCCGCATCCGTCCGGGGCGCGGCCGCCCGCGCTGCCGATGGAGTTCGTGCCCAGGCACGTCGCGCTCGTCATGGACGGCAACGGGCGCTGGGCGCAGGAGCGGGGGCTGCCGCGCACCGCGGGGCACGAGCGCGGCGAGGCGGTGCTCATGGACACCGTGGAGGGATGCATCGAGATCGGGGTGAAATGGCTGTCGGCGTACGCCTTTTCGACCGAGAACTGGCGGCGCAGCCCCGACGAGGTGCGCTTCCTCATGGGCTTCAACCGCGACGTCATCCGCCGCCGCCGCGACGAGATGCACGAGATGGGGGTGCGGGTCCGCTGGGCCGGGCGGCGACCGCGGTTGTGGCGCAGCGTGATCAAGGAACTCGAGATCGCCGAGGAGCTCACCAAGGACAACACGGTGATGACCCTCACCATGTGCGTCAACTACGGCGGCCGGGCCGAGATCGCCGACGCCGCACGGGAAATCGCGCGCCTCGCCGCGGCGGGGGAGCTGAATCCGGAGAAGATCACCGAGGAGACCTTCGCCCGCTACCTCGACGAACCCGATATGCCGGACGTCGACCTGTTCCTGCGTCCCTCCGGCGAGTTGCGCAGCTCCAACTTCCTCATCTGGCAGTCGGCCTACGCCGAATTCGTCTATCAGCACACGCTTTTCCCCGATTTCGACCGGCGCAATCTGTGGGAGGCGTGCGTGGAGTACGCCAAGCGCGACCGGCGTTTCGGCGGGGTGAAATGAGCCCGACCACGGCCGAGGAGTTGCAGGCCCGCGCCGGTGCGTGCCTGACCGGATGCGATATCGCGGTGCGGGTCGAGGACGGCGGGCTGGGCTTCGAATTCGAGGGCGCGCTGTGCTCGTTGCGCGGGGTCACCCTCGCCGAGGGCCTCGATGTGCTCACGCTGACCTGCGTGCTGGCCTGGGACCGGCCGCTCAAACCACAGTTGCACAAGCGGGTGGCCGATCGGAACAACGCGTTGCAGTTCGGTTCGCTCACCGTGATCGGGCACGACAAGCTGGCCGATGTGATCCTGCGCTACACCTTCCCGGCCGCCGGACTGTCGGACGCGGCGTTGACGACCATGCTGCTGCTGGTGCTGTCGGGTGCGGGACGGGCGCGAAAAGGGTTGCTGCCCTAGGGTTTTCGAAAGTCAAACAGGAGTTCCATCCCGCGTGCCATGGCCTCGGGATCGGTGTCGCCGAGCAGCACGTGCTGGAGCAGGAAGCCGGGCATGATGCCGAGCAGGGTCTTGGCCACGGCGTCGGTGTCGGCGTCGGGGGCCAGCCACCCGGCCGCGCGCATCCGGTCGGCGTACTCGCGCCAGCGCTCGCGGAACATGCCGATGGCCGCGCCGACGTACGGGTGCCCCTCGGGATCGATGGCCGCGAGCGCCCACGCCTGCGGGGCCAGGCGCACCCGGCCGCTGGATTCGCCGATGCGCACGATCTCGCTGGTCAGGGCGCCGATGACGGCGCTCGGGGTGGGCAGCGGGTCGCGCTGGACGAGTTCGGCCAGGACACCGCCGATGAGCACCATGGCGTCGGCGGCGAGGGCGGCGATCAGATCGTCCTTGCTCTTGAAGTAGCGGTAGACCGCCCCCGCCGACAGGCCGGACTCGGCGAAGACGTCCTGCATCGAGGTGGCGTGAAAACCCTTGCGGGCGAAGCATTCCTGCGCGGCGTCCAGGATCTGGCGGCGGCGGCGCTCGAGGTGTTCCGCGCTGACTCGGGGCATGGTCTCCAAAATAAAACGAATGTTCGTTCTTGACAAGCCTCGACGGCTGGTGCCACGGTTGGAGCTCAAAGAGAACGAACCTCCGATTTTCTGGGGAGCCCCTCATGAATGCCATGTCACGCGCGATCGCCGTGGGCCTGGCCGCGGCCGTCCTGCAAGCCGTCATGCTGATCGCCTTCGCCTGGCCCGCCGCCAACCTGAAGCCCCGCGACCTCCCCCTCGTCGTGACCGGCCCCCAGGCCGCCTCGGTCGCGGACAAACTCACCCAACACGACCCCGCCGCCTTCGCCATCACCACGGTCCCCGACGAGCCCGCCGCCCGCTCGGCCCTGGAACACCGCGACGCTTACGGCGCGATCGTCACCGGGGGCGGCCAGCCTCGCCTTCTGGTCGCTTCGGCGGCGAGTCCTGTTGTGGCGCAGTTGCTTACGCAGATGGGGCAACAGTTGGTGAGTGCCCCTGGTGGTCCCGGTGCCCCTGCCGGTTCTAGCGCCCCCGTGGCTTCCGGTGCCCCTGGTGCCCCCGCTGACCCTGGTGCCCCTGGTGCCTCCGCTGGTCCTGGTGCCCCCGCTGGTCCTAGTGCTCCGGCTGGTCCTGGTGTCCCCGTGGCCCCTGCTGCTTCCGGTGCCCCGAGCGCCCTCATCGAGGACATCGTCCCCGCCGACTCCCACGACCCCCGCGGCGCGGCCTTCGGGGCCATGGTCCTGCCCCTGGTGATGGCGGGTATCGCCGCGGGTGCTCTCCTGAGTCTGCTCATCCCCATCCTCGCCGCGCGGGTGGCGGGTCTGTTCACCTTCGCCGTGGCCGCGGGTCTGTTGAGCATGTCCGTCGTGCAGGGTTGGCTCGATATCCTCCCCGGCTCCTACCTCACTCTCGCCGCCGTAGCCGCCCTGGTCTCCTTCGCCGTCGCTGGGTCGGTGGTCGGGTTGGCGGCGGTCGTGGGCCGACCCGGCATAGGCATCGCCGCCCTGCTCCTCCTCCTGATCGGCAACCCCTTCTCCGCCGCCACCTCCGCCCCCGAACTCCTCCCCACCTTCTGGGGCTCCCTCGGCCAATACCTCCCCCCGGGCGCCGCCGCCACCCTCCTCCGCTCGGTCGCCTTCTTCGACTCCCACGCCCTCACCACCCCCCTGACGGTCCTGCTCACCTGGTCCGCCGCCGCCCTCATCCTCATCACCCTCGCCGCCCTCCGCCCCCAACCAGCCCCCACCCCCGCCTGAATCCCCAAGCACGGCAACCCAATCCGCACCCTTTATACGAATCCGCACCCCTTGCAGGGCTCTACAAGGGGTGCGGATTCGAATAAAGGGTGCGGCTGGGTTGCCGTGCCTGGGGTCAGGTGCAGCGGTGGCAGATGCCGAAGACCTCCAGGGTGTGGCTGATCTGGGTGAAACCGTGTTGGGCGGCGATGGATTCGGCCCAGGCTTCGACGGTGGGGCCTTCCACCTCGACCGTGCTGCCGCAGTGGCGGCAGACGAGGTGGTGGTGATGGCCCTTGGAGCATTGGCGGTAGACCGATTCGCCGGTGTCGGTGCGGAGGACGTCGACCTTGCCCGCCTCGGCGAGGGATTGGAGCGTGCGGTAGACCGTGGTGAGGCCGATGCCCTCGCCGCGGCGGCGGAGTTCGTCGTGGAGTTCCTGGGCGGAACGGAACTCATCGATGTCGCCGAGCAGCGCGGCGATCGCGCTGCGCTGGCGGGTACTGCGAATACCGACCGTCTTTTCGGTTGTGCCCGTCTTGTCCGGCACGGATCACCCTTCCTCGGCGTGTGCGACGGCGTCGACGACGATGCGCGCCAAGTGGTCGTCGACCAGCTCGTAGATCACCTCGCGGCCGGTTCGCTCGCCACGCACCACGCCCGCCGACTTGAGGATGCGCAGATGCTGGCTGACCAGCGGCTGGGTCACGCCCAGCGTATCGACCAATTCGTGCACACAGCGCGGCGACTCGCGCAGCTGCAACACGATGGCGATCCGCACGGGCGCGGCCAACGCGCGCAACAGCTCGCCCGCGTTGTCCAGAATCGCGCGCGGCGGAACCGCGGGTGCGCTCGGCGCGCGGTACGGGTACGGGTCGTGCGGAATCGGGGTGGGCGCCTCCACGGCGACGCGACTGCGACGAAGGGGGGCACCGCTGTCGGTGGTCATCGAACCAACTCCTTATTGGAAACCGATGCCATTATTGGTATGCACAGGTGCGCATGTCAATCTTGACCCCCGGTGTGTCGAACCGATACTGCTTCGACGCCCCCGTGCGCCCCTCGATAGGCTGGTTCGAATCGCCCACCACCCATCATCCAGAGGGAGAGCTTCAGCAGTGGCACCCAAGTCGAAGATCGACACCGTCGCCAACCTCGCCAAGCGTCGCGGCCTGGTGTACCCCAGCGGTGAGATCTACGGAGGTACCCGCTCGGCGTGGGACTACGGGCCGCTCGGCGTGGAGCTCAAGGAGAACATCAAGAAGCAGTGGTGGCGTGCCATGGTCATCAGCCGCGACGACGTGGTGGGCCTGGACTCCGCGATCATCCTGCCCCGGCAGGTGTGGGTCGCCTCGGGCCACGTGAGCGTCTTCAACGACCCGCTCGTGGAATGCCTCAACTGCCACAAGCGGCACCGGCAGGACCACCTCCAGGAGAACTACGCCGAGAAGAACAAGATCGACGACCCGGATTCGGTCTCGATGGAGGTCATCGCGTGCCCCGACTGCGGCACGGTCGGCAAGTGGACCGAGCCGCGCGATTTCAACATGATGCTCAAGACCTACCTCGGCCCGATCGAGTCCGAGGAGGGCCTGCACTATCTGCGCCCGGAGACCGCGCAGGGCATCTTCGTCAACTTCGCCAATGTGATGACCACCGCGCGCAAGAAGCCGCCGTTCGGTATCGCCCAGATCGGCAAGAGCTTCCGCAACGAGATCACCCCGGGCAACTTCATCTTCCGCACCCGCGAGTTCGAGCAGATGGAGATGGAGTTCTTCGTCAAGCCCGGCGAGGACGAGCAGTGGCATCAGTACTGGATCGACACCCGGCTGGCCTGGTACACCGACCTCGGCATCGATCCGGAGAACCTGCGGCTCTACGAGCACCCGAAGGAGAAGCTGTCGCACTACTCGACCCGCACGGTCGACATCGAGTACCGCTTCCACTTCCAGGGCAGCGAATGGGGTGAGCTCGAGGGCGTCGCGAACCGCACCGACTTCGACCTCAAGACGCACTCCGAGCATTCGGGCACCGAGCTGAACTACTTCGACCAGAACACCGGCGAGCGCTACACCCCCTATGTCATCGAGCCCGCGGCGGGCCTGACCCGTTCGCTCATGGCGTTCCTCATCGACGCCTACACCGAGGACGAGGCCCCGAATGCCAAGGGTGTCATGGAGAAACGCACCGTGCTGCGCCTGGACCGCCGCCTGGCCCCGGTGAAGGCCGCGGTCCTGCCGCTGTCGCGCAACGCCGATCTCTCGCCCAAGGCCAAGGACCTCGCGACCCGGCTGCGCAGGAACTGGAACGTCGACTTCGACGACGCGGGCGCGATCGGCCGCCGCTACCGCCGGCAGGACGAGATCGGCACACCGTTCTGTGTCACCGTCGATTTCGACACCCTCGAGGATCAGGCCGTCACGGTCCGCGAGCGCGATTCGATGACGCAGGAACGGATTTCGCTGGATCAGGTGGAGGGATACCTGGCCCAGCGGCTGCTGGGGGCGTAGCGGGCGGCGGTGGGTCGAACCGAGCCCGAGGAGATCTTCGCGCGAGCGGGCGTGCGGGGCTGGTCGCACGTCCGCTGTATCGAGTGCGGAGCCGAAACCGGTTGGCGCGCGGACGAACTCGTGGTCCTGTCGTCGGTGGTCAAGGTGCCGCTGGTGCTCGAGCTGGCCCGGCAGATCGCGGCCGGGCAGCTGGACCCCGCCGACCGGGTGCGCGCGAGCGCCGCGGACCGGCTCGGCGGCCCCGGCACCTCGGGCTGTCGCGACGACGTGGAATACAGCCTGCGCGACGCCGCCTGGCTCGCCCTGACCGTCAGCGACAACACCGCCGCCGACCTGCTGTTCGACCGCGTGGGCCTGGACAATGTGCGCGCCCTGACGAACGAGCTGGGGCTGTCGCGCACGAGAATCGTCGGCGCGCTGCGGGATCTGCTCGCGTCCATGGCCGAGGACATGGGCGTCGCCGACGCGGCCGAATTCGCCCGCCGCTATCGGGAGATGCCCGCCGAGGAGATCCTCGGGCTGCGCATCCTCGACCCCCGCCGCACCTCCGCGAGCACTCCCCGCGACATGACCCGGCTGCTGGAACTCGTCGCCCGCCACGAGGCCGCCCCGCCGGACGCCTGCGCGTGGCTGCTCGAGTTGATGTCGGCCCAGCTCAACCACCATCGCATCGGCTCCGCCTTCGACGACGAGATCGCCGTGCGGGGCAAGACCGGAACGCTACCGGGCGTGCGCAACGAGATAGCCGTTGTGGAGTATCCGGACGGAACTCGGTACGCCGCAGCCATTTTCACCCGAACCACCGATCTCGCCCATCGCCTGCCGCGCGTGGATCGCGCGATCGGCGCCGTCGCCCGTGCCGCCGTCGAATCGCTCGACCACCCCTGTCGATCGGGGATCACCGCCCACTGACGAGCATCACCGCCGCTCGACCAGCACCTGCCACGGCCGCACGTCGTCTCCCGTCGGGACCGGCCGCGAAACCCCGTCCGCGCCAAGGACTTCCACGATCAACTCCGCGAAACCCGATGCGGCAGGATGCGGCGCGGCCGTAGGCCAGGCGAGGGACAGGCGGCGACGCACGGGTTCGTCACGCAGCGGACGCCACACCACCCGGGCCTCCTTGCGCGCCACCGTCCCCTGTTCGAACGCGACGCCGTGGCCCGAGAGAACCAGTCCCAGAACGAATTCCGGATTCCGGGCGTGCACCACCCGGCCGGGCCGGAAGCCCTGTTCCCAGCAGATGCGCAGAATCGCGTCGTAGGGTCCGGGAGCGGCGGCGCGGGGCGGCATGACCAGGCCGTGCCCGGCCAGATCGCCCAGGGCCAGTTCGGTTTTCGAGGCGAGCGGTGATTCGCGGCGGAGCACCACACCCAGCGGGGTGTCGATCGCCGGGCCCAGCCGCAGACCCGTCACATCGACCGGATGCTCGAGCAGTCCGGCGTCGAGTTGCCGCTCGGCGAGCAGGGCCAGTTGTTCGGTGGTCGTCAACTCCTGCAGATCCAGCCGCACCTCCGGACGCGCCCGCTCGAAGGCCGTCAGCAGCTCGGCCAGCGTCCGTCCGGCCAGATCCGGTGGCACCCCGACGCGCAGCGCGTCCGTCTCGCCGCGATGCGCGCGGCCCACCAGGGCGACCGTCCGATCCCAACGGGCGAGCAGATCGCGGGATTCGGCGAGCAGGATCTGTCCGGCCTCGGTGAGGGTGACCGTGCGGCCGCGGTCGAACAGCCGCGCGTCCAGATCCCGCTCCAACTCGCGGATGCGCTGGCTCAGCGGCGGCTGGGCGATGCCGAGACGTTCCGCGGCCCGGCCGAAATGCGATTCCTCGGCGACGGCGACGAAGTAGCGGAGCTTGCGCAGGGGGTCCACGCTGCGACGATATCGGTTCCGATATCGGAAGATCGAGCGGTTGATCTTGGACAGCGGCCCGGCGGCTGTGATGTCGTGCCCCGCATGAGCAGTGTGAGCAGACGAGGGTTGCTCGGCGCGGCGGCGGTGCTGGCCGCCGGATGCGCGGTCGAGCGCCACGGCCCGAGTGCGACGACCCCGGCCGCGGCGGCCGGTTCCCCGGTGACCGTGCGCTGGTGGGGCAACAACGGGTGGGAGATCACCGACGGCACGAAGACCGTGCTGATCGACCCGTGGCTCACCCGCTTCCGCACCGGCACCTACACCCCGGCGGGCGCCGACCCGCGAACCCCGATCTCGGTCGACACCGCCCTCATCGACTCCTATGTCGACTCCGGCCGCCTGCGCGCGGACCACATCCTGGTCACCCACGGCCACTACGACCACCTCACCGACGTGCCCTACATCGCGCAGCGCACCGGCGCCACCGTGCTCGGCACCGAGACCCACCTGAACCTGATGGCCTCCCTCGGCGCACCCGAGAAACAACTCGCCCTGGCGACCGGCGGCGAGGACCTCGCCTTCGACGGCTACCGCGTCCGCGTGCTGCGTTCCCTGCACTCCATGACCGGCCCGCGCGCCCAGATCGCCTATCCCGGAACGAGACCCGGCCTCGGCGCGACGAATTGGCCACGGCCCCAGGTGATCAGCGACCTGGTCGAGGGCGGCACGCTCGCCTATCACGTCACCATGGGCGCGGTCGGCGTGCTGAACTTCGGCGGCGCCAACTACATCGAGTCCGAACTCGCCGGGCTGCGGCCGGACGTGCTGTTGCTGCCCGCGGGCGGCACCCTGATCCGCGACTACGTGCCCCGCCTGCTGCGCGCGCTCGGGAATCCGCGCTATGTGGTGCCGACGCATTGGGACGATTTCGATCTCCCGCTGAGCGAACCCGCCCGCGACGCCGGCGGCCTGGAACCGTTGCGCCGGGCCGTGACCGCGGCGAGTCCCGGCAGCCGCTTCGTCGTGTTGGATCATCTGGAGACTCTCACCCCCTGACCGGAAATATCCGTGTCGTCGCGGTCGTTCGCCACCGACAAAGAGTCCCGAACGGAAGAGGTGCGGTATGGCCCAGGCGGTCCGGTTCGATGAGTACGGTGACGTCGATGTGCTGAACGTGGTCGAGGTGCCCGATCCGGCGCCCGGCCCGGGGGAGGTGCTGGTGGCCGTGGTCGCCGCCGGGATCAATCCGGGCGAGTCGAAGATCCGCGCGGGCCTGCTGCACGACCGCTGGCCCGCGACCTTCCCCTCCGGCCAGGGCACCGATTTCGCGGGCCGGGTGGCCGCGCTCGGCGACGGGGTGAGCGGTATCGCCGTCGGTGACGAGGTGCTCGGCTTCACCAACAACCGAGCCAGCCACGCCACCCACGTCGTGGTGCCCGCCGAGCAGGTCACCCCCAAACCCGCCGACCTGTCCTGGGACATCGCGGGCGCGCTGTTCGTCGCGGGCACCACCGCCTTCGCCGCAGTGCGCGCGGTGAGCCCCGAGGCGGGGGAGACCATCGCGGTGTCCGGCGCGTCCGGTGGCGTGGGATCGATTGTGGTGCAACTGCTTCGGGCCCGCGACGTCACCGTGCTCGGCATCGCCGGACCCGCCAAGCACGACTGGTTGCGCGCCCACGGCGTCACCCCGATCGCCTACGGCGAGGGCCTGGCCGAACGCCTGCGCACCGCCGCCCCCGACGGCATCGACGCCTTCATCGACACCTACGGTTCCGGCTACGTGGAACTCGCCCTGGAACTGGGGGTGAAACCGGACCGCATCAACACCATCATCGACTTCCCCGCCGTCGAGAAGTACGGCGTGAAATCCGAGGGCAACGCCGCCGCCGACACCATCGACGTGCTCGCCGAACTGGCCGACCTGGCCGCCGCGGGCACCCTCGAGATCCCCATCGCGGCGACCTACCCGCTCACCGAGGTGCGCGCGGCGTACCGCGAACTCGAACGCGACCACACCCACGGCAAGATCGTGCTGCGGCCCTGAGTTGTGGGACGAACGTTCACATCCCGGAAATGGATGAGCGTTCCTTCCGGGCGGTAGGGTGTCCGCGAAAGATGTTGGCACGTCGAGGGAGTGGTGGTGCGTCGGCTCCTCGACTTCTGGGTCGCGCTGGCGGCGCTGGCGGGCATGATGCTCACCGGGGCCGCCGCGATCGCGGCCGCGCAGACGGGAGCGTGGGCGTCGGCCGCGCTGTTCGCGCAGCCCGCGGTGGCGTGCCTGCTGGTCGTGGTCGTCAATGTCCTGGCCGAGATCGCTACGGCCGTGCTGAATCTGCTGGCCGCGCTGGTGGTGCCGTTGCTGGCGATTCCGCCGGTGCGTCGGCGGGTGGGCCGGGCGCGGTTGCGCCGCAATGCCTCTCGGGGGCAACTGGTAGGGGGTAGGTGGGAGGCGCGACCGTGACAGTTGTCATGGTCGCATCGTGACGCTCGAGCGAGGCGTGGCCGGTCGCGACGCGCGAGAGTCGTAGGCATGACATCAGCCATCGAGATCCGGGGGCTCACCAAGGCGTTCCGCACCCCGGCCGGAATCGTGCGGGCGGTGGACGGCCTCGACCTGACCGTGGCGCCGGGCGAGGTCGTCGCCTTCCTCGGCCCCAACGGCGCGGGCAAATCCACGACCCTCGACATGCTGCTGGGCCTGCTGAAGCCCGACTCCGGACACGTCGCGCTGTTCGGCGGACCGCCGGACCGCGCGATCGCCGCGGGCCGGGTCTCGGCCGTCCTGCAATCGGGTGGGCTGCTGCCCGACCTGACCGTCGCCGAGACGGTGCGGCTGGTGGCCTGCCTGCACGCGAACCCCCGCCCGGCGCGAGAGGTGTTGCTGCGCGCGGGAATCGACGACATCGCCGAGCGCATGGTCGGCAAATGCTCCGGGGGACAACAGCAACGGCTGCGGTTCGCGCTGGCCCTGCTGCCCAATCCGGATCTGCTCGTGCTCGACGAGCCGACCACCGGCATGGACGTCGAGGGCCGCCGCGACTTCTGGAACGCCATCCGCGCCGACGCGCGGGCGGGCCGCACCGTGCTGTTCGCCACCCACTACCTCGACGAGGCCGACGCCTACGCCGACCGAATCGTATTGGTGCGCAACGGAACCGTGGTGGCGGACGGCAGCGCCGCCGAGATCAAGAACCTCGCCTCCGGCCGCGTGGTGAGCGCCACCCTGCCGGACGCGGACCGCGAACGGCTGCTCGCGCTGCCCGGGGTGGATTCGGTCGAAACGAGGGGTGACCGAATCCTGGTGCACACCAAGGACTCCGACGCCGTCGCCCGTTATCTGCTGCACGCCACCGCGGCCGTCGACCTGGAGGTCACCGGCCGCAATCTCGAGGACGCCTTCCTCACCCTGACCGGAGGACACTGATATGCACACCGCGCTCGGCGGCTTCAGCACCGAATTCCTCGGCCTGGAGCTGCGCCGGATGTTGCGCAACAAGCGCACCGGCATCTTCGCCCTGATCATGCCCGCGGTGGTGTTCGTCGCCGTGGGCACCAACTCCTCGTATCGCGGCGAGGCGTACGGGTCGGGCAATCTCACCGCGTATCTGATGATCTCGATGGCCGTCTACGGCGCGATGTTCGCCACCGCGTCGGGCGGGGCGATCGTCGCGGTGGAGCGCGGGCACGGCTGGAACCGGCAGTTGCGGTTGACCCCGCTGCGGCCGGTCACCTATGTGGCCATCAAGGTCATGGTCGCGATGGTGCTCGGATTGCTGTCCGTGACAGCGGTTTTCACGCTCGGCGCGATCTTCGGGGCGCGGCTGACGCCGGTGGCGTGGGTGAGTTGTTTCGTGCTGTCCTGGGTGGGTTCGCTCGTGTTCGCGGCCTTCGGCTTGTTCCTCGGCTATCTGCTGCCCGCGGAGAATGTCATGCAGTTGCTCGGGTTGGCCCTGGCGGCGCTGGGCTTCGGCGGCGGGTTGTTCGTGCCGCCCAGTGGCTGGTTCGAGACGGTGTCGCGGATCTTCCCCACCAATGGCATCGCCACGCTCGCGCGGCTGCCGATGGGGGAGGAGAGTCTCGGGTCGATCGGGATCGCGCTGGTCAATGTCGTGGTGTGGACAGCCGTGTTCGGCGGGGGAGCCGCGTACCTGTTCCGCCGCGACACGGCGCGCTGAGGTAGCGTCCGCTCGTGACCGGCCGATCATCCCTCGACCCCCGCGGGCTGGAACGCGTCCATGTCCTCGATGTCGTCTCGCGGCTGCTGGATCGGGCCGCCGCCGACCCGGTCCGGCCGAGCCGCTGGCGGCGGGCGGGGTGGGGGGCGTTCCTGGCGGTGGCGTGGCTGGTGTACCTCATCGGGCCGATCAGCGGTCACCTCGGCGCCGGGCATCGGGTTCGCGGCGGTGTGGCCGCCGCGGCCGCGATCGCGCTGCTGGCGCTCATCGTGATCACGTTCGCGCTGTTCCGTCGCGCCGACGACGACGTGCTGGCCGAACCCGATCCGGTGGACCACCGATTGTGGCTGCTGCTGGCGGCGATGTCGGTGCTGAGCATCGCGTTGCTGACCACGTTGGGGCCCACCGCCTTTCCCACCACCATGTACGTCGCCGCGGTGGCCATCATCGTGCTGCCCAGCCGGCAGTCCGGCTACGTGGTGCTGATCGTGGTGACGGCGACCGTGCTGCTGGCCGTGACCGTGCCGGGCCTGCACATCGGCGGCGGCCTGCTGCTGGTGTGCCTGGTGCCCGTGGGCATCTGGTTCGGGCGCGAGATCGGCCAGCGCGGCAAGCGGTTACGCGAGCTGGCCCGTCGTCAGCAGGGTGAGCTGGCCATCGTCGAGGAACGCAATCGCGTCGCGCGCGACGTCCACGACATCCTCGGCCACTCGCTCACCGTCATCACCGTGAAAACCGAACTGGCCGGGCGCCTGGTCGACCTCGACCCCGCCCGCGCCAAGGCCGAGATCGCCGAGGTCGAACGCCTCGCCCGCGAAGCCCTCGCCGGGGTCCGCGAAACCGTCGGCGGTCTGCGCGAGATGTCGCTGGCGGCCGAACTCGCCACCGCGCGAACGGCGTTGCACGCCAGCGGAATCGACGCCGACCTCCCGGACTCGGTCGACGTGCCGCCGCGCCAGAGCATCCTGTTCGGCTGGGTCCTGCGCGAGGCCGTCACCAATATCGTCCGCCACAGCCAGGCCCACCACTGCACCGTCCGTGTCACCCCCACCACGATCGAGATCACCGACGACGGCGTGGGCCTGCCCGACACCACCCCCTCCGGCAACGGCCTCGCGGGCCTCCGCGAACGCGTCCGCGCCGCGGGCGGCAGCCTCGAAATCACCACGCCGCCCGGAGGAGGTGTGCGCTTGCGTGCAACCCTCGCCCCTTGAGCCCTTAAGCCCTTAAGCGGTGAGCCCTAAGCCCCGAGCCCTAAATTCCACCCCGAAGCCCGAAGCCCGAAGCCCGAAGCCCGAAGCCCGAAGCCCGAAGCCCGAAGCCCCAAGGCCCAAGCCCCAAGCCACAAGCCCCAAGGCCCAAGCGGTGAGCGGTGAGCGGGCGGCGGGGAGCGGAGACGTTGACCCGTGAGCCCTGACCCGCGAGCCCTGGGTCCTTAACCGCGAGCCGTAAGTCCTGAGCCGCCAGTCCGGAGAGCCGCGAGCCGTCAGTTGTGAGCATGAGGCGCGCGCCGGGAGTTGTGAGCTATGCGCGGGGACTCGTGAGCCCTGAGCGCGACTGCCGGGCACGCCGCTATCGTCTGTGGGCGATGACGATCAAGCTGTTGCTCGCCGATGATCAGGCGCTGGTGCGTGGGGCGCTGGCCGCGTTGCTCGGGCTGGAGTCCGATCTCGAGGTGGTGGGCGAGGTGGGGCGGGGGGACGAGGTGCTCGCCGCGGTGGAGCGGACCGGGCCCGATGTCGTGCTGCTGGATGTGGAGATGCCGGGGATGGACGGGATCGCGGTCGCGGGGCAGTTGCACGCGGCGCATCCGGGTGTGCGGATTCTCATGGTGACCACCTTCGGGCGCCCGGGCTACCTGCGGCGCGCCATCGATGCCGGGGCCGACGGTTTCCTCGTGAAGGACACGCCCGCAAGGGAATTGGCCGACGCCGTCCGCCGCGTCCACATGGGCCTGCGTGTGGTCGACCCCGCACTGGCCACCGAAACCCTCACCTCCGGCACCTCCCCCCTGACCGCCCGCGAACGCGAGGTCCTCGCCGCCGCCGCCGACGGCTCCACCGCCGCCGCCATAGCCGCCCGCCTCCACCTCTCCGAGGGCACCGTCCGCAACCACCTCTCCGCCGCCATCGGCAAAACCGGCACCCGCACCCGAGCCGAGGCCGTCCGCACCGCCGAACGCCTGGGCTGGCTGTAGCGCCCCGCATCCGCACCGAACCCCGCACCGGCCCTCGCTTGTTTTCCCCTCCGCCCCCCGGGTAGTGCGCAGGGACAACCCACGGATGAGGAGTGCGTATGCGGGCAGTGACGTGGCAGGGGCGGCGGAAGGTGTCGGTCGACGAGGTTCCCGATCCTAAGATCGAGGAGGCTACGGATGCGATCATCAAGGTGACCTCGTCTGCCATCTGCGGGTCCGATCTGCATCTGTACGAGGTGTTGGGGGCCTTCATGAGTGAGGGCGACATTCTGGGTCACGAGCCGATCGGGATCGTCGAGGAGACGGGGCCGGGTGTGACCGATCTCGCCCCGGGGGACCGCGTCGTGGTGCCGTTCAACATCAGCTGCGGCCACTGCTACATGTGCGGCACCGGGCTGCCCAGTCAGTGCGAGACCACCCAGGTCCGCGAATACGGTTCGGGCGCGGCGCTTTTCGGCTACTCCAAACTCTACGGCCAGGTGCCGGGCGGGCAGGCGGAATACCTGCGGGTGCCGCACGCGGACTTCACCCATGTCAAGGTGCCGCACGGCCCGCAGGACACCCGCTACCTGTTCCTGTCCGACGTGCTGCCGACCGCGTGGCAGGCCGTGGAATACGCCGCGATCCCGGACGGCGGCTCGGTGACCGTGCTCGGCCTCGGCCCGATCGGCGATATGGCGGCCCGGGTCGCGCGGCACCGGGGATACCGCGTCATCGGCGTCGACCTGGTGCCCGAACGGCTGGCCCGCGCCGCCGCGCGCGGCGTGGAGATCGTGGACCTGTCGGCCGTCGACGCCCCCGTCGGCGACATCATCCGGGAGATGACCGACGGGCGCGGCACCGATTCGGTGATCGACGCGGTCGGGATGGAGGCGCACGGCTCCCCGATCGCCTCGGCGGCGCAGCTGTCGGCGTCGCTGCTGCCGGACGCGGTGGCGCGCAAGGTGATCGACACCGCGGGCGTGGACCGGCTGGCCGCGCTGCACAGCGCGATCGACATCGTGCGCCGCGGCGGCACCATCTCGCTGTCGGGCGTCTACGGCGGCATGGTCGATCCGATGCCGATGAAGGTGCTGTTCGACAAGCAGATCCAACTGCGCATGGGCCAGGCCAACGTCAAACGCTGGATCGACGACATCCTGCCGCTGCTCGACGACGACGATCCGCTCGGTGTGGACGACTTCGCCACCCACCGGCTCCCGATGGCCGCCGCGCCCGAGGCGTACGCCATGTTCCAGCGCAAGGCCGACGGCGCGGTGAAGATCGTGCTGGATCCCGCCCTGGCCACCTGACCCCCGGACGGTGTCGGTGCGCATGACTACCATCGAGACCGTGATCACGATCGATCGTCCCTACACCGGCCACGTCGCACCGGGCGAGAACCCGCAGCAGCGGGACGTGCCCGGCGCGCGCATCGTGAAGATGTCGGTCGGCCCGATGGACAACAACGTCTACCTCGTGCAGGACACCGCGTCCGGCGACGCGTTGCTGATCGACGCGGCCAACGAACCGGACCGCATCCTCGAGTTGATCCGGCAGGAGACGCCGGACCGGCTGCGCCTGATCCTCACCACCCACCAGCATTTCGACCACTGGCAGGGTCTGGAGAAGGTCGCCGCCGAGACCGCCGTGCCCACCGCCGCGCACGGCCTCGACGCCGAACCGCTGCCGGTCCGGCCGGAACGCGTTCTGGCCGAAGGGGATTCGGTGCGCATCGGCGAACTCGACCTCGAGGTCATCCACCTGCGCGGGCACACCCCGGGTTCGGTGGCGTTGGCCCTCACCGACGGCGACGGCCGGGTGCACCTGTTCACCGGCGATTCCCTGTTCCCCGGCGGTGTGGGCCGCACCACCTCGCCGGCGGATTTCGACTCGCTCTACACCGACGTGACGGGCAAACTGTTCGACCGCTTCGGCGACGACACCGCCGTCTATCCCGGCCACGGCGACGACACCACCCTCGGCGCCGAACGCCCGCACCTGGCCGAGTGGCGGCAGCGCGGTTGGTGACCACCGGTCGCGGATCGCGCCCGGATCACCGCAATCCCGGCGTGACCGAATCCTGGCAGACTCGGGTCATGTCGTCCGCTCCGACCCGACCCGTGCCTGTCCGCAGCGCCGCATCCGGCTCACCCCGGCCGGGCTCGCCGGTGCTGCGCTGGATTCGCCGGTTGATCGCCGGAACCCTCCTGTTCGGCGTCGTGGTGGTGGGCGGCACCGCCTTTCGGGTGTGGCAGGTGGCGCGGATCAACGACTACTCGCACGCCGACGCGATCGTGGTACTCGGCGCGGCGCAGTACGACGGCACACCCTCGTCGGTGTTCGAGGCCCGGCTCGCGCAGGCGTACCACCTGTACACCAAAGGCGTTGCGCCGCTGGTCATCACGGTCGGCGGCAAACAGGTCGGCGACAACTACACCGAGGCCGCCTCGGGGCGGAACTACCTGCGCGATCGCGGCGTGCCCGCCGACCACCTCCTCGCGGTGGAGACCGGATCGGACACCTTGCAGAGCATCGAGGCCGTTGCCGACGCCATGCGCGCCCGCGACCTGTCCTCTGCCGTGCTGGTCAGCGACCCCTGGCATTCGCTGCGCACCCGAACCATGGCGCGGGACGCGGGATTACAGGCGTGGACCGCGCCCACCCGCACCGGCCCCGCGGTCTACACCCGCGAATCGCAGGCGCACGGCATCGCGCGCGAAACCGGTGCGCTGCTGTGGTATCAGATCACCCACGTCTCCGCCGACTTCAAATACACCGCGGAGCAATGACTTTGGACGACTACATCGACCAGGACCGCGAACGCATGGTGCCGGAGACCTCCGACACCGCGGGCCTGAGCTGGTCGCCCTGTCCCGCCCGGCGCAGCGACTACGCCCGCGACCGCGCCCGCGTGCTGCATTCGGCCGCGCTGCGCCGGCTGGCCGACAAGACGCAGGTCATGGGTCCGCGCGAGGGCGACACCCCGCGCACCCGGCTCACCCACTCGCTCGAGGTCGCCCAGATCGGCCGCAGCATCGCCGAGGGGCTGGGCTGCGACCCGGATCTGGTGGATCTGGCCGGGCTCGCCCACGACATCGGACATCCGCCCTACGGCCACAACGGCGAACGCGCGCTGGACGAGTTCGCCGACGCGCACGGCGGATTCGAGGGCAACGCCCAGAACCTGCGCATCCTCACCCGGCTCGAACCCAAGGTGTTCGACGCGACGGGCGAGAGCTTCGGGCTCAACCTCACCCGCGCGGCGCTCGACGCGTGCGTCAAATACCCGTGGGGCCGAACCGAATCCGCGACCAAATTCGGCGCGTACGAGGTGGATCTCGAGCGGCTGGGCTGGGTGCGCAAGGGCGCGCCGGATCGGCGGCAGTGCCTGGAATCGCAGGTGATGGACTGGTCCGACGACGTCGCCTACTCGGTGCACGACGTCGAGGACGGCGTCATCGCGGGCCGAATCGACCTGCGCGCCTTGGCCGATCCCGCCGAACAGTCCGCGCTCGCGGCGCTCGGCCACGCCCAGCATCCGGGCCTGACCATCGACGATCTCGTCGCCGCGGCCGAACGGCTGTCCGGGCTGCCGGTCATCGCCGCGGCCGCCGGATACGACGGCACGCTGCGCGCCTCGGTCGCGCTCAAGCGACTCACCAGCGATCTGGTCGGCCGGTTCGCCACCGCGGCGGTGGAGGCGACCCGGCAGGCGTGGGGCGGGCGCAGGCTGTGCCGCTACGGGGCCGACCTCGAGGTGCCGCGCATCGTGGCCGCGGAGGTCGCGGTGCTCAAGACCGTCGCGCTGCGCTACGTCATGTCCGATCCCGAACACCGCCAGCGCCAAGCCGATCAACGCGACCGCGTCCACCGGGTCGCCGCGCACCTGCTCGCCGTCGCGCCGGACGGGCTGGACCCGGTGCTGCTGCCCTGGTGGGAGGAGGCGAGCGACGACACCGCGCGGGTGCGGGTGGTGGTGGACCAGATCGCCTCCTACACCGAGAGCCGCCTCGAGCGGGTGGCGGCTAGACTCGGTGATCGTGGCCGGACGACTCCCTGATCGCGATATCGCGGCAATTCGTGAACGCGTACGCATCGAGGACGTCGTGGGTGAGTACGTGGCGCTCAAGCGCGCCGGGGCCGACTCGCTGAAGGGCCTGTGCCCCTTCCACGACGAGAAGTCGCCCTCGTTCCATGTGCGCCCGAACCACAGCCACTTCCACTGCTTCGGCTGCGGCGAGAGCGGCGACGTCTTCGCGTTCCTCCAGAAGATCGATCACGTCGGCTTCGTGGAGGCGGTCGAGCAGCTGGCCGACCGCATCGGATACAAGATCAATTACGAGGGCGGCGGCACCTCGGTGCAGCGCGATCGCGGCACCCGCTCGCGACTGGTCGCCGCGAACGCCGCCGCGCACGAGTTCTACGTGGCCCAGCTCGCCGAGCCGGAGGCCGCCGCGGCCCGGAACTACCTGACCGAGCGGAACTTCGACGCCGCCGCGGCCCGGCACTTCGGCTGCGGTTTCGCCCCCGGCGGCTGGGACAGCCTCACGAAGCATCTGCTGCGCCGCGGTTTCGACATCAAGGAGCTGGAGGCGGCGGGGCTGTCCAAACCGGGCAGACACGGGCCGATCGACCGGTTCCATCGCCGATTGCTCTGGCCGATCCGCAATCTCAGCGGCGATGTCATCGGCTTCGGCGCGCGGCGGTTGTTCGACGACGACCAGATGACGGCCAAGTACATCAATACGCCGGAAACGGTGCTGTACAAGAAGTCTCAGGTGCTGTTCGGGCTGGATCTGGCCAAGCGCGAGATCGCCAAGAGCCATCAGGCGGTGGTGGTCGAGGGCTACACCGATGTGATGGCCATGCATCTGGCGGGTGTGAAAACCGCTGTGGCGTCCTGTGGTACGGCCTTCGGGGACGAGCATCTGGCGGTGCTGCGCCGGTTGCTGATGGACGACACGTGGATGCGCGGGGAGATCATCTACACCTTCGACGGCGACGAGGCCGGGCAGGCCGCGGCGCTCAAGGCGTTCTCCGGCGATCAGCGCATCGCCATGCAGACCTACATCGCGGTCGCGCCGGACGGTCAGGACCCGTGCGAACTGCGGCAGCGGTCCGGCGACACCGTGCTGAAGGATCTGGTCGCGCGGCGGGTTCCGTTGTACGAGTTCGCGATTCGCGGCATCGTCGAGAAGTACTACGACGATCCGGTGCGCAAGGACATGGGCCCCGACAAGCAGGTGCAGGCGCTGCGCGAGGCGGTGCCGCTGGTGGCGCAGATCAAGGATCCGGTGCACCGCAAGGCCTACGGGCTCAAGCTCGCGGCGCTGGTGGGCTGGCCGGACGAGCATCAGGTGGTGCGCCGGGTCGGCGAGGAGGCGCGGCGGGCGCGCAACGGCGCTCCGGCGCGGCCCGCGCGGTCCGGTGCGCCGGACATGTTGGACGGCAAGGCTTCCGAGCACGTCGCCGCGCGGCCCAATCCGAAGGATCCGGTGCTGCTGCCGCAGCGGCAGGCGCTCGCGGCCGCGTTGCAGTATCCGGCGCTGGCCGGGCCGGTGTTCGATTCGCTGGATCGGGAGGCGTTCACCCATCCCGCCTATGTCGCGGTGCGCTCGGCGATCCTCGAGGCCGGGGGGACGGCCGCGGGATTGGGTGGGGCGGAATGGGTTTCGCGGGTCAGCGATCACACCGACGATCTCACGCTGCGCGCGCTGGTGTCCGAGCTGGCCGTGGAGCAGTTGCCGGTGAAATCGCTCGACGACATCCGCCGGTTCGTCTCCGGTGTGCTCGCCCGGACCCAGGAGGCGTGGGTGGGTCGCCAGATCGCGGAACTGAAGTCGAGGTTGCAGCGGGTGTCCTCGACCGAGGAGCCGGACGCCTACATGGCGCTGTTCGGCGATCTGGTCGCGCTCGAGCAGTACCGCAAGAGCCTGCTCGCGCAGGCCATGGGCAACTCGGACGACTTCGCGCCCGCCTGATCAGCGGCGCAGCTGATCCTGCGGCACCAGCACCGTGGTGCGCTCGTCGATCGGCTCCATCGGCTCGAGCCGCGGCTGCGTGCTCAGCCGGTCCGACAGCTTCTGCCGACCGACCATGACGAGTTTGCGAGTGACGGGACTGCTGGTGATCGCGCGGGTGGTCTTGCTGATCTGCTCGTAGCGGGCGCGACCCGCCTTGGCTCCGAGCACGTAACCGGCTGCGACGCCGATGATCAACCGCAGCATATTCTTGGGCTCCTCCCAGTAGCTGTCCGCGCCGTACATCCTGCCCGACGCGTGCGCGGGCTGTCGATTCAGGCCCCGGGTTCGCCCCGGGTTTCCGAGGATGCCAGAGGGGTCCGACAGGTGCGGTGACGCCGGAGATAGGCACGGTGCACGAAACCCGTCGGCCGGATTCATGAGTTTGGCGATGGACGCCGCCGGGTCCTGTGCTGTGTGCTGAATCACGTTCGGGTGTCGACGGGACTGGAGGCCAACGTGATTCGCGGACGAGGACTCGCCGGTGTGGCGATCGCTATCGGCGTGTTGCTGTCGACGCCCGCGGCGGTGGCGGTCCCGCTGATCGGTCCGCCGGCGACCGCGCCCGCGGGCGTGGGGATTCCGGCCGGATACGCGCCGCCCGCGCCCGCGTACGGGATCGGTGTGGATCCGGGACAGGTCGTGCCGCTCGCGGACGGGACGCGGCTCACGGCGACCGTGCGCTACCCCACCGATCCCGTGACCGGGCAGCGCGCGGCGGGACCGTTCCCGGTGATCGTCGACTACACGACGTATGTGGGATTGAACGGTGTCATCACCGCGGCGGTGCTCGGCGCGGTGCGCGGCGCGTTGGACAGTCTGGGGGTGCGGCTGCCGGACGAGCTGGCGGATCTGAATCGCATTGCGCACCAAGGGATGAGCACGCAGGACGAGTTGGTGCGGCGCGGGTACATCGAGGTGATCGCCGATGTGCGGGGGACGGGTTCGTCGACGGGGGAGTGGGATCCGGCCTCGCCGCGCGACGGACAGGACGGTGTGGAGCTGGTGGACTGGGCCGCGCGGCTGCCCGGTTCGAGCGGGGCCGTCGGCATGTTCGGGTATTCGTTCCCCGGTGTGTCGGGGATGTTGACCGCGGAGCGCAGCCGTCCCGGGTCGCCGCTGAAGGCGATGATGATGTTCACGGTGCCCAATGACGTGTTCAAGCACGTCGCGAGTCATGACGGCATGTTCAGCCCGATCCTGTTGACGGCGATCATTCCGGCCGTCGAGTTCCTGGGCGTGCTGGGACCGATGTTGAATCTGCCGCTGACACCGCAGGTGGCCGTGCAGGCGTTGTTCGATCACCTGCGGGCCGCGCTGGCCTCGCCGGACAGTCCGCTGGCGAAGCTCGTGGAGGGGTACGGGAACGGGACGTACGCGCACAAGGATTCGTGGTGGGCCGCCCGCGACTTCGGGCCGGGCCTCCATGCCTTGGTGGACAACGACATTCCGACGTACTTCGTGGACGGGATCTGGGACCTGTACCAGGACGGCGCCTTCCAGAACTACGCGCAGTTGCAGAACCTGGCCGCCGGACGCCCGCAGTACGGGCCGATGACGGCCGGGGCGCCGACCGATCCGCGGTTCCAGGTGTTGATGGGGCCCTGGTACCACGTCGGAATGGGGGCGGGCCCGTACGCGCGGCTCGATACGGATCCGGTGACGATCGCGTGGTTCGACCACTGGCTCAAGGGCGTCGACAACGGGATCGATCGGCCCGAGGGCACATTGCATGTGCTCGATCAGACCGGGGCCGGGGCGAACACCGACGCCTATCCGTTCGGGTTCGCGCGGCCGACGAGTCTCGCGCTGGGGCCCGGGACGCTGGGCGGTTCGCCCTCCGGCAGACCGGACCGGCTCACCTACTCGCCCGTCGAGAACGTCTGCAACAGAGACAATTTCGAGCAGTGGACGGCCGGGGTGCTGCAACTGGTGTTGAACCTGTTCGACGTGAACGACCCCTGCGCCGCCGGACAGGTCGGCCCCGCGTCCGGCATCGCCTACGTCGGCGAGCCCGTGGCCGCGGACACCCTCGTGGCCGGGCCCGGCGCCGTGCACGCCTACCTCCGCTCCAGCGCGCCCGAGGCGGCCCTGCAAGCCCACCTGGACGACGTCGCCCCCGACGGCACCTCCGCCGAGATCACCGGCGGCGCCCAACTGGGCACCCTGCGCACCCTCGACGAGGCCAAGACCTGGCGCACCGACGACGGCACCGTCTACTCCCCGGAACACGCCCTCTCCTCGGCCGCGGTGACCCCCTTCCCGCCCGGCGAGATCATCGAGGTCGACCTCCGCCTCCGCCCCACCTACTACCGCCTCCTCCCCGGCCACCGCCTCCGCCTGCGCCTCACCACCGGCAACTTCCCCTCCACCCTCGCCCCCCTCCCCGCGATCCCCACCCTCCTGGGCTCCACCCTCGACATCCTCCACGACCCCACCCACCCCACCACCCTCACCATCCCCCTGCATTCCCCCAGCTAGACCCCCGATTTGGGCCCCTCCCGCCCGATACGCTAAAGTTTCACCTCGGCCCGCCCGGTACGGAACGGGCCAGGCAGTCCCCTATAGCTCAATTGGCAGAGCAGCCGACTGTTAATCGGCAGGTTTCTGGTTCGAGTCCAGATGGGGGAGCAGTTTATGGCCCCTGACCAGCGATTCAACCCGCTCGGTCCGGGGCCGAATTTGTACCAGCCCCCTGCGGCCCTCCAGCAAGTCTCCACAAAGTCGCACCACGACCATTTCCGGTCCTGCCTCGCTCACCGGTGCGACCCATCCCCGCCACGACAGCATCATGCACGACCGCCGCGGCCTCGTGGTGCACCTTCCCGCGCGCCATGTACCGCCGTTGCGTCATCGCAGGGTCAGCGTGCTGGAGCACGTCCGCGGTCACCCGCGCCGACAGCTTGGCGTCATCGAGAACGAGCGCGATCAACTTGCGGAACGAATACGGCACGATGTCGTCGGGCAACCCCAGCGCCTCCCGAACCCGCTGCCACTGGTGATTCACGTTCACCGGGTCGCGCAACGTCCATTCGAACGACGGAAAGATCAGGTCCACATCGTAATCGGACGGCGGAGGATTCTCCCGCTTCCGCTGCTCCATCCGTTCCCACCGGCGATCGAGAATTTCCACCGCGAACTCGGGCAGCGCAATAGTGCCCTGCGGATTCTTCGGATCATTGTCCTTCACCACCCGCACAAGCCCTTTGCCCTTCACCCGAATCACCTTGCCGACCGTACGAATCGTCTTGTTCTTCCGATCGTAGAACGGCCACGCAAGCCCGAGCACCTGGCTAGGACGCTGACCCACCGCGCCCATGATCGCGATCAGATCAGCCAAATCCGCATCCTCGCAATAATCCGCGACCGTGGGCGGAGTGTAGGAACGGACACCTCGCTCCTGCTCCGCCTTGGTCAGCTTTCGAGGACACGGCACCGTCGACCAGTACACCGACGACAGGATGAAGCACAGGCCATCGATATCCACGGCCCCAGCACCCCCGGTCCGCCCCTTCGGCGCCACGTTCTCCGGAATCTCCGCCTCCCGCACCGGATTGACATCCAGCGCGTTCTTGCGGACCGCGAAACGGAACATCCCCGACAACATCGACCGCGCGTTCAACATCGAACCGCGACCATGATTCTCCGCGACCATTTCCAGGAAAGATTCCGCGGTACTGGTCTTGAACTCCTCCGGACCGATCCGGCGGTATCCGTACTCAGCGATCAACATCGCCGCCCACCGGTCGTACAGCCGAATCGTGTTCTCCGCGCGACTCTTCTTCACCAAGTGAGCACGGTACAACGGCCACAACTGGGCCACGGTAGTCGCTCTCGTCACTTCGGTCTCCGTGTCCGGGGCCAGCTCAGCCGCCGCCGCCCGAACCGCGGTCTCCGCACGACTGCCATCCCGATCCGGAATGCGCCGACCACGGCTGTCGTAGCGCTCAGGAGACACACGCGTCACGCGCCGCGGCTTACCACTCCGATCCCGCACCCACGTATCCGCCTCCCAATGCCCAGGGCGAAGCTCCGTCAGCCGAACACGACCGGGAACACCCATCGCACGAGGAGGCCGACCGGTTCTAGCCACCGACGAACCCCGCGCCATCGCCGGAACCCATCGACTCCATCGCCTCGAACAAATCCGCTGTCTTCCACAGGTATTCACGCCCACGACGGATCGGCTTGGGCAACGGGAACGGTGCCGAACCCTCCCGATTCCACCGCCGCAGCACCTCCGGATGACACCGAATGACCAACCGAGCCGCTTCGTTCGTCTTCAACCACACCGGTAAAGCGGAATCCGCTGTCGACTGCATCGCCGTTCCTCCTACGCCACATCCGAAATTGCCGAATTCTGTTGCAGCACAACGGGTTTATGGGGAACACCACCCGCCGCCAATAACGCCCCGGCGTACTCCGCTCGATTCGTCGTCCGCCGTGCGATCGCAGACATGATCAAGTGCTCACGCAGTGGGCGTTCCTTGTCGCCCGGCTCCACCGGAGTCACCCGCAGATGCGACGTGTCCGGCTTCTCGATCCCCACCGCGGCAAGCAGTTGCCGAACAAACTCGACACGATCCGCCTTGTGATCCGGCAGCGTCTTGCCCGACCATCGGCGCGACACCAACACGCGCCGACCCGGCAGACCGAGGGTGTCCCGGCGATGTGCCTTGCCCTTGCAGCGGCCCGGCACCGTCTTGTCCGTCGCGCCCTGGGGGACGATGCCGTACTCCAGCCACACCGGGCAGCGCGGCGAACACGGCACCGACTGCAACTCGCGATGAAGACGGTCGTAATGGTCGGCCGCGCGATCCGACCGCGGTTCCACGATCTCGCCGATCGACTTCACCAGATACTTGGTGACGTAGCCGATGGTTCGGCCGGCCTTTTCCGGGATGACGCCCTGGATGTGCTTGCGGTCCATCTGTTCGCCGAACCTGACAACGTGCGCCGGTTCCAGGTCGTCCACCGTGTCCAGCACATCCAGGGCGTCATCCCAGTAGGAGAGCGGCTGCCCCGTGTCCGGATCAACGAACGTCGCGCGGCGGTGGTCCCACACCGGTTGATACTGACCGCCGTACACGCGGTTCTCCGGGGCGAAGTGCGGCCACCACACCTGGTGATACGTCGCCGCGGTCACCTGCTTGAGGGTTTCGCGGGAGATCGCGCCGCGGATCAGGATGTGCAGATGCGGAGCCCCACGCTTCTGCGGTTCCACCGTGGCGAAATACTGTGCGTCCCAACCGATCGCACGCCGCAGGTTCTGAATCCACCGGTCGACCAGCTTGGAGAAGAACACGATATCGCGGGCCGCCTTCTGGTAGTCGTAGCTGCCCGGGTTGACCGGGGAACCGTCCGAACACGGCTGCCCCTTCTCATCGGTCGCCCCGTCGCTGTTGATGCGTCCGTAGGACGGCATCGTGAGCGTGACGAACATCGAGGGCTGGTGCTTGCCCGCGAACACCCTGCCCAGGGTGCGCTTCTCCACCTTCTTCCTGGGCAGGTCCGGCACGTCCTGGCGCCGCCTGGTCGAGCGCCGACGCCGATCTCCTGCGGTCGCATTGAGAGCCGGGAGACGGCCCCGTAGCCCGGTTTCCCGTAGCTCGGCGTCGAGGTCGCGGACCACCTCCCGGATACCGTCCGCCAGTTCGTCGTCCCTGGCGTCCACCGCGGCCCGGTAGTCGGTCACCAAATCCGCACGGGCAGCGAGCAACTCGATTTGCCGCTCGGTCGGATCAGCCCTGTAGTCCACCGGTTCCGCGGCCATGTGCCAGCCCTCCCGACACTGCGCGATCCGCAAGGCACGATGCGCCTTCGCGCACGCCGGACACACCGACTCGATCGTCGACTTGCACGGCGCACCCTCATAGCGGACCGTGCCCGTCCTCGGGTCCTCGATCCGCATCGGAATCGGCCGCTTGCACACGTCGAACTTCTCCGCCGTGGCTTGGGCGATCTCGAACAGGTTCGGCAGGGCACGACGCTGCGCCGCCGTCTGCCGAGCCGGTTCCGCATTCGACGCGGGCCCGCAAAAATTAGGGTTGACATACTTTTGCGGGCCCGCGCCAGAACGGATCTCGGTCACTCGGTCACCCCCGGAATCTCGAACAACGACAACTGATCCCGGCACTCCCCACGCCGCAGGTCTTTCGCCTTCGCGTGGGAGGCCCGCAACTTGGCCCGCTTCACCTGATCAGCCGCCGCCTTCACCAACGGATTCGGTTGTGCCGCAACCTGCTTCGGTGGTTCCGGCTTCTTCCTGCCGCCCATGACGCCCGCCCTCACCGTGTCAATCGTTGCGATGGAGGTGGCCGAGGTCGGTAGCCGCGTGAGCGAGCGCGACATAGGCTGCGGACAGCCCTTGCGTCGCCGAACGCAACCGATCCACCGCGGCGGCCACCTGGTCCCGGCGCAGGTTCGGGACTTCGAACTCGTCCACGCCGAGCCGATCAGCGAAACCGAGCCGATCTTCGGTGTCCTCGCTCACCTCCCGCACCCACATCGTCAACCAGGACGACACCGTGGTGAGATGCTCGACCGTGTTACGGGCGTAGGCCACCAGCAGGTACCCGACCGCGGGATCATCCACGATCTCGGGCAGCTCGTTCTCCAGGGCGCCCGCCAGGTCCTTGCTCACCTGCGCCATGCCTGCGCCCGATTCCACCAGCGCCTCATTGAAATACTGGTGGCCGGGCACCTCCGGAGCGAGGAACCGCCGCGCCGACTCGGCACCGACGAAATCAGCAGACTCAAACGACATGAAAACCACGTCCTTCCAACAAGATTCGGTCACGCGGCCCAATCGCCGCCGTCATCGCCCAGATGGGCATCCCAGCCCGGCACATGCCCCGTCTCGGCCCACAGGTGCACCGCCGACATGATCGCGTCCAGGCCCGCACGGTCGTAGTGGCAGCGACGACGCGCCCGGACATCGGTCACGGCGTCGATCGCCTCATCCTCAATCCGCCGTGCGACATCCGAACCCGTGCGACGGAAACGATTGGCGCTCATCACGATTCCCCCATCTCGAACTCGGTCTCGTACATCCCGCACCGGTCACAGACCCGGCACTCCGGAGCCCGAGACCACAACCGGCGCCGCGGCAGCTCGAACTCGTGACCCCGCACCGCGCACGCCTGCGAGGCGATGCATCCGTCGCACAGCACGCGGTCGCCGTCGTACACCCAGCCCACCCCGGCACCACGGGCAGTGATGTAGGCAAGAGCCTGGTTCACGCTGGCGAAGCACAACCGGCCCGCATCGGTCTCGGTGTACGGGTCGCCGCACCCGTCGCAGTACACGACCACATGCGCCTCAGTGATGAATCCCGTCCTCATGCCGCCACCGCCTCACCGTCGTCCGGGTGTTCGTCGCCGAGGTCGTCCGGATCGAAACCGCTGTAATCGGTTGCGGGACCGGTGATCTCGGGCGCCGGAGAGTAGGTGTCCACGATGGCGTCCGCCTGGTCGTCATCGATCCAGAACGCGCGCACCCGGACGAACTCGGTGGTGCCGTCCTCCCCGACGTAGCCGACACCCGGGGTGTCGGAGGAGATCTCGTCGCAGCGGGCGCCCCGCAGCCGCGAACCCTGCCCGTGCACCATGGTCGTCTGCGTCGGCTCATCCAGCCGCAACCCGACCCGCACCGGGAACAACTGCCGGTTCGGCATCGTCTCCTTCGACGGGTCCTGCAACGCCGCCACCACCGACACCGCAGCCGCGCGGCCCTTCGACAACAACTGCCCCGTGAGCTGCCGGAACCTCTCCTGGTCGGCGCGATCGGCGTAGGACGACAACGACGCCGCCTCATCGATGATGATCAGGATCAACGGCTCATCCGAGGTCGGAACATGCTTGCGCACACCCGCCGCCCGCATCGACGCCAACCGCTCATCCATCGCACGGACGGCCTCCTCCAAGGTCGCCAAGATCGTGGCCGCATCGGTGGCAAACCGCACGAACAACCTGTTTTCACCACGCCCGAACTCGGCGCCGCCTTTCGGGTCCGCCAACCACACATCCACCACGCCCGCCTTGATCGCCGGACCCAGCCCGAGCAGGATCGACCACAGCACCGAGCCCTTCCCCGAACCCGTGGCGCCCGCCAGAAGGATGTGGGCGTAGAGGATGCGCAGCAACCACAGGTCGCCGTCCTCGCGGATTCCGACCGGGACCGCCTGCAAGTCCACACCTTCGGGGGCGGCAGTCGACCTCGTTGTCGACTCCGCGAGAGTGTCCACCACCCTCACTTGCAGACGGACCCAGCCCGGCGCCGGGGATGTCGCCGAGATCGACGGCACCCCCACGTAATCGGCCATCGCCTTCAGCGTCTTGTCGTCGGCCCAGTCGGCCAGGGACTGCCCGCCCACCATCAGCAGCTCGACAGCCAGGCCGTGACGGTCGTAGTCCCACCACGCCACCGTGGGGAACCCCTTCTCCCGCGACGCCAACCCGAGATCGGCGAACATCTTGCGGGCGTTCACGGTGACCGCGAAGCACATCACCGCACCCCGCAACACCGCCGGAGCCTCAGCCACCACGGTCTGCACCGGATTCGACCGCATCGAGGCCGGGCGGCGGCGCCACACACACATCCGCGCCGACAACCCCAACGCACCCGCCGCAGCCACCGCCACCGGCACCATATCCACCGCGATCATGACCGCTCACCCCCCTCCACAGCCGGGGCCATCCCCAGCTCACAGAACAGTCGGCAGCCGCGGGTGTCCCGCTCGGGCGGCAACGGCGGCTCATCGCACAACATCACGCAGCCGGGACGCGTTGCTGCGGTGGGTGTTTCGGCGGGAGTGACCGCCGACACCGGGTGCACGACCGCGGGCCGTTCGTGGTGGCCGAACGCCAGCAGCGCGCCGACCCCGACCACCGACGCACACAACACACCCGCCAAGGTCGGTGCGACGTGGTTCATCTCGCGGACCACGATCGTGGCCTCGTATTCCTTATCCATTTCGGATCAACCCCCAACGGGAATGGAGAGCGGCAAGACCGGCTGCACCGGCCGAGGACGAACAACAGGAGGAGCGACCGGCGCAGGGCGAGCAGCCGCAATCGGAGTCACCCGCACCGGATCGGGCTCAGAGTCCGGCTCGGGCACCGGAGCCGGATCAGCCGCCGGAACGGGAGTGCCCGACAAGGCGTAGTTGCGGGCCGTCGATGGTGAGACCTTCAGCGCCGCAGCAATTTCTGGGAACGACTTCCCCTGACCGCGCAGCTCCACAGCCTTCGCCACCGTCGCCGGATCACGCCGCTTCCGCACCGCAGGAGCTGGAGGAGGAGTAGCAGGAGCCGGGGCCGGATCGGGAGCCGAGACCGGTTCGGGCACAGCCGGATTCACCGACTCCCCCACCGGCACCGACACCGCGACAGGTTCCCGCCTGGACTGAGCCGCACGGACCAGCACCGCGAGACCATGGGTATCGACCAGCAGCGAAATCGGGGCGATAGCCGCCACCACCGCACACACCCAGCCCGGGAGCGGGTGACCGTTGGCGACAGCGTGCAGGCTGTTGCCCGCCACCGACACCACCGCACCCGCGATCAACACCCGAACGAAAAATGTGCGATCCGACGACTTCGCCAACACCAACGCCCCCGCCGTGGCTTGCACGATCGTGCCGTCGATGATCAACGGCAACAGCCACGCATCCGAGGACGGGACATGCGCCAACACAGCCAGATCGCGCAGGGTGGCGAACGACAGGCGGAACGCGGCGGCGCCGACGCCCACGATCACCAGGACCGCGAACACCCGCGCCGCCACCATTCCCCGCTCAGGCGCGAACATCACGCCGCCTTCCCCGCCTCATCGACCGCAGCCGAATCGGTGTCCTCGGGATCCACGGCCATCTCCGCGGCCAGACGCTCCGCGGCGTCGTGCACCATCAGGATCTGCGGGAGCCGCTCCGCCAGGACGCGGGCATCCTCGATGGTCAACGCCAGATACGACGTTCGACCACGATCCTCGAGGTTCAGATAGACCACCGCGGGCAGGTTCTCCCCGAGGGGCTCCGAGAACCGAGAAGGCTTGTACTCCACCTCGATACCGTCGAACCTGGCGGTCAACACATTCAGATACGCCATGACGATCACGCAGCCTTCTCGCCGCGGGCGGTCGGCGCGCCCTTGGCTCCCGAGTTGTCACCCTTGATACCGGTCGCACGGATGTAGAAGCCGACCGACTTGAAATTGCCGTTACCGACCACGCGAGGCTTGAGCAGCAGCCCTTCCAGCTCGATCGGACGCAGGCCGTCCATAACCTCCGGCTCGGACGGAACCGGCACCTGATCAGCAACAAACGTGATGTCGAAACTGGCCTGGTTCGCCTTGCCTCCCGCCCGGTCCATGATCGTGGCCTTCCACAACCGCTTGCCCGAGCCGTTGCCCTCCCGGTCGAAATCGAGCGCCTGACGCTTCGGCGCGTTGCGGTCCTCGCTGAACTCGATCTGCGCCTCGATGTCGCCGAGCAGCAACACACCCTTCGGGAACACCGAGCGGAAATCGGTCGGAATCCACATGTCCTTCAAAGCCATCTCGTCATCTCCTCGAATTGGGGAAGTCAGATCTTGTCGGTTTACCCCCTCTAAACTCGATCGCCAGGCTCTTGCTGGTGCTGGTTTAGGGGGGATAAACCAACGATACGCCCCTCCGGGGGCAGCGGTCAAGAGGGTCTAAACTTCCCCTCGTGGCACTTGCTGACGACTTCGAACAGGTCCGGAACGACCCGGACCCGATCCGGCGCGGACGTCGCGCAACGGAGTTGATGACCCTCTATCAGCAGCGCCACACCGAGCTAGCGCGCCTTCGGAAGGCGGCCATCGAGGATGCTCATCGGCGAGGGCTCAGCTATTCCGACATCGGCGAGCAACTGGGACTCACGAAGGGCCGGATCAGCCAAATCCGTTCCTCCGCACCACCGCCGGAGCGTGCCTTCTTCGGAGTCGGGCCGGTCTCTGTTGGTATCCCGCAGCGGTTCAGCCTCGAGGAAGGCCGGGAGCGGTTCATCATCGACAAGAGCGACCAGGAGGCTCAGGATCTTGTTAAGGCAACCCTCGCTCGGCTCACCTTTGTCTCCCTGGGATTCACGATCGATGCCGATCGCATCGAGCCACCGGACGGCGATTGCGTGATCATCTGCGGTCCGAAATCAGCACCGATCGCCCGAAAGTTGCTGGAGCACGACCCAATCCTTGGCTTCGAGCGGGACGACGACGGCTGGGCAATCACCGATGTACGAACGGGTTTGCGGCACAGGTCTCCCTACCGCCAAGACACGTCGGCCCGAACAGACATCGGTTACTTCTCCCGGCGTCAGGACGACGGCCGCGTGATTGTGCACATCGCGGGTATCACCAGCGTCGGTTCTCTCGGAGTTGCGCGCTGGCTCGATCAGCACCTTGCGAATCTGTTCGAACCCGATGAGCCGTTCGTGAACGGCGTGATCGAGTGCGACTTCGACAGCACCTTCGCTGTCACCGATAGCCGCCTCATCGTCGGTCCATATCGAAAGTAGGGGAGTGGGTATGAAGGTCGCCGCCGCCCAACTGCAAGAGCAGTCCGGAGACGATCGGATGCTGTTCACCGACACGGCAGCTGTGGTTTTGGACGGAGCGACCTCCCACGATCCGGGAACCCCGCCCGCAGGCTCCTACGTTGACACGCTACTCGCTGAAATCGGCAGCCGGATCGACAGTTCAGACAACCTCAAAACTGTTCTCGCACAAGCGATTCGGTCTACCGCCTGCCGCTTGGGACTTCAGTCAGGGGTGGCCCCCTCCAGTACAGCCGCCATGGTCAGAGAAAATGGCGATGCTCTTGATGTCCTTGTCCTCGGGGACACCCCGGTGGCGATCGGGCGCGAGGGCTCAGATCTGGAAGTCATCAGCGACGATCGACTAGCCGACCTTCACCTCCCGGAGTCTCGGCAGTATCGCGCTCGGCTGAAGTCGGGCACCGGGTACGACGCAGCACACCGCGGGCTCCTCGAGACACTTCAGCAAGCCCAGCGCCAACGACGCAACCGGCCCGGTGGCTACTGGATCGCGGAAGCCGATCCAACGGCCGCAGCGCACGCCATAACGGCGAGCTATCCGCTCGATTCCGTTCGGTGGGTTGTCCTCGCAACAGACGGGGTGACCAAACCCGCTGTCCCTCTTGGCCTCTCGTGGCCCGACTTCGCCGAACTCGACTCGGACGGACTCGCTCGGCTACTCGATCGATGCCACCGCTGGGAGGCCAGTACCGATCCGGACGGCCTCCTTCAGCCACGCTCAAAGCGCCATGACGACAAGACCGTCGTCGTCGCTCACTGGTAGCCCAGTCGGGCACCACTGCCGAATTCAGCCATACAGGATCGAATTCAGCCATACAGGATCAAGGGGCGGCGCTGGCGCGCCGCCCAGCGGTGCCGCCACGCGGCACCGCGCAACGCGGCCGGCCTCCGCAAGCTCCGGCAGGCCGCGGCCCGTTGGGCGCGTCGGCACCGCCTTGCGACGTGGCAGCACACCGACTCTCCCTATCTGGCCGCTTCTCGCGATGACCGAGCAGTGCTGGGCACGCCGACAGCCGTACCCGACCGACCTCCCGCCGTCGACCACGCACCCACCGCTGCCAGCCCGGTCCACCGGCTGTGGTCACCAGACGCGTCGATGCCGTCGAGCAGGGTGAGGAATTCCGGGGCGCCGCAGTCGTAGCCGCCGGTCACCAGCAGAAGTGGCCGTGTCCGGTGTCGAGAACGGGTGAGCCCCAGCCAGAACTCACCGCGGTAGAAGCGGTTGCCGCCGTCGGGCCAGCTCACCAGGGTGTCCTTTCCGGGCAAGCGGATCGATCCGCCGGAGGCATACCGCACCAGCGGGGCGTTCCAAAGGGCGCTGCGCGTCACTCCGTGATGGGCTATCGCCCACCCTTTTCCACGCCCCGCCGCCGCGGTAAGGGACAAGCCCGGATCGACCCGCTTCCCCGGAAAGGACACCCCATCATGATCAGCATCGACGGCGGCAACCGCTTCTACCAGTGCGACTTCTGTCTCGCCGAGGCCACCGTTCTCGACACCGGACACGGCCACTTCTGCCAGCGCTGCGCCGACGGCCTGGACTTCAGCTCCCCGGAATTCCTCACCCTGCTCGACGGCATCGACGCGTCCTTCTGACCCCCGAGGGGGCCATCCCGGCCCCCTCACCAACCGGGCCACCGGCACCGACGCCGGACAGCGAACCGCCACCGACGCCGGTTCCAGGCCCGGACCACCCGCTACCCGGTGCGGCTCACCGTCCTTTCCAGCCGCACCGGGTAGCGAGGTACCTCACCGAAATCCCCCACCTTCCTCATGGCCCAATCGTCTCGCTCCAGCCGAACGAGTCAAGGACCACCTCCGGTGTCCGCTACGCGGTGCCTACGGCATCCTTGACACGCCCGACTTCCGCTGAGGGCGGCCAGTATGAGGAAGATGGAGGAGAAGCAGTCAGGGGCGGATAGACAACCTATCCAGTAAGTCTCCAAAAAGTCGCTACTCATCCTCAGTTGAACGAGGTAGCGCACAGTTGCGAAGAGTAGCAAACTGCCGAGTACTTACCTTGTGCCTCAACGACTTTCGATACTCCCTTGACTGCCCGAAGTTGTATGAGGTAGCAACCATTCAGCTAGTCGGCAGGTTTCTGGTTCGAGTCCAGATGGGGGAGCGTCACACGGCCCCCTACCAGTGCACATGGTAGCGGGCCGTTCGTATTTCCTTGGCGTTCCAGCTATTTCGAGTCGATTCGGCCCAGCGGGTCGTTCGTTTCCCTCAGGCTCTTTCGAAACTCCTGCCACGCAACCTCATTCACGCCCAGTGCGGTCAAAAGGTATGCCGCCGTGGCTCTTTGGACCAGTGCGACGCGTTCCGGGCTTTCGTCGGTGGTTCGGGTGTCATGAGCGCCCTGGATGCCGCCGAGGCCGTGTTCCGCGCCGAACAGGGTGAGCAGGTCGGTGGCGCCGGGGGCGAGGTGGTAGCCGTCGGTGAACCAGTCCGGGCCGCGCACGGTCAGTGGCGAGTGGTCGTGGTCGCCCGCGATGATCAGGCTGGGCGTCTTCAGGTCGGTGAAATCGGGGTTCATGAAGGGGAAGTGCTCAATGGCCATGGGGGAGAGGGCGGGGCCGCCGGAGCCGGGGAGGCTCAGCAGGACCGCGGCCGATACGCGGGAGTCGGTCATGCTCTCGCCCGGTGTGCCGTCGGTGACGACCCGGGCGCCCGCGACGGCGCTCGCGGTTTGCGCGCCCCACGAGTGTCCGGCGACCGCGATGCGTTCGTGGTCGACGCGTCCGCTCAGGCCGGGGACCGTGGTCTCGATGGTGTCGAGGTTATCGAGGGCGGTGGTCAGATCGTCGGTTCGGAGACGCCAGACGAGGGGAGCGCGGGGGTCGTCCGGGGCGAGACCGAGCGAGTCGAGGTGGGTGGGCTGGATGACGACGAATCCGTGCGCGGCCCAGAATCCGGCCAGTGGGGCGTAGTCGTTCATTGTCATGGTCATGCCGTGTGAGAAGACGATCAGCGGCAGTCGGTCGCCGGACAGCGGGGCGGTGACGCGGACCGGGATGGTCCGATCGGGGGTGGTCACCGTGATGGGCGCGACCGAGACGACGGGCGATGCGGGGGCGAGGGGATTCATGGGCGCGTGCCCTTCCTGGCGGGGTGCTGGTGAGACCGGGCGGCGGTCTGGAAGAATAGTTCCGGAGCGCCGCTCCGCTTCAAACATACGGAGCGTTGCTCCGCTTGGCAAGGTGGGAGGTTGCGTCATGTCATCGGTCGATGCGGCGCGGGACGGGGACGGTCGGCGCAAGCGTTCCGACGCGCGCCGGAACGCGCAGACCTTGCTCGACGCGGCCGCGACCGTCTTCGCGCGCAGCGGCGTCCACGCTCCGGTGCGGGATATCGCGGCCGAGGCGGGGGTCGGCATGGGGACGGTGTACCGGCATTTCCCCACCCGCCCCGATCTGGTGGTCGCCGTCTTCCGGCATCAGGTCGACGCGCTCGCCGAGCCTCCCGAAGCTGCCGCGAACCCCGACGAGGCCCTGCGGTCCTGGGTGGCCCGGTTCACCGACTTCCTCGTCACCAAGCACGGTCTGGCCGAGGCGTTGCACTCCGACCAGGCCGGATTCGAAAGCCTGCACGCCGAATTCGTGGAGCGCCTGGTGCCCGTCCTCGACCGGCTGCTGCGCGCGGGCGTCGACGCGGGCCGCATCCGCGCGGACGTCCGAGCCTTGGACCTGATGGTCGCGATCGGCAACCTGTGTATCGGTGCCGACACCTTCCCCGACTACCGCGCTCGGCACATGGTCGGCGTGCTTCTCGACGGCCTCAGCTCACCGTAGTCGCCAGTATTGGGCGCGGTCGGCGAGATTCCACCAGGAGACGAAGTCCGAATCCTCGGCCACCAGTTCCCAGCGCCGCGCGAGTCCGTCGAAGAAGGCGTCGTCGGCGGTCTTGCCGCCCTTGGGTTCTCCGATGTAGACGAGGGTATGGCCGCCGGTCGATTCGAACTCGGCGAGGGCGAGGGAGGCCATCGGATTGCCCCAGCCCGGGGGCCAGCACAGGAACAGGACGTCGTCCGGGCCGGTGCGGCCGAGTCGGTCGAGGCCGTCGACCGGGTACCAGACGTCCGGCTGGTCCGGGGTGGCTCGGAACGAGAGGTTCTCAACGCGGTCCGGAGGCTCGGCATCGAACGCCGCGACCGCCACCCCCGCCGCGGCCAACTGCGCGGCCCAATACCCTCGCCCGGCACCCAATTCGACGACCCGGCGCCCTCGACAGAGACCCGCGATCCAGCCGATGGTCTCCGGCGCAGGGATGGCATACGCGTACGCCCCTTGCAGAACGGTCTGCGCAAACCCAAGTCGCGCACTACCTTTCGCGCACCCCCCGTCGACAACCCGCCGCTCACCTCGGTCGGAAACCGAACCCTCCACAATCTCCCAGTACGGGTTCGCACTCACCCCCCGACCACCGGTCATATAGTGCACCAACCGAAGGTCGAACGCCCCGTCCGCCCGATCGTCCCCCGTCCCCGGGAGCACCGACGCCGTATCCAAATACTGTGCGACCGTAGGGAATTCACCCCGAAGCCGATCCTGGTCATCGAGCAGTACGGCCAGTTCCTCGCGCCGCTCCGCCGTCAGTATCAACTCAGCCATGCCCCGATTCTCGATGACGCGGGCGGTCTCGTCAGCCCGTTCCGCGCACCCGATCCAGTGCTTCCGCAATGGCTTGCCGCAAGGTGTCGTGCTCGGGGCCGAGGGTGTACCGCGGGTCGGTCCAGTCCGCGCGTGGACGAAGCCATACAGGCAGAGAGCGCAATTCCGTTGGCTCCCAATCGTATCTGGGCCAGATGTGCGCGTGGAGGAAGTGATCGGCATTACCCAGGATCTCGAGGTTCACCCGCCGGAAGGCAGGATCCAGTCCCGCGCAGGCGTTTTCCACGGCCGCGCCGAGGTCGTCCATATCGTTCAGGTAGGCGAGTCGCCTGGCCTTGGGGAGGTCGGAGAGGCGTTGAACGGCGGGGTCGTCGGCGAGCAGAACGCAGTAGCCGGGGAGGAATTGCACGTCTCCCATCACGGCGAAGCCCGCGGTCAGTCTGCGGAGGACGGTCGGGTTCTCGCCGCGCAGGGCGCTGCCGATTCGGTCGGCACGGAAGTCGCTGGGCATATCGGTCCGTTCAGGCGGTGAGACGAAATGCGCTGGGACTGTGGCCCTTCCAGCGTTTGAATGCCGCGCTGAAGCCGAAGGGGTCCGCGTAGCCTACCGCTCGTGCGATCTGGGCGATGGTCATGTCCGTGTCGAGGAGTAGTGCCGTCGCCTCCTCCATGCGGAGTTCGGTGAGGTAGGTCAGTGGGGGTTGGTTCATCAGGGCGGTGAAGCGTTTGGCGAACAGGGCGCGGGAGACTCCGGCGTGGGCGGCCAGGGAGGCGACTGTCCAGGGGGAGGAGGGGTGGGCGTGGATGGCCTTGAGGGCCGGGCCTACTACGGGATCGGTGAGGGTTCGGATCCAGTCGGGGGCTTCGGGGCCCGCGAACCAGGTGCGGAGGGTGCAGACCAGGGCCCAGTCGAGGAGGCGGTCCATGAGGGCTTGGGAGCCGGGGGTGCGGGTGGTGGCGTCGGTGGCGGTGGATTCGAGCCAGTCGCAGATCTCGGGGTCGTCGGTGACGGTCAGGATCGGGGGGAGGGCGCGCAGGAGGCGGTCGGGGCGGTGGCCGGAGGTGCGGTAGGCGGCGACGATCAGGGCCGTGGTGTCCTCGGGGGCGGCGCCCCAGTGGATGCCGTCGAGGTGGCGGGCCGTGCAGTCGGGATCGTCCACGAAGCAGGAGATCTCGTACGCCTCGTGCGGGCCGGTCAGGGAGGCGGGGCTGTCGGCGAGGTGGAAGGGGGAGGGGCCGCGGACCACGGCCGTATCGCCTTGGCGGACAACGTGTTCGGTGCCATCGGCGAGGATCAGGGTGCCGCCGCCGTGCAGGACCGTCACCATGGTGAGGGGTGCGCGGTCGGCGAAGCGGAGGGTCCAGGGGGCGCGCAGCACGGCGTGGCTGGCCACCGAACCCTCGGCGCGCAGGCCGTTCAACAGGGAGCTCAAGGGATCCACCACGTCCAGCGTAGACGAACTCCTATGCATCGGAGCTTTCCTCCCATGGATCGTCCACGCGCGGCTCGCTGTACTGGACGCATGGAGAACAACGGAACCGCGCTCGTCGTACTCGCCCATCACCGGTCGGACTCGCTGACCGCGCACATCGCCCGCCGCACGGTCGCCCGGCTGGAGGCCGAGGGCTATCGCGTCGACCTGCTCGATCTGCATCGGGAGGGCTTCGATCCGCGTATGACCATCGAGGACCAACCCGATTGGGGGAACCGGGAGAAGGTCTATTCCGCCGAGGCGCGGGAGCACATGGCCCGGCTGCTCGCCGCGGATCGGGTGGTCGCGGTGTTCCCGGTGTACTGGATGAGCGTGCCCGCGGTACTGAAAGGCTGGATCGACCGGGTGTGGAACTACGGGTTCGCCTACGGGCGCAGCAAGCCTCGGCTCGCCGGGAAGCGGATCCTCTGGCTGGGCCTGGCGGGAGCCACCGCCGCGGACGCCGTCGTCGAGCCCATGCGGCAGGTGCTGGAGAACCAGTTGAACGACGGCATCGCCTACTACTGCGGTTTCGAGCGGTCCACCGTGGGTCTGCTGCCCGACGCGGAGGAACGGACGCAGACCCTCGCCGCCGACGGCACCCTCGTGGTGGGCGACGCCGTGGCCGGGGCGGAGCGCGACGCGCACTACGCCGAATTCGACCGGCGCGCAGCGGAAATCGTCGACGAGTTCCTCGCCGCGCCGCTCCCCGCCCGAGCGTGATGGTCCCTCAGCCTCGCCGCGCCGCTCCCCGCCCGAGCGTGATCGCCCATCAGCCTCGCCGCGCCGCTCCCCGCCCGAGCGTGACCGGGCGTCAACCTCGCCGCGCCTCCCGATTGGCGTGCTTGCGGGCGGCGAAGTCGTACGCCTCGGCGACGAGCGCCAGGGCCGAATCCAGCGTCGCCGCACTGGGATTCACCACCGCCACCCAGTTCTGCCCGGCGTACACCGGGTGCGGCATCAGCACATCCCGGGCGGCGTAGTCGAAACCCGTGTCGTAGACGCCGTTTTCGTCCCGGTGACCGGGGGCGGGGCCGAACAACGCGACGTACCGGTCGCGGGGCAATCCCAGATTGAGCCGGTACGAGCCGTCGCCCAGCGCGGAGACGGCGTCGTAGTTGTCCCCGGTCACCAGGGTCGCGAACGGCATCTGCAAGTTCGGGGGCAGGTCGCCGTCCGGGTCGAAGATGAAGAAGGTGTCCCCGAGATGTTCGGCCACCCGGAGGCCCGCGTAGCTCGTGGTGATGTGTCGCTTCATCTCGTCGGCGTTCATACCGTCCCTTCCTTGTCGAAAACCTCCCTTCAATCGTCTCATTGAAGTGCACATTGGAACTTTCACAGCGGAAAGCGCGAATCATCGGGAGGAACCCTCAAATACCGGACGAAACCGTTTCAAGAGCAATCTGACGGAAATATTCGGCAACGAATCGGCAATGCCGCTGTGGTGGGATGGGCCATCCGACGACCTGGTGCTCCGGGAGGCGCTCGATGTTCGAATCCTGTTACACCCCTGCCGATGTCGCGTATCTGCTGCGGTGCCGCTACGGGTTGCCGATCGAATTCGTGGCCGCCCGCCCGGCGGTGATCTGCGGCCCCGGCATCGGGGCGGTGACCATGCCCACCGATCTCGGCGACCGCGTACTGGGCCTGCTCGACGGACGATCACCGGTGGTCGCCAACCCGCGCGAGACGGCGTGGACGTTCCTCGTCGCGCCGGGGCCGCCGGATCGGACGTCGCCGCGGACACCACGAAACCCGGCCGTGATCGTGCACGCCCCCGGTTACCGCGTGCTCATGCCGATGTCCGATCACGGCTTCGGGTGGCGCTGGGCGTGTGAGCCGATCGCCGGGCCGCCGCGGTTGCCGTCGTGTGGGCGGGTGCTCGACCTCGTGGCGGAGGCGACGGCGGGTGTGCTGGTGGGTGCGGGTCAGGCCGGGGTCAGGCCCGAGAAGTCCCGCAGCACAACGTGATTGCGGTCGTGGCAGCCGCCGAGCGCGTGATCGGGATGCAGGCCGAAGTACTGCCGCCGGGTGCGGGTGCTCCACCGGCGTGCGGCGTCGGTACGGGTCTTGTAGAAGTTCACCATGTAGCCGCCCTCGTACAGGCGCAGCAGCATGTAGCCGCCCGGGTACTCCTTGGCGGCGGCCACCTCGAGGAATTCCACCTCGATACCGTCGTCGGGCCGCCCCAGCCGATTGCGGTGGGTGTGCCCGCAGTGGTGCAGGAACACCCCGGGCGCGTCGCGGTAGGCGGCTTGCAGACGCATGGCCGTCACCCGGTCCAGCACGAAACCGGGACCGCCCGGATTGCTCACGGCCGCTGAGGAAGTCACCGGATGATGGCCGAACACCAGCGTCGGGCGATCCGGATCCCCGGCCAGCACCTCGCGCAGATGGTCCAGCTGCGGGGCGACGATCGTGCCGCCGGAACCGCGCAGGCGGGTGGTGTCCAGCCCGATCAGGCGCAGCCCGCCCATGGTGTGCTCGGTCAGGCGCTGGCGGCGGTGGAACACCGCGCCCCAGTGGTCGTCCGGTTGCGGCGCGTCGTGATTGCCGCGGCAGACGAAGTAGTCGCGACCGAGCGCGCCCCAACCGTCCAGGTGTCGCCGCACCGTCGCGCACTGGTCGACTGTGCCGGTGTCGGTGAGATCGCCCGCGACGATCAGGTTGTCCGCGCCGCGATCGGGCAGCCGCAGATCCGACAGCAGCGAGTCGAGCATGAGCTCGGGATGGTCGGCGCCGTCGTGCCGCAGACCCGTCGGCAGCCCGGCCATGAGCAGCCCGCTCGACCGCTCGCCGACATGCAGATCGTTGGCCAGGGCCAGGGTGCGCAGCAGCCGCCCCGGCGGCGGCGTGAGCGTGGTGAAAACGCCTGTGCTCTCCGGTGATCCGGCCCGCCGCGTCACCAGGGTCCGCGAGGACACCGCGCGCTGCCCGGCCGAATACGCCTCGAACCGATACGACCGCCCGGGTTCGAGCCCGTCGATCTCCGCGTAATGGAACGGCGTGGGCCGGGTGTCGTGGAAGCACTGTCGTGCCGGTCCGATGGCGTCCGCGGGCGCGATGCGGACCTCGGTGTCGGTGGGCACCGGCCGCAGCCGCCCCGCGCGGTCGCGCTCGCGGGTGGTCCAGGTCAGGATCACCGAGCGATCCGTCACCGTCACCACCTCGAGGTCCATGGCGATCATCGAATGATGCCGCGCCCCAACGGTTTCGACGCGATGTACCAGATGCGGCCGCAGTGGTCCAGCGCCCACGGCCACCGCCGCGGTCGCCGTCGCCACATTCGCCAGCCACACGGTTCGCAGCCGCGCGTTCAGCATGAAGACCTCCGCCCAGGTTCGTCCCCTCGACGGTAGGGCCGCGGATTGAACGCGGGATTCCCTGCGCGTGACGGCTCGGCCCCGCGCGCTGAATAGTGAGAAACCCGCAGGTGAGCGGCAGTTGTCGCGACCACGGGAATCGTCCTGGCCCGCTACGGGTTCGCACGGGCATGGTTCCTCTCGGCGTATCGCTGTGGCCCCGCGCGGGCGTGGAAAACGACGTGACCGATGTGATCGAGCAGGCGCGCGCGGCCCGCGCGGCCGGGCTGCGGTCGGTGTGGTTCGGTCAGCGTTTCGATCTCGACTCGCTCGTCCTGGCCGGAGTCGTCGGCGGGGCCGTCCCCGATATCGGCGTCGGGACGTCGATCGTGCCGATCAACCCGCGCCATCCGATCGTGGTCGCCAACCAGGCCCAGACGGTGCAGGCCGCCACCGGTGGCCGCTTCCGGCTCGGGCTCGGATTGGGCGCTCCCGCAACGGAATCGGCCGCCTTCGGCATCGACGAGGACAAGCCGGTGCTGCGGCTGCGGGAGTATCTGACCGTGCTGCGCGAGCTGATCGAGCACGGCGGCGCCGATTTCGCGGGCGAACGGCTGCGCGCCCACTCGCCGATGCCGACCACCGTGCACGGCGGCCAGGACATTCCCTTGCTGGTCGCGGCGATGGGACCGCGGGCGCTGCGCGTCACCGGCGAACTCGCCGACGGCGTGCTGCCGCTGCTGGCCGGACCGCGCACGCTGGGTTCGCACATCGTGCCCCACCTCGAGCGGGCTCGGCCCGCGCGCCCGCTCCAGATCGTCGCCGGTGTCGTGGCCGTGGTGACGGACCGGCCCGAGGAGGTCCGCGCGCACGCCACCGAGGTGATGGCCTTCTACGAGCGCGTGCCGTCCTACCGCGCCGTGCTCGACCGCGAGGGCGTCGAGCGTGCCGCCGACGTGGCGCTGATCGGTGACGAGGAGCATGTGGCGCGGGGCCTGCGCGCGTATGTGGACGCGGGCGCGACCGAATTGCTCGTGGCGCAAACGGATTTGGGCGGCCCGGCCGATCAGGCGCGCACCTGGCGGCTGCTCGGCGAACTGGCGGGGCGATCCTGGTCCGGGCAAACAGTGCATACCTCACGGAGTGAGGAATCCGACAATCCGCGATGAACTGGGCCGGACGCCGCCGCGCCCGCGCGCTGCCTTGACATCGCCGGTGAACCCGGAGAACCCTGGAGATAGTTAGGCTCGGTAATTTAATTGTCGCGGGTGGAAGTACTCGTGTTTCTCGGAGTCGGCCCTCGCGAGTCGGGACAACCGGGAGGTCGGGATGAACGAGGAATTGCTGGCCGCACTCGATCGGCGGGTCGCCGATCTGGTGGCTCGGGACGAGCAGGTCCGCGCGGCGCAACCCGTGGAGACCGTGGGTGAGGCGGTCCAAGCGCCGGACCTGAGCGTCGCGCGGGTCATCGACACGATCATGACGGCCTACGCGGACCGGCCCGCCCTGGGTGAGCGCGCGGTCGAGTTCGTGGCCGACGAGACGGGCCGTCGCCACGGGCGGCTGCTGCCACGCTTCGACACCCTCACCTATCGCGAGCTGTGGGATCGGGTCGGCGCGCTCGCGGCCGCGTGGCACCACGATGCCGAGAAGCCTACGCGGGCAGGCGATTTCGTCGCCATTCTCGGCTTCACGAGCGTCGGCTACACGATCGTCGATCTCGCCTGCACCTACCTCGGCGCGGTCGCGGTCCCGTTGCAGGCGGGGGCGTCGCTCGCGCAACTGGGCCCGATCGTGGCCGAGACGCGACCGCGGGTGCTCGCCGTGGACGTCGAACAACTCGATGTCGCCGTCGAATTGGCGTCGACGGTCCACACCGTGCTCGTCTTCGGCTACCACGACCAGGACGACGACCACCGCGCCGCGCTCGAAACCGCCCGTAATCGCCTCGCGGACAAGGATATTCGCGTGGAGACCCTGGACGCGGCCCTGCGCCGCGGGCGGGAGCTGCCGCGTGCCCCGCTGCGCGCCGAGCCGGACGGCGACGAGCTGGCCCTGCTCATCTACACCTCCGGCAGCACCGGAACCCCCAAGGGCGCAATGTATCCCGCGTCGATGCTCGCCCGCTTCTGGCGCGCCACCGACGGCCGTCGCGACCGGACCGGCTTCCGCCTCGACGGCCGTGTCCCGATGCCGACCATCGGCCTGATGTACATGCCGATGAGCCATGTCGCCGGGCGCATCGGTCTGGTCAACGCCCTGTCCCGGGGCGGGACGATGTATTTCGCGGCGCGCAGCGATATGTCGACGCTGTTCGACGACATCGCGCTGGTGCGACCCACCGTGCAGTTCTTCGTGCCGCGCGTATGCGACATGGTCTTCCAGCGCTTCCAGAGCGAGGTCGAGCAGCGGCTGGCCGCCGGAGGCGAGCGCGCGACGATCGAGGACGAGGTGAAAACCGAACTGCGCGAACACTTCCTGGGCGGTCGCCTGCTCGCGGCCCTGTCCGGCAGCGCGCCGCTGTCGAAGGAGATGCACGCGTTCATGGAATCGGTGCTGGGCCTGCACCTCGGCGACGGGTACGGCGCGACCGAGACCGGCGGCGGCATCGTGGTCGACACCGTCGTGCAACGTCCGCCGGTGCTGGACTACAAGCTCGTCGACGTCCCCGAACTGGGCTATTTCACCACCGACCAGCCGTATCCGCGGGGCGAGCTGCTGGTCCGCGCGGAGACGCTGATCCCTGGGTACTACCGGCGTCCGGAACTGAACGAGCAGATCTTCGACGCCGAGGGCTTCTACCGTACCGGCGACGTGATGGCGGAAATCGGCCCGGACCGACTGGTGTACGTGGACCGGCGCAACAACGTGCTCAAACTGTCCCAGGGCGAATTCGTGGCGGTGTCGAAGCTGGAGGCGCTGTTCACGGCGAGCCCGCTGATCCGGCAGATCTATGTCTACGGGTCGAGCGAGCGCGCGTATCTGCTCGCCGTGATCGTCCCGACCGCCGAGGCCGTCGCCGCGCATCCCGACGTGGACGGGTTGAAGGCCGTCATCGCGACATCCCTCCAGCAGGTCGCCAAGGACGCCGAGCTGAACTCCTACGAGATCCCGCGCGAATTCCTGCTCGAGACCGAACCGTTCAGCATGGCCAACGGGCTGCTGTCCGGAATCGGAAAGTTGTTGCGGCCCAAGCTGAAAGCGCGGTACGGCGACCGGCTCGAGCGGCTCTACGCCGAGCTGGCCGCAGAACAGGCGGACGAGCTGACCGCGTTGCGCCGGGAGGCTCGCGAGCTGCCGACGCCGGAGGTCGTGGCCCGCGCCGCCCGTGCCGTGCTGAGCCTGCCCGGGGGTGAGCTGCGGCCCGACGCGCGCTTCGCCGATCTGGGCGGGGACTCGCTGTCGGCGCTGAGCCTGTCCAACCTGCTCGGCGAGATCTTCGAGGTCGATGTGCCGGTCGGGGTCATCGTCAGCGCGGCCACCGATCTGCGGAAGTTGGCGGAACACATCGACGCCGAACGCGCGTCGGGCGGCTCGCGGCCGACCGTGGCGTCGGTCCACCCCGACCCCGCCCGGCCGCGCGCCGCCGATCTCACCCTGGACAAATTCCTCGACCCCGCCACCCTCGCCGCCGTGCCCACCCTGCCGCGCGCGCCCGAACAGCCGCGCACCGTGCTGCTCACCGGAGCCAACGGCTACCTGGGCCGGTTCCTGTGCCTGGAATGGCTTCAGCGCCTGCATGATTCGGGCGGCAGGCTGATCTGCGTCGTGCGCGGCGGCGACGCGGCGGCGGCCCGCGCGCGGCTCGACGACGCCTTCGACACCGGCGATCCGGAGCTGTCGCGGCGGTATCGCGAACTGGCGGAGGGCACCCTCGAGGTGCTGGCGGGAGATATCGGCGAGCCGAATCTCGGTGTGGGGGAGCGGGATTGGCGACGGCTCGCCGAGACCGTCGACTCGATCGTGCATCCGGCCGCGCTGGTCAATCACGTCCTGCCCTACGCCCAGCTGTTCGGGCCGAATGTGGTGGGCACCGCGGAGATCATCCGGCTCGCGCTGACCCACACCGTCAAACCCGTCACGTATCTGTCGACCGTCGGTGTGGCCGACCAGATTTCGCCCGACGCGTTCACCGAGGACGGTGACATCCGGGAGATCAGCGCGGTGCGCGCGGTCGGCGACGGATACGCCAACGGGTACGGCAACAGTAAGTGGGCCGGTGAGGTGTTGCTGCGGGAGGCGCACGAGCTGTGCGGGCTGCCGGTGGCGGTGTTCCGGTCGGACATGATCCTCGCGCACAGCCGGTACGCGGGTCAGCTCAATGTGCCCGACATGTTCACCCGGCTGCTGCTGAGCGTGCTCGCCACCGGCATCGCGCCGACGTCGTTCTATCGGCTCGACGCCGACGGGAACCGGCAACGGGCCCACTACGACGGTCTGCCCGCCGATTTCACCGCGGAATCGATCGCCACGCTCGGCGCGCGGGCCGATTCCGGCTACGAGACCTACGACGTGCTCAACCCGCACGATGACGGGCTCGGATTGGACGAATTCGTGGACTGGCTCATCGAGGCGGGCCATCCCATCGAACGCCTCGACGACTACGCCGACTGGCTGTCCCGCTTCGAGATCGCGCTGCGCGCCCTGCCCGAGCGGCAGCGACAGCATTCGGTGCTGCCGCTGCTGCACGCCTATCGGCGGCCCGCGCCGCCGATCCGGGGCGCGCTGCTCCCGGCGAAGAAGTTCCAGGCCGCCGTCCAGGCGGCCGAACTCGGCGCGGATCGCGACATCCCGCACCTCGACCGGGCGCTGATCGAGAAGTACGCGACCGATCTGAGGCTACGGAACCTCCTGTGACGCAGGCCGATCCGCGGGTCGCTCAGCGGCCCGCGGAAACCGTTGCGAGCGAAGCGGTCCGGTCGCGGTACTCCCGCCGCCAGCGGGCGAAGCCGAGCAGTACCAGAACGAAGAACAACCCGTACACCGCGCCCGACACGTACAGCCCGGACTTGAACGCGAGCGGTACCCCGGCCAGATCGACCAGCATCCAGATGATCCAGAAGTCGACCAGCGCCCGGCTCTGCGCGAAGGTGGCGACCGCGCTGCCGACGAAGATGTAGGCGTTCACCCACGGCGACCAGGCGATGTGCAGCCAGCTCAGGTGCACGAACAACTCGGCCACGCCGATCGTGCCCACGACGAGCACCGCGAGGAGGAACAGTCGTTCGCGGGCGGTGGCCGGGCGCACGAGTAGATCGTGCCGGTCGCGGGTGCCGCGCGACCAGGTGAACCAGCCGTAGCAGGCCAGGACGCAGAACAGCAGCTGTTTGAGCGCGTTGCCCGGAACGTGCGCGTCGATCGAGGCGGCCAGCAGCAACAGCGCGCCCGCCAACTGCACCGGCCACGTCCACAGGGTCTTGCGCATCGCCAGCCACACCACGGCCAGCGAGGCGATATTGCCCACCAGATCGGTCCACAGGATGTGCTCGCCCGCGACCGTGAACCCCGCATTCACCTCTCGGCCAACCCGTACCGCGGCGATTGTTATTCCCGGGGCGGCGGTTCGGGGCCAAGCGAATGTTTCGATCGCTATTCCCGGGGCGGCGTTCGGGGCCAAGCGAATGTTTCGATCGTTGTTCCAGGGGTGGCGTATCCCCCGGGGTGGCGTTCGGGCCCGGCGAATGTTTCGATCACCGCATGACCGACAGCACCGAGGAGAACCGAATCGCCAGCGCCGAGCGCGAGATCGCCGCGCCCGCCGCAACGATCTTCGAACTGATCGCCGACCCCGCCCAGCAGCCGCGCTGGGACGGCAACGACAATCTCGCCGAGGCCGCGGCCGGGCAACGGGTGCGGGCCGCGGGCGAGGTGTTCCGCACGACCCTGACCGTGGGCGCGGTACGGGAGAACCACGTCGAGGAGTTCACCGAGGGCCGCCTCATCGCCTGGCGTCCCGCCGAACCCGGCGCCACCCCGCCCGGTCACCTGTGGCGCTGGGAACTCGAACCGCTCGACGAGGGCCGCACTCTGGTCCGGCACACCTACGACTGGACGCGCCTGACCGACGAGAAGCGGCTCGTCCGCGCCCGCGCCACCACCCCGGAGAAGTTGCGGGCATCGCTGGACCGGTTGGCCGAGCTGGTCGAGGGCTAGCCGAAAACTGAACGGCCGCAGGCGCTTACGGGAGGGCCAGCGCCAGGAAGAAGTCGACGCGATCCTCGAGCCGGGACAGGTCGCGGCCGGTGAGTTCCTCGATGCGGGTGACCCGGTAGCGCAGAGTGTTGACGTGGACGTGCAGGAGTTCGGCGCTGCGCGTCCACGAGCCCGACGTCTCGAGGAAGGTGCGCAGGGTGTGCACGAGGTCGGCCCCGTTGTCCCGGTCGTAGGTGGTGAGGGGGTCGAGCAGGCGCAGGCGGAACATGCGGCGGACCTCGTCGGGGACGCTGGCGAGCAGCAGCATGTGGGTGGCGAGTTCGTCGTGGCCGACGACATCGGCGGTGCGGTCGCGGGCGGCGGCCATCCGGCGGGCGTAGCGGGCCTCCTCGATCGCGCCGCGCAGGCCCTCGCCGTCGACGACCCCGCTCACCCCGATCGAGAGCGGGTGGCCGCCGAGTCCGGGTTCGAGCGTGTCGAGCGCGGCGCGGACGCGGTCGAGCACCGATCGGTCCGTGGGCACCAGCGCGATCGCCTCGCCCTCGAGAACGCCCGCGGCCGGGCTTGTGCCCCAGAGTATTTCGCGGAGCAGGGCACGTAATTCCTTGGGGCGCAATATCGTATCGGCGGCGGCAGCTACCGCCACATAGCGTTCGGCCGTGCCGAGGCCGGTGAGTTCCAGCCGGGCGAGGATGTCCGCGGGCTTGGCGTCGGCGACGATGAGGCCGATCAGTTCCTCGGCCACCCGGCCCTGCGCGCTCTGCCGATCGTCCTGGCCGGCGCGTTCGAGCGAGACCACCGCGGCGAGTTCCCCGGCCAGCGCCCGGCGCTCCTCGGGCCAGTCGGCGCAGTCGCCCTCGAAGACCAGCAACCAGTCGGCCACCCGCGAGGTGCCGTGCTCGTCGACCGCGAACAGCGAGAAGCGCCGCTCCTCGACATCGAGCACGAGCGGCAGGCGGTCGGCCGCGAGGAAGGCTGCCACGACGTTCGCGGGCGGCCGCCGGTCCGGCCCGTCGACCACGCGGCCGGTGGTGGTGAGCACCCAACAGCGAAGTCCCAGATCGCTTTCCAGCAGTCGCAGGATCGAGCCGAGGCCGGTGCCCGCGACCAGTTGCCGATGCCGATCGAGGATCGCGCTCAGGTCGGCGGCGCGCCCGGTCGACAACAGGCGGGTTAGGCGTTCGGTGACCGTCGCGAAGGCCACCCGCTCGGGCACCCGGAACAGCGGGATCCGGTGTCGGCGGCAGGCGTCGATCACATCCTCGGGCGGCGCGCCGTACCGCGCGTCGCCGGTGGCCAGCCCCGCCACCCGCGCGCGAGCCAGCGCGGCCACGAAGACCTCGGTGTCGTGCGGGGTGTCGTGCCATTGCAGACCGGTGAGCACCAGTTCCCCGCCGGACAGGTAACGGCTCGGATCGGGCAGATCCTGGGTGACGACCCAGCGCACGAACCGATCCAGTTCCCCCTCGCCGGTGACCAGCTCCAGGCCGAGGTCGGGCATGGTGAGCAGGGCATGCAGACGCATGAAATCCGACGCTAACACGCTCGTCATCGCGTTTGGAGGTACCCACAATCGGCGCGGCGGGAACGGGCCTCCGGTTCGGAGTTCCGGTCGTGGCGGCGCGACCGGGCGGCGAGTGTACTCAGGGGGACACCGAGGGAGGCCCGATGGATTTTCTGCGACCCGCCGACTGGGCGGAGGCGCTCGCGGCCAAGGCCGCGCGGCCCCGGGCCATGCCCATCCAGGGCGGCACCGACGTCATGGTCGCGGTGAACTTCGGCGCCGCCCGTCCGGACGCGCTCCTGGATCTGAACGGGTACCGGGAACTGCGCCGGATCGAGCGGAGTGCGGGGCGGGTACGGATCGGCGCGGGCGTGCCGTACGCGACGATCGTGCGCGAGTCGACCCGGGCGACTCCGGCTTTGGCGCAGGCCGCCCGCACCGTCGGCTCGCCGCAGATCCGCAATCGGGGCACGGTCGGCGGCAATCTCGGGGCGGCCTCGCCCGCGGGGGACTGTCATCCGGCATTGCTGGCGGCGCGCGCGACCATCGAGGTGGAATCCGCCGCGCGGGGGCCGCGGGACATCGCCGTGGACGACTTCTATGTGGGGGTCAAGCGGAACGCGCTCGAGCCGGACGAACTGATTCGCGCGGTCCGGCTGGACGCGGCCGCGGGACCGCAGTACTTCGCCAAGGTCGGCACCCGCAATGCGATGGTGATCGCCGTGTGCTCGTTCGCGCTCGCCCTGTATCCCGAAACCCGCACGGCCGGAACGGGAATCGGGTCGGCGGGCCCGACACCGTTACGCGCGCACGCGGCCGAGCGCTACCTGGCCGAGGCACTGCCCTGGGACGCCCCCGCGCCGCTGCCCGACGCCACGCTCCGTGAATTCGGCGCCCTGGTCGCGGCGGCGGCCCGGCCGATCGATGACGTGCGGGGCAGCGCCGACTACCGGACCCACGCCCTAGCGGTGCTGGCGCGCCGCACGCTGGGCTGGGCCTGGAACGATATCGTGACGGCGAGGAGGGCGGCGTGATGCGGGTGCGTGTGGAGGTCAACGGCTCGACCGAGACCGTCGAGCGGGTCTGGGAGGGCGAGAGCCTGCTGTACCTCTTGCGGGAACGCCTGGGTCTGCCCGGCTCGAAGAACGCCTGCGAACAAGGCGAATGCGGTTCCTGCACAGTCTATCTGGACGGCACGCCGGTCTGCTCGTGCCTGGTGGCGGCGGGGCAGGCGCACGGGCGCGCGGTGTGGACGGTCGAGGGGCTGGCCGCCGGGGAACGCCTCGATCCGGTGCAGCGCGCGTTCGTGGAAGCCGGTGCGGTGCAATGCGGTTTCTGCACGCCCGGCCTGATCGTGCAGGCCCACGATCTCATCGACCGCGTTCCGGAGCCCTCCGACGCCGAGATCCGGGAGGCGCTGGCGGGAAACCTGTGCCGCTGTACGGGTTACGAGAAGATCCTCGACGCCGTGCGGCTGGCGGCACGGCGGAAGGGCGGTCGCTGAATGAGCGCGTTCGACACGATCCTCGAAAACGCCTACATCGCACCGGTTGTCGGCGAGGAGATCGCGAACGGTCACATCGTGATCGGGAACGGACGCATCACCGCGCTCGGTCCCGGCCCCGCGCCGGAAAGCGAAGGCGCGCAACGGATCGACGCCACCGGCTGCCTCGTCACCCCCGGCCTGGTGAACACCCACCATCACCTGTACCAGTGGGCCACCCAGGGCCTGTTTCAGGACGCGACCCTGTTCGAATGGCTGACCGGGCTCTATCGGCTCTGGGCGGGCATGGACGCCGAGGTGGTGCACGACGCGGCGGGCGCGGGGCTGGCGTGGCTGGCGCTCACCGGGTGCAGCACCGCCAGCGACCACCACTACATCTTCCCCACGGGTCGCGGCGACCTGTTCGACGCCGAGGTCCGCGCGGCCGCGGCGGTGGGGCTGCGATTCCATCCGTGCCGGGGATCGATGGACCGCGGGCAGTCCGAGGGCGGGCTGCCGCCGGACGAGGTGGTCGAGCGGACCGACGACATCCTCACCGCCACAGCCGAAGTCGTCGACCGCTATCACGATCTGTCGTTCGACTCCATGCTGCGGGTGGCGGTCGCCCCGTGCTCGCCGTTCTCGGTGAGCGAGACGCTGCTGCGCGAGTCCGCGGCCCTGGCCCGCGACAAGGGGGTGCGCCTGCACACCCATCTCGCCGAGACCCTCGACGAGGACCGGTACTGCCGTACCCACATGGGATGCACGCCGGTCGAATACATGGAGAAGCTCGGCTGGCTGGGCGCGGACGTGTGGTTCGCGCACGCGATCCACCTGCGCGACTGGGAAATTCGCCGTCTCGCCGACACGGGCACCGGCATCGCGCACTGCCCGAGCTCCAACGCGCGCCTCGGCGCGGGAATCGCCCGGGTGTCCGAGCTGCTGGCCGCGGGCGTGCCGGTCGGACTGGGCGTGGACGGGGCGGCGTCGAGCGAACTGACCTCGATGGCGGGGGAGATGCGGCAGGCGGTGCTGCTCCAGCGCGCGGTGCGCGGGCCGACGGCGCTCGGCGCGCGACAGGCGTTGCGACTGGGCACGCTGGACGGCGCGCGAAACCTGGGGCGCGACACCGAGATCGGCAGCATCGAGGTCGGCAAGCTCGCCGATCTGGCCGTCTGGCGGATCGACGGATTCCGGGCCGCCGTCGCGGACCCGGTGTGCGCCTTGGTGTTCGGGCCGACCCCGCCGCTGGCCCGGCTGTTGGTCGGCGGCCGGACCGTGGTGGCCGACGGCGAATTGCGCACGGCCGCACAGGACGAACTGGCCGCCGCGGGAGTGCGCGCCCGCGCCCGGCTGTTGCGGGAGGAGGGATCCCGATGAGCATCACCCGCCTGCTCGCGCCCGGCACCGGCGGTGTCGGGGAGAGCGCGTCGCGTCCCGACGGGGCCCCGAAGGTGAAGGGGGAGTTCGCCTACGCGTCGGATCTGCGGGTGGACGGGATGCTGTGGGGCGCGACCCTGCGCAGCCCGCACCCCCGCGCCCGCATCGCGCGGATCGATACCGCGCCCGCGCTCGCCGTGCCCGGCGTGCACGCGGTGCTCACCCACGAGGATGTGCCGGGCCGCAAGGTGTACGGCCTCGATCACACCGCGGATCAGCCGGTGCTCGCCATCGGCGAGGTCCGCCATCAGGGTGAGCCGGTGGCGCTGGTGGCCGCCGACCATCCCGAGATCGCGCGCCGCGCCCTGGCGGCCATCGCCGTCGACTGGGAGGTGCTCGAGCCGATCACCGATCCCGTTGCGGTGCTGGCGGATCCGGAGAATCTGCGGGTGCAGCCGCTCGGCGGCGTCGTGCGGCATCAGCCCGTGCGGGCCGGTGACCTCGCGGTGGGCCGGGCGCTCGCCGAGGTGGTCGTGGCCGGGGACTACGAGGTCGGCATGCAGGATCAGGCGTTCCTCGGGCCGGAAGCGGGACTGGTGGTGCCCGGCGAGGACGGCGGTCTCGACTGCTATGTCGCCACCCAGTGGCTGCACAACGATCTGGCCCAGATCGCGCCGTGCCTGAATCTGCCGCCGGAGCGGATCCGGCTGACCCTCGCCGGGGTCGGCGGCGCGTTCGGCGGGCGCGAGGACTTGTCGATGCAGATCCACGCGGGCATGCTGGCGCTGCGCACCGGGCGGCCGATCAAGATGGTGTACAACCGCGCGGAGTCGTTCTTCGGGCACGTGCACCGGCATCCGGCACGGCTGCGGTACGAGTTCGGCGCCACTCGCGCCGGTCGGCTCGTCTACGCGAAGGTGACGATCGTGCTCGACGGCGGCGCGTACACCTCCGCCACCCGCAATGTCACCGGCAACGCCGCCTCGCTGGCCCTGGGCCCCTACGACGTGCCGCATGTCGAGATCGACGCCTACGGCGTGTACACCAACAATCCGCCCTGCGGCGCGATGCGCGGTTTCGGTGCGGTGCAGGCGTGCTTCGCGTACGAGTCGATGATGGACGAGCTCGCCGCCGCGGTGGGCGTGGACCCGGTGGCGGTGCGGCAGCTCAACGCGGTGACGCGGGGGTCGCGCCTGGTGACCGGACAGGTCCTGCACGCGCCGACGCCCGTGCGCGACATGCTGGGGCGGCTTCGCGCGATGCCGCTCCCGGAAACGTTGGACCACAACGATATTCGCGATCTCCCGGGCGGGGTGTCGCAGGCCACGCACGGGGAGGGGGTGATGCGCGGTGTCGGATACGGGGTGGGCATCAAGAACATCTGCTTCTCCGAGGGTTTCGACGACTACTCGACCGCGCGGGTGCGACTGGAGATCGTCGGGGGCGAACCGGCCGCGCTGGTGCACACCGCGGCGGCGGAGGTCGGGCAGGGGCTGATCACGGTCGAGGCGCAGATCGCGCGGACCGAGCTGGGAATCGAGCGGGTGGCGATCCATCCGGCGGACACCGGGGTCGGGGACGCGGGATCGTCGTCGGCGTCGCGGCAGACGTACATGACCGGTGGGGCGGTGCGGGCGGCATGCGTGGCCGTGCGGGAGCGGGTGGTCGCGCTCGCGGCCGCCCAGGGCTATCACGGGGCAGCGAATATCGTTGGCGGCAAGGTGGTTTCGCGAACGGGCGCGGTGCTCGTCGCGCTGGCCGATGTGCTCGGCGGGGCGGCCGTCGAGGAGACCCGGGAGTTCCGGCACCGGCCGACCACGCCGCTGGATCCGGTGACCGGGCAGGGCGAGAGCCATGTTCAGCTCGCGGTGTGCGTGCACCGGGCGGTGGTCGACGTCGATACCGAACTCGGATTGGTGAAGGTCGTGGCGCTGGACGCGGTGCAGGACGTCGGCCGGATCATGAACCGGCCGGCGCTCGAGGGGCAGATCCACGGCGGCGCGGTGCAGGGTCTCGGACTGGCGGTGATGGAGGAGATCCAGGTGACCGGCGGCCGGGTGCGCAATCCATCGTTCACCGACTACCTCATCCCCACCGTTCTCGACACCCCCGCCCAGCGCCTCGAGATCCTCGAAAACCCCGATCCACGAGCGCCTTACGGGCTGCGCGGCGCGGGCGAACCGCCGACGCTCTCGGCCACCCCGGCCATCGTTGCCGCCATCCGCGCCGCGTGTCGCGCCGCCGGGGGCAGCGGCGAGCTCACCCGGGTGCCGGTGCGGCCGCAGGACATCATCGCCGCGGCGGGGTGCGGACATGCGTGAGCTGGCCGAGGAGTTGACGCGCTGGCAGCGGGCGGGCACACCGTACGCGGTGGCCAGCATTGTCGGCGTCACCGGTAGCGCGCCCCGGGCCGCGGGCACGGCGATGGCCGTGAGCGCGGACGGGACGGTCGTCGGCAGCATCTCCGGCGGGTGCGTGGAGGGCGCGGTGTACGAGCTGTGCCGGGCCGCGCTGCGCACCGGGCGGACGTGCCGGGAGACGTTCGGCTACAGCGATTCCGACGCGTTCGCGGTCGGATTGACCTGCGGCGGTGTCCTCGAGGTGCTCGTGCAGCCGGTCGGGCGCGAGCAGTGGCCCGGCATCGAGGCATTCCTCGGCGCCGACGGCCCGGTCGCGCTGGTGCGGGACACGGATACCGGTGCGGCGCTGGCGGTGGGGCCGGACTGGCGGATCGGGGCGGAGTTCGCCGACGATGTGGTGGGCGTCGCGCGGGAGATGCTCGCGGCCGGGGCCAGCGGGCTGCGGATGGATTGCGGCGCAACGTATTTCGTCGAGTGCCGGGTGCCGCCGCCGCGCATGATCGTCTTCGGGGGGATCGATTTCGCCGCCGCGATCGTGCGCATCGGCAGGTTCCTCGGCTACCACGTGACCGTGTGCGACGCCCGGCCGCTGTTCGCCACGGCCGCGCGCTTTCCCGACGCGGACGAGGTGGTCGTGGACTGGCCGCACCGGTATCTCGAACGGGCCGTGGTGGATTCGCGCACGGTGATCTGTGTGCTCACCCACGACGTCAAGTTCGACGTTCCGGTGCTGGAGGTCGCGTTGCGGCTGCCGGTGGCCTATGTCGGCGCGATGGGATCCCGGCGGACGCATGCCGATCGCCTGGCCCGGCTCCGGGCCGCCGGTGTCCCGGAAACCGCTCTGGCGCAATTGCGTTCGCCTATCGGCCTCGATCTCGGCGGCCACACCCCGGAGGAGACCGCCGTGGCGGTGGCCGCGGAGATCGTCGCGGTGCGCCGGGGCGGGAGCAGGCGGCCGCTGGCGGAGACCGAGGGGTCGATCCACCGCTTCGACATCGCGGCCGTCCCGCCGCCGATGGAATGCGTCGATACGCGGACCGATATCACCGCGACGACGCCGTGGCCGCCGCCGGGAGGTGGGGCAGCAGGGCGGTGACGTGGTCCAGCTGGGTGGCGTACAACGCCGGATCGATGGCGGCGATTCGCAGCAGGATGTGCCGGGCGCCCGCGTCGATGTAGCTACGCAGTTGTGCCGCAACGCTTTCCGGGGAACCGGTGATCAGGACCTGGATACGCTCGACGGTCTCCAGGGGAAGGGCGTAGTTGGTCTCGGCGTAGTCGCGCAGTCCGGCGCGGCCGCGTTCGGGATCGTCGTCGACGTAGACCGTGGCGAAAAGCGCTGGGGTCACGGAGTTTTCGTCGCGGCCCGCCGTCGCGGCGTGTTCCCGGATGGTGGCCAGGCCGTCCCGGAAGTCGTCGACCTCGGGCGGATACGGGAGCCACCCGTCGTAGAGCCGGCCGGTGCGCCGCAAGGCGGCCGGGGTGATGCCGCCCAACCAGATCGGCGGGCCGCCGACGCGATGCGGGCGCGGGGATTCGGGCAGCCAGTTGTAGCGGAGCACGGCGCCCTCGAACGGCTCCGAATTGCCCGACCACAGCCGCCGCCACAGCCGCACGGTGTCGTCGAGGTGGGAGAAGCGGGTCTTGAATCGCACCCCGGACAGTTCGAATTCCGGTTCGCTGATGCCCGGAAAGCCGCCGCCCACACCGAGAATCAGCCGCCCCTCCGACAGGGCGTCGAGCGAGGCGATGGTCAGCGCCGCCTGCACCGGATTGCGGTAGGCGGGAATCAGCACGGCCGTGCCGAGGGTGATCCGCTCGGTCGCCGCGGCCGCCGCCGCCAGCAGGGTCAGCGGCTCCACCCGCGAGCGCAGCAGCGAATCGCCGACCCATGCCGAGGCGAAGCCGCGCCGCTCCGCGTCCACCACGCGGTCGATCAGGCCGCGCGCCGAGGCGCCGGCCGTCAGCTGGGCCTGGCCGCTGGGAAGCAGTAATCCGTATCGAATCTCGTTCACGGCGTTCAGGATTCGCCGCCCGCGGGTCGGCGACAATTCCCCGCGAGGTATGAAACCGGGATCGGCGCTGGTCGAGGCCCGTACGGTAGCGGGCATGACCGCCTTGGAATACCAGCATCTGCTCGTCGCCCGGGACGGCGACACCGTGCGCATCACCATGAACCGGCCCGCCCGCCGCAACGCGCTGTCCGGGGACCATCTGACCGAACTGCTGGCCGCGTTCCGCGCGGCGGGCGAGAGCGACGCGACCGGCATCGTGCTCGCCGGGGCCGGGCCGGTGTTCTCGGCCGGGCACGACTTCGCCGACGTCGCCGCCCGCGACCCGGCCGGGGTACGGGCGCTGCTCACCTTGTGTACGGAGGTGATGCGGACCGTGCAGGACGTGCCGCAGGTGGTGATCGCGCGGGTGCACGGGCTGGCCACCGCCGCGGGCTGTCAGCTGGTGGCCTCCTGCGATCTGGCCGTGGCCGCCGAATCCGCGGGATTCGCGCTGCCCGGCGGCAAGGGCGGCTGGTTCTGCCACACCCCGGCCGTGCCGGTGGCCCGCGCGGTCGGGCGCAAACGTCTGATGGAACTGGCGCTCACCGGCGATCCGATCGACGCCCGCACGGCCGTGGAGTGGGGACTGATCAATCGCGCGGTGCCCGACACCGAATTGGACACGGCCGTGGCCGATCTGCTCGGCCGGGCCACACGCGGCAGCCGCGCGTCCAAGGCCCTGGGCAAACGCACCCTCTACGCCCAACTCGACCGCCCCGAGACCGACGCCTACGCCATCGCGGTGGCAGTCATGGCCGAGGCCGCCCAACTGCCGGGCGCGCGCGAGGGCATGGCGGCGTTCCTCGGGAAGCGGCAGCCGGTGTGGCCGGATTGATCGGCGCGACGGCAAGGGGGTCCGCGTCGCGGGTGTGGCCGGATTGGTCGGCGCGGCGGTAGAGGGCTCGGGTGGCCGGATTGATCAGCGTGAGGCCAGATAATCCGCGCCGCCGATGTAGACGGTCGCACCCGGGTCGGTTGTGGCGGTGGTGGCGTCGGCGACGGCTGTGGCGAACTCGGGGACGGTGGGGAGTGGGCCGTGGGCGGTTCGCGCTGCCACTGCCGCTGGGTCGCGGCGGCCGAGCAGGCGGACGATGATGGTGCCGTCGATCATGTCGCCCGAGACCACCGTGAAACCTATTGCGCGGCGGTCGAATTCGGGGATCATGGCGCGCAGTGCGTCCTCTCCGGCCCGCTTGCTTGAAGCGATGGGCTCGTAGTCCGCGGGGACGGGCTTGCGGCCGTGGAAGTGCGCCTGGTGACTGGTGACGAATACGATGCGGCCGCCCGCGGACAGCCGGGGGAGTGCCGCCCGGGTCAGCCGCACCTGCGCGTCGCGGTTGATGGCCATGGCGTACCCGGGGGGCGCGCCCTGTTCGAGGCCGCCGGAGGCGTTGAGCACCAGCGCGTCGAGGCGGCCGAAGCGGGCCACGGTCGACTCGATCAGCTCCGTCGCCGCGGCGGCGTCGGACAGATCCGCGCCCGCGATCGACGCGCTGCCACCCGCCGCGCCGATCTCGTTCACGAGATCCTCTGCGCGCCTGCGCTTCTCGCGATAGTTGACGACCACGTGATCGCCGCGAGCCGCCAGGATCCGGGCCGTCTGGGCGCCGATGCCCCGCGAGGCGCCGGTGATCAGGACGATGCGTCGCGAACTCATACCCACTCCCACTCGATCGCTTCTAATTCAGAACTAACTATGGTGGTTCGAAATGAGAAGTGCAAGGGAATCGGCAGCCGCCCGCGGTGCGGAACCGTCGCGATCGGCCCGGCACGCGGCCATGGACCTGCTGGGTCAGCGCTGGATGTTGCGCGTGATCTGGGAGCTCGAGCCCGGCCCGCTGGGCTTCCTGGAACTGCGCCGCCGGATGGGCAACTGCTCGTCGAGCATGCTCTCCGCGCGCCTGCACACCCTGCAAGCCGCGGGGCTGGCGGAGAAGTTGCCGAACAAGAACTATCGCCTGACCGCCACCGGGGCCGCGCTCGGCCGCGCGCTGAATCCCGTGTGGGAGTGGTCGGACCGCTGGCAGGGGTCCGATGAGGAACGTACCGACCGCTGAGTCCGGCGGTGTTACCCTGCCTGCACGATGCGAGGACGGATGGGTTCGATGTGCCGCCGCGCGCTGCCGATCGGGGGCGCGCTGCTGATCGCCGCCTGCGGCGCGAGCGGATCCGACACCCCCGCCCCCGTCGCGCAATCCCCCTCCCGGGACGTGGAAGTCATCGACTGTTCCTTCGGCAAACCGGCCGTCCGGCCCGCCGCGATGATCCTCGCCTGCGCCGATCTCGGCGCCCGCCTGGACCAACTCGCGTGGACGTCCTGGACCGCCGACCGGGCCGAGGGGGACGGCATCGAACGCGACAAGACGTGCGTCCCCGACTGCGCCACGGGCTCCAGCGTCACCAAACCCGTGCATGTCGTGCTGTCCGAGCCGATCGAGCCGGGGCACGTGTTCACCAAGGCCACGGTCGTGGACGCGGACGGGAAGGCCACCAGCTGGCCGTTGACGCGGCGCTGACACCGCGGTCTTAGCTGTAACTCCGAGTCGCATGCATTGGTAGACTATTGCTACGCTCGCGAAGCAATGGCTGCGATGTAGGTGTGAGCTGGACCAGGAGTACCGATGAAGTTACTTCCCATTCGGGCGCGGGCCCGGACCATCGACCCGGGGGAGGTGGCCCTGGCCGCGCGCAATGTGCACTTCGACTGGCGGGATACGCCGCTGCACTGGATGGCGGACGAGCCGATCGCCTCGCACGTGATCAACGCGCTGAATCTGCTGCTGCCCGAGGGTGAGCGGATGTTCTGCCAGACGTTCTCCGAGGCGCTGCCGCTGGTCAAGGACGAGAAGTTGCGCGAGCAGATGCTCGGGTTCATCGGGCAGGAGTCCATGCACGCCGAGACCCACAACGGGGTGCTCGACGAGGTGCTGTCCGCGCACGGCATCGATGTGGACGCCTACGTGCGGCAGATGGAGTACCTGTTCCGCACCACGCTCGGCGCGCGCGAAAACGCCGACGCGACAAAGCAATTCCAGAATCTGGTGGAGCGGCTCGGGTTCATCGCGACCCTCGAGCACTTCTTCGCGTTCCTCGGTGACTGGGTGCTCAACGCCGATCTGGAGCGGTTCGGGGCCGACCCGCGGGTGCTGGACCTGTTCCGGTGGCACGGCGCGGAGGAGGTCGAGCACCGGTTCGTGGCCTACGACGTCGCCGAGTACTTCGAGATCGGATACGTGCGGCGCTGCGCGCTGATGCTGATCGTGTTCCCGATCTTCCTGGCGCTGGTCGGCCGGGGAGCGAAATACCTGGTGCGACAGGATGATTCGCTGCCCGATCTGGGGTACCCGCGGTTGATCGCGCGGATTCTCGGGTCGATGTGGCGCGGTGCGTTGCCGGGGGGGCCGTCGCTGCTGTGGAGCGCGCTGTCGGTCTTCAAACCCGGGTACACGCCGGAGTCGGTCGGGTCGACCGCGCAGGCGGTGGCGTATCTGGCGAAGTCCCCGGCCGCGCGGGCGCTGGCGTCGTGACCGTCCGTCGCCCCGCCCCGGCCGGGCTGCCCGCCGATCTGTACGGAAAACGGCGGCGGGACAGGGCGATTCGCGTCTTCGACGCGGTCGCGCAGACCCGGTTCCGCTGGACCGAGCTGGTGAACCGGCGCGCCCCGGCGGGCCGCGTGGACGACCGCAGGCTGGCCCTGACCGTCGCCGAGCGGCGGGTGGAGGCGCACGACACCGACGTGATCAGCCTGTCGCTCGTCGCGCCGGACGGCCGGGAGCTGCCCGGGTGGCGGCCGGGGGCGCATCTGGATCTGGAGTTGCCCTCGGGGCGGTTGCGGCAGTACTCGCTGTGCGGCGATCCGGCCGATCGACGGAGTTATCGCATCGCGGTGCGGCGCATCCCCGACGGCGGCGGCGGATCGCTGGAGGTGCACGAGGCACTGCCGGTGGGCGCGCGGGTGACCGTGCGGGGGCCGCGCAACGCCTTCCCGTTCGTGCCGCCCGGCTACGGATCCGATACGGCCCGAGTGCGGTTCGTGGCCGGAGGGATCGGGATCACGCCTATCCTGCCGATGATGCGCATGGCCGACCGGCTCGGGGTGGACTGGTCGATGATCTACACCGGCCGCGGCCGCGACGCCATTCCCTTCCTCGACGAGGTGGAGCGGTTCGGGGATCGGGTCGTCGTCCGCACCGACGACGCGCACGGCCTGCCCACGGCGGCCGACCTGCTCGGCGACCTGAGGCCCGGGACCGCGCTCTACTGCTGCGGTCCGGTGCCGATGACCGCGGCCGTCGCGGCCGGGGTGCGCGACGTGCCCGAGGTGGAACTGCACTCCGAACGGTTCTCCGCGCCGCCGGTGCTCGACGGCAGGCCGTTCACCGTCGAGCTGGCGCGCACCGGCGAGATCGTGGAGGTGCCCGCCGACCGCTCGGCGCTCGACCGCATTCTGGCGGTGCGGCCCGACACCGCCTATTCATGTCGGCAGGGGTTCTGCCGCACCTGCCGCGTGCGGGTGCTGGCGGGCGAGGTCGAGCACCGCGACACCGTGCTGACCCCCGACGAACGCGCCGCGGGCGACATGCTCGTCTGCGTATCCCGCTGCGGCGGTGACCATTTGGTGCTGGACCTGTGAAGGAGAACGTTGTGACCGATCGGATCCTCGCGCCGGAGGCCGAGCGCGTCGTCCGCAGTGGCGACTTCGAGCTGGCCGTCTACGAATACGGCGATCCGAGCGCCGAGACCGTGCTGCTGGTGCACGGGTGGCCCGACGACCATCACCTGTGGGATCGCGTGATTCCCCTGCTGGCCGGGCGTTTTCACGTCGTCGCCTACGACACGCGCGGGCACGGGCGCTCCACGCGGACCGAGCGCACCGCGGACTATCGGCTCGGTGAGTTCGCCGCCGATCTGTTCGCGGTGGCCGATGCGGTGAGCCCGGACCGGCCGGTGCACGTGCTCGCGCACGACTGGGGTTCGGTGCAGTCGTGGGAGGCGGTGTGCGAGCCGCGCGCGGTCGAGCGGATCGCGTCGTTCACCTCGGTGTCGGGGCCCAATCTCGATCATCTCGGAAAGTGGTTGCGGGACAGGGTTTCCCGAGGCGCGGTGTGGGGGCCGTTCACGCAGCTGCTGTCGTCGGCGTACACATTCCTGTTCATGACGCCCGGCGTGCCGCGGGTGGTGCTGCGGCCGCTGTCGGCGGAGAAGGTGTGGCAGCGGTTCGTCGGGCTGATGAACGAGACCGCGCCCGGCAATGTCCGGCTGGGACCGACGTTCCGCGAGGACTTCTTCGACGGAATGCGCATCTACCGCGCGAATATCGTTCCGCGCCTGCTGAATCCGCGCGAGCGACGCACCGAGGTGCCGGTGCAGCTGATCATCGCGCGCCGCGACGTGGCCGTGCGACCGGCCGGGTACGCGGATTCGCAGCGGTGGGCGCCGCGGCTGTGGCGGCGCGAGATCGCGGGCGGGCACTGGCTGCCGTTCTCGCATCCGGAGCTGTTGGCCACGGCCACAACGGAATTCGCGCAGGCGGTGAGCGGCGGCGAGGCGCCGCGCGCGCTGCGGCGGGCCGAGGTGGGGCGCGAGCGCGGGCGGTTCGAGGACCAGCTGGCGGTCATCACCGGCGGCGGCAGCGGGATCGGCCGGGAGACCGCTCTGGCGTTCGCACGCCAGGGCGCGGAGATCGTGCTGTCGGACATCAACCTGGACGCGGCCAAGGAGACCGCCGAACTCGTCACCGCCGCCGGGGGAATCGCGCACGCCTACGCGGTCGACGTGTCCGACGAGGCGGCGATGGCCGAGCACGCGGCGGCGGTCATCGCCGCGCACGGGGTGCCGGACATCCTGGTCAACAATGCCGGGATCGGCCAGGCCGGGGACTTCTTCGACACCTCCGCCGCCGAGTTCGACCGGGTGCTGCGGGTCAATCTCGGCGGGGTGGTCAACGGCTGCCGCACCTTCGGGGCCGCCATGGCCGAGCGCGGGCTGGGCGGGCACATCGTGAATCTGTCCAGCATGGCCGCGTATACGCCGCAGCGCGGGTTCAGCGCCTATTCGACGAGCAAGTCGGCGGTGTTCATGTTCTCCGACTGCCTGCGAGCGGAGTTGGCGGGCAAGGGAATCGGCGTGAGCACGGTGTGCCCGGGGATCGTGGCGACGAATATCGTTGCCGCGACCCGTTTCTCGGGGCTGTCCGCCGACGAGGAGGCGCGCAAGCAGGCCGAGTACGACCGGTTGTACCGGCTGCGGAGTTACGGGCCGGAGAAGGTCGCGCGGCAGATCGTGCGGGCCGTCGAGCGCGGGCAGGCGGTGGTTCCGGTGACGCCGGAGGCGCACCTGCAATACCACTTCCACCGCTTCGCGCCCGGACTGCACCGATTCATCGCCGCGCGGGTGAAGCTGACCTAGAGCGCGGCCCCGGTCACGGTGTTGTCCTCGTCGTCCCCGTTGCGGGTCGCCAGCAGGCTGGTCACCGTCACCACGCCCAGCGTCACCACGATCACGCCGAGCGAGGCCAGCGTCGGGATCTCCGGCACCCCGGACCACACCTCGTGCGCCCAGTGCAGCACGAGCTTGAGGCCGATGAACGCCAGGATGACGGCCAGCCCGTAGGCCAGGTGGACCAGCCGCGAGAGCACCGCCTGGAGCACGAAATACAGCGCGCGCAGGCCGAGCAGCGCGAAGGCGTTCGTGGCGAAGACGAGGTACGGGTCACCCGTCACCCCGTACACGGCCGGTACCGAATCGACGGCGAAGACGAGGTCGGTCGCCATCACCGCGGTGACCACGAGGGCCAGCGGGGTGAGGGCTCGGCGGCCCGCCTCGCGCACCGTCATGCGCGTGCCACGGTAATCGTCGGTGACCGGCATCAGACGCCGCATGAACCGGACCGAGCGCATCGAGGAGATGTCGACCTGCTGTTCCTCGCCGCGGACGGCGTCCCGGAGCAGTTTGAGCGCGGTGACCAGCAGGATCAGCCCGAACAACAGGAACGCCCAGTCCAGCGAGGCGAGCGCGGCCGCGCCGAGCGCGATGAAGATGCCGCGCAACGCCAACGCGCCCACTATGCCGAACAGCAGCACCCGCTGGGCGAGGGCCGCGGGCACCGCGAAGGCCGACAGCAGCAGCATGAAGATGAACAGGTTGTCGACCGACAGCGATTTCTCCAGCAGATAGCCGGTGAAGAACTCGGTGGCGGGCGTGCCGCCGTAGGCCCACCACACGCCGAGCCCGAACAGGACCGGCAGCGCCAGATAGAAGACCGTCCACCCGACGGCCTCGCGCATCGAGACCTCGTGCGGTTTGTGGGTGACCACGAAATCCAGGGCCAGCAGCACCAGCACACCGGCGATGGTCGCCGCCCACAACCAGGGGGAGCCGATCGTGTGCAGCGTGGCCGCGGACAGGTGCGTGGTCATAGATCTCCTCGGGTACGACAAGTCGCCCGAGGTCTCCTTCGCCCGGATCGGGCGGTCACCCGGGGACTCCGATGGCGGAATCCGTACTGACCGGCATGACGCTTGGGAAGTACTCCCCTCGTGTCCGATAGTAGCGATGTTTTTGCTCGAAACCAACCCGGCGTACCGGCTTGACCTGAAGTTCGGTTCAGGTTGGAGGCTGGTCCTCGTAATCGTTCGAGGAAGGGATGTGGCCGAAAATGCGTGTGGTCGAGGCGAAGTCGTTCGGTGGGCCGGAGGTGCTCGTGGTGAGCGAGGCGCCGGATCCGGTGGCCGGGCCGGGTGAGGTCGTGGTGGGGGTCTCGGCGGCGGACGTGATGTTCCTGGATGTGCGGTTGCGCAGCGGGTGGGGGCTGGATTTCTTCCCGGTCGAGCCGCCGTACGTGCCGGGCGGCGCGGTGGCCGGGGTGGTGTCGGCGGTCGGCCCCGGGGTGGATCCGGGGTGGGTCGGCAAACGGGTGGCGACCCGGACGGCGGCCAGCGCGATCGGAGGTGGGGTGCCGACCGGGGGGTACGCGGAGCGGGCGTTGGCGTCGGCGGAGGCGCTCGACGAGCTGCCGGAGGGGTTGAGTGTCGTGCAGGGGGCGGCATTGGTGCACGACGGGCGCACGGCGACCGCGGTGGCGGCCAAGGCCGAGGTGCGGCCCGGGGAGCGGGTGCTGATCACGGCGGCCGGTGGGGGCTTGGGGGCGTTGCTGATTCAGTTGGTGAAGGCCGGCGGGGGGCGGGTGATCGCCGCGGCGCGGGGTGCGGCGAAGCTCGAGCTGGCTCGTCGGCTGGGGGCGGACGAGGTCGTCGATTACGGGTCGGACGGGTGGGCCGAGCGGGTCCGGGAGGTGGGGCTCGTGCTGGACGGGGCCGGTGGGGAGATCGGGCAAGCGGCGTTGGGGACGCTGGTGCGGGGTGGGCGGTTCATCGGGTACGGGAATGCCGCGGGAGGGTTCACCGATACGGAACAGGCTGCGGCGCAAGGGGTTACCGTCGTCTCGTTGATGGATCTCACGCAGGGGGTCGCCGATTGGCGGGCCTTCGGTCGCAAGGCGCTGGCCGAGGCGGCGGCGGGGCGATTGGAAGTCGTTGTGGGACAGACTTTTCCGCTGGAGGAGGCCGCCGCCGCCCACGCCGCCATCGAATCGCGGACCGCTGTCGGCCGGACGATCCTGACCGTCTGACTCAGCGGGGCGTCAGCACTACGACGGCGATGGGGCGCGTGGTCATCTTCTGATACTGGGTGTATCGGCCGTGATTCACCTTGTCCACCAACGCCCACCGCCGGGCGTAGTCGGGGTCGTCGGGATAGGTGGCCGCGGCGGTCACCGCGATCCGCTTCGGCCCGACATTGATCTCACACTCCGGCTTCGCCTTCACATTCGCCAGCCACCCCGGCGGCTTCGCCGCTCCTCCGTTGGACGCGGTGACGAGGTAACTCTCCCCGTCCTCGGCATAGGTCAGCGCACTGGTCCGCGGCTGCCCGCTCTTCCGCCCCACGGTGTGCAGCAACAGCGTCGGATTCCCGAACAGAACCCGGTGCCCCACCCACCCTTTCGACCGCTCGTACACCCACTGATGCACCTTCAGCACGTTCCCGAACAGACTCACCGGACGCTCCTCCCATCGCCCCCTCCGTAGCCTCACCCTATCGCCCCGACCCGCCGAGTAGGCGGCAGCCGGGTGGACCCGGTACCATCGCCCAAGCTCACAGGTCGCCTCGGGGGCGGTAGCTCAGTCGGTTAGAGCCGCGGACTCATAATCCGTTGGTCGTGGGTTCGAGCCCCACCCGCCCCACCGAAACAGCCTTCCGTGGTCGGCTGCTCGACGCCTGATTAAGGGGTCGGTCTCTACAATGTCGCGAGGCAGTGAATCAATTTCCCTGCGCAACAGCGTCCCTTCAATGTTCACTGAGCGGCAGCATTTTTCGGTGCTATCCCCACAACTCACCGCAAGGAAGCGGCGGCAAGTCAGGACGAACGTCATCGTCGATCGTGACCGCTAGGTCCAACTCTGTGAATGTGCTCGCTAGCTCGTCTGCTACGTTCTGTGCTTGCTCGGCACCCGCCTGGTAATCGAGCGTCAGGGCACCGCTTTCGATGTGAATGTGACGCGGCCTGGGGCGCATTCCGGTTGCCTCCCTTACAGTTCGGCCGTTTACCGACGGACCGATGGTGTCCAGGCTCGCGTAATCCCTGGTCAGGGGCTATTCCGCGTTGGCTCGCCGCGTTATGCGTCCGGCGTATAGGACAGACGTCACGAAGGGATTAGGCTCGGCGTGATTCACCCCGACGTTTAGCAAATTCCCAGTCATATCATCCATGATGAAAGGAAACGCGTCCGTATGAGCGTCACGACTGAATCCAGTCACGAAACCAAACCTCAGCGGCACAAGGTCACCGGCGATGTCCATCTGCTGCTGCGCCGCGGTAACGAAGTGCTGTTCGGCCAGCGTCAGAACACCGGATTTGAAGATGGAGCATGGCATTTGCCCTCGGGCCACCTCGAGGCCGGCGAATCCGTCATCGACGCTCTGATACGTGAAGCCGAGGAAGAGATCGGCGTGACGATCGCTCCGGCTGATGTGCAGTTCAGCCACATCATGCACAACTCATCCTCGGGCGGCCGGATGGCGTTCTTCTTCACCGTGCGCAGCTGGCAGGGTGAACCCACCAACCTGGAGCCGGACAAGTGCAGCGCGCTTGAGTGGTTCGCGGCAGATGCGTTGCCGGACCACATGATTGGCTACTGTCGCCAGGCCATGCAGCACATCGCCAAGAGCACGCCCTTCTCGATCTACGGCTGGTAGTCGTGATGGCGGCGCGTGCTCACGGCCCGATCGTCTGTGTCTCGTATCTTGCCCTGGCCGAACTTTGGAGCGTGCCGCTGTTTCCGGTTGCCAACCACGGTGCCGAGGTTCGGGCAACCGAGCAGTCCATCGCTGCCGATGGCCCGATGGCCGCGGCGGTGCTAGCGGCTTTGCATGCACCAACCACTCTCGTAGCCAACACAATTGGCGATGACCGGGAGGGTCGGACTGTCCGAACGTGGCTGCAGCACCGCAATGTCACCACGACCGCTATGTCCGCCACCTCCGTCACCACGCCGTGGATCGTGGTGATTGCTGACGGCCACCACACCCGGACGTGGTTCGCGCATCTGCCGGGTGTGGTGGAACAGCTCGCCGCTGTCGACCTGTCACCGATTGCCACTGCATCGTTCGTGTACGTCGATGCCTACCAGCTCATCGAGACGGCGGCTGTGCGCGTGATTGAAGCCACGCGTGCGGCGCAGGTGCCGGTGCTCGTCAACCTTGGCGGATCGCCGCTATCGGATGGGATTCGATCCGCGGCGGCCGGCTACGAGAAGCTCCTGATCCAGACCAACGTCGATGACAGTGCCCACGCGGAAGCGTTCACCGTCGCCCGATCACTACTGGCGGAAACGGCCGCGGCCTGGGTGGTGGTGACGGCTGGAGCCTTCGGTGCCGTAGCCGTCAGCGGCACGGAGGAGATCGCCGTACCCGCCTTTCCGGTGAATGTGCGGCATACCCATTGCGCTGGCGCCGCGTTCTCAGGTGGGCTGCTCTACGGTCTGCGCTCCGGCTGGTCGATGGAGCGCAGCATGCTGCTCGCCTCGGCGAGTGGGGCACTGCGGTGCGCACGGGACCACGGTGCCCCACTGCCGACCTTGGCGGAACTGACGCTTCTGACAACCACACTCGGTTGAACTACTTGCCGTAACGACGACGCAGCCGTTCGGGGTGGGCTTCATCGTATGTGTTGCCGACCGCGTCAACGAACAATGCAATGATGGGCATTGCTACCGCAATCACCAACGGCACCCAGGCCCAGACGAGGTACGCGTATAGCAATAGCGCGGGGACGGTGAGCCAATAGATCCAGCTCAGCGCACTGTAGCGATGAAAAAGAAACTTAATTTCGCTCGCTAAATAAGAGCCGAGCCAAATGAACCCGACTATCGCAGCGATACCGGTGATGATTACGAGGAGGATCAAGGCCCTGGATTCCACCATGGCAGTATGACATCATTGCTCTATTGTGAACGCTGTATAGTTTTGCTGGCGGCGAGATCTGATGTCCTCGTCAGAGCGGTGGGTGCCCGAATCCGGGAACCGGTCTACTATATAAGCCCCCACTCCTCGAACTGCCCACCAAGCCAATCGAAGCGCTCAGGTGACATTCGCTTCCGTTTGGCGTCTTCTTCGGATTCCTGCCTGGCCCCATACTGCCACCATGCTTCGTTCGTCTTGCGGTCCATCACCAGGAACCGATCCTTGACGGCCGGGCCACGTACCACCAGCGATACCGTGAGCGGTTCGGCCACGACAGCGTGAATCATGCTGTGGTGCAGGGCATACGACGTGCCAACTGGCTCCTCACGAGTCAGCAGTACCGGCAGCTTCTTCGGGTCGATCTGCTCGTCCACTTCGGCGTTGCCGAACAGGTAATGCCGATACTGACCCCGCAGGATGTGGCTAGCGTAGGACCAGCGGTGGTTGTGCGGCCGGTCGAAGTAGCCGGGCAGGAAGACGTGCAGCCGCACCCGGAACCCGGCGGGATCATCGTGCAGCACAAGTTTATCCAGGATGTCGTAGTGCTCGCACAGGCCGAATAATTGCGGCGAATCGACCAACTTGAGCAGCCGCGTGCGGACGATGCTTCGATCCGCGGCGAGCCGATCGAGCACGTCACCGCACACAGTTGCCACCTGGTCGATGTCGTTCCAGTCCAGGTCGTGAAGACTCTCGACCAGGGTTTCCATGGTGTCCATCAGGCAGGCTCGCTTCCGGGTTTGGCGCTGGATTTCCACAACCGGCAGACCGGCACGATGTCGTCGTAGGCCACGCACGAGGATTGGCCCATCACCACTTCCTCGGCCGGGCACCCGCCCTGACAGGCGCTGGCCTTGCAGCCGCCGCAGGAGCTTTCGGCCAGCGCGCTAGTGAAGAGGTCGAACTCATTGACCCCGTGATTCAGCTGCACCTGACCGTCGACCATCTGAGCGAAGTGCAGCTCGGTGTCGAACAGGTAGGAGCAGACGTAGCAGCGGCCATCCGGGAAGATCGAAATCCGGTCCAGCGTCCGGCCGATACACCCCTGGTAGCCCTCGGCGGCGTAGCGCTCCATCTGGTCACGCCGGGCATACGTTGGCTGGTACCACACCCGCGTGTTGTATTGCGGCGCAACAATATTGAGCTGATCACAGAAGGCCACCCATTCCGGTGGTGTCATCGCCAGCTCCGGGTTGCCGTGCCCGGTCCCGATGGTGGAGAAGACATGGAACTTCACCAGGCTGACGCCGAGCACATCCGCAATGTCGAGCAGCTGCAACACATCTCGCGCGTTGGCCTGGTTGACCGTGCAGATGATGCGGGTGTCGAAACCGCGCTCACAGAGTTCGCGCGTCGTCTCCATCGCCTGATCGAACGTGCCGCTCCCACGCACCGCATCGTGGGTGTCGCGGCTGCCACCGTCCAGGCTGACCTGCACGTAGGCGAAATCGTCCGGGGCGAGTTGCCGGAAGCGGCGCAGCGCCGGTTTCTGGGCGTTCGTCGTCGTGATGACATGCTCGTAGCCCAACTTCTTGCTGAGCCGGATGACCTCGCAGTAGTGCGGGTGCAGCGTCGGTTCTCCACCGAGGATGGTGAGCTTGCTGCCGCCGAGCTTGCGCCAGGTGGTGAGTGTGTCCACGATCTTCGGCAGCGGCATCTTCGAGGCCCGCTCCAACCGCTCACCCATGTAGCAGTGCTCGCAGCGCAACTGACAGGCTTCGGTGATGTAGAGGTAGACATTGCGGAACCGGCCGTACGCGACGCGGTCAATCCGGTCCGGTTCGGGAACATCGGCCCCACGGGGCATGCGGGCATGGCCGTAGCCGTCGTTGTTGGTTCGCAGGCCAGGGGTGGGCAGATCGACGGTCGTCATCGTGGTGCGCTCCGGGAGATAAGCAGCGGGGCAAGCAGATTCGCTGCCCCGTCGATGGTGTTGGTGGTTTCACACTGGGTGACAGTGACGTCGGCACGGGCGAAGGCATCGCGGATGCCGACTGCCGCCTGGTGGTAGCGCTGCATGCGCGCTTTGAACAGCCGCGGTGAATCGCCGCGTCTGGGATGAAGCAGACCTCCGCACCGGCCACACTGCCACGGGTCCGCATCGCTCGGGATCGCCGGCAAGCGGGGATCGTTGATCGGGTCACGCTCGCACTGGTGGCAGACCTTCCGGTTTCGGGCGCGCTGCCGGAGCGTTTTGACGTCAGTCACCACTTCGATGGCCTCGATGTGGCAGGGCGTCAGCGACCACAGGATCGCCAGCAGCTGATCAACCTGCGCAGCGGAACCGGGAAAATTGTCGAGCAGCACCGCTTGGACCTCGGGGTCCGCATTGACGGTCTCGAAATAGGAGCGGAGTGCTGCGGCGACGGTGTAATCGTCGATCCACCCCAACTGCTCCGGCGTCACCGCCGTTGCGGCCAGCACCTCCTGGGAGACATGCTCACGCAGCCGGAACACCCGGCGCCCAAGTGCCGATCCGAGCTGCATCGTCAGCGTCGTTTTGCCTGCTGCTGGCGGACCAAAGATGGGAACTACGAGGGACAACGCCACGGCCTACCCCTTTCCTCGGCAAGGTTTTCGTGCACCGCCCAAGGGTCGGGTTCTGGGGCGAAAAGGGCCACGACAAGGGGGTATTCGGGGTATGTATGAAACGTATAGCGTCGCCTGTCAAGCGCTGGTAGGGTCACCGGACCGAGGGCGCGGGGGCAAAAGTCCAGGTAAAGGTAGGAAAAACCGAGTAAAACCGGAAGCAGGGGCGATCATGAGTAGGGGACCGCAGCCGCAGCGCTACTGCGCGCGTTGTGGGACCAGGCTCAATAGCTTGAACACCCAAACCCTATGCGCCCCTTGTGAAGTTACCACCCGGGATGAACGTCATCAGCCACCCGCAGTGGGGGCTGCTGCACGTTTGGGTGACAGTGGTTAGGCAGCCTGTCGGGCTGCTGGGGACATGATGGTTTCGAATTCGATCGGAGTCAACCGGCCC